>JBHEMM010000033.1:12965-28226 GCA_046262595.1 Vulcanimicrobiaceae bacterium
GGACGGGCGAGGGGGGGACCGGGGCGCGACCCCGGCGGCTCGGACGGCGCGCCGTCGGTCAAATACAGTTCGGCAGGCAACCCGATCCAGTACCCGCGCACCTCATCCGACCTCGACGCCGCACCCAAAAGCGGCGCGCCCCAGCGCCCGATCTCCGTGAGCACGGGGCGGAGCGCTTCGCCGCGACCGGTTAAGGCGTAGAGCGTTGAGGCGACGGGCGGCGGGACATCGGTGCGGGTCAATAAACCGTCCGACTCTAGAGCGCGCAAGCGTTCGGCCAGCAGGTTGGAGGCGATGCCGGGTAGGCCCGCCTTCAGATCGGTATAGCGCGCCTGCCCGCGGCTCATCAGTTCGCGCACGATGAGCAGCGTCCAGCGGTCGCCGATGACGTCGAGCGCTTTGGCGACCGCGCAGAACTGGCCGTACGATTTCATGCATGCAGTATGATGCTGGTTTAGGCTTTTGTCAAACTACTTGATTTTTTAAACCAACATGTTAGAATGCACGAACGGACCCGACTTCTGGAGGAACGCTTTTGCAAACAACATTTGACCGGAAAGCCGCCGCACTTCGCTACATCGCGGCGGCAGGCGACAAAGAGTACGGCGTGCTTGACGGCCTGCTCGCGGATGATGTGACGTTCAAAGGGCCCTTTGCCGCGTTGCAATCCAAGCCCGCATTCATCGAGGCGCTCCGGCGCATGGCGCCCGTGTGGGAACGCAGCGAGATCCGCGCCGCATTCGCGGACGACGGCCAAGCGTGCGTACTGTATGACTTCGTTACGAACACGCAGGCAGGCTCGGTGCCTTGCTTCGAGCTCATCGCCTTTAACGGCGAACGGATCCAAAGCGTCGAGCTGTTCTTCGACCGTAGCGCATTCGCGCCGGCCGCAGCCGCACTCGCCGAGCGCGCCGCTCGATGATCTCCGGTCTGGGGGCGCGCGTACATCTGTTCGTGCGCCCCGCCGACCGCGAGGCGTTTATCGGTCTCTTTCACGAGGTGCTGCAGTGCACCGTTCGTGAATTAGAATTCGGATTGCCGCATCCCATTGTGCTGGTCTCTTTTCCGGACGGCAGCGCGTTGAGCGTCGAGTTTAACGCCGACACGCCAACGCAGCGCAGCACCCTGAGCGGAGCATGGATCGAATTCCGCACGGCGGATCCGCAAAACGTTCAGCGCAAGCTCCTCGATGCGGGCGTCGAGCACTTCTCACATCCCGCAAGCCCTCACCGGTATTTTCGCGCCCCGGGCGGTCAGGTGTTTCGCGTGTTAGACCTCAAGTACGCCGGGCCGTAGCCGACGGCTAAAAAATGCGCACGGCAAGAATCGCGATGTCGTCTCGCAAGCGTCCGCCGGAAAAGGCCTTGACCTCGCTGAGGACGGCGTCGATGATTCCGCTCATTGCCGTTGCAGTTTGAGCGGCGATCGTGACGGTCTTCACGAGCCGTTCCATTCCGAACAGTTCGCCGCCGGAATTGCGAGCTTCCGTCACGCCGTCTGTTGCCGCAACCAAGATCGTGCCCGGATCGACTTCTATATGACGCTGTTTGAAAAGATGATGCTGATCGTCGAACACGCCGATGAGCGGCGCGGTGGGGGGCAGTACTTCCACTTTTCGCCCGGGGCGGCACAACATCACGGGCTCGTGTCCTGCCGACGCGTAGCTGAGCGCGCGGCGATCCTGATCCACGATCGCCAGAAAAACGCTGGCAAAAGACTCCGTCCGCTCGAACGCATTGTTCTCAATGTACGCGCGGTCGAGCGAACGCAGAACGCGCTCGGCCGTCAGTCCCTCGGACACATAGCAGCGCAAACCGTACTTCACGAGCGCCGCGTGAATCGCGGCGGTCGCGCCTTTACCGGAGATGTCCGCGATGGCCAGAGCGACATTGCCGTTATCGAAATGGTACACGTCCACGATGTCGCCGCCGATCGCGCCGTCGGCCAGTGCATAAGCGACGTCATACTCGACGCCGTCGATATGGTGGCGGGAACTCGCGAACAGATGCCGGATCAGCACCTCGGCCGATCGACGTTCTTCGGCGCTTAAGCGGTGATCGGCGGGGCTTTCACGCGCGGCCAGCTGCTGCGCAGGTGAGAGAGCCGGTTGCGTAACAAGCGGCTCAGGTAAAATACGGTGGTCGAACGACATCGAAAGCCGGCCTTTGTCGGAAAGGTTTTTCCGCCCGCGTCATACGACGCGCGCGCGATCTGCAGCATTCGATTGCAGCGGCCGTTTACATTCTATTACGCGCTGCGTCGGCTACGATGGGGCAGCGAACCAACTATGCGCGCAGTCGCTGAGCCCCGTACACCGCCCTTTCCGCACGCATTATGATATGTGCGCCGGTTGCAGGCCGCCTATAGCGGCATAACAAGGGCACGCACGGTTCTCCAGACCGGTGCGGTCGAGAATGCGCACGTGTCCGCGCGTGTATTCGATGAGGCCGCGTTGCTGCAACGCGCTGGCGGCGAGCGACACAGTCGCACGCCGCACGCCCAGCATGTAGCTGATGGACTCTTGCGTCAAAGACATGTCCTGCCGCGCGATGCGGTCGTTCACCATGAGCAGCCAGCGTGCAAGGCGCTCGTCCATTGAGTGCAGCGCATTGCAAGCAGTCGTTTGCGCCACCAGTGCTAAAAACGCATCAACGTACTTCAACATGATGAAAAACAGCGGGCTTTGTGAAGCGATGACGTGCGTGCGCACGTGCTCGGCGCGCATGCGCATCGCCGCGCCCTCAACTTGCACGAGGACCGTCGCATTGCTCGCATCTGCCGTGAGAACGGTCGAGACGCCCACCATACCTTCACGCCCAATCATGCCCGCTTCGACCGTCGCGCCATCCGCTGTGTCAACGACCCTCGACGCGAGCGAATCCTCCGGAAACCAAACGTATTCGACCGGCTTGCGCAGTTCGGCGATCAGGTTGCCCCGCAGCAGGTCGCACGGTTCCAAGAACGGTTCCAGATGGGTACGTTCTTCGGCCGGCAGTCCGGCCAGCAGCAAGTTTTCCATGCCATGCCTTTGCAGGAGCGCCGGGTGATATATGCCGGATTCCGTACGGACGTCATACTTACAAAGAAATTATACTGTTCCTACCTCGTCTTTAGGAGTTCGCTTTGGGTCCTCTTCGTGTTCTGATCACGCCTGCCGGAAACGGCTTTATGGCCGAAAGCACAGAGGTCGGCCTAGTCGTGGGCGGGTCATCCGTGGAAGAAGCCGCCGAACAGGCCCGCTCGGTTGCGATGCAGCTGCTCGCCGACCATCTCAGGCAAGCCATTCCGGCGACGCTGATCGTACGCATTGAGACGCCCGGCAAACACGCATTTGTCATGCAGTCCACGCGAGTACCGTTCAATCTGGAGTCCGCCGGCGCCGCCGGCGGACTGTACTTCGATTCCGACGGAAACACTGCGGCGAGCTGATGCTTCGTCATCGGAGCTGAATGGCCGAAACGCCCGCCGATTCAATGTCGCGCTTTGGCGCATCGAACGACTTGCACGACGCCGGAACGTTCCTTACGGTACGGCGACCGTTTACGGACGGTTACCGACTTTACCGCTTCGCCTCGGGTGTCTCTCATTCAATAGCGACATGAGCGATTTGACATCGCGCTACTCCGGCTTCCTCGGCGGGATCGCTGCGATTTATGCGGATGACAAAGGGCTCAAAGCGCAACTGAAGGCGCTTGCGATCACACGTGAAGACTGGGACGATGGGTTTAACGGCGGACATCTCCGATTCGAGACGCCGGTATGGGCCGACACGGTGCTTTACGATACGGTCGACGCGTTCGCGCATGATGCTGATGGCGCTCGGATTGAGGTCATTCTGCACTTTGTAGGCGGGCGGCTCAACTGGGGCGAGTGGTTCCGCTTTGATGGTGAGCCGATACGGCACTGGCCGCCAGCGCGGCTTTGGCGACCCTAACGCCGATTCACGGGTACCGACGGTGCAAAGCCTAAAACGAGAATTGCGCGGCCCTGCGCCTTGAATTCGCTTGCTCAGCCGCCTCCGATGCGCCATTCACTGTTTTTGCGCTTGCGCGGAGCATCGGTTGAAATACCGCCTGCTTTCATCGGATTCTGACGCTATACCGTCACAACGCTTCCGAGCATACCGTTTGTTGACCCGAACGCAATTCATCCCCGGGAAGGATCAACATTGTCATGGTGAGCCTGTCGAACCGCGCCCGAGCATCGCGAGGCATCGCACTGGTTGCATTTGGCCTGATGGTCGTTCTGCTCGCGCCCAGCGTGTCGAAGGGCGCTACGTTGCGGAACACCCCCGCAGGAAGCGCTTTAACGCGTGGCTGAATGCGTTCAACAGTGAAAGCATCGCCACGATGAAAGCATATCTGAAGAAATACGAGCCGGCGAAAGTGAGTGCCGCGGCAGGCCAAGTCGCGTTCGGGCGACTTACCGCAGTTCGGTCATGGATTCGTTGCTTTTTGTCAGGTGCCACCGCCGAACTAAAGAACGGCGTCCCACGCAAAAACGCCCCAACGATCTGCAATAACATCTGATCCATGCGCATCGCCATACGGCGCGCGTATCCCGGCCAAGACCGCTATTTCTTGTCGGATCCGTATAGCGAGAACGATTGACGCGCCAACGCCGCAGGCGTCAAACCGCGTGGGCGACTTCGAATTCCGCTCGGGTCACAATATCATCGCGTCGCGCGACGCGCTGCTAATACGTACCCATGCTGTTGACGATATTTGTCAACGTCGACTGATCGGCGCCGCGCATAGATACTTAGTAGTACGCCGAGCCGGAATGCCAGGTCATCGTTGAAACGAGCAATACGCTTTGCACATGCCGTTAACGAAGTATGCCGTAGCGCCGTTTGACAACGCCGTCGCCGTGCCGCTAAGGGGCAGAGCTGACGTCGAGCCAGTAACTTCACCGATGGATAAAGCGCGATGCACGCGCTTCTGCTTGTTTGCAAAAAGCAATAAGGCCGCAAGCATGCGTTGTCAAGACTCGAGCATGTTGCGCACCGTCAACCCGCAACGACGCGCTTTTCGTAGCGCCTCCGATGCAGGAGGCAAGCGCTAACCTTCCCGTTTACCCGGGCACGTAAAGCTTTTGGGGCAACACCTGTCGCCGTTGCGGTAGGAACTGCTTCTATCGCCGCGATAATTCCCTTCGCCTTCGCAAGTGAAGCAAACGCACGCTGATTGCAATGCCCGAAATCAGCGGCATCTTCGTATAGCTCTTCAGAAAGGTCTAAGTCTTGAATTTTCGATTCTTCGTCACGTCGCGTAAACGTGCACCGATAAAATAAATCTGCCGCCGCAGTCAGCCGCCCCGCGCGCGTATCTAATGGCGCGTTGCGAGCACGCTCAATAATGGCCTGCTGCTCATCAGCGTTGGAGGCACACGACCGTGGGCCCGGGAAAGAAGGCCTCAACGGCGTGGCCGGTGCCTGGATGCCGCAGACCCCAATACTTAAAGCGGCATATGCTAACGTCACGATGGTTGTTATCCACGGCGGATGATGAACATGTGGCTGCACAACACTCAAATGCGGTCGCTTTTCGGCATTTGATACCCGACTCTTGGAGCGTAAACGCTCTAAGGTTAGCACTCCGCCGTATGACCTAAGAGTGCACTTTACAGAGCGAGATAGTCGCCACTTGACTTGTCCGGGCGTGCGCACCGCTGAAGATCCACGAGAAACGTCGCCGTCAGCGACTTGTCGGTAGAAGCGCGGAACACGGGCGTGTCGGCGTGGTACGCATTATTTGTGTTATCGCTCTTGCCGTGCAGACAAAGCCCGACCAAATCGCCTGCGGTGGTGCACCGCGCTAAGCGGAGTGCCGCGATCTCTGTCTCGTTCGGTCGCGTCGCCGTTTCGTATGCACGGAGCTCCGGCGTGCTTTTGGATTCCATACGAGTTAATATACCCGGCGGTTATCTTAACTCCTCGACCGCGCGATGTATCTCTTCGGATTTCGCGTTTCGCGAACGCGGCGGCTCCGGCAGTTTCTTCAGGTCCCGTTACCTAGTGCGACTCCGCGGCGTGGTGCCTCCATGTCGCAAAGTTTCATGGGCCTGAGCGGCTCCCGCTCAGGTACTACGGCAAGATATGCCCCTCGCGCGCGCGTGACGCAAGCGCGAATTAAAAAAGTAAACGCCGGTTCCAAAATCCAATTCGCATTATAAAAATGAACGTGCAAAGTGGATTTTTGGAACACAGCGTAAAATTGGTGGAGCTGTCGGGGTGCTGCCCCCCGAGTCCGAAAAGCCGGACCAAAGCTTTCTCCAGGCTCAGCTTCGAATTTGTCTTAGTCGAACGCACGTCCCGAAGCCGGACTTATCGTTCGCAGCAGATTCTTTGTCTCGTACGCGCTTCAAATCACATTCGCGTACCAGCCCGAATTTTTGACCGGTAAGCGAGACGGTACGGGCACCTCTCACGACCGGTGGCTAACTTAGATTAAGCAGCCAGTGCGTATTCGTTGTTTGCGTGTAAACGCTTTGCGATCGTTTTAGGAGAGCTCGCAACTCCGCCTGCTTACCGTGACCGCGGATCTTTCCGTCGAACCTATTTCAGCCCCGCGTTTGAGTGTCGCTATGCAGTATAACACGGTTGCCTGGTATTTGGTTCCGGCGGCGCTTCGACGGGGCCGGCACGATCATCGGAAGACGCGTGGGCCGAAAGAACGTGGGGAAGCGCAGCGTGGACGGGTATACGATGGGAGAGCCCACGAATCCGGAGGAAGCAATCATGCGTACGGTCATCACTTTGACCCTCGCCCTGGCCCTCGCCGCCCCCATCGCGGCGGCTGCGAGCGGTGCAGGCTCCGACTTGCAAAATATGGTCGCGAACTATGGCAACGTGCAATCGGTGCGTGTGATCGAGCGCTTCGAGAACGGCGCGCTTGCAACTGTCGACGTGCTGCCCGGCGGACAATACCGTATCGCCGAATCGGGCGGCCAAGACGCGGCGCTGATTTTACATATCGCGACGGCGCCGGTTGACGGCGCCCGCTGGGATGGCACCGACGCGGTCAAACCGCTCGGTCGAAAAACGATTGAAGGCATAAGTGCCCTCGGTTATTCGGTCAAATCGGCCGATGGCGAATTCACCGAAACGCTTTGGGTCAATCGCGCCACGCAGTTGCCGATCAGTTCGCACGTTGCGACGCAAGGTCATCAGATCGACGTGACCTACGGGAACTACAACAATACGACCTTGATCGCTAAACCGTAGATCTTGCCCGCTCGTCGCGGAACGTGTGCGAGACGATAAAGCCGACAACCATCATCACGATCGCGCCGATAAGCGCCGGGCCGAAGCCATCGACTTTAAAGCCCGGCGCTATCCATGCAGCGAGCATGAACATCAAAGCGTTCACCACGATAACGAAAAGGCCGAGCGTCAAAAGCGTGAGCGGCAGCGTGAGCAACAGCACGAGCGGACGGATGATGGCGTTCACGATGCCGAAGATCAGCGCCGCGATGAGGGCCGCGGTCGCTCCGGCGACATGAATTCCCGGAACGAAACGCGGCAGAAGATAAAAAACGATGGCCGTTATGAAAAGGCGTATGAGAAAGTTCACTGCTATTCTCCTAATGCGGCCTTGACCGATGCGGCCAAAGCGGGCGTCATCCCTTTGACGGCCGCAATTTCGTCCACGCTTGCGCGTTTGATCGCAGGCAGGGAACCGAAGGCGGTTAGGAGCCGCTTCTTGCGTACCGGACCGACCCCTGCAAGCGCATCGAGCGCCGATTGCGTCATTGTTTTTGCGCGCCGCTGGCGGTGGAACGTCACGGCGAAGCGGTGGGCCTCGTCGCGAACGCGCATCACCAAGTGAAGCGCGGCCGAGTTCGGCGGCAGCACGATAGGCTCGGGCTGCCCCGGCACATACAGCCACTCGTGCTCTTTTGCAAGTCCCGCCACCGGTATGCCGGTCATGTCAAGTTCTTCCATTACCTCGAGCACCGCGCTGAGCTGGCCTTTGCCGCCGTCGATGAGCAGCAGATCCGGCTTTTTATTAAACTTTTCACTTTTCGCAAGTTCCGCTTGTTCGGGGGTGACGGTATTGTCCGTGCGCGCGCGCAAGTAGCGTAGGCGGCGGCGCAGCGTTTCCTGCATCATCGCGAAGTCGTTCGGGCCTTTATCGTACTGAATTTTAAACTTACGGTATTCGCTCTTCTTCGCGCGCCCTTCGACGAACACAACCATCGAACTGACCGGGTTCGTTCCTTGAATGTTTGAGATGTCGTAGCATTCGATGCGGTGCGGCGGCCCGGGCAGCTCCAGCGCGTCCGCGAGTTCGGTGAGCGAGCGGGCTTGCGCGCTTTCCTGCACTTCTTGATGAGCCAGAAATGCCTTGAGATTCTGCTGCGCGTTCTTCTCCACGAGCCGCATATATTCGGCACGATCGCCGCGCTGCGGAACGAGCATGCGTACGCGCACGCCTTTGATCTCGGTGAGCCAGCTTTCGATGACGCTCGCGTCTGCGGGCAGCGCCTGAACGAGGATTTCTTTGGGAATCGCGCTCGCGCTGCCGCGCGACCGGCGCACCTTGAACGCAACGGGTGACTGGTTGTCGCGCGCTTCGCGCACGGCCGCAAGCGGTGAGGATCCGCGCGCTTCCGGCGCGCTTGCGGTGCGCGCCGTATAAAACTGTTTTGCGAATTCGCTGAACAGCACCGCATCGGCTTGTTCGTGCACCCCGTCCAGGATAAAATGCTCTTGACCGATGAGTTTGCCGCCGCGCACCAAAAACACTTGCATGCACGCCTGCCCTTGCGCGCGCGCCACCGCGACCAAATCCATATCCAGCCGCGAGCGCCACACCACCTTCTGCGCTTCGGTCACGCGGCGCACGGCGACGATGCGGTCGCGCATGCGCGCGGCTGTTTCAAAGTTGTAGCCGTGCGCAGCCAAAATCATCTCGTCCTGCAGCCGCGCGAGCAGCGAGTCTTGTTTGCCTTCCAAAAACAGAACGACTTCTTCGATCATACGATCGTAATCCGCTTGCGACTGATAGCCCACGCATGGAGCCAAGCAGCGTTTGATGTGGTACTGCAGGCACGGGCGGCGGCGGCGCCCGTCGATCGGTTCGGGGCACGTGCGCAGAGGAAACACCAATCGCACCAGGTCGACCAGCTCGCGCAAACCGTGCGCATTGGTGTACGGGCCGAAGTAGCGCGCGCCGTCGTCTTTGACCACACGCGTGAAGACAACGCGCGGAAACCGTTCATTCGTCACTTTGAGATACGGATAGCGCTTATCGTCGCGCAGGCGCACGTTGTACGGCGGCTGATAGCGCTTGATGAGGTTCGCTTCCAGGATGAGCGCTTCGACTTCGTTCGATACGACGATCGTGCGCACGTCGCACACACGCTCCACCATCGCCTGCGTGCGCACATGGTGCGCAGCGCTCTCTTGAAAATACGATCGCACGCGGCTGCGCAGCGACACGGCTTTGCCGATGTACAGCACGTCACCGCGCTCGTCCAGCATCATATAGACGCCCGGGCTGTCGGGAACTTGCCTCAGAGTCTCAGACAGGGGCATGTGCTCTCCTTCGCCGTGCGGCTACGGAGTGCTGGTTTGCGCCTTACGGCTGCGCCGGACCAGAGCGTAAGCGACCGCTGCAAGCACAGCGAGTGCGGCCAGCCCGAGCGCGATCTTTCCGAATGAAGCGGTGAGCGCTTCGGAATGCGCGCCCAGCGCATAGCCGGCATAAATAAAGCCGCCGCAGAACAGGGTGGAGCCCAGAAGCGTCCACAGATAGAACGGCACAAGCGGCATCTCCGCGATGCCGGCGGCAATACCGACCACGCCGCGGACCACCGGAACGAAACGGCATAGAAAGATTGCAATGTTGCCGTAACGCGTGAAGAAGCCGTGCACGCGATCCATGTCGTTGTTATGAAAGCGCACGTACTTTCCGAACCGCTCGATGAACGGACGCCCGCCGAATCTTCCGACCGCGTAACCGATGCTTTGGCCCGCTAGCTCGGCAACCACGGCAACCACGATGCAGATCCAAACGTTCGAAAGATAACCCTTCGCCGCAAACGCACCCGAAGCCGGAAGAATGATCTCGCTGCCGATCGGCGCCCCGATGTTGGCGAGCGTCATCGCTACAAAAAGGCCGCCGTAGCCGAAATGCCGCAGCAGATCCAGAAAGAACTGCGTTAAGGCGTGCATCGGGTTTTCCGGAGGATCCCCGCGGCGGCGCTTGCGCCTTCGGCAAGAATCGCTTCGAGCAGATCGCACGGTTCGATGTTGCGCTCGCCGGCGCGTTCGCCGGCTAAAGCGACGACGGTGCGCACGCGCGGCGTCACGAGGATACCCTCCCACAGGCGGTCGTCGCCCGTGCCCAAAGCGCGCCGTAGTTCGGAGTGCGCTTCGCCTGCATCGATGTTATTCTCGCACAGCCATTGCAAAACAGACTCGTCTTGCTCTTCGAGCAAGGCGACCGTCAAATGTTCGACACCGACGTAGTAATGGTTGTGGTTGCGGCACTGTTGTTCGGCGGCGCGCAAAACGCGTCCCGACGCCGGACTGAATTTCGAAAACAATTCGCTGCGCGCCGCGAGCCTCTTTATAAAGAAGAGAGGGAGTAAACTGGTCGGGGCGACTGGATTCGAACCAGCGACCTCTTCGTCCCGAACGAAGCGCTCTACCAAGCTGAGCCACGCCCCGGCAGCGCCGGTGGAAAACGACCAACCCGAAGTTCGGGCGGCTCTTGCCCCCTCCTGCCCCGGACGGGAGACCGCCTCAAGGTATCAGAAGAGCGAACGGTTATGCGTTATCTCATCGTGGGGTGCGGCCGCGTCGGCTCGACCTTGGCGAAGTTGCTCGAAGCCGACAGCCACGAAATGATCGTCGTCGATGAAAACCCTGCCGCGTTCAAACGCTTGGGCGCAAAATTCAAGGGTCATGTCGTCGTCGGTACCGGAATCGATTACGATCTCCTCAAACGCGCGGGCGCTGCGAGCGCGCAGGGCTTTATTGCGGTCACGAACGGCGATAACCGCAACGTGATGGCTGCTTTAATCGCGCAGCGCATGTTCCACATCAAGAAAATCGTCGCACGCATTTACGATCCGACGCGCGGCATGATGTACCGGGAGCTCGGCATCGACACGGTTTGTCCCACCACCATCGGCGCGAAACTCATTCGCGACATGCTCATGGAAGCGCCGTGGGATACGCTGCAGTCGTTCGACTTCGGCAAAGTCACCTCGCTCACGGCCGTGGTCCAAGCGGACGATGCCGGCAAACGCGTGAGCGAACTGGAACGCGCCGGACGCATCCGCATTGCCGCCGTGCGAACCGGAAAAACCGTGCGCGTGGCGGCGGACGACACCGTTCTGGCGGAGGGCGATGAAATCAACGCGATCGTTTCGCCCGACGGCATCTCGGAGTTCACGCAGCTTTTCAACATCGAACGGCCCGCCCCCAACGGCTCGGTGGGAAGCGCGCGCTAAATGTTTGTTGTGATCGTCGGCGGCGGAAAAGTCGGTTCGTACTTAGCGCGCGCGCTGCTCAAGCAGCACCACGAGGTGGTGCTCGTCGAAAAAATCGAGCGCAAAGCCGCGTTGCTCGAGCAGGTTTTGGAACAAAAAGTCGCCGTCGTCGGTGACGGCTGCGACCCGCTGGTGCTCGAGCAAGCCGGCGCGGCGCGTGCGGACGTCGTCGTCGCGGACACCGGCGACGATGAAGACAATCTGGTCGTGTGCCTGATCAGCAAACGGCTTTCGAAAGCACGCTGCATTGCGCGCGTGAACAATCCGGCGAATAAACAAGTCTTCGAATCCTTGGACAGCGGCGATCCGATCACGGTCATCTCCACAACGGAGATCATTTTGGACGCGCTTTCCTCGAAGATCGGCGCTTAAAGGTCGAATTTTTCCAAACGGCGCCGCAGCGTAAGCGAGGCCGCAACGATGCTTAGTACGGCGACGGCGAACGTCGCATCGACAAGCGCGGCGCGCTGGGCAAGGGCGGCCGGCGTTGCCAGGGCGAGCGCCACGCAGAGGGCACCGCGAATGCCGGCCATGCGCACGACGGTCATCCACATCGCTTTAAGGCGCTCCCGCGCGAGCTGCAGCAACCCGTAGGCAAGCACCGCGCGGGCGAGCAGAACCGCCGCGATTGTGGCGGTAACGACGCTCATATGAGCGCGCATCTCGGTAAAGTCCACGGCCGCGCCGAGCAAAAAGAACAGCACGAGGTTCGCGATGACGGCCAGCTTGGCCCAAAACTGCACGACCGCGCGAGCGCTTTGCACGCTCAGACGGCGCCGCTCGAGTTCCCGAAGCGTGGCGGCAAATGCGATCACGGCAAAAATGCCCGACCATCCCCAACGTTCACAGAACAGGTAACTTCCGTACGCGCCGGCCGCCGTTGCCGCGCATTGCAGCCACGGCGCGACGGCTTTGCGCAACGCAACCGACGCAAGCCAGCCGAGCGCCGCACCCGCAATCAACCCCGCAAGAACGCCGATGCCCGCCAACAGCGCAGCGCCCGCAAGGAGCGCACGGTAGAGCACCACCGCCATTGCGTCGTTGAGCAGCGACTCGGATTCAACGATCGCCGACAAACCGGCGGGCACGCGCAGTTGCCGGAAGATTGCCACCACCGCTATCGGATCCGTGGCGCTCAAGACGGCTCCGAGCAAAAGCGCCGTTTGCCAAGCAAGTCCCGCCCCATGGGTTACGATCGCAATAATTCCCGCGGTGATGAAGACGCCGGGCAACGCCAACAGAGCGACCGGTTTCCAATGCGAGCGCACCTCATGCGCATCCACGCCCCACGCCGCCTCGAAAATGAGCGCCGGCAAAAACACCGAGAGGGTCACCATGCCGAAGAACGCTCCCAAACGCCCGTGCGTCAGAGCGCCCGCGATCACGCCCGCCAAAACAACCGCGCCGTAGCCGAGGGCCATCAATGCGTATGCGTGAAGTTGCCGACGGCCGCGCCGCATTGGCGAATCGCCGCAATTGCCGCGCGCATTCCAATGGGGCGCGCCGGCCGGCCGACTGTCGAGAAGTACCACTCCGGATCGATGTTGAGCGTGCGCGTCTGCACCATCGAGATGGGCGTCCGTTTCAAAAACGTCTGCATTGCCGCCACTTCTTCTTCCTCGTCGGTAACGCCCGGATGCGTCAGAAGATTGAGGGAAACGAGCAAGCCGGCTTCACTGGCGACGCGAACCGACTCCAGCACGTCGTCAAGCGCGTATCGAGCAGGCCGGTAGTACGCCGCGTACACGCGCGGGCGGAACGAATTCAAACTGATGCGGACCGCTTGCAAGCCGGCCTCGATGCAGCGCCGCAGCGCGGACGGCATGCTGCCGTTCGTGTTGAGATTGATCGTCCCGTTGGCGCGCTGCGCGCGGATGGCGGTGATTGCCTGCGCAATGACCGTCGAGCGCAGCAGCGGTTCGCCCTCGCACCCTTGGCCGAACGAAACGATGCCGTCAGGCACGCGCTCCAAGTGGTGCACGGCAACGCGTGCCAGTTCGTCCGCCGTCGTTTCAAAAGCGATGCGAACCTGCGGTGCGGGGAACTTCGCCTCAGGTTCTTGTTCCGAAATACATCCGACGCACCGCGCATTGCACTTGGGAGAAACCGGAAGCGCCGCTTCACCCTGCTCTAAAAATACGTTTTGCGCGGTGAAGCAGCCGTACTCACGCGAACACAACGCGACCTGAGAAAGCACGCGGTTCAAACGGTCGCTCTGCAGCCGCTCGTAAACGATCCGCTCGAGCTCGCCCTCACCGAAGGTGCGCGGGCGCCAGTCGTCGCGCTCGTCCGTCTGCATGGCGGCAACGTGCAGCTCGTCGTCCACGGCGCACGCGAACGTATAACCGAAGAGCGGCAGCGCCGGTGCGCCTCCTTCGCGCTCGTAGGCCGGGAGTAGCAAACGCGTATAGCCGGCCGGAAGCATCGCCGCAAGCGCAAAGCGGCGCTTCGCGACGCCGCCGCGCAAGCGCGGCCGGCGCCCCGGGAGTACCATGGGCACCGTTCCTTGCGGCGCCGGAATCAATTCCTCGCGCTGTACGGCGCGGATGATGCCACCGTCGGCAAGCGGTTCGCGCGATTCGTCGAAATAGATGCGCCCAGCCGCATCACAATAGGCAAGCCCGATCATAAGTCTTTGCCGAAAACCGTTTGTGTTTTGAGCGCACGGTAGCCGTTGCGCAGATAAAAACGGTGCGCGCGTTCGCGAACGGCATTTGACGCAACGCGCACCTGCGTACAGCCGCGGCGCCGCGCCCAGCTTTCCGCCGCAGCCGCTAAAAGCGTGCCGGTTCCGGATCCCCGGTATTCATCTTCCACCACCAGACCTTCGATCTCCGCGCGAGCGCCGGAGAGCAGCGAGAGCCGAACGCTCACGCTGATCCAGCCGACGACGCCGGCGCGCGGAACGACCGCAACATACAGCGCGCTATCCGGACGCGGCAGCGCGAGCACATGCTCGACGTGTTCGAGCGGCACGTTATAACCGAGTTGGCCGCACAACTGCGCAATGCGCTGCGCATCGCCGGCGAGCGCTTCACGAACGGATGGTTGCATCGAACACGGGCTCCGCGGGCCCGGTCAAAAACGCATCGCTCGTGCCGTCCCACTCGACGAGCAGTTCGCCGCCCGGGACGCGCACCGTCACCGGCGATCGCGCGATGCCGCGGCGAATCGCGGCAATAGCGGCTGCCGCCGAACCCGTTCCGCATGCCTGCGTCAAACCGGCTCCGCGCTCGTGATGACGCACGTCCAAAGCGCCCGCGGAGGCTGAAACGGCATGCACGTTGAGGTGCGGCGCGCGCGCGCCCAGCGCGAGCAGGTCCGCGTCCGCCGCCGATTCCACAAAGACGACGGCGTGCGGATTGCCCACTGTCAGAACATCCGCATTGTCGAACAGCGGCGCACCGTGAAGAAACACGGGCGGACCAACGTTGATGCGCACCAAGAACGGCTGCGCGGATACGACGGCGGTTTCAATCACCCCGGCGATCGTTTCGATGCGGCGGTTTGCGCCCTCGGCGCGATCGAAAAAGTAGCGCGCGAGACAACGGATGCCGTTGCCGCACATTTCGGCTTCGCTGCCGTCGCTGTTGATGATGCGCATGCGCGCGTCGGCGTTTTGCGAGAAAGAAGATCGCGGCGCCGACTCCATTCGTCAGCACGATCAGCGCAATCACCTTCACCGTGAACGCAGATGTGCTTTTCACTTCGATGATCGGGAAGATCGACAGGCAAACGTAGAGCACCGTCATGAGA
>JBHEMM010000034.1:0-13003 GCA_046262595.1 Vulcanimicrobiaceae bacterium
CGCCAGATCGTACATGCCGAGCAGTGCGAAGAGCCGTACCGGCGCGCTGCCGGCTTTCACCCCGCAATCTAAAATGCGTTCGAGCAGCCGCTGCGTTTCGGCGGGATCGTCCTCGACGTCATACGCAATATTGTAAAGCACGCTATACGCGCGCGCCGCGCATTCGTACATCGAGCAATCCAGCGCAACGTCAACCGCGCGCACGGCGATCTCCCGCGCCGTTTCAATGTCGCCGGTGAACAGCGCAACCCATGCGGCATGGTGCAGCGTTTTCGCCGCGACGTTTTTGTCGGGATATTCGCGCGTAACGGCCAGCGCCTGTTCGATCGCGCCTTTCGCCTCCTCGAAGCGGCCGCTCATTACCAGCGAGACAGCGAGCGTCGTGCGGATTGAGGCGCGCAGCTCGGGCACCAGGTCCCAATCTTCCGCGAACGGTTCGATGTGTTTTACGCCGTCGATCCGCCCGTTGCGGATCAGATCCAATGCGTAGCGGTAGGCGATCGACGCTTTGGTTTCGCGTGCCTTCGCCGTTGCAATCGCCTGCAGAAACCAGGCCTCGGCGATATCGTGGCGCCCGACGCGCGATTCTTCCATCGCCTTGACGGTGAGCGCCACGGCGCTGGTCTGAACGGTTTTTTCGTCGACGATCTCCAGCGCGCGGTTGAGCGCTCCGACATGGCCCATCTCGATGAGCTCGAAACCTTGCTCCTCGCAGATGCGCAGCACGTCTTGCGGGCAGTCCCACGCGGAATACAGCCGCAGCGCGACAACGTTACGGCCCGAACGCTCGTACCCGCGCGCCGCATTCACCCGCGCATCGCGCAACGCAGCCTCGCCGCGATCGGCGAGCGTGCGTTCCAACAGCGCGCGGAACGCGTCGCGATACCGCACGGCGCCGTACGGTTTGTGGACCAGCAGCAAACCTTCGTCCGCAAGCTCGGCGATGCGGCTCCATTGGCCGGCTTGCCCTAAGGCCGCCGCGAACGCCGGATCGAACTCCGTGAGCACGCTGCACTGCACGAGCAACTCTTTGAGCGGCTCGTGAAAATGCGCGAAAATGCGTTCGGCGAGATCCTCGTACGTCGCGCCGGGCTGCGGCTGACCCGCGCGCAGCGCAATCTTAAAGCCCAGCGGCCAGGCGCCGGTCGCATCGAGCAGACGCAACGCCGCATCGCTGCCGCACTCGTAGCGATCCGCCAATGCTAAGGCGTCCGTGCGCTCTAAACGCAGGTCCGCTTCGGTAATGACTTCCCCTAAAAGACCGTACGCGCGCCACGTTTCCCACGGCAACGGAGGGTCGCTGCGTGCCGTGCAGACCCACTGCAGCGCCGCATCGCTGCCTTCAATCAAATGTTGAATCAAACCAAAGAATGCCGGATCCGCGACCGCGTCAAGGTCGTGCAGAACGATCGTCGCTTGCGCTCCCTGCAAGTGGCGCAGCATCCACATGCCGAGTTCGTCTTCCGGCTCGGCGCACTGGCGCGCGTATTCGCCGGCGCCGGCGAACGACGTCGTCAAGTCGGGCGCGATGCCGCAAAGCGCCTGCACCAGACCATGCGTGAGATCGAGCAGCGCGCGTTGATCGGAGCGCGGATAAAAATGCGCGACTGCGCCGCTCGTTTCGAGCACGCGCTGCGCAACGAACTCGTTCTTGCCGAACCCCTCGCCGGCGACGACCAGCGTAACGTGATGCAGCGCGCGCGGAGGTGCCAGCACTACGCGGAGGCCCGGTACTGCGTCCAGCTGATGAAGTCTTGCTGCGTTAGCGGGCTGCAGATGCTAAACCCCTGAAGCGCGTCCACGCCGTTCGCCACGAGCAGATTCTGTTCCAACGACGTTTGAACGCCTTCGGCAATCACGGTGCACGACATGTAGTGCGCTTGATCGATGAGCGTTTTCAAGCCGCGCGCGGTGTGCGCGCCGGCCAGCGATTCGCGAAAGTATTCCGGGCCGATCTTCACAAAGTCGATCTGCATCTGCGCGAGCGTGCGCAGCGAGAGCGAGGCGGAGCCGAACTGCGCGATCCCCACGCTGAAGCCGGCCGCGCGCGCCGCCGCGAAGAAGGCGATGTACCGCTCCGCATCGGCTGCAATCTCGCGCTCGTTGCATTCCAGCGCGATCCCCGGCACGCGCTTCGTGGTGCTTTCCAAAATCGCGTCGTCGGGCTCCCAAACGTTGACGTGAATCGTAATCGGGCCCGCCGCCTGCGTCAGCGCCGCGGCTTTATGCATGGTGCTCGCGAGCATCATGCGTTCGAATTCCCTCAAGCACTGCTGCTCCACCGCGGCTTGTAAAAGGCGCGCCGGCGAGGCAAGCACGCCGTCGGGCTGCAGCCAGCGCACGAGCACTTCCGTGCCGATGAGCTTGCCCGTGCGCGCCGCGACAATCGGTTGAAAGCACGAGAGAAACTGACTTTCGAAATGCTCTGCATGCAGCTGCAAACGGTCGTTCGCTCTCTGCGGGCCTTCGTCATGGAACGCGAGCGCATTGCTGCCGCGCGTCTTCGCGCTGTACATCGCGGCATCCGCTTGCGAGAGCAGTTCGTTGACCGTTTGGCCGTCCTGCGGATAGATCGCGATACCGATGCTTGCCGACGTGTGCAGATGCACGCCTTTGAGCAGCATCGGTGCCGCGAGCGAACGCAGCAGGCGCGCGGCAATGCCTTCCAGGTCCAAACGACTTTTTAGCGAGGAGACCACGACGGCGAACTCGTCGCCGCCGATGCGCCCGACCACTTCATGTTTGCGCACGACCGAAAGCATGCGGCGACCCAGTTCGGTCAATGCCGCATCGCCCACCGCATGTCCGTACGTGTCGTTCACCGATTTGAACGAGTTCAAGTCCAGGTACAGCACCGCGGCCTCGCCGCCGCTGCGCTGCGCTGCGGAGATGCTCTGCTCCAAGTGCTCTAAAATCGCGCTGCGGTTGCGCAGACCCGTAAGCGGATCCGTATCAACGCGTTCGCTCATTTTGCGTTGGTGCTCGGCAGCGTCCAACAACCGCGATATTAGCGCCGCCAGAAAATTGAGGTATTGAATCTCGTCCTCGCTCAAGGACTGTTCGCGCGGTGACTGCCAGCCGATTGCGAGCACCCGCGAATCGCCGCCCGCGGCAATCGGCCAAAAGAGAATCGAGCGTAACTTAAACGCCGCTGCCGTATGGTCCGCCGTGCCGTTCTCATGCTTCGCATCGAAAACCATCTGCGGCTTGTTCAGCTGCGTGCCGCGCCAGCCGATGCCGGCGCGCTCGGCATTCGTGCCGTCGTCGCCGATCGAGCAGACTTTGACGTATTCCACCGCGCCGTAGCCGACTTCCGCATAGTCGAAGCCCAACACCGGCTTGCAGTCTTCGAGAATCCGGACGAGCTGATAGTTCGGCGTCTCGGCCAGGCCGAGGTCGATCAACGCATGCAAGCGGCCCAAATGTTGTTGGAGATGTCCTGCGTCTAGCAATTGTTTTACTCGCCCGCCCTGTTCGTGCTGCATCGCGCCCTCAAACAATGGCTTGAGGAGCTGCCAAGCAGAATCGTATCGTAATCCGCCCGAAAAAGATGTAAGAAGATAGTCCCGGCAATTCCAACAAAAGCACTAAGGCAGGCCAGTACGCATCCCGTGCTGCTGGTGTTCTTCACGTGGACTTCTTGGCCTGTCGCGCAGGCCCGTAATCGTCCTTGCCAACATCCCGCGCTTGCACGCTATTCGTTCAAGCGAACGCTTGAAGAACGTTAATGCCATGTACCGTGGGCATAAGTATGGACGATGCATGCGCTGCGAGGCAAACGCCCGGTCGTTTTTGGAACCGTGCTTGCCGCGGTTGCCGTGGCCGTGCTCGTGTTGCTTTCGCAGCCCGCGCTTTCCCGCAACCTCGTTGCATCGATCTTAGGGCACGCGACCGGGACTGCCGTCTCGCTCGGCGGGATGCACGTAAACGCGACGGGAGCCACGTTAACGGACGTGCTGGTCAGCGCAAAGGGCGAGCGGCTCGCACGCATTCCGCGCATCGAGGTGCGGTACACTCTTCACGATCTGCTCCCCGGCAGCACGCACCTGTATGGGTTGCACGCCGTTGACGTTTACCGCCCGCGCATCACCGTCGTGCACAAGCCCGACGGCACCTATAATCTGCCCGCGCTCGCCAAGGGCGGCCCGAGTACGGGAGGCGGCACGCCGATGAACGTGCGCGTGCGCGTCATCGACGGTTCGATGGCCGTGCTCGACAAGACGCGCGTGGATCCCAGCGCCCGCGACGTCGAGATCGCGCGCCTCAATGTTAACGCCGACATCCACACCGCAGCGCGCACGGTGTACCGCGCGTCGATGGCGTACGTCGACGGCCGCGGTGCATATCCGATTCGCGGCGGCGGCATTCTGGACGCGCCCTCGGGCTTTACGCTGCATCACTGGACCGCGGCGCACGTGCCGCTTCCGCAGATCGTGAACTATGCGCTCAACAACTCGACGATCCGCATGCGTGCGGGCTACTTGGACAACCTGGACGCGCGCTACTACGGCAATCTTTCCGCGAGCGCTTCGATTCGCGGCGCGCGCGTCACCATCGCCGGCGTGGGCGCCGCAATCGAGAACGTGCGCGGTCCGCTCGATATGACGAGCGCCGGCTTAACGACCTCCGGTTTGATCGCGCAGATCGCCGGCGCGCCCGTATCCGTGAAAGGCGGCATCTACGATCTCAAAGACCCGCAGTTCCGCCTGCACATCAACGCCCGCAACGAAATCGCGCGTCTGAAGCTGATGGCGGCGGCTGCCGCGAAACTGCCGATCAGCGGCCCGGTGGATATCGGCATGCTCGTGCAAGGCCCCGTGCGTTCGCCCCTCGCGCTGATCGCGCTGCGATCGCCGGCGCTCGCGTTCCGCGCGATGCCGCTGCGCGATGCCGACGCGGCGATCGCATTCGACGGCAAGACTGCCAACGTGCTGCATCTGACGCTGCGCTATGCGGCCTTCAGCGCCGCCGTCCGCGGACGCATGGCCCTGCAAAAGCACAAAGGCGCCATCGAAGCGTTCGCAAGCGCCGACGGCAACAGTGCCGGCGTACCGTATGCAAGTGACATCCTCGCCGCCATGCCGCTTCACGCCGCGCTGCTGGCAACGGGCGAGTCGTTCGATGCGATTCAAACGCAGGGCACGCTCTCGGGCGGCGGCGCGGACGCGCACGCCCTCTCCGGCGCATTTGCGATCTCCGGCAACGGCGCCGGCGGTATCGCGTTACGCACGCCTTCACTCGCCGCCAACGTGCGGATCGATCATCCCCATAACGCACTTGCCGCGCTGCTGCACGCGAACGCCCTGCACATCGACGCAGCGCGCACTGCGGCGCTTCCCGGTTTGAGCGCCGGCGCGGCGCTGCCGGTGAGCGGAACCTTGAACGGCGATCTGTTTGCCGCGCAGCAGTCCGGCCGCTTGGCGCTCGCGGGCAACCTCGACGTGCAGGATGCGGCATTCCGCCAGATCGCCGTAACGCACGCGCACGCGCAGTTCCGCGGCGGCCCGGGCGCCGTCAACGTACCGGTACTGAACGCGCAAGGTTCGTTCGGCGATCTGCAAGCGCACGGAACGATGGCCGGTACCAACTATATCGCACTGCAGGGGCATCTGCGCGGATCGCTCGCGCAACTCGCGAGCGTCGCCGGGAGCGTTCCGGCGCAAGGATACGTCGACGCACCTATCGCGCTCGTGTACGACCACGGGCGCAGCGTCGCGCAAGTGCAGGACGCGCAGTTTCGAAACGGCTCCGTGCGCGGCGTTCCGATCGACAGGTTGAGCGCCACCGTCGCGCAGCAGGGCGGCACGCTGAATGTTTACGCCGCACGTGCAAGCGTGACGCGCGGCGGCAGCGCGGTGGCCAGCGGTGCGTTCGGCTCGGGCGGATCGAACGTCGCGCTCTCAATCGCGAACCTGCCGCTCGCGCAACTCAGCGGCGCGGGTCTTCCGGTTCAAAGCGGCGTTGCCGACGTCGCGGCGATCGCGTCGGGATCGCTGAAGGCGCCGGACGTGCGGGGCGCCGTCGTTGTCGACCGCATGCGGTACGGCAAATACCCGATCTCGGCAAACGGCGCGTTTGCCTATGCGGGGAGCGAACTCACGCTGAACGACGCGCTGGTCGGCGTGGGCCCCGCGTTTGCGGCGATCGACGGCGCGGTCTATCCGCGCTACGATCTCACCGCGAGCGTACGCGGCGCGGACGCACACGATCTGATCGCGCTCGCAAGCCCCGCACTGCAGAAACAATACATCGAGGGCAGTCTGGACGCATCGGTGCATGTCACCGGCGCGGGCGCCGCGCCGGCAATCGGCGGCACGTTCGATGCGCCCGAAGGGTCGGTGAACGGCCTTGCGTTCCGCGAGTTGCGCGGCGCGATCACCGGCACGCCGGCCGATCTGCACGTCAACGGCGGCCGGGTCACCGTGGGATCGACCGCGCTCAGCTTTCATGCCGTTGTTGCGGGGCGCGCGCTCACAGCGGGCGTGAACGCGCCGCACGCGGATCTCGCTGATTTCAACGATTACTTCGATGCGGGCGATACGCTGGCGGGCACGGGGCGTCTTGCGATCGATGTCGCCTCAATCGGCCGCTCGTTCGCGAGCAGCGGAAACGTTGCACTCAACAACGTGCGGTACAAGCGCTTCCCGATCGGTGATGCGCTCGCCGCCTGGCACACCAGCGGTGCGACGACGATCGGCAGCGCCGACATCGGCGGCGAAGCGGGCCGCGTGCGCTTTTCCGGCTCGTACGCTCCCGGTGCGGCGATGAACGTGCGCGCAAGCCTACGCGGCTTGGATCTCGGCACATGGCTGCCGCTGGTGGGATTCCGCCAACCCGTCACGGGTCACGTCGACGCGGACGCCACCGCGCGCGGACGCTACCCCGACATGGATCTCGGCGTAAATGCGGCGCTGCTCGACGGTACCGTAGGACGCGTGCACATCGAACAAGCGCAGCTCGCCATGAACGCCGCCCGCGGCCGCGGGCGCATCCAACGCGCGATCGTGCGCATTCCGAACTTCGAAGCGCAAGGCTCGGGAACGTTCGGGCTGCACCCGCGCGACCCGCTCGGCCTCTCCGTCCACGCAAGCAGCCCGGATCTGGGCAAACTGCTTGCGACGATGACCGGCAAAACGTACGACGCCGGCGGCACGCTCGATACGACGCTGGCGCTAAGCGGAACGCGCGTGGATCCGCAACTGCGCGATGCGTTCACGCTTACATCGCTGCATTACGCGAAGATCGCCGTTCCGAAGATGTGGGGAACCGTTGCGGGCAATCTGCACGAGGTGAGCCTGGAACACGGCGAGATCGATCTGCAGCGCGGCCGCGTTCTGGCCTCCGGCCACGTGCCGCTGCGCGCGCCGCGCAACGCCGCCGTTGCGATGAACGTGCGCATCGAGAACGTGGACTTCAGCAACTTCCAGAGCGCGTTCCCCAAAGGCGACCATCTTGCCGGCACGATGGCCGGAGCGATGAATGTGAGCGGCAACGTCGACAATCCCAAGTTCAGCGGAAATCTTGCGCTGCACAACGGCTACTTCGTCGGCCCCATCGACCAAAATCCGATTTCGCACGTCAACGGCACGCTCGCTTTCACGCAAAACACGATCGCCATTCAAGCACTGCATGCGAACGTGGGTGCCGGCACGATGGACGTGAGCGGCATCGCGCAGGTTCCGAACTTCCGCCGCCCCGGCGATGCAACGTTCAGCGCAACCATTCTCGCCGATAACGCGCAGATCAACAGCCCGAAATATTTCCGCGGTAAGGTGAACGGCAACGTAACGGCAACGCGCGTGCGCGGCGGCATTCCGACGCTCGCCGGCAGCGTGAGCGTGCCCTCGGGCCGCATTCCGCTCACCGCCTTCTGGAATCCCAAAGCAACGAAAAGCGTCGGGGGCCCGGCGCTTCCGCTGGCGTTCAATCTCAACGCCACCGTCGGCAACGACGTGCGCGTCCAAAGCCCCGGCGTCGATGTCGGAGCGCAAGGCAGCGTTGCGGTGGGCGGCACCCTCGCATCGCCCACGCTGGACGGCGCGTTTACCTCAACGGGCGGCACCGTAACCTTCCTGCGGCGCTTCGACGTGCAAAGCGCGCGCGTGCGGTTTGACAAGACCAACGGCATCATGCCGTACATCAATGCGGTCGCCACTACGACGGTAAGCAACCCGGTTACCGACATCGCGCTGCACGTCACGGGCCTTGCGCCGAACAATATGCAGATCGCGTTCGACTCCTCTCCGGGCGGCTACAGCCGCGAGCAGATTCTGGCCATGCTCACCGGCGTGAGCAATTTGAACAACCGTAACAGCACCGGAGGATTCACCGCGGGCGGCGAGATTCAGAATCTTGCGATGGGCCAGTTGAACACCTACTTCACGCAGCAACTGCTCGAGCCGCTTTCGGCATCGCTGGGCAACGCGCTGGGCCTGCAGAATCTGCAGTTGACCGACGACTTCACCAGCGGGTTCGGTTTTAACGCCGTCAAAGCGTTCGGCAAACATATCACCGCCGTGTTCTCGCAAACGATGGGAACGCCGAGCCGGCGCAGCTTAAGCATCGAAGCGCACCGCGGCAATTCGACCGCGTTCAACTTTACGATGTACAGCTCGGATTCGCCGCCGCTGTTCGGCTACCGTCCGGGCACGAATATGTTCGGTTTCAACCCGTCGATGAACGCATCCGTGCTGATGCCGCTCTTGGGATCGAATGGCGTCACCATGATGTACGAGCATAAGTTCTGATGAGGCGGATCGCATGCGGTTTGCTCGCTCTTCTTCTCTCCGGCTGCGCGGCCGGCGCGCAAACGCGCCCCGCGTACGTCGACGTGAATGCGCTCGTGCCGCAGGATCCGCTCTACGGTACGCTCGCGCAATACGATCGCCAGATTGCCGCCCTGGAGGGAACGCTGCACACGCGCTTCGCGAACGCCGATGCGGCCATCGCCAATGCGTCGCGCGCCGTATCGCGCGACGCGCAGGCCGTCAGCGCGCGCTACCGCGCAACGGCGCAAGCCCCCGTGCCGCCCGCCTTCGCCCGCCGCGCGCTAAACGTGACGCCCACGGCGCAGATGGGCAGCGGCATCGCGCAAACGATCACGCAAAACTACCGGCAGCAGCGCACCGATCTGCAAGACACCGCGCAGCGCGACATGGCGCGCTACCGCTCGGCGCTCGCCGCCCAAGAGCAGCACGCGTACGCAGCGTTCGCGGATTCCGTCAACGAGCGCACGCAGCAGGCGCTTGCGCTTCGCGCTCAAGAGCTGCGCGAGCGCGAATCGGATGTGCTCTTAGAGCTCGCGCGCAAAGCGGCGCCGCAGCGTCTGCTGCTGCGCGCGAAGTTGCAGACGCTCGCGCTCACCGGCCCCACGCGCGCCGGTTTTCAAAACCGCCTGCGCGCCCTACAAAACGCCGACAATGCGGCACTGGCCGGCACACGCCGCGCGGACGACGCCGTTCTTCAAACTTATGCGCGCAGCGTTCGCGCGCGTGCGCAAAGCGATCTTGCCCTGATGCGCGTGCAGCTCGCGGCGCGCGCCGCGGGCAACCTGAACGCCCGCGAACGCGTCTTGCAGGCGCAAACCTCGGGCGCTCCGGCGTTCTGGCTCGCCCCCGCACCGCGGGCAACCGGCGCACCGCCGAACGCCCAGGCCGGCATGCAAACGCAATACGATGCGTTGCGCAACCTTCGCCTGCCCGATGCCGCCATCTTCGGCACGACGCGCGACGATCTGACGGCACGCTGGGATACGCTGCGCCGAGCCAACGACGACGATACGGCGCATACCCAATCGCAAATCGCCTGGCTGCGTCACGACCGCGAAGCGGTGCGCAAGCGCATCGTCGCGCAGATCATGTACGAAGCGGGCCAAATTGCAAAGGCGCACGGGTATGCGGCCGTCATCGGGTCGCGCGCTGCTCCCGGCTCCGTTGATCTCACCCCGCTCGTCGCGGCAGACCTGCGCGCTCTCTCACCTTAAGGACGCGTGATACGGCCGGGACTAGCGCTTTTCGAAATCCACCGGCTCGAGCGGCACGCGTAAGCGGCGGTTACGCTGCGGACGGAAGCGAGAAAACCGCACTTACGCACGTGCCGGCCTTGCTGCTGATCTCCACCAGAAGTTCGCTGCAAAACTCCTGAGCTAAGAATAAGCCGCGACCACTTTCCGAAAACAGATCGGCCGGCACGGCGACGTGCGGAAGAAAGCCCGGCCCACTATCGTACACGCGCAGAAACGCGCGCTCGGGCCCGACCTCGAACTTCACCGCAATCGGCCCGGGCGCATGTTTGACGACGTTCGAAACGAGCTCGTTGAAAATGATTTCTGCGCCGATTTCGCCGCACTGCAGCGGCGCTTCGCGCAGCGCGTCGACAAACGCAGGACGCGCGGTCAAGGCTTGGACGGCGTCCTCGCAAGCGTACTCCCACAGCACCACAAGCACATCTTCGTCCGCTTGGGCGTCGGGCCTGCGACGCTGCGGGCCGCGTTGCGGAAGCGTCTCTACCATGCAGTACAGCTTAGCGCTCCAGTACGACGAAGCGCTCGACAAACGCGGCCGCGTCGTCCGCAAGATGGTCGAACTGCTCGGAACAGATATCGCGCGCCTGGGCCGCATCGGCCCGATCGTACCGCGCGCGCAACGCCGCGTCCGCGTAGATCAGCGCGAAGAGTTCGTTATTAAGTTTCGCCCAATTGACTTTAAAGCCACAGTCCGGCGAAGGTGCAGAGTCACGCATCGGCCCTCCTAGATCGGTCCTACACAACGTATCGGAACGAAAGCCGCTGAACTAAATATTGCCGACCACTCGTAGGACCGCCCTGCTGGCAACCATCGGTGATGCCCGGAAAACCGGGCGCGGGGCACTTATCCCGGCGTGGGTCAACGCGGCTTCACGTTACTTGAAATGCTCGTCGCTGCGGCGATTACCGTCGTGACGGCGTTTTTCTGCCTACAGTTTGCAACCGCGGCATTGCACACGCTGCTGCTAACGCAGACACGCTTCACGCAGGCGGCGGCAATCGACGCCCTCGCCGATCGCTGGCAAGCCGAGGAAGATTCCGCGTGGGCCATCTTCACCCCGCCAAACGACGTGAACGGCAATGCAAACGCCGATGGCCATGAGCTGGACTTCTTCACCCGCGATGCCAAGCAGCGCAATTCGTTCTGGGCGTACGATTTCGACGCGCCGGCCAAAACGCTCAGGAAGTACCTGTACGCCATGCCGGGCGGCAGGCCGGTGCTCGACCAGTCGTATGCCGGAATCACGTCCTTTTACGCGCACACCTATCCGCTGAGCGCACTATCCGACAGCTCAAGTAAACTCTATTCGCCGGCATTTGCCGGCGCATCGCTGCAGGACGGCGGCGTGCAGTTCTTTCCCTCGACGCAGCCCTGGATCGTCGGCGGAAACCAAATCACGTACGTGCATGTCGAAACCGCGGCGAACGTGCGTGAGATGCACCTCTCGACGCAGACGGCGCCCAGTGGGTACATCGTCGTGCTGAATTACACGCCCGCACCGTCGCCTTCACCGTCACCGGGGCTCAATATTTGGCCGCCCGCGGTTCGCTACGCGTCAAGCGGAAATCAACTCGCCTACGATTCCCGCCGCGCCTTTTCCGTTGCCGGCTTCGTGAACGGTTTGCTCGGCGGCGGCCTGGCCGCAGCTGCAGGCACTTGTATCGCGCGCGCATACCCGAGCACGACGGCATTAACAAACGATCAGCCCTACACAGCGGGCACGAGGGACCCATGGGGCGCAGGCATCACGATCCGAACGAACGGCTGCTTCAGCGGCGCAGTAGCCTTGAACGAGCCGGGGTATACTCAGGCGTTCAATGATTATCCTATAGTGGGCGCATGCACCAATACCCAGGTACAGGTTGGCATTTGGAGCCCGTCGCAGAACGGGCCGACCGCACATCAAGCGTTTTCCGGCGCCAGGAGTACAACGACTACGTGTTATCTTGGATTTCAGGACCTTTCGAGTACGCCGCATGAAGTGCAGACGACGGCACAGATAGTGGACCCTTGTTGGGAAATTGGCGGAACGTGCACGTACGACATTACTTATCTGAATGATGGCGGCGCGAGTTGTGATCCGACAACCGGCGAGGTGTCTTCCGGGTATAGCGGCGGTTTCTCTAAAATAGCTCCGACGAGCGCCGGTACGTGGGCCGATCCGACGTTTACGCGAGCGGCGCCGGGCACGGTAACAGTAACCGAGTACTCAATCTACGAAACCGCTCATGCGATACGGCAAAGTGCTGGCGGCTATCGCTGCGTTTTCTCTAACTCCCCGTCCATTACAGGAAACTTCACGATCCCATCGGTATGAAATGGGTCGGCGCGCATCATTTTCTCGCACTAGGATTATTGTGAGTAAAAGGCTCAATGTAAAAAGACAGCGAGTGCCGAGCGAAGTCGTTGCGGTTTACGTCGCTATTCTCGTTCTCGATTTCATTAGGACCCCGGTCCAAACAAGTTCACTGCTTAAGGCCAAGATAAAGAACTTGATTGTGCCGCGATTCTCGGGTCAATTGGAAACTGCGCAGACCCTCCCACGGCAACTCCACCTGCCACGACTGCTTCGCTCCAGCTACCTGCAAACCAAAGCGCGTTAGCGCCCAGCGCCTGCGATGTCGGCGTCGTAAACACTCCCGGCTGTTGTATAGTGCTCGATGCGCAATTCGCACCACCGCTATCATAGGAATGCCCCGTTCCCCAAGTCAGAAAATTGATTGTCTGTCCGCCGCCATTCGGACTGTTAATCACATATTGTATTCCGCGCGTGTTTTCCAGCAGCCATTCGTCCACAACCGCCGGCGCCAAGCCTAGCGCCGCACGATCTTGGTTGTAAGCCAAGACGCATGGCGCTTCGATTCGCGCATCGAGCGTCGAGAGGCGATACGCGCCGCTTGTTTCCACTGCGGGCGGCGTGTAGAGCGGCTGCGCCACGAGCGTCGGCGCCACGAGCGAAGTTTGTGCGGCAAGAACGA
>JBHEMM010000034.1:13013-17754 GCA_046262595.1 Vulcanimicrobiaceae bacterium
CGGCGGCGGCGTATTAACCGCATCCGGCCCGATCACCAGCAGATACGTGCCGTTCGGGATATTGGCGAGCGTGAAGTGACCGTTCGGATCGGTTGTGCTGATCGCGATCGGCGTCGGTGAAGGGCCCGGCGTCGGATACGAGATCCACGGATCCAGCCGCACCGTTATCCCTGCCAGCGGCGTTCCAGAGGGATCGTCAACCACGGTGCCTTGCGCGGTCGTCAGCGCGGGCGTCGGGGTTGGCGAGGGCGGCAGACCGCCCGCGCCCGTTGCGCCGCCACTGCCGCCGCCGCAGGCCGCGAAGAGCAAAACGCCCGCGGCCACAACGCAAAACACAATCCGTTTCTTCACGCCCACACCTCCATGCGACGTCATCGTGCCCCGCGATACTACGCCGGACCCACGCTCCGCTCCCACGCGTTCCGCGATTCTGAACTTGACGGACTCGTTACAGCAGCGCTTGTTGTGAGATTCATCGCCTAGCTCGGGCTTTAGACGTCTGCGTCGTTGCGAATAATGGGACGAAAATGTGTGAACGTGCCGTTTCGTGCAGTTTTATCCACGCCAGCGAAGAGTGCGCCGCGGTGCATTAGCGAGCGCAGTACGCACGCAACCGTAGCAGGAATACGATACGCGGCGAAGCCAGTGCGTTTGGCTAGCGACCCGCACCCACGCTCCACTGCCACGCGTTCCACGATTCGGTCACCGGATTGGGCGCAAAACCGTGAAACGTCGAACGAATGCCCTCCTGCTGCCGCTGCCACCAAAAGAATAGCATCGGATTATCGCGCGCCATGAGCACTTGAATGCGCCGGTACGCCGCCTGCCGCGAGGCCTGGTCGTACTTCGTGAGCGCCGTGTTTTGCAGCGCGTCCATCTCGGGGTTGCAGTACTGCTCCACGTTCCAGCCGTGCGGCGAGCGGTTCGCGCACGCCAGCTCCGAGGAGTCGTCCGGATCCAGTCCGCCGTACCACGGCCACAGCGCGAGATCGAAGTTGCCGTTGTTCAAGATGCCGCCCGCGCCCGCCGTCGCATACAACAGATCGCCCGGATACGTCTTCACCTCGAGATTGATTCCCACGTCGTGCAGCATCGATTGAATCACTACGGCCTCGCGTTTGTGCGTCACGTTCGCCGCATCGGTTACCAGCACCAGCGAAACGGGCGTCTTCACCCCGGCTCTCGCCAGCAGCGCGCGCGCTTTGGCGACATCGTGCGCATACGGTTTGACGTCGGGATTGTATGCCCACATCCAATCCGGCAAATCCTCACTCGCCACTTTTTCTTGGCCGTACGTGAGCGTTTGCACCAAGCGCGCTTTGTCAACCGCGTACGCCACCGCCAAGCGGAATCGCGGGTCACTCATCGGCGCCCGGCGCGCATTGAACGAGAGGCTTTCGTACCCGTTCATGCTGTTCATCACGATCTGCACGTTCGGCACGCCGCTCAGCTGGGGATACGTGGTGATCGAGGCTTGAAACATAAACTCGATGCCGCCGGTACGCAGCAAATTCACGCCGGTATTCTCATTGGCGATCGTGAGTACGTCGATGCCCGCGAGTTTGGGCTTGCCGAACAAGAACCGATCGTTCGCCGTCAGGATCACGCGGTCGCCGTGCACCCAACGCACGAACTTGAACGGGCCGTCGCTCACGGTCGGCGCGGCGTTGAAATCGATCTTGTTGATGTTCGCGAACGTCGCGAGTACGTGCTGCGGAACAATCGCGTACGGCTGGTCGCTCTCGGCAAAGAACGTATTGACGAACGGCGCAAAGCGCTTCTTGAGATGAGCCACCGCCGTCAACGCATCGGGCGTCTGTACGGAAGCCACATCGTCGTACCCGTGACGCGACGCGACGTTATTGTCGGGATTCATCACCGTCGCCCAGCTGAACTTCACGTCATTGGCGGTAATCGGCGCCCCGTCGCTCCAAAGCATATGCGGACGCAGATGATACGTTATCGTCAGCCCGTCCGCACTCACGCCGCCGTTTTGAAGCCCGGGAACCTGCGTAACCAGAATCGGAACCGGCGTACCGTGCGCGTCCGCTGAAACGAGCGGCTCGAACATCAAGCGCCACACGAACCCGTCGATCGAATTCGAAGCCAGCAGCGGGTTGAGCGTTTTGGGCTCTTGCGGAATCGCGACGCGCAGCACGCCCCGCACGCCTGACGCGTTCTGGCCGGCAGACGACGGGTGAGCCGGCCGCGTGCACCCGTTCAAAGCAAACAGCGCCATGGACAGCAAAGCCGCGAAACGTTTCATGCGCGCGGCATTCGCCGTCGGGCGCCCTATCGCTGCACTACTCGCCGCGCGGCGGTGCGCTGATGCGATACAGCACGTGCGGCTGCAAGCGGTGGCCGGCCGGCACACGCGGATGCGGGAAATCCTCGCCCGGATCGCGTGTCATGCCCAAGCGTTCCATGACGCGCATCGAGCGCACGTTCAAACGCGCCGTCATCGCGATCAGTTCGCCCCAGCCCAGGGTGGTGAAGGCAAACGCCATCGCCGCCCTCGCCGCTTCCGTCGCGTAGCCGTGATGCCACATTGCATACGGCAGGCGCCAACCGATCTCGCGGCGCGGCGCAAATGGAACCTCGTACGCAATATCCTCGAGGGCAATGACTCCCGCAAAGCCCGCACGGTCCTTGCGCTCCAGCACGAACCAGCCGTACCCGTTGCGCTGCAGTCCGCTGCGCATGCGCGCCGCTTGTTCGCGCGAACGGTCGCGAGGCGTCGGCTCGACGAAGAACTCCATCACGCGCGGATCCGCATTCATATCGGCCCATGCCTCGACGTCCGCATCCGTCCAGCCGCGCAGCACCAGACGCGGCGTTTCGATCCGCGGCACCTCGTTCTCGGAAAGCCCATTCACCGATACATCATAACGCGTGCCGCCAAATGCCATACCCGTGGCATGCGCGCCGCGCACACTGCGTGCATGCGTTATGCCGTCATCGACTTGGAGACCACCGGTTTCAACCCGCGCGAAGATCGCGTGGTCGAGATGGCGTGCGTCCTCGTCGAAGACGGGCACGTCGGGCGATCCTGGAGTACGCTGGTCGATCCGCAGCGCTCGATTCCGCCGCATGCCACGCGCGTGCACGGCATCTGCGACGCCGACGTCGCGGGCGCCCCGCCTTTCATGCGCGCGCAGCGCGCGCTGCACGGGCTCTGCGCCGGCGCGACGGTGGTTGCGCATAATGCGCGTTTCGATTTGAGTTTTCTGCCGTTGCTCGAGCGTTTGCCCTCACTGTGCACCGTGCAGCTTGCGCGGCGCTGCTTTCCGAACGCCCCGAATCACAAATGCCAAACCCTGCGCGAGTATCTGCAGATCGATTTGCCGGGCGTTCAGGCGCACCGCGCGCTGGGCGACGCGCTGGTCACGGCGGCGATTCTCGTACGGTGCCTCCAGCGGTACGATCGCGCGATCAGCGCGTAAGCCGCGCATCCCGCCACACGTCCGGCGCCCCCGCATGGTTTTATAACCTCAGGAGGACGCCATGAACCTGATATTCGAGGACCGGATCCTGCCCGACGGCCGCCACGTGCTCGTGCCGAAAATGCAGCGCCCGCGCTCATGCCGCCGCACCGACGGCGTCGTGAAAGTCACCTATGACACGCGCCGCGCCGCCCGCCACGCGCGCACCAAGCACAGCCATTTATACCACTGCCCGAATTGCGGGCGGTATCACTTGGCTTCGGGATGAACCAGATGACGATGGCGGGTAAGCGGTTCGGAAAAGCGCGTCCTTCGGGCGTGCCCAACAATGCAACGGAACGCAAAATCCGCGTGTTGCTCGAACTCATTCGCAACCGCTTTGTGCGGCTAAGCAGTTTAGCCGCAGACTACGAAACCTCCGAGCGCAGCGTGCTGCGCGATCTGCAAGACTTGCGCGCGATCGGCGGCCGCGCCGGCTTTCGCTTGAGCGAGAAAACGGAGAACGGCCAGATCCGCCTGCTCGATTTCGACGCCCGCCCGACCGCCATCGACAAGAACGCCAAAGCCCTGCAGTCGCTCATTAAAGACGCCGCGCACGCGCTGGGCGAACCGGTGGCGCAAGAGCTGGAAACGCTCACGCCGCATGACGAACGCTCCGGCCGCCGCTTCTTGCGCTTCATGCTGCCGATGCTGCGCGAAGGCACGCAAGCCGCTGAAACGTTCAAAGCGCTGCAGAGCGCCTGGGCAGCACACGCGCGCGTGCGCTTCCGCTACGGCACCAAACCCGCGCAGCGCGAAGTGGAGCCGTACGCCGTGCTGCACCATGCCGGCCGCTACTATCTGCTGGGCCGCGACGCGCTCGTCAAAGGCAACGGCTGGCGGCACTTCGCGCTCGATCAAATTGGCGGACCGATCGTGCGTATCGGAACGTTTACTCCGCGCGAGATTCCGAGCGAGTTCGAAAACGATGACGCGCTCGGATGGATCAGCGGCGGCAGCCGCCACGAGATTCGCGTGTGGTTATCGCCGCGCATCGCGCCTTCGGCCGGCTCGCGCGTCTGGCAGCGCGATCAGCGCATCGAAACGAACGCGGACGGCTCGCTCACCATGACGTTTACCGTCGGCGATGCCGATGAGGTGATCCGCTGGAGCTTCGGCTTTGCGAACGAAGCGCGCATCGTTGCGCCGCCGGCCGCCGTCGCGCGCGCCGCAGAACTGGCCCGCGCCATCGCGTCGGCTTATACGCGCTGAACAGCCTCGCGTGCCGGTTCCTTCCGTGCGCTTGGACGCGTTCCCGG
>JBHEMM010000034.1:17764-27709 GCA_046262595.1 Vulcanimicrobiaceae bacterium
CGCATGCTGGGCATCGTTGTTCGCATCAGTGCTCCTGTCGACATGGCTGCCGGCGCGCGCAGCCGACAGCACGCCGGCGTTTACCGTAACGGTGCCGCACGTGGCCGCCGCGCCGAGCCTCACCGGCATAATCGATGCGTCATGGAAAGGCGCGGCGCATCTGGACCTCGGGTGGGACTACATCTATCGGCGGCCGGCTCCCGAAACGACGACAGTCTACGTCGCACAGTATGCACAAGCGTTGTACGTTGCCTGGGACGTCCATCAGCGAGCGCCGCTGACGATCAATCAAAATACCAATGGCGGCGGCGTCTATAACGACGACCACGTGGGTATCGCGTTCTATCCCAGGGCGACCCAGGGCTTCACGTACATCTTCCGCTCGAATCCGCTCGGCGCGCGCGATCAATACTCGAGCGAGAACAGCGCCTACTCGCCGCAGTGGGAATCACGCGGCCGGAAAACGCCGTACGGCTATGTCATTACGATGCGCATTCCGATGGACGTCATACGCACGGGCGGATCGCGTTCGTGGCGCGTGCAGTTCACGCGCAAAACCGTTGCGACAAACCAAGATTCGATCTGGGCGCATGACCAGGCAATGCAAGGCGACATCGATGTCAATTATGCCGGCACCATTGAGGGCATCGACCTGGGCAAGGCGGCGCTGCGCCCTCCTGCACGTGTGCAGCTCTACGGTCTTGCCGAACTCGCCTCCCCAAGCGCCGGCGGAAGCACCTCGCGGATGGGAGCAGACCTTTCGCTGCCAATCACGGCAACAGCATCGTTTGTCGCCACACTGCATCCGGACTATTCGAACGTGGAGATCGACCAGCAATCGATCTCACCGCAAGAATTCCCGCGATTCTATCAAGAGGTGCGGCCGTTCTTCACTCAGCTCGGCCAGCAGTTCAACGCGCGCTTCAACTGTTGGAACTGCCCCTTCACGCTCTACACGCCGGGCATTCCCACGTTCCGCGAAGGGTACGCGCTTGAAGGAACGCAAGGGCCCGTGACGTTCGGCGCATTCGACGCGATCGGACGCGCCCGCGTTGATAACGCGCAGACCGCCACATATTTGCAAACCAATCGGAACTACGCCGACTTTTTGAGTCTGCAGCAAGTGAGCGTCGATACGCCGGACGTGCACGACGTTTCGGACACACTCGCGGCCGGCTACGGCTTCTCCCACAACCACGCGGGCGTGTATACGAACCTGGGCACCGATCGCGGCACTTCCGTGACCGACGTGAGCAAAGGCGGCTATCAGGAAGCCGGCTTCATGTTGAACGATCAGACGACGAATTTTTTGGTCGATTACCAGCACGTCGGCTCCCAGTTCCAGCCCGTGGACGGCTACGTCTTTCATCCCGGCATCTCGGGCCTGGCTGTGTACGTCGGTAAAACGTATAACTATTCGCCGAAGGCCACATTGCAGCAGCTCGCGTTGTCTGCAAACTGGGACCGGTATCACGACGAAAACGGCATGCCGAATCAGCAAGACCAGGTCCTAAGCGCATCGCTGCGCACGCGCTCGCTGCTCGGCTTTTCAGTAACGACCGGATCGTCCTATCTGCGCGCACCGGACGGAGAGCTGCTGCCGTTTTCCCAGAACGGCATCAACGTCTCGTATCACCAGAACACCGCGACGGCGACAAACAGTACGTATTCACACGGCGCATACTACCATGGATTTTTGTCGGGCTGGTACACGTCGACGGGATTCCGTTTGGCCCGCCCGCTGGTTCTCTCGCTCGAAGCCGACACGACCCATTACGTTCCGAACGACGCATACGGCCCGGGCACGTCGTGGAATGAGACTGCCGCCAACGAATTGCTGGAGCGCGTCTCGTTCGACTGGCAGTTCAATCGCGCAGGATCCGTGGACATCGGCGTTCGCCGCATCTCCGGCATTTTCGCGCCGACGGGCTTCGGCTACGTGCCGACGGTGGGAACGCCGTCGATCGACGCGATGAACTTCACCGCTGCGTTTCACTTCCTCGCACTACGGAATGAGTTCTACGTGGTGTACGGCAATCCCAACGAATTGAGCACCGAGCACGCGCTATTCCTGAAGTGGATCCGTTACCTGGGCGCGCCCAAAGGAACGTAACCCGCGCCGTTCCACGCGTTGCCCGTCATGGCGTTCAGCGTCCGTCGAGCTGCGTGGTTGCCACGTGCCAATCGGTGCAGCAATAAGCAGCGAGGAATGGCTCGACCAGCGCTGTATCACCGCACGACCACGTAAACCGCGATGGATTCCGGCAGCATAGTTGTCGTTCGCACATCGCGCGCGCACCTCGTCGACTGGCTTGTCGAAGAGCGGTCGAATGGTGAGGGAGTAAGCCGGGCTGCGTTCGTCGTGAATGCGAATCGTTTACGCTAGGCGCTCGACGCTCGAGGCTCGCGAGACGTGTCATTGTTCAGATACGGAATAGCCGGGTATCTATCGAGTATGCCTCACAGTCATTCGATCCGCGTCCTCGTGTATTGCGCGATCGCGCTCGCTATTGGTGCGCTCGTATGGATGGCGGCAGCGGTCCTCGATCGCATTCCCAGCGTGCTTGCCGTCCTCATCTTCACGGTCCTATTCGCCCATCTCATCTATCCGCTCGTGCAAATTCTTTCCCACAGGATGGGACGCGGGCTCGCCGTTGTCGTTATTTATATGGGCGTGATTGCGATACTTTTATTGGCCGGCGCGTACCTCGCGCCGGCAGTAGTTGCCCAAGGCGCAACCTTTGAACGCGAATACCCGCACATCGTCGCGAACCTCGAAGCCGAAATCGGGAACCCTACGACGAGCCCGCTTCTTGGGCGATTCCCCGGGCCAGTGCGCCAAGAGATTGCGAAAAACGCAGGTGCGATCGGGAACTACGTGGGTGTCGCAGCGGCGTTTGTCGGAACGAAGGCCGTGGGGATCGTGGGCGGCACGTTCACGTTGGTTGTAGATGCTTTACTCGTATTTGGGCTAGCGTTCTTCTTTATTACCGATTTGGAGCAGATACAGGAAACGCTGATCCGCCTTTTTCCGCGAAAATCCCGCGCAGCCGCCCTTTCATTTGCTTTTGAGTGCAGCGGCGTGATCGGCGGGTTCGTGCGTGGTCAAGTCTTGATGGCAATCGGTGTTGGGGTCGTGGCTTCCGTTATCTTGGCTGCCTTCGGCGTGCGATATGCGGTCCTTCTCGGCATGTTCACCGGAATCGCGAGCATCGTTCCGATCGTCGGCGTCCTGGTTGGAGTCGTTCCTGCTTTGCTGGTCGCGCTCGTTACGGTCGGATGGGTGAAATCGCTCATCGTGCTCGCACTGTTCGTCGGTGTATTCGAGCTGCAGGGTCACATCGTTACACCGATTGTCATTTCAAAATCTGTCGGCGTAACGCCGCTAGTGGTCTTCGTTGCACTGCTGGTAGGCGAAGAAGCGTTCGGCATTCTTGGTATGTTGCTCGCAATTCCGGTCGCCGGTATCATTCGTGTCGCGATCGAGCGAGTGTTTCCGAAAGATGCCGATACGATTGCTTTGCTCGAACGCTACCGTCGGGGGATGGGTGATCCTTTACAGAAGAACGAGGTCCGGTCGATCGAGTCCGCCAATGAAACCGCCAATAGTTAGGTGCAGCCTATTTGTTTGAAGGCCACTCAAGGTGGCAACGCGTCATGTACTTGGTGTTTCGGAAAATTATCCTAAGCCTTTCCTGTCTTTCGATGGCGGCGTGCGCGCCTATGTCTGAGCAGCACGTCGTAATGCAGCAATTATCCGCACACCTTGAGGAGCATTACCACAGGTGCGTACCTCTGGGCTGGATACCTATAGCCGTTGCGGGCTTTTACTATCCGAACTACTCTATAGAGTATAGGCCCGAGGGCGTATGGCTCAGACCGTACTGGCTTGGCGCAATTTTTAACAATCAGCGAGACGATCCGCACGTCAGAAAGGTCGCCGAGGTGATGGACGCGCTCGTTGCGGCCGGGTTGATACAGCAATCGGTTATCCATGGCGGCCGCGTCTACCGCTTAACCTGGAAGGCAATACCGTACTACTCTGACGACAATAGTTATGGCGACAACCCAGACCATCAAGCATTCCTCTGCTACACGCGAATCGTACCCCACAAGCTCATTTCGGTGGTTCCGCGTCCGCACCAAACGCTTGACGTTACGTTTTACTGGACCGAAAGTTCTCCGCAGAAATGGGCGAATAGCTATTTGCGGGCGCACAGCGTTATTCTGCCGCCATTATCGAATCCAGCATCGACGGTCTTGCAAGAAGACGAGTATGGGTGGCAAATGCGAAAGCTTGATTCGCGGCAGCCAATGCTAGGTCGCGTTTCGAATCCGAGCGCTTGGAGCACGTAACCGATAGGTGTGCTTGGCACGTCACGTCGTCGGGGAAGAGCTGTTCGGATGACAGTGTCGCGCCGGCGGCGTAACCGCGCTTTGTGAGTTGACCATTGCTACTAAGAGTTTAGTTGACCGTAGCCCGCAGCCGTGGTACGATATACTAAACTCTTAGTAGATAGGCGAGGGGCGGCGGAGTGGCAAAAAAACCGAAGTCTTTAACGAAGGCGGAGCTGCGTGTCATGAACGTGCTGTGGCAACTGCGCCGGGGCACCGTCGCCCAAGTCGCCGCTGCGCTTCCGCCACCCCCCGCCGCGTACACGACGGTCCTGACGATTCTACGCATCTTGGAGCACAAGGGCGCCCTTCGCCGCGAATTCGAAGGTCGCGCCCACGTCTATATACCGGCCATTGAACGTGAAACCGTAGCGCGCTTCGCTGTTGCGGACATCGTACAGTCGTTTTTCCAGAACAGCAGATCGGCGCTGGCGTTGCGGCTCATCGCCGAGTCGCGTCCCTCACAAGAAGAACTCGATTCACTGAAAGCGCTAATCGCACGGCACGAGGAGCGCCGGAAATGATTGCGCGCGCAATTGCACTGGTTCTACTCAACGCGGTTTCGGAACCGATCGCCATCGCGGCTTGCGCATTTGCTGTGTTACGCATCGCGCGCAAGGCAAGCGCTGCGACGCGCTGCGCGGTACTGACGACGGCCGTTACGGCGGCTCTGCTGCTGCCGGTGATCACCACAGTGATCGTGTACCGCGATCCACCGGCGAACACCGTGACCTCGCGCTCGAGCACTGCACCGCTAGAAAAGCCGGTACGCGTCATCCTTCCGTCGGCGAAGGAGCATGCGGTTCCGTCGATTGCGCTGCCGCCAGTGCAGCGTCCCACCGTGACGCTGCCGGCGCAGATCGTGCTAGCGGGCGTCGGCGCGTGGGCCGCCGTCGCGATGCTCTTGCTTTTGCGGCTGCTTATCGGTTTCGCGCATCTGCGCCGTTTGCGCAGTAATGCCTTGCCGCTCTCCCCGGAAATCCGTACGCAACTGTGGCGTTCGAGTGAAAAAGCGGCCGGCATCGACGTGCGCTTGTGCCTCTCCGATTTGACGGCGGTGCCGATCGCGGTGGGCTTGTTCGATTGCATGGTGCTCATCCCGCGGCGTCTCGTGGAAGAACTGGAGCCCGCCGATCTCGACCGCATCGTACTGCACGAGATTGCGCACCTTCGCCGTCACGACGGCGTCGTGCATGCAGTGCAGCAACTGGCGAACGCGCTGTACTTTTTCAGTCCCGGCGTTCTATGGCTCAGCCGCATGCTGGACGTGGAGCGCGAAGTTGCGTGCGACGATTGGGTACTCGAGCGCGGCGGCGATGCCGCTCCGTATGCAAACTGCTTGGTGCGCCTCGCCGAGGGCGTGCCGTGGCCGCACAAACCGCTGGCCGCGCCCGGCGCGTTCGTAACCCGGCACAGCATGTCGATCCGCATCGAACGTATTCTGCAGCAGGCCCGCGACGCACGTTTGCATGCGGCACCATTGCCCGTGGCGGCTTGCATCGCCGCGGCCGGGATCGTGGCTGCGGTTGGTCTGTCGTTCGCACCGTCCCTCGCCTATCCGGTCGTTGCCGTGGTGCGCGCTTCGACGCCCGTAAAGTCCGCTAAAAGCATCGCAGTTAAGGTGCATTCGCCGAAGCACACTGTCGTCAAACACGTCGCGCTCAGCACCGCTGCGCCGAAGGCGGCCGCAGCCAGGCCGGTTGTACAAAACCCGGTCACACACAAGTTCGTCGCGCCGAAGCCCGTCAGACAAACACGACTCGCGCGCAGCCAGGAGGCCGTAAAACCGCAAATCGTTGCACTTGCGACGCCCACGGCCGCGGCAAGCGGCGATTACATCGACGAGATGCGGGCCGTCTTCGGAGAAAGGTTGAGCGTCGAAGACCTGGTGAGCCTCAAGTCTCTGCGGGTGACGCCCCAGTACGCGCAGCAGCTGCGCAGCGCCGGATTTCCAGATTTGAACGTACGCGGCGTTATGGCGGCCCGGGCATCGGGCATTACTCCCGAACGCGTCGCACAATATCGGGCCGACTTCGGAAGTATCTCGTTCGACGACATGATCGCCATGGCATCGATGCACGTGGACACGGCGTATCAGGCGCAAATGGAGGCCGCCGGTCTAAAGGACTTAAACGCACGGCAACTCATCGAGCTCAGGTCCGTCGGCGTAACGCCCGCTTATATCAAACAACTCGCCGAATCGGGGTTTGGAACGCTCAGCTCGGAGCAGCTTTTGCAACTGCGGAGCATGAACATCGATAAAGCGTTTTTGGACCGCGTGCGTGCCCGTGGCTTTCAAAATCTGTCGATCGAGCAACTCGTCGAACTCAAAGCCAGCGGAGTAATCAAATGACGCGCATTATGAACCTCGCATGCACGCTTGCCGCATTGTTCACGCTCATTGGGGCGGGGCCTGCGTTGCTGCAGGCGGTCAACGGTACGTGGGTGCTTGCGCCGAGCGGCCAGCAGCACCAATGGCAGATCCGCCTCTCTTCGAGCGATGAGGATACGAGGCAGTGGGAAGAGTCGCTGCATCTCGATGCACCGCCGTCTTCCACGCCATTTTCGATTCGGCGTGACGCGGGCACGTTCGATTTCACCGGGACGCTTGCAGAAGGCACCGGAAGCGGGCGGTTTACCTTCACGCCAAGCAGCGCCTTCGTGAACGGACTGGCCTCGCGCAATCTTCATCTGCGAAGTGTTCGCGATCTCACCGCCGCAGCGGCCGTAGACTTGACGCTGTCGTACATCGACGCCATTGGCGCGGCCGGATACCCGAGTTTGAGCTTCGAAAAGTTGCTCGCGTTTCGCGCGGTGGGTGCAACGCCGGCGTCGATTGCCGAGCTGCGCTCCGTCTTCGGCCAGCTCCCTGCGGAAGACGTCATAAGCACCACTGCGCTGCACGTTACGCGAGCGTACGTGGATGAGTTGCATTCCATGGGCGTGGACGGGATTACACCCCGCCGGGCGGTCACATTCAAAGCGCTACACATCGACAAGGCGTACATCGAGGACCTCTCGCGCATGGGGTACGCGCACATGAAACCGGATGACATCGTCTCCTTCAAGGCGATGCACATCGATGCGGCGTACCTGCAGCATCTGCGCGAGCACGGCCTGAAGAATCTCACGCCGCAGCAAGTCATCGAGATGAAGGCCACTGGGCTATAAGGAGTGGCGTATCTGCTGTGCATGCTACGATGAGAGCCCTTACGTTCGCGCTGCTTGCGGTCGCGTTCGGCGTGCCTGTCGGCGCGCGTGCCGCCGTGCCGTCCCAGTTTCTCGGAAGCGTTGCCGTTCCGCGCGTGACGCAGCCGCCTGCGTTGTCCGTGCCGCTCGGCGTTGCGTGGCAGAACGCGGCGAAAGTATCGATTACGTACGACGCGAAGACGCGCCAGCTCGATCTGCACCCCACCGTAGCGTATCTGGAGACCGCCGGAGTCGATTTGTACGTCGCGTTCGTCGTTACACAGAAGGCACCGATTACGGCGCAGCAGCGTCAGAACGACGCCGGCCTCGGCACAGATGACGCCGTCATCGTATATTTGTATCCCGATGGGCCAACCGGCTTCGAATATGCGTTCGCCGTTAACCCGCTGGGAACGCACGTCGCGTTCTCAACGGAGAATACGGCATTTTCACCCTCGTGGCAGTCGGCCGCGGAGGTCGGCAACGGCGGCTACACCGTCTTCATGCGCATCCCGCTGAACACCATGAAGGGCGGACGCAGCGGCGTGTGGCGCGCAAATCTACGCCGTTTCGTCAGTGCGACGCTCGATGACTACGACTGGTCCTACAACGCGCAAACGGCCGCGGGAAACGATCCGCCGGCGATCGTGGCGGGCACGATGTCCGGACTTCCATTGACCAGCGCCGTCCGCCCGCGCCCGCGCGTGGGCATCTATGGCCTCGGGGAAGCTGCATCCGCGGCGATCGGCGGGTCGACGTCGCGCGCCGGACTCGATCTCTCCGTGCCGATTACGCAAACGTCAACACTCGTTTCCACTGTTCATCCCGATTACTCGAACGTCGAAATCGATCAGGCGACGATCTCGCCGACGGCATTTCCGCGGTATTTTCAAGACGTGCGCCCGTTCTTTGCCCAACTTCAAAACTACTACAGCAACGTGGCGTGCTTTTCGTGTACGGGTGTGACTCCGCTGTACACGACCGCCATTCCGACCCCAAGATTCGGCAATGCGGTCGAGGGAAAACAGGGAGCATTTGCATTTTCGGCTTTTGATGCTGTCGGGTATGCCCGCAGCGACAGCGCACAAGTCGTCTCGTATCAAACGACGGATCAGAAATCGAACGTAAGTCTGCAGCGCGTGGCGGTGTCGCTGCCCGGACTGAACGACGACTCGCTCTTGGAAAGCGCTGCATACAATAGCCAGCGCGGCTTTGCGGCCGAAGCCATCACATCACAGGAGCGTGGGACGCTTGTCGCCGACCCGGGCGCCGCATCGTGGAACCAGTATGGCATCGGTACCTACAGCAAAACTGCGTGGGCATACGCGAGCTGGCAGCGTATCGGCGCGCAGTACTCGCCCATCGACGGTTTCGTGCCGAATAACGGCATCGCCGGTTATTCGCTAAACGTTGGCGACACGTTCTATCGCGGTTCCACCGCCCTCGTCCCACGCGTGCTCTTCTACGCGCAGGACGACGATTTTCGCAAGCCCGACGGCACGCTCGGGCAGGCGGACCATCAGCTCGCGCTCGGTGCTGATCTGCAGCACCTCTTCGGCCTTTCGCAGCTCATTCACATTCGTGCGCAAGTCGGATCCTCGTTCGTGCAACTGCCCGACCGAGCCATTGTTTCCGCTTCACAGAACGGCATCGACTTCACGTACGGCTACCGCACGGCGACGCCACAGCTCATCTCGTATTACACCGGCCGATTCGGGCCTGGCACGCTGGACTACTGGTCCCGTCAGTTCAACTTGCGACTCGCGCGGCCGCTGACGTTTTCGGTTGAAGCCGACGACGGCGATCAGCGGCTGGACGACGGAACGCGTAACAAGCAGTGGCTGGAGCGGGCGAGTCTGGTGTGGCAGCAGCGCAAAGATGAGTCGCTGAGCTTCGGCGTACGGCGGATCATCGGGGTCTCTCCCGTTCTCGAACACGGGCAACTGCCCGCGCCGTACATGAGCGCGTGGAACCTTTCGGCGGCGTTCTACCGTCGTTGGCCGCACGATGAGTTTTACGCGGTGTATGGCGACCCGAGCCGCCTCTCGACGTATCCGGGATTCATCATTAAGTTCATCCACTACGTTGGAGCGGAAAAGGGCGTATAGCGGCTGCTGCTTACGCTGAGCCGACCGCCCAGTTCTGCGAAGATCTGAAGCTGATCCGGTTCGTGGACTGTTGCGATTGCACATCACGCAGCTTGACTCATGCGGCGTTCGTACTGCCCGAGTGAGATGTTGCCGAGCGACGTGTATCGCCGGCGTGGCCGCTTCGGCGCTAAAAATGCCTCACTAGCGCCCGTCACCGCGCCAGAAAACGTCATTTTTTCCTGCGCGTTCGCTGATCTCGGCGCCGCGTATA
>JBHEMM010000034.1:27835-28110 GCA_046262595.1 Vulcanimicrobiaceae bacterium
TGCGGGGGCTGCCGGGGCGGCATTTGACGCTGTTCTCGCAGGCCTGTATGCTCACAGCACGATGATCCGAGATGATGGTATATGGCGAGAACGATGTGGGATCTTAAGCGTATATCGGCGGTGGCGGCCATTGGCGTGATGGCCGTAACGCCGTGACGCACCGCGTTTGATGTTTGCCGCATTGATACTGCCCGCGCTGCTCTCCCAGAACGCCGACGTACATGCGCGGTGCGACCGCGCATGTATCAACCACGCGAGGAAGCGACTCATGAAAG
>JBHEMM010000035.1:0-26675 GCA_046262595.1 Vulcanimicrobiaceae bacterium
TGTCGGCGCGCTCCGCGTTGGAGATTTCGTCGTCGCCCAGCTCGAGCAGCAAGTCCGCAAATCCGGAAACGGCGGTAAGGGGACCGCCGAAATCGTGCGCAAGCATGGCGATCAGGTCGCTGCGGAACTTCGAGAGCTCCTCGATCTGCTCCAATTGCCGCCGCGACTGCGTGATGTCGGAGCCAATCGCAATCCAATGCGTCGGCGCGCCTTCAACGTGCAGCACACGCCCCCGAAACCGTGCCCACATGATCGATCCATCGCGGCAGTAGGCGGCGTATTCGCCGCCGCATTCACGGTGTTCGAGAACGCTGGTCCGCAACTCGCGGATAGCGCGCTTGTCGGTTTGCGGCCCCCAGAACATCGCGGTGTTTCGTCCAATGACCTCCGCTTCTGCATAGCCGAAAGCGTCCAACATCGCCCGATTCATGTAGACGATCAACGGGCCGCCGTCCGCCGGCGGCGTCATGTCCGCCAGGTAAACGAACTCCGTCGCCGCTTCATCGATCGCGCTGCTGAGGGCGTCCCGCATTGCGGCTGAAATACTCATACCGGATCATTATCGGCCGCCCGGCACCTTTCCAACGGCTCTCCTATTAGAAGCGGCGGCCGCCTGCTTGTTATGGCAGCGCGAAGAAGAATCCGGCGCCGACGGAGATCCGTGAATAAATTCGCGCAGCGTTCGTGCGATCGAGCGTCCCGTATAGCAGATCGATGTGGTAACCCCGCGCCGTTCCGGTCCAATGCTTTACAGACAGCGACGTGGTGTATTCGCGTTCGCCGATAAGCGTCGGGTTCAAGGGAGTGATGAGCGAGACGTCGCTTTCGCCTCCGGTTCCCGCACGAAACGTTTCCGTCGTTCGCCCGGGATGCCCGAGCGCGAGCGCGAAGGTATAGCCTTGCGCGGCGCCCAGAAGCTTTGACCACGATGGCATGTACCGGAATGACGCGTAGTCATCGCCGAAATAATAAAATGCTCCGGCGTCCAGCTGCTGCGTTGCGCCGATCCCGTAGCCGCTCCCGAGCGATCCGCCGATGAACGGCACCCAATGGCGCCCGACTTTTACGTCGGTTTCTAGCGTAAAACGGTCGCGGGCATATGGCGCGCCGCTGCCAAACGACGCGGCGGCATAGAGCGTAATCGCTTTTGAAAAAGCACGGGATGCATCGAGCCCAAGCAACTGGCGGGTGCTTGAATTGAAGCGATCGGCTGATCGGCGGTTTTCGAAGTGCACGCCGACCTCGCCGTCCGGCGGCAACTGCACATCGAGATCTTCGAAGGTCCACGGGCCGTAGACGTTCGACGGCGAAGAAAGCGACGAGGCCGACGTTGAAATATCAACCGAACCGGCCGCAGCGCCATGCGCGGTGTCGGCAAGGATCCATACGCACAACGAGAGCACGGCGAGCACGACACGCATGCCGGAGGTAGTTATTCGCGACTCCGAAGACTCCGCCCCGGCACGGCCGTTCGTGATTGTGGCAGACGACGACCCCGTCGTGCGCCGGCTTTTGGAGGTTACGGTAAGGAACGCCGGCTGCGACGTGGCGACGGCAAAAAACGGCGATGAGGCGCTCGAGCTCATGGCCGGCAAGCAGCCGGTCCTCGCCATCCTGGACGTTTCCATGCCGTTCCGTTCCGGGTTGGAAGTTGCGCGCGAGCTGCGCGCACGCGGCCAAAGCGTACCGATTATCTTTTTGACCTCACACACCCAAGAACAGGACGTACTCGAGGGCTTCCTTTCCGGAGCGGTCGACTACGTCTTCAAACCGTTTTCGCCGCGCGAACTGCAAGCGCGGATTAAAGCCATGCTCTTGCGATCGTGAACGCCCATCAGCTTCTTACGCCGGAGGCGCTCCCGCTTGCGCTTGCAGCCGCAGCGGGCGCGAACCTGCTGCTGATCGCACTCATCGTGTGCAACAAAATTGCCCGCGACCGCCGCGAGATCCGAGCCGGCACGGTGAGAACCAGCGTAATCAACGATGTCGTTTCACTGCTGGAAGGCGACCGTGAGGACGTTGTTCTGCCGCCGCCACGCCATCACGATGCGGTTGTTGCTCTCGATGCGGTGCTGAGCGTGCTCGAAGCGATCAAGGGCGACTCTGAAGCGGTGCTCGTCACGTTGCTCGAGCAAAGCGGATATATCGGCACGCTCGCTCAGCGCGCGCGCAGCCGCGATCCGGTGCGGCGCTGCGCAAGCGCGATGCTTTTGGGCGCGGCGCGTTCCGCGCAGGGCGCCGCCGTTTTGTTCGAGTTGCTCGAAAACGATCCGGCTCCCGAGGTGCGCACGATCGCCGCAGAAGCGCTGGGCTCGATCGGCGATCCGCGCAGCGTTCCGCTGATCATGAAGGCGCTCGCACACGCCGCTCCCTTTCAGCAGCTGCGGCTTGCGGGCGTTCTCGTGGCGATGGGTGCGGCAGCGGCGCCATTCTTGGAACATGCGCTCCGCGAGCCGGGCGAAATGCCGATCACACTTGTGTTGGAGGCGCTCTCGGAGATCGGGCTGCTCGAAGATGCGCAGCCCGTGCTGACACTGCTCCGGCACGCCTCGCCTGAAGTTCGCGGGCGCGCCGCGACGCTCTTAGGCGCAGCGGGCGTTGTGGACAGCGTTCCGGATCTCGCCTTCGCGTCTCGCGACGCCTTTTGGTTCGTGCGGTTGCGTATCGCGAAGGCGCTCGGCGCGCTGGGCGTACCGGACCGAGAGCCGGCATACGCGGCGTACTTCGCCGTGCTCCAACATTTGCTCCTCGACGACAACTGGCACGTGCGGCGCAACGCCGCAGCGGCGCTTGCGCCCGCCGGGGCGCAAGGGGAAGCGATCCTTCGCAGCGACGGATCGGCTTTCGCACGCGCGGCGCTGCAGCAACTCCGATGAGCCTCGTTCATCACGTGTTCAACGCGTTTTCGTGGTTTGCGATTGCGTACACGTTTTTCGTTGACGCAACGTACTACCTGTTTACCATCATGGCGTTCTTTGCGCTGCACCGGCACATCCACACGAGGACGCGCGAACGGCTCGAACGCATTTTTCGCTCACGCCTCGTGCCGCCCATATCGATCGTTCTGCCGGCATGGAATGAGGAGGCCACGGTCGTCGATTCCGTCCGCGGCATGCTGCGGCAACTGTACTCGCAGTACGAGCTGATCGTGGTGAACGATGGCAGCACCGACGGTACGCTCGCGCGCCTGACCGAGGCGTTCCGTCTGGAGCGGATCGAGAAAACCTATACGGACGACATTGCGACCGCTCCGGTTCGCGCGGTGTACTCGTCCTACGAATACACGCGCCTAACCGTTGTCGACAAGTTGAACGGCGGCTCAAAGGCTGACGCGATCAACGCCGGCATCAATGCGTCGAGCTATCCGCTCTTCTGCGCGTGCGACGCAGATTCGCTGCTGGAGGAAGACGGGCTGCTGCAGCTCGCGGTTCCGATGCTCGATCGCTCAGGTTTCGTCCCTGCGAGCGCCGGGGTCGTGCGGGCGGCGAACGGCTCTCGCGTTGCCAGGGGAACGCTTTACGACATTGCGCTTCCACGCCGTCCGATCGAGATATATCAGATCATCGAATATTTGCGCTCGTTCTTGGCCGGACGAACCGCGCAATCGTCCATGAACATCATGCTGATCGTTTCAGGGGCTTTCGGACTGTTTAACAAAGCGATCGTCAAAGAGGTCGGCGGGTACAACGGCAACGCACTGGGCGAAGACTTCGAACTGATCGTGCGCATCACCAAGCATTTGCACGAGCAGGGCTCGCCCTTCGAGGTTGTTTTCGTTCCGCAAACCGTTTGCTGGACGATGGTACCGCACGATTACGCGACGCTGGGCCGGCAACGCGCGCGATGGCATCGCGGGCTGCTGCAGACCTTGTTGTGGAACCGCGACATGGTCTTCAGCCCTGCCTACGGCCGCACGGGGATCGTCGGCATGGGGACGCTGCTCTTGATTGAAGTGCTCGGTCCGCTCGTGGAATGCTTGGGCTACATCATGCTGCCGGTCGCGGCGTTGATCCACGCGATAGCGCCGTGGACGGCGGTGCTGTTTTTCCTGATCTCGGTTTTTGGTGGAACGCTGCTTTCTTTGAGCGCACTGCTGCTCGAGGAGCGTTCGTTTCAGCGGTACAAACGTCCGCGCGAGTTGGAGCGCCTGATATTCTATGCGATATTCGAGAACTTCGGTTACCGGCAGCTCACGCTCTGGTGGCGCACGAAAGCGTCATTGCTGTTTCTGACGAACCGCCGGAGCAGTTGGGGTGAAATGAGCCGCAAATCGTTTTCCTAGCGCTTACTGCCCCGTAATCATCCATTCCGTTCCGAACTGATCGACGACCGAGCCGAATTTGCCGCCCCAAAATGCATCGGCGAACGGCACCTTGATGCTCCCGCCTTGACTGAGCGCGTTGAAAACGCGCTCCGCCTGCGCCTCAGCGGAAATGGCGAGGCAAAGCGATACGTTGCCCGCGTCCGGGTCGACGCTTTTGGAGAGGTCCCCGTCGGAGGCCATCAGGGTAAAGCCGTCGCCTTTGAATGTGGCGTGCATGATTTTGCTGCGCAGATGCTCGGGAAGTTGCTCGGCCATAGGCGAGCCTTCAAAGCGGTTCAGTTCGTACGTGCCGCCGATCGCACTTTTGTAAAAATCGAGCGCTTCTTCGCAGCGGCCGTAAAAGTAGACGTAAGGTTCGAGGTGCATGTAAAATGTGTTCAGCGCGCTTTCGGGCGTCCCTTTGCGGCCGGGCCGGTAAGAGCCGCCTCCCGCCGCGACGGGGTTTCCATGCGCAACGCCCAAAAAGAATCGCATGAGATTGCCCGACGTTATCGCCACGCATCGCTTGCGCGGACGCCGCATGACGCAGGGCGACTTGCCGTATCTCATCGAGACCGACAGCGATCCCGCCATTCAGATGCCGATCTTCGGGCGTGTCCACACGCCTGACGAATCGCAGGCGCGCATGCAGCGGTGGCTGGACGTCGATCGGGAGCACGGCCTGGGCTTTTATCTCTTCAATGCTCCGGGCGCGGAACGCATCGGTCACGCCGGCCTGTTTCCGTCAAAGATGTCGCCCGGCGACGTCGAGGTGGGCTATGCGCTCAAGCCCGCGTTTTGGGGCTGCGGATACGCAACAGAAATGACCCTGGCCTTTTTGCATCTTGCATTCGAAACGCTCCGCGTCGAGCGCGTGATCGGTGTCACGCGTTCGAAAAACACGGGCTCGCGCCATGTCATGGAGAAGGCCGGCATGCTTTTCGATGCACCGCTGGACGCGGGAAGCGCCGGCCCGGCGGTGCGTTACGCAATCGATCGGGAACGCTTTTGCTTGCGCAACGCGACGCACAGCGCATAATCGCCGAACGCTAGCGTGACGAGCGCGGCAGCGTTATGCGTTCGAGCGCAAGCCATTCTGCCATCGCGGCAAGGTCCTCACGCAGGCGCGGCAGCACGGTACGCTTCGGACGACCCGGCTCGTAATGAACCGCTTGCACAAGCAGCGCCGAATTCGCGCGGTCGGCTTTGAGGTCCACACGCGCCGAGAGCCTTCCATCCAACAGATATGGCAGCACGTAATACCCGTGTACGCGCTTATGGGCGGGCGTATAAATTTCGATCCGGTAATGGAAATTGAATAAGCGGTGCGTGCGTTCGCGGTTCCAGACCAGCGAATCGAACGGTGAAACCAAAGCGGTCGCATCGATCGCTCGGGGTATCCGCGCATCGCGATGCAGATACGCCTGCGCCTTCCATCCCTCGACGCCGACCCGCAGGAGCGTTCCTCGTTCCGCAAGCGCAGCGACGGCAGTTCGCGCCGCGAGCAGCGGCAGACGGAAGTAATCGCGCAGATCCGCTTCGGTCGAGATGCCGAACGCACGCGCGGCGCGATCGACCAGGTGCGCAAACGCTTCTTCCTCGGTGACACGGCTTTCGAGCAGGGGGGCCGGAATCACGCGCTGCGTGAGATCGTAGGTACGCTCAAAACTCGTGCGGCGCCCAACGGGCGTGAGTTCGCCGCACCAATACAAAAACTCAACGGCACGTTTCGTATCGCTCCAGCCCCACCAGCTCTCGCGGTTCTTCGCACCCGTGAAGTCGCTTGCACCCAGTGGCCCGCGCTCTTCAAATGCCGCGCGAATGCGTTGAATCAGCGCGCGCTCTTCGCGTCCGACGCGAGCGACGTTCGCCCACATGCCTTTGCCCGCTCGGGCCTGTTCCATGCGCCACCGCATGAACGGAAAGAGTTCGATGGGCAGATACGACGCCTCGTGGCCCCAATATTCGAAGACGCGCCGCGGCTTGCCGTACGCTACCCCGTCCAGCAGGGCGCGATCGTAGGCGCCCATGCGCGAGAATGCGGGCAGGTAGTGGGAACGCACGAGCACGTTCACCGAGTCGATCTGCAGCGCACCCAGCCGGCGGATAAGGCCGCGCACGGCGGCGGCGCCGGGGGCTTGGGCGGCGCCGGCTTGCGCGCCGTTCCCAAAGCCCTGGGCCCGCAACGCGATTGCGCGCGCTTGGCCGATGGAAAGCCGCGCCCGCCGGTCCGACATCGGGACGGCGCATTTCCTCAAAAGCCGTGCGCCCCTTCATCCGCGGCGCCCTCTGGCGCGTTTAATGAGGGTATGAGAATCTTCCACGTTTCCTTGCTTGTGGCGTTGCAGCACGCGGTCTTCGCCGGCGGATGTTTTTGGGGCATGCAGGCCGTCTTTAACGAACTGCGCGGCGTGAGCGCGGTCGCCGGTTACGCCGGGGGAAGCGCTTCGACTGCACATTACGAAACGGTGAGCACCGGGGAAACAGGGCACGCCGAATCCGTGGACCTCACCTACGACCCGGCGAAGATCTCGTTCGATCAGTTACTCGACGTCTATTTCCTTGTTGCTCACGATCCCACGCAGCTGGACCGCCAAGGGCCTGACGAGGGCACGCAATACCGTTCGGAGATTTTCTACACGACCAGCGCGCAGCGCGAGCTGGCGAAGGCGAAAATTGCCGCGCTAGAGCGCCGTCACGCGTTCGGCGCACCGATTGTGACGAAAGTTGCACCGCTCCCAGCGTTCTTCCGCGCCGAGGATTATCACCAAGACTATGTCGCACACAACCCATGGCAGCCGTACGTGATGATCAACGACAAGCCGAAGCTGACGAACCTGCGCCGCGAGTTTCCGCAGCTCCTTAAACGAGGGTAACGTGTTGCGGGTCGGCGCGACCCACAACGTCGCCGCGTTCCGTCTTCAGAACAACGTACGCGATATCCGGGCCGTGCGGGCACATTTTCGCCGCCCACGTGCTTCGCGCCGCCGTTAACACCTCTTGCTTGTGCGCGTTCGGCAGCGTTCGCCATACGACGGAATCCATAACCAAAAGCAGCTCTTTATGCTCGACGTTCATCGCCCCGACGCGCACCGAACGCACGAGCCCTTGCGGACCGTATTGAATCTCTAGGCCTTCCACGGTATGCGCCTGCGGCCGCGTGATGTTCACGACGCCGGTCACCACCGGAACGCCTTGCGCCTTTTGCGGGGCTTCCACAGGCCGGTTCGCTGCCTGTATGTCCTTGCGGCGGCTGGCAACTTGAAAGCACCCCAGGACGATGAGGCCAGCGGCGCATGCCGCCGCGAGGAACCAGAGGACCAAGAATAAAGGGGCCACGTTCTTGTGTACCCGAGCCTTCGCGAAGCTTACTCGGCCATGCGGCCTAACCAGCTGGGCACGACGCCTCGCGCGACGACGCGGCAGCCAGCGTTTCCCGATGAAATGCGCTCTGCTGGGCGAGAATGTCGGGCGTGTGCGCGAACCGCGGGTGGCGCCGCACGGCATTGAGCCGATACTCGGCGCGGGCGCGCCGGGCGATCTTCAAGCGGACCAACGCGTTCAGCGCGTCGCGTACGCAACCCCGGATATTTCGCGACAGTTCAGGATCGACGAAAAGTCCATCGGGAAGCCCGCGCAAACGCGCCTGCACCGCGGCGAGTACGTCCTCAAATGTGAATGGTCCCTCGACCGTCACGAGCCAATCGGCGAGCACCGCGCTGACCGTCACCGGCCGTGCCTTCTTCAGCTCGTCCTGCGCCCTGGTCCGGTTACGCAGCGGCACCACGCGGTAAAGTTGCGAGAATTTTCCCGTCCGCAGCGGATCGTAGCTGATCGCGCACAGGTAGATCTCGCGCGCGTGCGGCTCGACGCGCTGCCAAATCCCGCGAAACGGGAGCATCTTGCCGTCCACGGGATATTCGCCTTCGGGCGTGAGATAGAACGTTGCGCCGCGATCGATTGCGCTTTCGATGCGCTGCAGATCGCCCTCGACTCCCGAACGCATCTCATCGAACGCTTCCTTACGATAAGCCGTCTGCAGATCGGAAAGGCGCGCTTGAACCGTGTGTCCTTTCGCGCAAAGCGGGCTGCGCAGCAGATCGGCCGTCGTGGCATCGTGCAGGCCGGCGGCGGCGAGCAGCGGCGCTTTGAAGACATCGCGCAGCGGTGTGATGCCGTGGCGGCGCTGCACGGCAAACGCCCAGCGTGCAATTGACCGCGACTGCAATTCATTCTCGAGCGGCAGCAAGCCCAAGCCGGCAAACAGCCAGCCGAAATTCGCGTTGCCCAAGAGCGCGCGCAGCCGCGGAACGCGCATCGTCATGAATCCCGGCTCGTACATGAGCCGCGCTGAGACGGCGAGCACCGGACACGACCGCGCGCTGCCTAAAATAAAAACCGCAAGCGGCTCCATCAAATCCAAATCGATCTGGTGATTCGATATCACCAGCGCCGGGCCGCGTTCGCGCGGCAGCGCGCCCCACGAACGCATGCGGTTCTGCAGGTGCAGAAACGACCATACGGCGATCGATGCGGCGATGCGTAACGGCGAACCCCACCACGGAACGATCGGCCGCGCGCCGACGCCCAGCACCGTTACCGATCCCAGCGCAAAACAAACGGCAGCGCCGTAGAAAAGGGTCTGATAACCTGCCTCGCCGTTCCCGAACGCGGCAAGGACGGCGCCGCCCGCGAGCGGGGCGATCACCTGCGGAGCATTCTGCGCGATGCCCCAGATGCCGAGATCGCGCGCGACGTCACGCAGTTTGGGAACGGAATCGATCGCCAGCGCCCATCCGGTCGACATGATTCCGCCGAATCCGACGCCGAACAGCACCGCGAAACCGTACATCCAATGCTCGTTCGGAAACGTGGCAAAGCCCGCCGCCGCAACGGTCATGGGAATGCCGCATAGAGCGACGACGATCTTGCGCGAGACGCGATCCGAGAGCCAGCCGAGATAGATGCCCGAGATAATGGCTCCCGCCAGGGACGCGAATCCGACGTACGCCGTTCCGGCCGACGGATTGCCGGCGTGCAGAATGTCGCGGAAAAAATACAGCACGAACGTCATCAACAACGCAAGCCCGAACGCAAGAAAAAGACGCGCGATAAAGACAACGCTGAAATCGTGCCAGTCGCTCACGTGTGCGCGTTCTTCCCGAACGTTCGGCAGAGCGTTCTCGCGCTGCGCGAGCAGCACCACGGCGAACACGCCGAGCGCGACAGCCACGCCGATGAACGTGGTCGCCACCGTCGTTCCCGCCGCAACCGCGAATCCTAAAATCACGCCGAGCAGCGTTGCAATGTTGCGCACGCCCGAGGCCGCGCCCCACGATTCTTGCGGCACGACGTCCGGTATCATCGCTTGATATGCCGCCAGGCTGATGTTGGCTCCCATCGTCGCCACCAGAACGAGGACGACGAAGAGCGCCAGCGAGTGCACGTTCGCCAGCAGCACCAAGGCCGCCATATCCAAACCGGCGCCCGACCAGATCAATACCCGCCGAGGGAGTCCGCGCGCGCGCAGACGGTCCGAAAGCGCTCCTGCGAGCGGCGGAACGATCATCGCGAGCAGCGACATCGATGCCAAAACCAAAGATAGCGCGCGAATGTGATCGCGCGGCGCAAGCACCGCTACGGCAGCGGGAATCGTGATCGCCGGAAGCGCGGTATCCTGGAAATGCAGCGGCACCCAAAACCCGTTGAGCGCGAGCGCCTCCCAAACGCGCCGGAGCGCTTGCCTCACGAGTGGTGAAACAGGGGCGCCGCTTGCCGTTCCAGCGCGCCCAAGCGCGCCGCATACGCGTCAACCAGGGCGAGCTGCGCCGCAGTCGGCGCGCCGTCGTACTGCTCCATCGTATACCGGACATAGGCCAGCTGTTCGGTAAGCTGCGCCGGCTGACGGTATCCGCTCGGTTCAGGATTGCGCAATTGCGCCGCGAGCACCATAGCGGCGGACGACTTCTGCGCCGAGAGGCGTGAGAGCAAAACCTCGGCACGCTCCTGGAGTCTCGCGACGTGCGAAGCTGCGTCGTACAGCGCGTGCAGCTGCGTCGAGCTCGCGCTGCTGCGCGGGTCCATCAATACGCTAACCGGCGCACGCAGCACGGGTGCGCCGGGGTCCGTCCCCGTGCGCACTTCGATCGTGTAACTCCCCGGCAAGACCTGCGGTCCTTCGATCGACATCGGAACGAAGATGTACGCCTCGCGAGCGTCCTGGACGGCGCGCGGTCCGCCCGGCGCCGCTTCGTGCAGATCCCATGTGAAGCGGTTCATTCCGGCGTGAACCTGCGCGTCGAACGCGTCGATTGACTCGCCGGTTGCGTTCAGCACGCGCACCGCAACCGACGGCTTTTTCTTCGGCGCAGCGGCTGGGGCGGCCGGAAGATACAGCGTCACCAGCGCGCCGTACGGTTTGTTCTGGGCAACGAATTCCCCGCGCCCCCGTTCGTGATACGGCAGGCCGGTGTAACGGTATGCCGGCATCGGCGCGAACAATTGCGCCGCACGTTGGTCCTTCAGCTCTTGCAGCGGCGTGAGGTCATCCAAGACGTAGAAGCCGCGGCCGTGCGTTCCGAGAAGTAAGTCGTTGTCGCGCGGATGAATCTGCAGATCGTAGACCGGAACATGCGGCAGGCCGAGTTGCAGCGGCGTCCACCGCGAGCCTGCATCGAAGGAAACGAAGATGCCGCGCTCGGTCCCGGCGTAGAGCACCGATGCGTTGCGCGGGTCCTCGCGCACGACGTGCACGTAGCCGTTCAATCCCGGTCCAATCGCGCGCCACGTCTTGCCAAAGTCGGCGGTAGCATACGCATAGGCGCCGTCATCATCCCATTGATGGCGGTCGACCGCAACATACGCGACGCCCGGACGGCGCGCGGAAGGCGAGACCGAACTGATGCGCGCGGGAAGCGTGAAGCCGGCGGCGCGCGCAAGATCGTTCCAATGCGCGCCGCCGTCGCGCGTGAGTTCCAAATGTCCGTTGTCGGTGCCGTACCACACCGTGCGGGCGTCGAGCGCGTCTTCGCCGATGCTGTAAATGGTGCAGTACGTTTCCGCGTTCGTGTCGTCGAGGGAAATCGGGCCGCCGCTGGCGTCCAATTGCCGCGCGCCGCAGTGCGTTAAGTCGGGGCTGAACACGCTCCACGTCGCGCCCGCATCGCTCGACCGGAAAAGCGCATTACCGCCGAAGTACAGCGTGTCCGGGTGAAAATGCGAGAGCAGCAGTGGTGCACTCCAATTGAAGCGGTACGGATACGTTTTCGCGCCGGTCCCAAAGCCGAGCAGCGGCTGCGGCGAGATGTAGCGCCGCTCGCCGGTTTTGAGATCCAGCCGCGCCAGATCGCCGAAATGCGTGTCTTCGTAGACGATGCTGGCATCGCGCGGATCGGCCATTGCGAACTGTCCGTCGCCCCAATCGGCGATGTTGAGCCAATCGCCGTCGCCGGCTGCATCGCGCAAGCTGAAGACGGTGCTCGGCCCCCACCAAACTTCGTGATCTTGCAGCCCGCCCATGACGTGATACGGCACCGCCATGTCGTAACCCACGCGGTATACCTGCGCAAACGGAACCACGTCGTCATACGACCACGTCTTTCCGCCGTTGACCGTGAAATGCAAACCCATGTCGCTGCCGTTGAGCATCCGATCGGGGTCCCGCGGGTCGATCCACAGATCGTGATTGTCGCCGCCGCCGCCGGCGTAACGGAACTTGCGCCCGCCGTCATCGGAGACCAGGAGCGCTCCGCCGATCGCATACACGCGCTGCGGATTTGCCGGGTGGCAGCGCACTTGCGAGAAGTAGAATGGACGGAAATTGATGTCTTGACTGGCGTTTCGCAGCTCCCAACGTTTGCCGCCGTCGGTCGAGCGGTACAACATGCCGCCCCGCACCGGAACGAAGGCATAGATCACGCGCGGATCGCTCGGGCAGATGCTTACGCCGACGCGGTTGATGTTGCCCGAAGGCAGACCGTTGTTCAGCCGTGCATCGGTGAGGCGCTTCCACGTCACGCCGCTGTCGGTCGATTTGAAGAGGCCGCTTCCCGGACCGCCGCTGCGCATGGTCCACGGCCGGCGCAGAAAATCGAACGTTCCGGCATAGGCGATCGACGCATGCTTCGGATCGAACGCCGCATCCGAGGCGCCCGTCGTGTTATTGACCGCAAGCACGCGCGTAAAATGCGCGCCGCCGTCCGCGCTGCGGTACAACCCGCGCCCGGCATCGGGAGCAAACTCCTTGCCGAGAACGGCGACGAGCAGGACGTTGCCGTTCGCGGGGCTGATCGCAATCCGGGTAATGAGCCCGGCGTGCTTGAAGCCGAGATGACGCCAGTGTTTGCCCGCATCGCTGCTTGCCCATAGGCCGTCGCCGGCATCGGCGGTGTTGCGCGGAAACGACTCGCCCGTCGCCGCAAAAATATGGCGCGGATTGTGCGGATCGAGCGCGATGGCTCCGATAGCACTGCTCTGCGCCGTGTCTAACATGGACGTGAACGAGAGGCCGCCGTCCGTACTCTTCCATAAGCCGCCCGAAGCATGGCCCAGATAGAACGTTTTCGGATCGCCCGGAACGCCCGCCACTACATCGAGGCGGCCGCCCATCACGGCGGGGCCGAGCCAGCGGTAATGCAGATCACCGAACGAAGAATGATTGCCAGCAAGCCGTTCACCTGGCTTGCAATTGGCGTCTAAGCTTCGGGAGCCTCCGGCGGTTCAAGCCAGCGCTGCGCCCACTGCGCGATTTCGTCGAGCGCCGGCTGCAGGTCGCGCCCGCGTTGCGTCAGATCGTAGACCACCCGTACCGGCGATCCGGCATGCACGTCGCGGCGGACGATGCGCTCGGCCTCCAACTCGCGCAGACGCTCGGTCAGCAGACGGTCCGAGATTCCGGGAATGGCGCAGACGAGCTCATTGAAACGGCGCGGGCGGGCGGCGAGGGTCCGGACGATTGCGCCCGTCCAACGGCGGCCAATCAGTTCGACGGCGCGATGATATCTCGGACACAGGCCCGAGGGGTGCACGGCGGTTGGGCTCGGGCTCATGGCATCGCAGCTTCCTCTGGGCCTTTCAGGCTATCATAGCTCGAACCGCAAGGACAAGCGGCGCTTGCGGGTGTAGCCGTAGCGCCTATGCCCGGCGCCAACGTCTTGCTCCCCGCCCGCAACTTCGGCGACATCGGCGCGCCGCCGCCCGACCTTGCGCATTTGCAAGCGCACTACGCGAGGCTTTCGAGCGATCTGGACGGCGCTGCCAACAGCGCGCAGGCGCTTGCCGTCTTTTCCGCCTGGGACGGCCTTCGGCGCGAATTTACGACATGGGCATCGTTGACGGAGCTGCACTTTCAGCAAGACACGAACGATCCGCGCTACCGGGCAGCGAACGATCTGCTCAACGAGCTGCGTCCCAAAGTCACCGGCCTCGATGTCGCGATCAAGCAAAAGTTCTTAGCCGGTGCGCTGCGGCCCGAACTCGAACGCACGCTCGGCGCATATTTGTTCGAGCGGTGGGCGCTCGATGTCACCGCGTTCGATCCGGCGATCGAGTCGCACGCCGTGCGCGAAGCGCAAATCGCCGACGAGTACACCGCGCTGCTGGCTGGCGCGGCGTTCGATTTTCAAGGCGAACGCGCAAACCTCTCGACGATTTCCAAGTGGCGCGAAGATCGGGATCGCGAGGTGCGCCGCCAAGCGGAGATCACGAAGTGGTCGTTTTTCACCGAGCATGCGAGCGAGCTGGACGAACGCTACGGCGAGCTCGTGCGCGTGCGTCACGAGATGGCACGCACACTGGGATTGCGCGATTTCACCGATTTAGGGTACCGGCGCATGCTGCGGACCGGCTACGGCACCGCAGAGGTTGCGCGCTATCGCGAGGACATCGTGCGCGAGATCGTGCCGCTTGCCCAACGCATCGTGCAGCGGCAGGTCAGCGATTTGGGCGTCGATTGCCTGATGTATTGGGACGAGCCGGTCTTCGATCTGCGCCGCCCGCCGCAGCCGCCGCAGCGTTACGCACAGTTGATCGCAAGCGCCTCGGACGCGTTCGCCGGCGTTGATGGCGAAGTCGGCGCCTTCGCGCGGCTCATGATAGAGAGCGATCTGCTCGACTTGCAGGCGCGCGACGGCAAAGCGGGCGGCGGATTCTGCACCTCGTTCCCGGCGTACGGCCTGCCGTACATCTTCGCGAACTTCAACGGCACGACGGGCGACGTCAACGTGCTGCTGCATGAAATGGGCCATGCGTTTCAAGGCTACGCCAGCCGCACGATGCCGGTCATGGAATATCTGTGGCCGACGTACGAGGCCTGCGAAGTGCACTCGATGAGCATGGAGTTCTTCGCTTGGCCGCAGCTCGAGAAGTTTTTCGGCGACGACGCGCAGCGTTATCGGGAACAGCATTTGAAGTCCTCGCTGCTCTTTCTGCCTTACGGCGCGGCGGTCGATCACTTTCAACACTTCGTCTACGAACGACCCGACGCATCGGCGCGCGAGCGCAACGCGTACTGGAAGCAACTTGAAGCGACGTATTTGCCGTGGAGACAGTACGGCGGCATCGAACATCTGGAGCGCGGCGGTTTGTGGCAGGCCCAGCGGCACATCTATCAGATGCCGTTCTACTACATCGATTACACGCTTGCGTTGTGCTGCGCGCTGCAGTTCTGGTCGCACTCACTCGACGATTACGGTGCGGCGCTTTCAGCATACACGGCGCTCTGCCGGCGCGGCGGCGAATTGCCGTTTCAAGAACTTGTGCGCAGCGCCGGACTGCGGTCGCCGTTCGATGCCGGCGTCTTGCGCGGCGTCGCAGAGCGCGCCGCACAGGTTCTCGATCTGCCCTAAGGCGTAGGCGAGGCCACGCTCACCGGCAACGGCGTGCGGCGGGGCACGGGCTTGCCGCTAACCACCGGCCGAGGCGTAACCTGCGGCACGGGCGTGAAGATCGCGAGCGGCGGCGCTTGCGGAACGGCGCGGTTAAACGGTGTCGGCGTGGCAAACGGCGGCGCTTTGGCGATGCGAATTGCCATGACGCGCGTGCGCGGATCGTAAGCGACTTGCGCGCCCAGCGCCCGCAGCACGGGCGCTATCGCGATGTAACCGTCATACGCCGCAACTTCTGAAAAGCGATCGCCGCGCCGCACGGTGACCCGCGCGCCGTCGGTTTCGATGCTCGCCGCCAAGAGGGTGATATAGGGTTCCAGCGGCGCCATGACGCGGCCGCGCAGCAGATACGCCGCGTGATACGCGCGCACCGGAGTGCCGTTGAGCACCACGTGCAGCGCAACAGCCCCTAGTGGGAAAATCATCGCCGGACCACGATAGTAGGGGAGGCATGATGCGGCTCATATTGGCGTTCCAAGAAGCGGGCGTGCGCTTTTCTCGCGACGGATGCGCGTTTTTGTCCCAGGCCATCGCATTCAACGCGCTCTTTGCGATCTTTCCGCTGATCGTGCTTGTGCTTACGGTTGCTTCCGTCGTCATTCCGAACGCCGAGAAGCAGCTGCTCAGTTTCTTCGATACATTCGCTCCGGCGCTGCACGACACCATCGCCGAGAACGTCCGCACGTACGTGTACGGCCGCGGCATCTCCAGCATCATTGCGTTTGTCGTGGTGATCTGGGCGTCGAAGAATCTGTTCATGGGTTTGGCGTACGCGCTCAACCGGGCGCTTGCGGTGCCGAAGAGCCGCCCGCTGTATCACGATCTGCTCCTCTCCATCGTCATGCTGCCGCTCACCGGCCTGATGCTGATCGTGGCGATCGGCATGCCGGTTGCGGTTTCGGTCGTCTTCAGCGTCGCGCAGATACCCGATCCTCAGCACTTCTCGCAGCTTCTGGCATATGGGCTTTCGATGGCCATGGTGTTCGTGGTCGTTGTTTTTCTGTATACGTTTCTGCCGAACCGCCAGGTGCACTGGCAATTCGCCGTACCCGGCGCGACGTTCGTGGCGCTTGCGTGGCCGGCGGTGCAGTACGCCTTCGCCTTCTACACCGTGCACGTGAATTTCGCGCGCATTTATGGCGCGCTCTCCGCGCCGCTCGTGCTGCTGCTGTGGTTCTACATTATCGGCCTCATCTTTTTCTTCGGCGCCGAGCTGAGCGCGGGTTGGGCGCACCACAAGGGCTCCGAAGAGGTCTCGCCGCTCGTCGATCCGATTAAGCCGACGGAGGAGCACCTCGTTCGAACCGAGGGCGCAGGCGGAGCGTGACGTTACTGTTCATCCATGGCGCAGGTTTTACCGGCGCCTGCTTCGAGCGGCAGCTGCGCGCTTTTCCCGGTTCACAGGCGCCGAACATGCCCGGGCATTGCGAGCCCGGCGCTCCCGCGAGCATCGAGGACCTGGCGCTCTCCATCGCTTTTTACGCAGCGCACAACGACCTCTCGGAGATCGTGCTTTGCGGGCATTCGATGGGCGGCGCCATCGCGCTGCATATTGCGCTGGAACAGCTGCTGCCCCTCAAAGGACTGGTCCTGTTGGGCTCCGGCGCGCGGATGCGCGTCGCACCCGCTTTTCTGGAAGGCATGAAGGCCGACTTCGCCGGGACCGCGCGCGAGATGTCGGCAATGTTCTTTGCAGAACCTCTTCCGCGTCTGGTCGACTGGGCCGCCGCGACCATGCTCACGGTGGGGGCCGCGCAGACCCGCCGGGATTTTGAGGCATGCAACGCGTTCGATGTGATGGAGCGCCTCGGCGAGATCGATCTGCCGCTGCTTGCGCTCACCGGGGAGAGCGACCGCATGGCGCCCTCGAAGTATGCTCAGACGTTTGCCGACCGGGTGCCGGGCGCGCAGAGCAGAATCATTCCGGATGCCGGACACTTCGTCATGGTCGAACGGCCCGAAGAAACAAACGAGGCAATCGCGACGTTTCTCTCGGGAATCGTTTAACATCGCTGAAAGGACCGTTGTGCGTCGAGTTCCCGTTCTGCTTTTGCTGTTTGCAAGTCTCGCGCTGGTGGGCGTCGCGCGGCCCACGCCTTCGCCGTCGCCGACACCCGCAGCGGCGCCGGCGCCGCCGCGCGCGCTTCCGCTGGTGATCGTCTATCCGTTCGATACCAGTACCGACATCAAGTCGGGAACCGGCCAGAGCGCCGCACAGGTATTCATGCAGCAGATGAACGCGGACGGCGGCCTGGACACGATTGAAGGTCCGGCGAACGTCAAGCGTCCCGACTACTTAACACATGCGCGTTCGGTGAACGCCGCGTACTATGTCGCCGGCTACATGACGCCGCTCGGTAACGGCGTTTCGCTCGTCGAGCAAGTCGTTTCCACGCGCAGCGGAACGATCGTTTTTGGACAGACGGCGCAGATTGAATCGATTCAAGACGCGACGGCGCAGGCGACGATGCTGCACGACGGCATCACGGCGCGCGAACGTGAGCTGAGCGACGCCTATACGCAAACGCAAGCGCAAGCGACCTCGACGCCGGCCGCCGGCAACCAGGCCAATATCGGCAAAGGCCTCGCCGGCATCGCTGGCCTTTTCCACCGGAATAAATCCGCCACGCCGGCGCCGGCCATCGTGAAACCGGCGAAGGGCGTATTCGTCGTGCACGTCGGCGGTTCTCTGCCCTCAGCCGATCTCAGCCGCGCGAGCGACGCCCTCTACGCCGCGATGAACGAACGCTACAACGTTCGCAAAAGCGCTGCTTCGCCGGCGAACCTTTCGAAGAGCGCCGACGGGATCTGCGGCACCGACCGCAACAACACGATTGCAAGTGGTACCGCATCGGCGCAAGTGCGCCATCATGGTTTTGGTGCGCGCGCCCAGTATACGTTCGTGCTGGACGTCTATACGTGCTTTGGCGCCAAACTCGCAGAGGAAACCGCTACAGCGGATTCGCTCGCGCCTGCCGTGCGCAAAGCCGTACAAGCGTACGCGACGGATTACCCGGGGAACGGTTAGTTAAGCGGATCGCTATCGTGCCGCTCATCGTCCGCGGCAGGGCTTGACGGTTCCGGCCTACAGGCCGTGCACGAAAGCAGTCAATACTCCGCCGGGCAGCCGCACGGTTTGTCCCGTTCTTCAGCCATTTTACCCCTAACGACCGCCTTTCGTAGATCTGCGCCCGGAGCACCGGCGACCATGCGCATGTCATCAGCAAAAGCCGACGCTATGACCTGCTTGTTGTCGTTGTTGCCGCTACGGGAGCTTTAGCTCTACATCATTCCTCGTCTGAGAGTAGGCCGGGCGGCAGCTCGACGACGATCCGTTTCGCCGCGGTGTCGATGGAACGAATGAATGCGGCAACCATGGGAACCAGTCGGCCGTTGACGACGAGCATGTCCGAGCTCGGAAAATGCTCGACCGCCGTCACGCTGCCTAAAGCATTCTCTGCGCCGTCGTACAACACGCAGCCCGTCAAGTCGCAATCGAGGTACTCGCCGGCATCGAGTTCGATGCGCGAACGATCCGCAAAAAGCCGCGCGCCGGCAAGCGCCTGGGCCGCGTCCGCGTCAGCAGCGCCTTGCACGCCGATGAGCAGGCGCCCTTTGTGCTCGCGCACGGAGGAAAGCGTGATGGCGCGCCGTGCGCCGTCTTTGAACTCGAGATCGAAGTGCGCCCCGGGGATGAAAAGATCGCGACCCGATGTGGTCGGGTCGCATTTCAACTCGCCTCGAAGGCCGAAGATGCCGGCGATGCGTCCGACGGGGAAACGTTCACTCGGTTCCTGCGTCGCCTTGCTCCTGGCCGCCTGGTTCTTCTTCCAGTTCGCTCGTGTCGAAAATTTCCACACCGACTTTGCCCTCGGCCGTCGCGCGGATGATCGTGCGCAGCGCTTGTGCTACGCGTCCGCTGCGGCCGATCACTTTGCCGACATCATCGGGATCAACGATCAGCTCGATCGAGGCTTGCTCGCCGTTTTCGGGTGGGAAGTTATCGACGATCACCTCGCCGGGCTTGTCCACGAGCTTCTTGGCCAGAAACTCAAGCAGCCGCGCGGCGCGTTCGCGCGACGCAACGGGATCCGCAGGTTCGCGGTTTTTGCTGACGCGCTCGAAGCGACCGCCGGCGAATTTGCGGCCGCCTTGCCCGGCGGGCGCTCCGCCGCCGCTTGAACGGCGCCGCGGCGCGTCGTCCTCCGGTTCAACATCGTCGGCGATCGATTCGCTCGAAGCGATCTTGCGCGCGCCCAGCGTCGAGTGCCGCTCGGCTTCTTCGCCTTCTTCGTTGAAGAGCCCGAACTCGTCATCGAAGGCGCTCATTAGCCTTCGCCTTTTTCGCTCTTGGGTTTGCGTTTCGTCTCGGGAATGAACCCGCGGTCCATGATGCCTTTTTCAGCGAAGAGCCGGCGCACGGTATCGGAAGGCTGAGCGCCTTTGGCGAGCCATGCTTTGGCTTTCTCCTCGTTCACCACGACTTCGCGCGGTTCGACGCGCGGATTGTAATGTCCGAGAATTTCGATGAAGCGGCCGTCGCGCGGCGAGCGCGCGTCCGCAACGACGAAACGGTAGGTGGGCTGCTTTTTGGCGCCCATGCGGCGCAGTCTGATTTTAACCATGTTACTTCCGTAAGGAGGGGATGAGTGGAAATCTTGGGCGTTTCTTTCCGCCGGCGAAGCCCATTTGCTTCATCATCTTGCGCGCCTCTTCGAAGCGTTTGACCAGGCGGTTGACGTCGGACACCTGCGTGCCGCTGCCGTGCGCGATGCGCTTGCGGCGCGAGCCGTTGAGAACGTCCGGATGTTGGCGTTCGCGTTTCGTCATCGAGCAGATGATGGCTTCGATGCGTTTGAGATCCGATTCCGGGATCTCGAAATCTTTGGGCAGCGCGCGGGAGATGCCGGGAATCATCTTCATGATGTCGGTCATCGATCCCATCTTGCGGACCTGACGCATTTGATCGAGGAAATCGTCCAGCGTGAACTGCTGCTTGAGCAGTTTTTCCTCGAGATCTTTTGCTTGATCGGCGCTGTAGACGCTCTGCGTGCGCTCGATGAGCGTGAGTACGTCTCCCATGCCCAAAATGCGCGAGGCCAAGCGGTCCGGATAAAACGGTTCGATCGCTGTGAGTTTTTCACCCACGCCGACGAATTTGACCGGTGCGCCGGTAACCTTGTGGATGGAAAGCGCCGCGCCGCCGCGGGTATCGCCGTCCATTTTCGTGAGAATGACGCCGGTGATGCCGAGACGATCGTGAAAGCCTTTGGCGACGTTCGTTGCTTCCTGCCCGGTCATCGCGTCGGCGACCAAGAGAATTTCTTTGGGCGTCACGGCGCTCTTGAGGCGCTCGAGTTCCTGCATCAGTTCGTCGTCGATCTGCAAGCGTCCGGCCGTGTCGATGATGACGGTGGAAAGTCCCAGACGCTTGGCTTCGGCGACGGCGTCGCGCGCTATCTTGACGGCGTCCGTCTGGCCTTCTTCAAAGACGGGCACGTCGATCTGCTTGCCCAGCATCTGCAGCTGCGCGATCGCCGCCGGACGGTAAATATCCGCAGCGGCGAGCAGCGAGCGCCGCCCTTGCTCTTTCAAACGCAGCGCAAGTTTGCCGGCGTGCGTCGTTTTTCCGGAACCCTGCAAACCCACGAGCATGATGACGGACGGCGGCGCATCGGAAAACTGTAGGCGCGCCTCGGCGCCGCCGAGCAACTGCACGAGCTCGTCGTGCACGATCTTGACAATCGTCTGCGCCGGGGAAAGCGAAGCCATCACATCGGCGCCGATCGCTTTTTCCTTGACGTTGGCGACGAACTCTTTTGCCGCGGCAAGCGAAACGTCGGCCTCAAGCAGAGCGATGCGTACTTCGCGCATCACTTCGCCGACCTGCGTTTCGCTTAAGCGGCCACGGCCGGTGATGCCGGCGAAAATCGCCTGCAGCCGGTCGCTGAGTTGTTCGAGCAACGTTTACTCTTTTGCGGTGGCGTCTTCGACGCGTTTGACGGCGTCGCCGACGGTTTTGATCTTCTCTGCTTCTTCGTCCGGAATGTCGATGTTGAATTCCGTTTCGAAAGCCATCACCAGCTCGACCTGATCGAGCGAATCCGCGCCCAAGTCGTCGGTGATCGACGCTTCGGGAGTCACTTCGGACTCGTCGACGCCGAGCTGCTCGACGATGATTTTCTTGACTTTATCGAACGTGGTGGACATACGTCTCCTTATTACTGGCTTACATCAAAACGCCGCCGTCCACCACTAAGGTTTGTCCCGTGATGAACTGGGCAGCTTCCGAACAAAGAAAAGTCACTGCTCCGCTTACGTCTTCCGGTTTTCCCGCGCGTCCCAGGGCCGTTTGAGCGAGCAGATATTGGCGCGCCTGCTCCGGCATTTTCTGGGTCATTGCGGTTTCGATCAAGCCCGGGGCGACGGCGTTGACTCTTATGTTCCGTGACCCCAATTCCTTCGCTAAGGACTTGGTCAGACCGAGCAGGCCGGCTTTGGATGCGGCGTATGCCGCTTGACCCGCGTTGCCCATCAGACCGACGATGCTGGACATGAGGACAATGGAGCCCGCACGCTGCTTCATCATCGGCTTTGCGACGGCGCCGCATAGGTAAAAAGCCGATTTCAGATTTACCGAGAGCATTCGATCGATGACATCGGGTTTGAGACGAAGCAGCAGCGCGTCCACCGATTGCCCGGCGTTGGCAACCGCGAAGTCCAGGCGGCCGAATGCGGCCATCGTCTGCGCAACAAAGTCTTCGACTGCGGGTTGATCGCTCACATCGCCGGTGACGATCAGATGGCGGACGCCCGCACGCGCGGCAAGCACTGCGGCAACCGTTTCTTCGAGCGCCGCCGCATCACGGCCGGCGAGCACGACATCTGCGCCGTTGCGCGCAAGATCGACCGCAATCGCGCGTCCGATGCCGCGGCTCGCGCCGGTGATTAGTGCCGCTTTGCCCTCAAACACGGCTCGTCTGCAATTTCCGGATGCCGGCATAGTCGCTGATGTTCATCACCGCGGGGGCGTCGGGCAAGCGTTTCATCAACGGTCCGAGCACCGCAGAGGCGCCAAATTCGATAACCAGTTCGAGATCGTAGTGCAGCAGCGCAAGCGCCGTGTCGTGCCAGCGCACTTCGTCGACGATCGATCGAACCAGGTTCTTGCGGATCGCTGCAACATCGCGGTACGGCTGCGCGTCCAAGTTGGAGATAACGTCGAACTGCGGCACCTCGAACGGCGCGGCGTTCACCGCCGCAGCGAAACGCTCTACCGCAGGCTGCATGAGGGCGCTGTGCCATGCGCCCGAAACGTTTAAGGGAACCACGCGCTTCGCGCCGCCCTCCAACAGTGCTTCACCGGCATGCTGTACCGCATGCAGGTCGCCGCTGATGACGATCTGGGCGGGCGAATTGAAGTTCGCCAATTGAATGCGCCCGCCGTTCTGCTCGCGCGTGCGCGCGACGATATCTCGAATGCGGCCCGCATCCAGGCCGAGCACGGCGCTCATTCCGCCGGCAGCCTGCTCCGCCGCCGCCTGCATCGCTTTTCCGCGTTCGTCCACGATCCGCAGCGCTTCTTCGAATGTGAGCGCACCGGCAATGGTCAAGCTGCAAATTTCGCCGAACGAATGCCCCGCACTCACGACCGGCTTTACGGCGTCGCCCGCGGCGTAGTAGATCGCAAGATTGGTCGTAAAGATTGCCGGCTGGCTGTACTGCGTCTCACGCAGCTTCTCTTCGGGGCCGTTCTCCTGCAGCGCGAGCAGATCGTAGCCAAGCACGTGCTGCGCGCGCTCGAAGACGCGGCGCGCTTGCGGTGCGTTGGCGGCGACGTCCGCGCCCATCCCGATGGCTTGCGAACCTTGGCCGGGAAATATCGCGGCTTGACGCACTACGTCATCCACTTCCAGCACACCGCGCCCCACGAGAGGCCTCCGCCGAAGCCGACGAACACGAGCACGTCGCCGTTTTTTATCTTGCCCGAATCCACCGCTTCCGAAAGCGCCATTGGAATCGAAGCCGCCGACGTGTTGCCGTATTCTTCGATATTGACGATGACTTTTTCTTCGGGCATATCCAAGTACTTAGCGGCCGCCATGATGATCCGGCGGTTGGCCTGATGCGGGATAAGCCAATCGAGATCGGATTTTTCCAAGTGCGCTTTCTCGAGCGCGACGTCGGTGGCTTCGATCATCTTGGTGACGGCGAACTTGAAGACTTCCTTGCCTTCCATGCGCAGAAAATGCGCTCCGGCTTCAATCGCATCGGGCGTATGCGGCGTACGCGACCCGCCGCCGGGAATGTACAACAACTCCGGGCGGCTCCCGTCCGAACCCAGTTCGCTGGAGAGAAAACAATCGTCCGCGCTTTGCTCGAGGATGACGGCGCCCGCGCCGTCGCCGAACAGCACGGCGGTGGAACGGTCGGTGCGGTCCGCAATGCGCGTGAGCACCTCGGCGCCAATGAGCATGATCCGTTTATAAACGCCCGCGCGTACCATGCTTGAGGCGATGGTGAGCCCGTAGATGAAACCGCTGCAAGCGATCTCGATGTCAAACGCCGGCTTGTCCGCAGCGCCCAGTTTTGAGGCAACGATACACGCGGTAGCGGGAAACGGATAATCGGGCGTGGCGGTTGCCACGATGTAGCAGTCGATGTCGGCGGGCTTCAGCGAGGTTTTGGAGAGCGCGCTTTTTGCGGCGGCAATGGCAAGATCGCTCGCGGCCTCCTCGGGCGCTGCGACATGGCGCCGCTTCATCCCGGTGCGCGTGCTGATCCACTCATCCGTGGTGTCCAGAACTTTTTCGAGATCCTGGTTCGTCAAAATAGCCGCGGGCGCATAATGCCCGGCGGCGGCGATTCTGACGCCGCTCTGGCTCAACGCTTAGCCGTGCGAATGTCCAGCATGATCGTCTTTCACGTCGATCACTTGGCGCCCGGCGTACGTTCCGCAGTGCTCGCACGCGAAATGCGGACGCTTAGCGGCGTGGCATTGCGGGCATTCAACCGTGGTGACGGGATTGAGTTTCCAATTCGCGGCGCGACGGCTGCGCGTCTTGCTGCGCGGAGTTTTCCATTTTAAGTTGGCCACTAGTTTTCTCCATTATCCGGGCATGCGCACGCGCCGGTGTTTTTGTTCTCGCCGCAATGCGGGCAAATGCCCTTGCAGTTTTCCGCACACGTGAGCGTGAGCGGAATGGCGCTGCAGACGAGCTGCGTTGCCAAATCGCGTACGTCCAAACGATCGCCCGTCAGAACGTTGCTCGGTCCGAACGGATCCGCTTGCGCATCCGGCCCGGCATCGAGCTGTTCGTCGACTTCCAGTTCCATCGTGCGCTCGAGCCCTCCCAGGCACCGGTCGCACTCGCTCTCGTACTTCGCTTCGATGGTGCCGCTTATTTCCAGCACCTCGCCCGAAGCACACACGTTCAAATGAACCCGCGCCGGCTGCGGAAAGCGTACGCCTTCAAACGGCTCGAGTTCAACCTGCTGGTCCAGCGCAAGCTGCTGGCGGCCGCCCGCCAGCAACCCACCGATATCCACTTTATATGAAGAAGCCATAACATAGACGAAGGCCGCCCGGCGATGGGGGCCTTCTGAACTGAGACATTGTAGAACCCCGGCGACGCCTTGTCAAACGCGCGCGCCGTCGCGATGGACGGGCACGATGAGCACATTCTTAGCCGGGGTCGCGTTTGCGCCCCAAATTACGGCCGCGGCCCGGGCTCACGGGCTCGATCCGCGCCTACTCGCCGCCGTTGCCGCCCAAGAAACGGGCGGACCGGGCCGCGACTCCGGCCGCAATACGGTCGGCGACGGAGGCCACGGCCGCGGACTATTCCAGATCGACGACCGGTTCCACGATTTCGCCCGTAGCGCCGCCGCCATGAATCCTACGGACAATGCGGAGTATGCGGCCGGGATGCTATCCGGCCTGCTGCGCCGGTACGGCGGCAACGTGCACGAGGCGCTCTCCGCCTATAACGCCGGAGATCCTCATGCAAGCGGCTCCGTGACGCGATGGCAGGATGGCAAGTGCCTGGGCTACGCGGATTCCGTGCTGCGGCATTACGCCGACTTGGGCGGCCCATCGGGGTCGCTCTCCGACGAGCTGCAAGCGGAGGCTCCGTCGGCTTCGGCGGCGCTTAATGCGCTGATGCAGATGGCCGGGCAGAGCTCGCCTGCGCCGGTTGGCGCGATACCGGACGTCCGCTCATGGCGCTCGATGGCCGGCGTCGGCGCGAATGGGGCGAGCGACGCGGCGAGCGGCCTGGACGGCCTAGTGGATCCACTCGCCGGTCGTGATAGCGATGCGAACACCGTCTGAACGAAAGGCACGCACCTATGAGCAGCTTATTGAGTCACATCGCACACGGCGTTGAAAGCGGACTGATGACGCTCGCCACGACCGGCAATCCGGCACTGGCCGCCGGCGCAGGGATCGCGGGCGCCGTCTGCGAGAACGGCGCCCGCAGCGCGAACGCGGGCCCCGGCATGACGCAGGCGGCGGGCGGCCCGCTGCTCCAGATGCTTCGCGCCGAGAATCCAACGGAGCGGCAAAACGTGAACGCGCTTTCGTCCTTCGCCGACCTCATCTATCCGGCGGCTGCGGCGTAAGGCAGGCGGCGAAATGGCATTTCTTTCATCCTTGGCGGGGTTTGCCCAGTCCAATCCGGGGCTGCTCGCTTCGGCGCTGAGCTTGTTTACGGGCGGCCTCGGCAACGCTGCCGGCAACGCCGGCAATGCCGCGATGAACGGGCTGAACGCGCAAAGCGAGGCGTTTCAGGTCGGCATGTATGCGCAGCAACTACAGCATCAGGAACAGATGCAGATGATCTCGCAGTCGTTCGATGAGATGATGGATCAAAAATCGGAGAACATGCGCGAGCAGAATACCCTTCGCGACGTCAACATGGCGCAGCGTAAAGCCGACAATGCGATCGTCAAGAAATTCATCGAAAGCATCACGGAGTGATCGCTCCCGTCGCGCGGGGGCCGGCGTCCCCGAAAAGCGGCTCGCCGCGCGTGCAGGCGCAACAGGCGGCATTTGACGACGCGATGGAAGAACGCGCGGAGCTCGAGCGTGAAGCCAACGTGCTGCGCGACATGATGCTCGCGCAGCTCAAAGCGGACGATGAAGCGCTGAAAAAATACGTTGCGATGATTTGAACGGCAGCGGTCACGGGCGTCGATGCCCGGGCGGTTTTTGTCCGCGCCCGGCATCGACGCCCTTCCGCCGCGCGCCTGGGCGCAACCGCGGGAGGGTCCGCTTGCGTCGTATGGTACAATCCTACTCTGTGCGGGCCATTAGCTCAGTTGGTTAGAGCGCATGCTTGATAAGCATGAGGTCCCAAGTTCGACCCTTGGATGGCCCACCATATAGAAACCCCGATTGTATCGGGGTTTTTTCTTTGGTTCACCGCCCCGCGGTCTCGCCGTCCTCGTCGCCAAGGCCGACTGCCTGATCGGCAATGTCCTTGAGT
>JBHEMM010000035.1:26685-27315 GCA_046262595.1 Vulcanimicrobiaceae bacterium
TGCGAGCTTTGCGAGTACTCTTTGTGGCGCAAATCCCATACGACGTGGTTCACCACGAGATACGGGCCGGCATAGCCCAGTTCAACCTCGAAATTCGTAATGGTCGGCGTCGGCCCGGCGTCGTCGATCACGTTTACGAAACCGCTCACGATGATTTTCCATACCACGCCGGTAGCGGCATCGACCCACAGCGCTTTCAGTGAAGGCCGCGACGCGGGCACGCCGCCGAACGTCAAATGATACGCGCGGTGGCCCTTATATGTCTCGAGTCCACGCATGCGGCACGTCATATCTCCTTGCGCTCGCACGCTTGCGATCGTCGGAAACGGTTCGCCATGCGGCAGCCACTCTTCGCGTCCGGGACCGTACGGGCCGAGCTCCGGCGGCCCCGGTTCGGCGTGGCGCGTCAGGTACGGCTCGAAATTGAAACGCTCGTCGCGCACGCGTGCCAAACCGTCGTCACGATAATCGATGAATGCCGCGGCTTCGACCCAGCGGCGCTCGTTTTGCGTGATCGCAATGCGCTCGTCGTACGTGACGTACTGCGGATGAACCGATGCCGCGCTCGTGCGCAGTGCTTGATCGAAGATGTCCCAACAGGACGGCGCACCCAGCGCGGCGGCCAAAACG
>JBHEMM010000036.1:0-5408 GCA_046262595.1 Vulcanimicrobiaceae bacterium
CCGGCGGATCGACCGGTTGACCACGCGCGTCGAAGACCTCGAGCGCAAGCCGGCTTAGCTTAGGCCAGCGCCTTTGCCGCCGCTGTCAGCGCTGCCGTGAAGCGGTCGATCGCCGCCTGCTGCACCCTCGCATCGCCGCCGGCGAACAGCACGTCGGGAAAACTGACGAAGACGCGATCCGTCGAGTGATAATAGCGGTTAAATGCTAAACCGTCCGGTGCGTAAAACGCATCCCGCGCCGCCTGTTCTTTCGCGGCAATCTTTTGCATGGTTGCGGCATCGCCCGCCGCTTCGGCCGCCGCCATGGCTCGATCCGATGCGGATGCGCTTTCGGCAAATGCTTTAAGTGCCGACGCCAGCGCGGAAGTGTCATGGGGTTGAGCAGCGGGCGCTCTTTGGTGTTGTGCGCGCTTAGCGGCAAACCGTCGATGCCCGGTACCGCGTCCGCCGTTTCTTTAATGAATGACCACAAGCCGGTCGTTGCGCTAATGACGAACGGCGGGCCGGTGGTAAGCTGATCGGTATTGATGTATTGGAAGACGCTTTTGCGCAGCTGCGGCCCGTTCTCATAGATGTACGATGCTGAGCCCCAGAGCCCCAGTTCGTGTCCGTCCCACGACGCAATCTCGATCGTGCGTTTGGGTTTGTAGCCGTTTTGCACGAGTTTGTGCAGCGCGTCGGCGTCTTGCAGCATGACGGTTGTTCCGCTGCCGGGGTCGATGGCACCGAACGCCATAGCGTCGCGGTGGCTTCCGATCATCACGATCGAATCCGGCGTCGTGCTGCCCTTCACATCGCCGAACACGTTCCAAATAGTCGTAAGATGCCGCGTCATTTTCACGACGACGTGGGCACGTTCGTTGCCGCCGGCGTGCTGCACGAACTCAAACATGGGATGCCAATCCTGCGGAACCGTTTTGCCGCCGAGCCCGGCGAGCAGCGTACGCGCGACGCTTTGCGTTATGCTCATCTCCGGAATGCCCGCATGCGGAATGCTGCCGTAACCTCGATGCGCCACGCCCGGAAGCGGCGCTTTACCCGGTAACGTGAAATCGCCCGGTGGCGCGCCTTGGAACGTACTCTTGCCGGGCGTTGGCCCGCTCATGCGCTCGGCCATGTGCACGTTCTTGTAATTACCGTCCGGCCACATAGTACCGCCGCCGTATCCGCTTGTCGCCGGGTCCATAAACTCCAGAACTGCGGCGACGCCGCGCGCTTGCATCGCGTCGTACGTATTGAACGTGGGATCGAAGTTGCGAAATCCGCCTGCGCCCGGCGCGCCCAGACGCACGATGACGACGGCGCCGCGCAGATTCACGCCCATCGCATCAAGCGTCGCGAAATCGTCTTTCGACGCGGTGTTGATATAATACACCGGCCCGGTTACGTTACCGTCACCGGAGTTCTCCAAAAACGCAGGGCCCGCCATTTTTTCCCACGTCGTGTGTGGCGCCGTTCCTTCGAGCAGATCGAAGGCGACGTGCTTGGGCGCCGTCATTTCCAAGCGTTGTCGCGTGGGACCGGTAAACCAAACGCTGTAAGGCACGACGCGCGTCTGAAAACCGTCCTGCTTTAAGCGCGCCTCCACAAACTTTGCGGTCGCGTAGTCGGCCGCCGTTCCCGCGCGATGCGGAACCATCGAGATATGGTGTTCGATCTCCATCGCCCGCCGCGCGCTGGGCACGCCCATACTCGCGTGTTCGTATTGCAGCTCTTGGGCCACCGCCGGCCCTTGCGCCCAGCCGATAATCGAGGGCGGCGCGCCCGCGCTGACGCCGGGAGCGGCGAGCGAAAGCGCCAAGAACAACGCACCGGCGCGTGAAAAACAAGAACCGGAGAGGGCATTCATACGCTGCTTTTCGTCCCCGGCATGAAGCGGTCATGCTGTAACAAGGACGGTTCGGGCGCCGAAGCCAAGGCGCCCCGTCATGAAACAAGCGTTCGTTACCGCCACGGCGTTGGCTGCAGCGCTCGCGGGTCTCGCGGCGCAGGCCGCATCCCGTCCGCTTGCGCTTTCCGATTTGAACACCATCGTCCGCGTGAGCGACGCGCGGATATCGCCGGACGGATCTCAGGTCCTCTATATCCGCTCGCAGGTGAACACGCGCAAAGACGACTGGGACCGCACGCTGATGGTCGTCCCGGCAGAGGGGGGCGCGCCGCGCAAGCTCACGCCAACCGCGTCGTCGATCGGATCGCCGCGATGGTCCCCGGGCGGTAATGCGATTGCGTTCGTGCGCGAGGACGCAAAGAAGACGGCGCAACTGTACGCGATTCGCGCAACGGGGGGCGCGCAGACGCAACTCACGCACACGAAAAGCGGCGTCGAACAGTACGCATGGAGCCCGGACGGCTCGCGCATCGCGTACGTCACGCAAGACGCGCAGCTGCAAGCGCCGTGGTCGGTTCACGACGACGGTTTTCTGAATGCCAACGTTCCCATGCCCTCGCATCTGTGGATCGTGCGCGCGGACGGAAGCCGTGAGCGGCGCCTTACACGCGGAACGTGGAGCGTGCTCGAGGCGGCCCCGCCGTTCGTGGGCGCACCGAGCGATCCGTCCTGGTCGCCCGACGGGCGCAGCATCGCCTTCGTCATGCAGGCAAACGCGGACGATTCCGACGCCGATCGCACCAGCACCGCAATTGCCGACGCGGCTAACGGCTCGGTGCGCAAACTTACCGGCCGAACGCAATACGAGTACCAAGCTGCTTACGCCCGGCAATCCAATCGCGTGGCGTATCTTTATCCGCACGGGCCCGGGCCTATCAGCGTGCTCAACGTCTTTGCCGGCATGCAAAATCTCACGCCGGCGTTCGACCGCGACGTCACCGCGTTCGCGTGGCTTCCCGGCGACGCGCTGCTGCTGCAGGCTCCGCAGGGCGCTCATACCATGCTGTTCGTTCAGGACAAGCCGGCCGCTGCGCCGCGCGCGCTCGATACCGCCGGAATGGATGTGGGAGAGTTCGACGCCGCCAAGACCGGTGCGATCGCTTTAACCTTGAGCGCGAGCAATAAACCGGCGGAAGTCTACGTCTTGCCGTCGGTCTCGGCAACGCCGCGAGCGCTTACGCACGAAAACGCAGGCATCGCCGCGCTGCAGTACGGCAAAAGCGTCGAGGTGACGTGGCGCGCTGCGCAGGGCGAACGAAACGACGGCGTGCTCACGTATCCGGTCGGATATATCGCGGGCAAAAAGTACCCGTTGGTTCTGCGCATTCACGGCGGCCCCGAATCCTCGACGTCCATGGCGTTCGACCCGCTGCGCCAACTGTTCGCCGCACGCGGATACGTCGTGCTGCAGCCGAATTACCGCGGCAGCGACAACTTGGGCAGCGCGCACGAACACGCGATTTACAAAGACCCCGGAACGGGCCCGGGCAGCGACGTGATCGCAGGAGTGCGCGCAATCGAAAAACTCGGCATCGTGGACACCAAGCGCGAGTCGGTCACCGGCCATTCGTACGGCGGGTACATGACGGGCTGGATGATCGGGCACTGGCACAACTGGCGTGCAGCCGTCGAAGGCGACGCGATGCTCGACTGGAAAGAAGAATACGATCTCTCCGGATCGGGCAATCTCGCATGGACGCGCGATTCGCTGGGCGGCTCGCCGTGGAACACGGCATCGGCCGCAATCTATACAACCGGCTCGCCGATCACGTATGCATCGCGTATAACGACGCCGACACGCATCATCTCCGGCACGGCCGATCAAACGGTTCCGGTCGCCGAGTCGTACGCGCTGTATCACGCGCTGCACGATCGCGGCGTGCCGGTCAGCTTTATTGCCTTTCCCGGCATGCATCATGGGCCGTCCAAACCCTCGCACATCGAAACGTACGATCGCGTCACGTTGGAGTGGGTCGATCGTTACAGCCGCTGAATGTGCGGTTATGCGCAGGCGGCGGTTTGCAGCACGGGCGAACCGAAGCCGATCGTCAAAATCGCGGCGTCGTCCTCCGGCGCGATGTCTTTGAACACGGCCTGGTGGATCGCACCCGCCGCATCTTCGGCACCGCTGACGGCTGCATCGCACGCCGCATGCAGCAGCCGCAGTTCACCGAGCGCGGCGTCGCGGCCGGCTTCCGTTACGCCGTCGGTATAGAGCACCAACAGCCCTGCGTCGGGCGCATTCACGCGGAACGTGCGGTACGACGCGTTGCTTTCAACGCCGAGCATCAGGCCGTCATATCCCAAAAATTGTGCGCTGCCTTCGCCGTCCACGAGTAACGCGGGCGGATGCCCGGCGCTTGCGTAAACGATCTCCCGCGTACGCGTGTCGATAAAGCCGCAGAGCACGGTGGTCAGCAGCCCGCCTTGTTTGACGATGAGCGCATTCGTGCGCGTAAGAATCGACGCCGGATCGGTGTTTTTCAATGCGAACGCGATCATACTCTGACGCAGGGGCGCCATCGTGAGGGCCGCTTCGATCCCATGGCCCGCAACGTCACCGATGACGAACATCACGCGACCGCGCGGAATATCAAAGACGTCGTACCAATCGCCGCCCGCGTTTGCGCCGTGAGCCGCCACCAAATAGACGGCGCTGAAGTTCAAGTTGCGCATTGTTTCGATGCGCGGCGCCAAGACGATGCGCGGTTGCTTCGGTTGCGCCGCCAGTGCGATGAGCGCGGCGAGAAAGTCGCGATCGCTGCTTTTTTTCGAAAGCACATGAAAGCGTGCACCGCCGGCATACATGCGCGGCTCTGCGTTCAACGAGAGCAAACAGAGCGCCGGTTCGCTTACGAGCGACCCCGAAATGTCGGCGAGACTTCCGATGGGCGTTGAATCCGCATCGACAACGATCAGATCGGGCGGCGCGCTGTCTAGCGGATCCGCCGTGTCGATGATGTGGAAGCTGGGCGCAAGCAGCCGCGTGAGGCCGTCACGGAACAACCGCTGCGGCTCAGCCAGAAGCAACCGCGGCTTACGTGTCTCGTATGCAACTGCGGCGATGTACCGTTCGTGCTCAATGTAGCGGAAAGCCACGATACATCCCAAGCACTCGCGGCGAAAGCAGATTCATGTGGCATCATTATGGCCCCGCCGCCGCGCAATTACGGTATGATACCATACGGAAGACGCTTTATTGGCCGCCTATACGGCAAGTGAAGCATGCTCATTTCGGGCTCGTTTCCCGCGTTATCGTGCTACACTCTTTACAGAGAGCCGCGCGCGAGCCGTTTTGCGACGTCTATTTCGCGGCCCGCGCCGTGATTTCGCTGCTGTTCTCCACGCCCTCGGCAAGACTCGACGCTTATGGCGTCGGGCGCGAAGGCGTGATAAGCGCCGGCATGATGCTCGAGCAGAAGTCCGCCGAAGTTCGGTCTGGTCCTCGCAATCGGAAGGCCTTCATTGCGCGCCCAGCGTTCGCGCTTGCGACAGATCGCGATTCTCGATCGCGAGC
>JBHEMM010000036.1:5418-5874 GCA_046262595.1 Vulcanimicrobiaceae bacterium
CGAGTGTTACGCGTCGCCAAGTCGCTCGGTGGGATTTCATACAAAGGACGGGAGCGGCCAAGCGTTAAACGGGCTTATTTGGGCGATCGGAGGCGAAATGACGAAGGCAAGCACGCGGCCCACGGAGCCGCTGCTGCGCCCGGCGATGGAAGATCTGCGCGTGAACGCCGGCTTGTGCGGTCTGAGCGAGCTAGAGTGGATGCGCCTTCTGGACGAGGCGGTCTTGGTCGATCTCGCGGTGGACGCGCCGATTTATCAGCCAGGCAGCCTCATCACCGAAGTTGTGTTTCCGGTCGATTGCGTGCTGTCCGTCGTTACGCGCATGCGCGACGGTAACATGATTGAAGTGGGAACGATCGGCCGGGAGGGGAACTCCGGCATTCCTCTGCTCTTAGGCGCGAGCACGACCGCAAACGAGTGTTATTGTCAAGTGCCGGGACGCGCGATCAAGGTGGA
>JBHEMM010000036.1:5884-24840 GCA_046262595.1 Vulcanimicrobiaceae bacterium
CTTTAACGCACTGCGCCGCAACGCAGATTTCACGAGTCTGCTCGATCGTTTTGTGCAGGCGTATGTCAATACGCTCGGGCAGCTCGCCGCCTGCAACCGCCTGCATAATGTGTACGAGCGGTGCGCGCGCTGGTTGCTCATGACGCAGGATCGCGTCGGCCTAGCCGACATCCGGCTGACGCACGAGTACTTGGCGATGATGCTGGGCACGCAGCGTTCGGGCGTGACGATCGCGGCGGCAACCCTGCAGCGCGCGGGCTTTATCCGTTATGGGCGCGGCGTCATTACGATCGTCGATCGCGCCGGCTTAGAAGATGCCGCCTGCGAATGCTACGACGTGGCGCGCGCGCAATTCGGCGGCCTGCTGCAGCGCCCGCGCTTCGACACGCACCGCTAGAACACTAGTTTTCGTCGACGGCCTTTGCGGCGCTTTTGCCGGCGGTTGCGAACATATCCGCAAACTGCAGCGCGTACTCTTTGCGCATTTCAAGAAACTTGTTGGCGTAGTCGAAGCTCATTTCGACGAACTTCGTCGGCGACGTGAGGTTCTCAAGCGACACTTTGTCCATCGCGGCAACTTCAGAGAAAAACTTCTGGGTCTGCTCGGCAGCGGCAACGTTCAGGTCTTGCGCCTGCTTGACGGCGGCCAGCGTCTGCTCTTGGAACTGTTCGGCGAATTTCGTAAAATCAGTGGTCATGCGCTAAGTATACCTAGCGCGCGCTATATCTGTCAACCCCGATCGGTGAACCCCCGGTAGATTCGTATCAGCGTTTCTTTCTGGTCCGTGCTCAGATGCGGGTCTAGGCGGACCGCCTGCTCGACGTTCTGGCCTGGAGGGGCCTTGGCGTCCTCGTCCAGCAGTCCGGCCTGCGCATACATCGTTTCGGCGGAAATCTGCAGAGCGTTCGCGATATTTTTGAGCACGTCGGCGGAGGGCTTGTAGAGCCCCTTTTCCACCTGGCCCAAGTAGGGATTGGACACGTGCGAGATCTCGGCCAGCTGGCGCAGCGAGAGATTGGCGAGCTCGCGTTGGCTGCGGATGAACTCGCCCAGGGTTTTCCAGCCGCGGCTGCTGCTCTCGCTCATGCGCGCACGTACGAACCCGGTGCCGGTTCGCCCTCGGGCAGACGGCACGGCGTGCCGAGCTCGCCGCCGCGTTCTTGCGCCCACAATGCCCAGTCGTTCCACCAGCTATCGCCCTCGCGTACTGCCGATGCGAACCACTCGTCCGCGCTCTGCTCGCGCAGCGCGCGTTCTTGGGTCCAGTGCTGGGATTTGGGATTGCCCGGCGGATTGCAGATGCCCGCGACGTGTCCCGCGTTGGTCAGGGTGTACTTCACGTCGGTCGCGCCGACCAAGTTGACCGTGCGGTACGTCGACCGCCACGGCGCGATATGATCCGCTTGCGCGCCGAGCACGTAGAGCGGCGTTTGAATCGTGCCCAAATCAATGGGCGTGTCGCTGATGACGAATGTGCCCGGCTGCGCGATCTGATTGTGCAGATAACACGCGCGCAAGTACTGGGAGTGCATTGCGGCGGGCATGCGCGTGGAATCGCTGTTCCACGTGAGGATGTCGAATGCCGGCGGATCCTTCCCCATAAACCAGTTGCTCACGACGTAACTCCAAATCAAATCGTTCGCGCGCATCCAATCGAAGGTGCCGGCCATCTCGCTCGAGTCCAAAAAACCGCGCTCGTTCATGCGTTTTTCCAGCCGCGCGATCGTCGTTTCGTCGGTGAAGACGCCCAAGTCGCCGGGCTGCGAGAAATCGATGAGGGAGTTCGTGAGCGTCGCGCTGTTCACGCGCTCGCCTTGACCATGGGCCTGCAGATACGCGAGCATGATGAGCGTGAGCGTTCCGCCCAAACACAGCGCGGCGATGTTCGTTTTCTCGCTGCCGGTGATGTGTTCGACCTGTGTGAGCGCTTCGAGCAGGCCCAAGCGCAGATAATCGTCCATGAGGAAGCCGCGCATGCTCTCATCCGGATTGCGGTAGCTGATCATGAAGGTTTGGTGCCCGTGACGCACGGCCCACTCGACGAACGAACGGCCGGGCGCGAGATCCATGATGTAGTACTTATTGATCCAGGGCGGACTGCACAGCAGCGGAATCGCGTGCGTTTTGGCCGTCTGCGGTTCGTACGCGAGCAGTTCGATGAGCTCGTTCTTGAACACAACACGTCCCGGGGTGGCGGCGAGATTCACTCCCAACTTATGCTGACTCGTATCCACCTGGCGCGGCATGCCCCGGTTTTCTTTTGCGTCCTGCATGAAGTTCTGCATGCCGCGCATTAAGCTGGCACCGCCGGTACTCATCGCTTCTTTGACTACTGCAGGGTTCATCCACGGCACGTTGCTCGGCGCAAACGCGTCGTTGAGCATCTGCATGGCGAAGCGCGCTTTTCGTTTGGTGGCATCGGGCAAGCGCGAGGTTTCCACCAGCGACATGGCCGCGCGCGTGCGCGCCAAATACTCTTCGAGCACACCGGCCAGCATCGGGTTCTCGCGCCAGCCCGCATCCGCGAAACGCTTATCTTTAGCGGTATCGGCGCCGTTGCCGGCCGCCTCGACGCCCGAAAGGCGCTGCAGAAAGCGCAGCCCCGCCGCCTGCTGCTCGAGCATCAGCTGCGAGTACCACATCGCCATGCGTGCGGGATCGGCCATTGCATCACTCATGACGGCTTTGAGCGCATCGCCGAGCGAGGCGGGGTCGAGTCCCGTGACGTCCAAGCCGTATTGCAGATCTTCCGGTGACATCGTGCTCATTACATGTACATCCCGCCGTTGACGTTGTAGACCGAACCCGTGATATAGCCGCTGTTCTCGTCGATAAGGAAACGCACCATGCGCGCGATCTCTTGCGGCGTTCCCAAACGCTGAACCGGCGTGCGCGCGGTTGCGGCCGCGATCGCCTGCTGCGGCATTGCCGCAACCATCTCCGTATTGATGAAGCCGGGGGCAACGGCATTGACGGTGATGCCTTTCGCCGCCATTTCGAGCGCGACGGTCTTCGTCAAACCGATGAGGCCCGCTTTCGCCGCCGAGTAATTCGACTGCCCCACGTTGCCGGAAAGTCCCACGACCGAGCTGATGTTCACGATGCGCCCGTACCCTTGCGCGATCATCGGCTCGATGACCGCCTTGGTCATGAAGAACGGCCCCGAGAGATCGACCTGAAGCACCGCGTTCCATTCCTCAATGGTCATCTTCCGCAGCGTGTGATCCATCGTAATGCCGGCGTTGTTCACGAGAAAATCGATGCGCCCATGCTCCTTGACGATCGCCTCCACCGCTGCCGCACAGCGGTCGTACTCGCCCACGTTCCCTTCATAGAAAAGCACGTTCTGCGCGCTGCCGTTCAACGACGCGCGCAAGGTTTCGGTGCGTTCGCGATCGGCGGGCAGGCCGAGCACGGCCACCTTCGCGCCATCGCCCGCCAGGACGCTGGTAATCGCCGCGCCGATTCCGCGTGCCCCGCCCGTCACGATTCCGGCGCGGCCTGCAAGAGAAGTGGTAACAGTTGTCATGGTGCTAGGCTTACCTAGCACGGGCTGCGCTTCCTTTGCGGCTACATATCCAGTCCGCCGTTAACCGTGTAAACGGCGCCGGTGATATAAGCAGACTCGTCCTCGAGCAAAAACTTCACGACGCGGGCGACTTCATGCGGGTTGCCCAAGCGCTTTTGCGGAATGCGCGAGACCACTTTTTCCAGCGCCGCTTCGGGGATGGCTTGCACCATCTCGGTCGCGATGAAGCCCGGCGCAACGCAGTTGACCGTGATGCCCTTTGTCGCCGTCTCGAGCGCAAGCGATTTTGAAAAGCCGAACAAACCGGCCTTCGAGGCCGCGTAGTTCGCCTGGCCCACGTTGCCCGTCTCGCCGATCACCGAACTGATGTTGACGATGCGGCCGCTTCCGCGCGCGATCATGTGCTCGAGCACCGCTTTGGTCATCGCGAACGCGCCGAACAGGTTGACGTTGAGCACCTTGTGCCAATCGTCGGGCGACATTTTGCGCACCGTTTTGTCGAGCGTGATGCCGGCATTGTTCACCAAGTAATCCACGCGGCCGTGCGCTTCAAGCACTTCGTTCACCACGCGCACGCAATCGGCCGCATCGTCGACGCGCCCTTGATGCACGCTTACCGTACCGCCCGCGCGGTGCAGCTCGCCTTGCAGCTTTTCTGCACCCTCTCTGTTGCGGCTGTATCCGGCGGCCACCGTAACGCCGTCACGCGCCAGCGAGGCGGTGATCGCGCCGCCGATACCGCGCGTTCCGCCCGTGACGAGTGCGACTCTCTGCTCAATCATGACCGCCTTGTTGGAGCAGCCGAGCGCGATACCTGTTATGGCGGCGTGCGAAGCGCCCGCAGCGTCCTTTTGAGCGAAAAAGCGTGAACGTGTTACCGTATCTGACGCGTTTTCGAGGGTGACGGTTGCCATGTCGCTAACCGGGCAACAGATGGGTAAAAGGAGAGTCATGCGCCAGATCGGGACGGCCAACATCACGCGCGGCTCGATGGCCTGGGTTAATCCGTTCCGCTTCAAACTCGCACATGTGACGCACCGTCCGCACATCCGCGTGGAAAGCGCGCGCGTGCAAGCCGCGCCGTGCGTCATCGATCGCGGCGTCGATTTTATTGCCGACGTTCGCGACCTGCAGACACCGCCTGAAGTGCTGGCGGGCGGCGAGCGCGCGCCCTAAACGCTCTGCGCGCGTACGTCTTCGTCCGGTATCACAGCGGCGACGGTGCCGGCCATGTCGCTTGGGGCTTTGAAGTGCCTGATGGACGCGTGTGCGCCGGCTCAGTTGAAAATCACAGCGGCCATTTGTTCACGCCGGCAAGCCGCATGGGTTTCTGGTGCGACATTCTCGGGGACGTTCAAACGCGGCTGCAACGGCTCAAATACGATGACGTGCGCTGCTTTGAAGTGCCCAATCCCAACGCTACCGGCGCCTACCGCGTCACCAAATGGATCGAACGCAGCGCGTACCGCGCCGTCGCCCGCAACTGCGAAGACGATGTCTACGACGTGCTGCGCATGTACGGCGTGCAGCATTTGGAAGCGCCGTTCTTTAACTGGTTTCCGCGCTGGTGGTTTTCGCGGCTAAAGGGGCCGAAGATGCCGCTTTCGGCTTGGCGTGATGCGGGCGCCCTTCGAGCGGCTCAGGGCGACACGATTTTCGAAACGCTGCCTGCGCTGAAGCCGGCTTGGCGTAAGCCGCTGCACGGCGAATTCCGCCGCCTGCAGCTGCGGAAGCTGCTGCACTTCCACTGAGGCGGTCGCGAAAAGGGGCCTCGCGATGCTCCCGAGCGAACCTTACGGCCCGATGCGAGCCCTTATCATGTTTCTCCTCATTACGGCACTTGCGTACGGCGCTTTGACCGCATACGCCGGGTTCCGGGTCGCGCGGGGTATCGGTGATGCCAAAGCGCGCAGCGCCATAACCCGCGTTGCAGCCCGGATGATGGGCCGCGACGCACTTGAGAAAGTGGCGATCCGGCGCGGCCGCGTGCCGGGCTGGATCACGCAATCGCCCGCCTTTTGGTGGTCGCTGCGCTCTTACGAATAACCACCCGCAACCAGCGCTACGTCGATTACGGTAAGCACAAAAGTTCGCCCGTCGTTGTAACCGAGCGGCTCGCGATTGTTGCGGAACCGCCCGACGCGCCGGGCGTTCCCGCACCCAACGCGCAAGCCGGAACCTGGGCACGCTTTTTGCATAGCGGCTTGGCGCCGCTCGAACGCGCCGGCTGGACGGTCGAAATCGATCCCAGCGTACGCGACGTCGTGCTGGATCTGAGCGCGGACGCATCGCCGTGGGAAGCGCGCTTCGAATCGCAAGGCGCCGACTGGTTCGATCTCGATCTCGGTGTGGAAACGGGCGGCGAGCGCGTTCCACTGCTGCCGCTCGTCGTGGATATTCTGCGAAACATGCGCAACGGCGAGCTGCCTTCGGGCGAGGTCACCTATGCGATGCTGGGCGATCGTGCATTCGTGCTGCCAATGGAACGCATCCGCGGTATGCTGCGCACACTCGTCGAACTGCTCGAAGATGCCAAACTGAACGCGCTCGGCCGCATCGCGCTCAATAAACTGGCCGCGCTCGAGATCGCGCAGAGCGTCGATCAGATCGAGGCGCAAGGTGAAAGCGCGCTCGCGCTGCGCGATCTCGCGCAGCGCCTCTCAACGTTTCAAGGCGTTGCCGACGTGCCCGTGCCGCCGTTATTGCGTGCGACACTGCGCGGCTACCAAACCGAAGGCTTCCGCTGGCTGCAGTTTCTGCGCGAATACGAGTGCGGCGGTATCCTGGCCGACGACATGGGGCTGGGAAAAAGCGTCCAAGCCATCGCGCACCTGCTGCACGAACGCGATCGCGCGCAGCGGCGGCCCTCGCTGCTCGTTGTTCCTACCAGCCTCGTGCCGAACTGGCTCGCGGAGATCGAACGTTTTGCGCCGGCGCTGCGCGTGGTCACCATGCACGGGCCGCAGCGTGCGCGCCTGACCGCAAGCATTGCATCGGCGGATTTGGTGATCACGACCTATGCACTGCTCTCGCGCGATCGCATTTTTCTGGACCGCGAATGGCACATTGCTATCCTCGATGAAGCGCAAGCCATTAAAAACGCGCAGTCCAAAGTTGCGCGCACCGCCCGCAAACTGCGCGCGCGCCAACGCTTGTGCCTGACCGGCACGCCGATGGAAAACCACTTGGGCGAGCTGTGGTCGCTCTTCGACTTCGTCATGCCGGGCGCGCTGTACGATCAGCGCCGGTTTGCGCAGCTGTTCCGCACGCCGATCGAACAGGGGCAATCCGCCGAACGCCGCGAGGTGCTCGCGCGCCGCATTCGCCCGTTCGTTCTGCGCCGCACCAAGGCCGGCGTTGCCATGGAGCTGCCCGCCAAAACGGAGATCGTCGAACGCGTCGAACTGGCCGACGATCAGCGCGATCTGTACGACTCGGTGCGTTTAGCGGTGAACGAAGAAGTGCGCGCCGAGATCGCGCGCTTAGGAATAGCGCGCAGCCGCATCGCGGTACTCGATGCGCTGCTCAAACTGCGCCAAGTCTGTTGCGATCCGCGCTTGGTAAAGCTGGCGAGCGCGCGGCGAGCGAAGTCGAGCGCGAAGCTGGAATGGCTGATCGATACGCTCACGCAACTTGCTGCGGAAAACCGGCGCACGCTGGTCTTCTCGCAATTCACCAGCATGATCGACCTCATCAAACCCGAGCTCGATCGGTCGGGTCTGGCGTACGTGGAACTCGTCGGCTCGACGGTGGATCGGGCGACGCCGGTGCGCCGTTTTCAAGCGGGCGAAGTGCCGGTGTTCCTGATCAGTCTGCGCGCAGGCGGCACCGGCCTGAATCTGACCGCGGCGGACACCGTGATTCATTACGATCCGTGGTGGAATCCGGCCGTGGAGCGCCAAGCCACCGATCGCGCGCACCGCATCGGTCAAGAAAAGCCGGTGTTCGTTTATAAACTCGTCGCGGCCGGGACGGTAGAAGAGAAGATCCTCGAGCTGCAAGCACGCAAGGCGCATATCGCCGGTGCGCTGTTCGATGCGGCCGATACGGCGAGCATCGACTTGCAGCCCGAGGACCTTGAAGCGCTGCTTACGTGACGGCGCGTCGTCCCGTTACTGCGCGGATGATGAAGAGCAGAATGACTGCTCCGATAATCGCGCAGATGATGCTCCCGATGTTGAAGCCGGTAACTCCGGTATGGCCCAAAAGGCCGTAGACCCAGCCCCCGATGAGGGCGCCGATGATTCCGACAATGATGTCGCCGAGGATTCCGCCCGGGCCCTCACCCGGCACGATGTATTTTGCGATCAATCCTGCGATAAGTCCCAGGACGATCCAAGCGATAATTCCCATGATCTCTCCTTGCGGCGGTTTCGGTTATCTTGCCCGCCGGGCTTGCCTATACCCATCCTGTAACCCTTGTGCCACGTTTTCCGCCGCGTTAACCCAAAGGTCGCTTGCGGATGGGGCGCCAAACCGCACGCCATGACGGCTCGTTTTGCAGCGTTTTGTTGTGCCATTGCGATGGCTTTACCGATGGTTTCGCGAGGCGCCGAAATGCCTGCGCAGTGGCGCAGCGTGGGCCCGTTTATCGGCGGACGCGTCGTGGCGGTCGCCGGCGTTCCCGGGCGCAATCTCTTCTATATGGGCGGAGTGGACGCGGGCGTTTGGGAAAGCGCCGACTACGGCATCCGCTGGACCAACATCTCCGACGGGAAGATCGCTCCGGGCGCAAACAGCATCGGCGCGCTGGCCGTCGCGCCTTCCGATGCGAACGTCATTTACGCCGGAACCGGCGAGGGCGACCCGCGCGGCACGATGATCACGGGTGAGGGCGTCTATAAATCGCTCGATGCCGGCAAGACGTGGCAATACGCGGGTCTGCGCGACACGCACAGCGTGGGATCGATCGCCATCGATCCGCGCGACGCCAACGTCGTCTATGTTTCCTCGCTCGGTCACGTCTTTGCCGACAACGCCGATCGCGGCGTCTTTAAAACCACGGACGGCGGAAAGACCTGGAGCAAAGTGCTTTATGTCGACGCGGCGACCGGTGCCAACAATGTCGTTATCGATCCGCAGCAGCCAAACGTGCTGTACGCGACGATGTGGCAGATGTACCGGCGTCCGTGGAAGCTTTCCAGCGGCGGCCCGGGCAGCGGGCTGTATAAATCGGTCGACGCGGGCGCGCACTGGACGAAAATTTCGCTCCATCCGGGGTTCGCGCGCGGTTTGCTCGGAAAAATGGGCGTTGCGGTCTCGGCCAGCGATTCCCATGTCGTCTACGCCGTCGTGCAAGCCAAGGACGGCGGGGTGTTTCGTTCGGCCGACGCGGGCGCGACATGGACGCGCGTGAACGAGGAACAGAAGCTGCGCCAGCGCGCGTTCTATTACATGTCGCTTGTGGTGGATCCGAAAAACCCGGACACGGTATATGCGCCGCAAGTGGACGGCTTGCTGGTTTCGCGCGACGCCGGAAAACTGTGGACGCGTCTGCGTCCGCCGCACGGCGACAATCACATCGTGTGGGTCGACCCGCAGAACACGCAAGTGCTGCTGGAAGGCAACGACGGCGGCGCAACGGTTTCGACCGACGGCGGAAAAACGTGGAGTCCGCAGCACAATCAGCCCACGGGACAGTTCTATCACGTCGCGCTCGACCGGCGCTTTCCGTTCCACATCTACGGCGCGCAGCAAGATGAAGGCTCCATCGAAGGCCCGAGCGCATCGTCGCAAGGCGGCATCACCGGCGATCTGTGGCACAATGTGGCGTACGGCGAGAGCACATTCGTCGCACCCCAGCCGGGCAACGCCGACGTAACGTACGGCAGCGGCTACTTCAGCATCTTCCTGCGTTACGACGAGCGCACCGGCGAATACAGCAGCGTGAGCCCGCTGCCCTATTATCAGGAAGGCGCATCATCGGCGGAGCTGCGCTACCGCTTTGCGTGGACGCATCCGATTCTGTTCTCGCCGGTCAATCGCAAAGAGCTGCTCGCGGGGGCGCAGTACGTGCTGAGCAGCACCGATTACGGCAAAACGTGGCGGCGTTTGAGCGGCGACCTGACGCGCAACGACCCCAAGACCGAAGGCCCGACCGGCGGTCCGATCGAGAAAGACCAAACCAGCGCCGAAGTCTATCCGTACGTCTCCGCGCTCGCCGTGTCACCGTTGAACGGCCGTCTGCTGTGGGCCGGTTCGTCGGACGGGCTGGTGCACGTGAGCACCGATCACGGCGCGCATTGGCGCGCGATCACGCCGCCGGGGCTGCCGCAATACGCGGAGATCAGTTCCATCGAACCCTCGCATACCGCCCAAGGCACCGCCTATCTTACCGCGCAGCGCTACATGTGGGACGACTTCCGCCCGTACGTGTATCGCACGCGCGACTTCGGCGCGCATTGGGAATCCATCGGCAGCGGCTTGCCCGCGGATCAGTACGCGTTCAAAATCGCGCAAGATCCGCGTTCGCCTCATCTGCTTTTGCTGGGCACGCGCGAAACGGTGTACGCGACGTACGACGACGGCGCGCGCTGGCAGCCGCTCACGCTGAATCTTCCGGGCGTCCAAGTGCGCGACATCGCCTTCGATACGCGCCAAGGCCAAGTGGCCATCGCAACGCACGGCCGAGCGTTTTGGGTGCTGGACGACCTGAGGTACTTCGAACAGCTCGCCGCGGCGAGCTCGAGCAGCGGCGCGCATCTGTTCGCGCCCGAAACGGCTTGGCTCACGCACTCATACGGCGGCAGCAGCTATCCGCGTCCGGACACCGGCACAAATCCGCCGTTCGGCGCGACGATTTTTTTCCGTATTCCGCGAAGTTACAACGGCACTCAGCCCGCGACGCTGACGATCGCCGATGCGAACAACCGCGTGGTCAACCGCTTTCAACTGCACGCCAAAGGCGCAGCGGTAAGCGCAGCACAGCGCGAACAGATGACGCCCAACCAACTGCGCGCGCTTGGGCAAGAACAAGCCACGACGATTGCCGCCGGAACGAACAAGTTTCAGTGGGATCTGCGCTACCCTTATGCCACCGACGTCACCGGGTTTTTCGTGCCGGCAGCCGCAGGCGGTGAAGAAGACACGATTCAAGGGCCGCAAGTGCTGCCCGGGCGCTACACCGCGGTGCTCACGTACGCCGGAACGACGGCGCGCGCGCCGTTCACCGTTGCGCTCGATCCGAATCTGCATCCCGGCGCCGGCGCGCTAGGCGCGCAGTTCGGTCTGCTTATGCGTATTCACGAGACGCTCAATGTGATGGACGAGCTGCTCAACAAAGCCATCGCGGCGCGCGATCGCCTGCGCGGCGGCGCGCAGCGCAGTGCACTCGACCGCGCGATCGATGCGCTCGTGAACCTGCAGAGCCAGTCCAGCGAAGGTCCGCTGCTCACCGGCACGCGGGTGCGGGACCATCTGGCGTATCTGATCTCCGACATCGAATTCACCTACAACAAACCGACCGCCGCCCAATACGCGGTTTACAGCCAACTCCGCGCCGCCGCCGCTCGCGGCGAATCACATTTGCGATCGTTGCTCAAGTAACGTCCGGACAAAAGGAAACAACGTGAACCGAATTGCCGCCCTGACCCTGTGCGCCGTGTTCCTGGTGCTGCCGCTGGGCACGCACGCCGCCGCGACGCAAACCCCCGCGCAACCGCCCACCGCGCAGCAGCTGATGAGCAAACTGCAGTGGCGCAACATCGGCCCGTTCATCGGCGGGCGCGTCGTGGCGCTCGCCGGCGTTCCAAGCAACCCGGATTTGTTTTACATGGGCGGCGTCCAAGGCGGCATTTGGCGCAGCACCAACTATGGCCAGAACTGGGAAAACATCAGCGACGGCGGGCTCGGTATGAACGGTTACAGCATCGGCGCTCTTGCGGTCGCGCCCTCGAATCCTAAAGTGATCTACGCCGGCACCGGTGAAGCCGACGTGCGCGGCGATTTTTCGACGGGCGACGGCGTGTATAAAACCACCGACGCCGGTAAAACGTGGCACTACGCCGGCTTGCGCGACACGCATGAAACCACGACGATCGCAATCGATCCGCGCAATGCCGACGTCGCGTACGTCAGCTCGCTCGGCCACGTGTTCGCGCCCAATCCCGAACGCGGCATCTTCAAAACCACGGACGGCGGCAAGACGTGGAGCAAAGTGCTGTACGTGGACGAGAAAACCGGCGGCGTTGCCGTCATCGTCGATCCGCATTCGCCGCAGAATGTGTATGCGTCGATGTGGCAAGTGCAGCGGCGCCCGTGGAACCTCACCAGCGGCGGCCCGGGAAGCGCACTGTACAAGTCGAGCGACGGCGGCGCGCACTGGTCGAAGATCTCCGATAATCCGGGCTTCGCGCGCGGCGTGCTGGGCAAGATGGGCATCACGCTCTCGGCCGCAAACCCGCGCGTCATTCTGGCCATCGTGCAAGCCAAAGAAGGCGGCGTCTTCCGCTCGGCCGACGGCGGCGCGACATGGAAGCGCGTAAACAGCGAAATGAAGCTGCGCCAGCGCGCCTTCTACTACATGGGCATCTACGCGGACCCGACCAATGCGAACGTCGCCTACGCGCCGCAAGTGGACGGCGTGTTCAAAACCACGAACGGCGGGCGCACGTGGAAAGCCGTCACGCCGCCGGGCGATCATCACATCATCTGGATCAATCCGCGCAATCCGAAGATACTGCTCGAAGGCGACGACGGCGGCGCCACCGTTTCGGTGGACGGCGGCAAGACGTGGAGCACCGAACTCAATCAGCCGACGAGCCAATATTACCGCATCGCGATCGATCACCAATTTCCGTTCCACGTGTACGGCGCCGCGCAGGATCAGGGCGCATGGGAAGGCCCGAGCGCATCCAACGAAGGCTTGACCTTGGGCGCCTGGCACAACGTCGCGCTGGGTGAGAGCACGTGGGTTGCGCCGGAGCCGGGCAACGCGAACGTGACGTTCGGCAGCGGCTATCAAAGCTCGATGGCGCGCCTGGACACCTCGACCGGCGAAGAGAAGAACGTCAGCCCGTGGCCGGAGTATCAATCGGGGAACTCCTCGGCGGAAGCGCGGTACCGTTTCGGCTGGACCCATCCGATCTTTTTCTCGCCCTCCAAACCGCACGAACTGCTGGTCGGCGGCAACGTCGTGTTCAAGAGTGACGACTACGGCACGCATTGGGAGAAGATCAGCCCGGATCTCACCCGCAACGATCCCACGACCGAAGGCCCGAGCGGCGGTCCGATCGATCTTGATCAGACGGGCGTCGAAACGTTCCCCGATCTCTCCGCGCTCGCCGTCTCGCCGCTGAGCGCAAACCTGATGTGGGCGGGCTCCGCCGACGGCTTGGTGCACGTGACGACGGACGCAGGTGCGAATTGGAAGCTGGTCACGCCGCCCGAGCTGCCGCAATGGGCGCAGATCAGCAACATCGAGCCGTCGCATTTCGATAAAGGCACGGCGTATCTGACGGCGTCGCGCTATCAATGGGATGACTTTCACCCGTACGTTTACAAGACAACGGATTTCGGCGCGCATTGGAGCGCCATGTCGTCGGGCATTCCCGAGGATCAGTACGTGTTTGCGGTGCGCCAGGATCCGCGCGACGCGCGGGTGCTGCTTGCCGGAACGCGCAGCACCATCTATGTGAGTCTTGACGGCGGCGGCAAATGGCAGCCGCTCACCCTGAACCTTCCATACGTGCAAGTGCGCGACATCGCTATCGATGCGCGTCAGGGCGACATCGCGGTTGCAACCCACGGCCGCTCCTTCTGGGTGCTCGATAATCTCAAACTGATCGAACAACTCGCGGATAACGACGCGCAAAACGCAGGCGCCGGCTCCCCTGCGCTCTTCGCACCGGAAACGGCGTGGCTCTCACACGCCTACGGCGCGAGCCCGTATCCGATTCCCAATCTGGGGCAGAATCCGCAGTACGGCACAGCGGTGTTCTTCAATGTGCCGCAAAGCTATACCAATGCGACGGCCGCGACGCTTTCGTTTGTGGATGGCAACGGGCGCACCGTGCGCAGTTTTAAACTGCATCTGCGCAACAAGAAAGAGAAAAAGCCCACGCCGGCGCACCTTGAAGCAATGGACCAGGTGCAGCTTATGGCGCGCGCGCTGCACGAGACCACCGCAATCGATCGCGGTATGAACGTGTTCCAATGGGATATGCGTTACCCGCCGGCGGCGGAAGCGAACGGCGCGCATGCGTTCGGCACCGACGACTTCGGCGACACCACCAACGGGCCGACGATCGTTCCCGGCAAGTACACGGTCGTGCTGAGTTACGACGGCAAAACGCTGCGGCGGCCGTTCCGCGTGGCGCTCGATCCGCGCCTGCATCCCGGCGCGGGCGCCCTGCAGGCGCGCCTCTCGCTCGCGATGCGCATTCACAATACGCTCGACCGCCTCAACCGGACGGTGAATGCTGCGCTCGCCGCACGTTCGCGCGTTGCACCGGAGAAACGCGCGCAGCTTCAAGCCGCAATCGATGAGGCGGTGCAACTCGACGTGCACTCCAGCGAAGGCGACTTGCTGCACGAGAGCAAGCTGCGCGATCACCTTGCGTTCCTGATGAACTCGCTCGATATGGCCTATCAGGCACCCACGCCGGCGGAGGAAGCGACGTTCAACGATCTCAACGCGGAGGCGACGGCGACGATAGCGCGGCTGAATGCGCTGATGCGGTAAGCAGCTAACCTACGGTGTGTGCGGGAATGGTTCCTCGACGTGTCCGGTCTTGGCGCGGAACCCCTTCAAGGACGGCGCGCGCATGACTGCCGCCGTTGGGGCGCTGCGCCACGGCAAACTCCTTTGTCAGACTTGAGACGATGAACAAGCCGCGTCCGCGTTCGCTCAGCACGTTGTCGGGAAGTCTTGGGGTATGGCGGAAGCCCGGTCCGCCGTCCAGCACGTGAAGCACGGGACGCTCGGCCTTCCATTCGAGCGTAATGTCGGCCCACCGCGGCGCGTACCGTACGACATTGCCGACCAGTTCGCCGAACACCACTTCCGCCGCCGCGCGTTCCGCGCGCGCTACGCCGCCCTTTTCCAACTCGCCTAAAAATTCCGCGCGCACGGCCGCCGCCATGTCGGCATCGCTGACGTCGAACGACCAATGCAGCAAGCGCTCCGAGCGTTCGACATGCCAGACCGTCATCACGGCGACGTCGTCGCGCGCGCCGTCTTTGAGCACCGCATCGTGAATCGCCAGCGCCACGTTCGGCGCCTCGAGCACGTCTTGGTTCATCACTGCTTTGCGTAGCCGCTCTTCGCCCGCAAGCATATCTCGCGTTGCCTCGGTCAAGCCGTCGGTATACAGCACGAGCAGCGAGCCGACCGGCATGCTGATGCTTTGCACGCTGCGCGGAATGTGAAACGGAACGCCGAGCGGCGCTCCTTCGGCGAGAAGTTCCTGCAGCGTTCCGTCCGCTAAACGCAGGACGGGCCGCGGGTGCCCGGCCGTCGCATACGTAAGCACACTGCTCGCCGGATCGAACAGGCCCACGAACGCGGTCACCAGGGCTTGCGGATCTTCGGCTTGCAGCGCGCGATCGGCGGCATCGAGCATCGTCGAAGGATCGTCGTGGACTTGCGCGACGCCGCGCACCAGTTGGCGCACGTTCGCCATTGCAACGGCCGCGTCCAATCCGGAACCGCACACATCGCCGATGGAGAGCATCACACGCCCGTCGGCAAGCTGCAGCGCGTCGTACCAATCGCCTCCGATCTGGCTTTCGTCCATGCCCGGGCGGTAAAACGAACTGAACGTCAAGCCGGGAATCTGGGGCAGGGAACGCGGCAGCGCGGCTTTCTGAAAACGCTGCGCGACGCGGCGCTCGTGCTTGTACGCGCTCGAAACGCTGCGCAGCTTCAGCGAGAGCCGGCGCGCTTTGATCAAGCTCTCGACGCGGGCGCGCATCTCGACCTTTGAGAGCGGGCGCAGCACGACGTCGTCAACGACGGCCCAGAGCTCGTTGGTCATGTACGTGATGCTGCGCCGGTCGCTGAGCAGCAGAACCGGCAGCATCACCGGTTCGATGATGCTGCGTTCGAGCGAAAGGCGCTGTGCATTCGCCTTCAAACACGAGCCGTCCAGAATCACCAGATCGGGTTCGGGCGGGGCCTCGCTTTCTTCATCGGGGAACGCGAACAGCACCTCGTACTGCGGCACGAGGAGTTGCGCGAGCAAGGTGCGGTTCTCGCGGTTCGAAAGCAGGATGAGGACGCGCTCCACGTCAGAGGGCGCCCTCGCGCACCCGCGGCGCATTTCCGAACATGCCGTTGAAATCGACAACCGGATCGCCGACGATGATGCCGTCCGAACGCAATTCGAACCGGTGAATGCACTTGTCGAAATCGCTCAACCGCTTCTTGAGCACGCCGATGACCCGCCCGATCTGTGCGTGCGCGCTGTTGTGTTCCTCGATGTAGCGCATGAACAGCACGTTGTCCGCCAGATAGCTCACGCCGACCTCGGAGACCCGGAAATCGTCCAAATGCAGCGCTTCGTTCACCAGCAGCAGCGTGACGCCGACGTTCTGCAGATAGCGCCCCAGCGCGTGCAGGCGTTCGTTGAGATCGTCGCCGCGCATCGAGAGCTTGTAGCCGCTGATGCTGTCGATCATCACAATGCGGGTTCCATTATCTTCAACGTCTTTGCGTACTAAGTTGGCGAACTCGTCGCCTGAAAATTGCAGCGCTTCGATGGCGGTGACGCTGAGGGTTCCGGCCTTGCACATTTCTTCGACCGGGATGCCGACCTGTTCGCAGCGGCGCAGCAGCGTGGACTTGGGCTCATCAAACGTGTAGGCCGCGCTGCGCTCGCCGCGTGCCGCGGCTTCTTTGACGAATTGCATGCCGACGGTCGTCTTGCCGACGCCGCTGGGCCCAGTGAGCAGCGTGATGGTTCCGCGCTCAATGCCGCCGTTCATCATGGCGTCCAGCGCCGGCAAACCCCACGAGAGCACCTCGAGTTTGAACTCGCTACCGTACCTTGCGGGAATGAGCCGCGGATAGACCACGGCACCGCGTTCGGACAGACGCAGCGTGTGCTCTCCGCCGCGGTAATCGGATCCCCGGAACTTGGTAATGCGCAGCGTGCGGTGCCGGTCTTCGGGAAGCAGCTCCACGACGCCGTCGCACAAGAAGCGCAAGTCGTCGTCAGGCGCCTCCGCGCTGGATTCGGCCGTAATCAGAATGCAGCCGCCGCCGGTCAAGAGATACCGCAGAAGGGAGAGCGTCTGGCGACGGAACTCTGGCGGATCTTTGGCCAAATACCGCAGCGAGGTCATCGAATCGATGAACACGCGCCGCGGCTTCGCTTGCGTGACTGCTTCGATGATCGCCTCGGTCGTGGGGCCCAGCTCCACTTCGGCGGCGCTAAAAATGTCGTAGCTTTGAATCTTTTCGAACGTGTCCGACGAGGGGCTCAAGTCGCAGAACGTCACGCCGCCAGTCTCGAAACCCATCGCCGCTGCATTCGCGCGCAGTTCCGCTTCGGGTTCACCGAACGTGATGAACATGACGGGCTCGCCCTGCGCCGCGCCGGCGGTCAGAAAATGCCAACCCAGGGTCGTTTTCCCGCCGCCCGGCGGACCGGTCAGGAGATAGGTCCGTCCGCCGATGAGCCCACCGTTCAACACTTCGTCGAATCCGGGCACACCGGTCCCTACCCGTGGTTGCCGCCTGCCGTTTGTGCTCACCGTTTGTTCTCTCCGCGTCATAAGGAAGCGAGGTACTGGTTCCCTTTTTGAGGCGGGAATAAAACACCGATCGCCAGCGGAGCACGCACAGAATACCAGCGCGTGCGCATGGACGCGGGGGTTGCGACAAAGGCAAAAGGACGGGTGCGGCATTGGGGCCAAGCGCGCAGAAATGCTTAACCGCTCGAAATTTCTGGCCGCCACAACGGCAGCCGCGGCTGCAACCGCAAGTGCGGCTGCAGCCGAAACACCGTTAATGGCAGCCGCCGCAACGCCGGCAACGCCGCCAACGATAAAGCCGCCGCGGCTGCGTGCGGGCGACGCTGTCGGGCTGATTTCGCCTGCCGGACCGATGAACTCGGCGGACGACCTCAAGCACGGCATCGCGCAGATCGAACTGCTCGGGCTGCGCGCGGTCGTGGGCAAACATGCGATGGATAAAGCGGCCTACCTTGCCGGCAGCGATGCGGCGCGCGCGGAAGACGTCAACACGTTCGCGCGCGATGCGCAGATCCGCGGCGTCTTCGCGCTGCGCGGCGGTTACGGGACCATGCGCATTCTGGACGCAATCGACTACGCGGCATTCCAAGCCGATCCGAAAATCGTTTTAGGGTTTTCCGATCTCACCGCGCTGCTCAATGCAATAACGCTGCGCACCGGACTCGTTACGTTCCACGGACCGGTCGCCGCCTATTCCACGTACACGCCGGCCGTCGTGCGCGAGATGCAAGCCGCGCTCATGTCGGGCGCACCGATCGGCACGCTGCACAACACCTCGACGGTGACCGTCACACCGGGCAGCGTACGCGGCAAACTGGTGGGCGGAAATCTGACGCTGGTCAATGCGGTGGACGGCACGCCGTATGCGGTGCCGTTCGAGAACAACATCCTGCTCATCGAAGACGTGCACGAAGAGCCGTATCAGGTCGATCAGCTGCTCACCACACTCTTATTGCGCGGCAAACTGCAAAGCACGGCCGGCATTGCCGCCGGTGTTTTCATGGAACCCGATCGCAAACAAGCCGAAGAACCCTCGCCCGAGCTGGCGGCGACGCTGCGCGACCGGCTGGCGCGCGCCGGCCGCCCCGCCGCCTACGGCATGCAGTTCGGGCACATTCTGAACCAGTGGATCCTTCCGATCGGTATGGACGCGGCGTTCGATGCAAGCGCCGGAACGCTAACGATTGCGCAGGCCGCGACCCAGTAGACGCAAGTATTCGCCATGCTCAGGTCTGCGCACGAAGCTGCTCGACCAGCCGCAAAGCATCGCTCGCGGCCGCACCGCTTGCCGTGTTATCGAAAATGCACCACGCATTGGGCGCAGCACGCAAACGGTGCGCGATCGATGCAATCGCCGCGTCGTCGTAGGATGCGTAGTAGACGCGCGGCGACCCATGCAGACGAATGTACGTCAAGCTGCGGCTGCCGCCGGGAAACGCCGCTTGCGCAACCGGCGCAGGGTCTGCCGCGACGCGCGCCACGCCGATCGCTTCGAGCCACGCGTTCGCGTCATCGTCGAACCAACCGGCATGCCGCGGCTCGAGAACGACGGTTCCTCCGTAAAGTGACTGCAGCGTCGTGAAGAACGCGCGTGCCACTGCCGCATCGTACGCGAGTTTGGGCGGCAGCTGCACGAGCAAAACCTCGCGCTTACTGCCGAGCGCGGCGGTTTCTTCAAGAAACGCTGCAAGCAATTCGCGGCAATCGACGAGTTTGCGCACATGCGTGATC
>JBHEMM010000037.1:0-6793 GCA_046262595.1 Vulcanimicrobiaceae bacterium
CCATCAGCGCGTCGTACGTCTTGCCGATGTCGCCGTGCCCCGCGAACGCGCAGCGCTGCGCGACGCAGTCGGCGAAGAAGTTGTCGAGCGCGCGGTCGAAGCCGCCTTCGCGCAGGGCGCACGCACGCGCGAACTGGCGGCGGAGAATGAAACGGCGCTCGGCACCGCCGAGTTCGCGGCGCGCGTACTGGCGAACGCCGGCTGTTAACCTGGGCCGATGATCCAGTGCGGAAACCACATCCGCGACGCCCACGTTCCATAGCTCACGAAATCGCCCGCGAGCACCGGATAAAAGTACACGAACAGACCGGCCGTCGCGATCACGTAACACAGGATGAACGTCTTGACGTGTTCGAAGCGTTCCGGCTTTCGCTTTCCCCATTCCCAGAGCCATTGCAGCGCGATCGTGTCGGCGAGCAAGATGATTGCATCGTCCGGAAAGAAGTGGTACTCGAACAGCATGCGCGGGCTCGCTATCCACGGAAGCCACTGCGCAAAATACGCGAACACGAGGAGCCAATACCCGCGGTGGCGGCGCACCCATGCCAAATACGCTAAGAAAGGAACGGTGAGCAGCCCGCTCCACCACGTGAGCGGATTCGGGAGCGCAAGGATCTCGGTGATACAGCAGGCGGCGCGATCGTTCCCGCGCGCGGCCGGCCGGTAGTCGTGATACCAGTACGCGATCGGCTGATAGATCAGTGGCCACTCCCACCATTTGGAGCTGTATGGATGCGGTTTGTAACCTGCGACCGTCACGTCGTGATAGGTGAACATCTGCGACTGCAAATCCATGAAGCCGGTCAAATCGTGTCCGTTTTGAAAGTTCACCGGCCGTGGACTGAGGAAAAACGGGAGGTAAAAAGCCAAATAGATCGCGATCGTCGCCGCCATCACCACGCTCACCATCGCATCGAGCGGCAGCTTCGCGCGGACCTTCGCAAACAGCATCAGCGCCGCGCCGAACGCAACGATGAGGACGAGGTCGAAAAGCGTATTCCACTTCGATGCGGCGCCCAGGCCGCACGCGAGCGCGAGCAGCAGCAAGTCGGCAAGCGCGCGCGGACGGCACCACGCGATGCAGCCCGCCGCGTAACAGAGCAGCGCGGCGAAAACGCCGATGAGTTGCGGCGCGCCGTGCGTTTGATGCGCGAACGCCGTCAGCGTTCCGGCACCCGCACCGGCGAGCAAGCTGCCCGCTCCGAGTGCGAACCGCCGCCGGACCGGTATGGCATCCGGCGGTAAAGCGAGAACGCGTTCGACGTAACGGTAGAACGTATAGAGCATCGCAAGGCAAAAAAACGCGACCGTGATCTCGGGCGTGGCGATGCGCGACTGGACAAAATGCAAACCGTCGAAAACGAGCAGCGTTGCGGCGATGCTCGCGAATAGGGTGCTTTGCGTGAGACGCTTCGCGAAGACGTACAACAGATAAACCGTGACGGCGCCGACGGCGACGTTGAGCAGACGCCAGCCCCAGCCCGTGTCGCCCAGGTGCGAATGCATGCCGCCGAACAGCCACATCGATACGGCGATCAGCATCTTGGTCAGCGGCGGATGCGTCCATTCGAATTGCGGTTGTCCGAGCAGATATTCGGCGGCCGATTTGGGATAATAGACTTCGTCGAAGTACGCTTCGCCGGGAAACCAGTAGCGGATCGCGCACAGGACAAACGAAAAGGCGGCCAGTCCCGTTGCCAGCCGCTTATCCGTGCCCGTCACGTTCTAGACGTTGCCCGACTTCGCGGTTAGTTCGGTTCCGTAGTAATTGCGCACGCTCAACGTCACCCGCGCATGAGCCGGGGCGTGCGCCTTGCGCCAAATGCTTTTCCACTGGGCGAGCGTCTGCGCGATCATTGCTTCTTCCGCGGCGTCGTCCATGGACTGCAGCGTGTCCTGATTCACATAGAGCACGAGCGTCGTGCGCTGTACTTCGGCCCCGCTCACGACGCCGTCAAAGCGTTTCTTGAGGTGCAGATTGTCAACGGCGGCTTGTTCGGCGCGCGCAGCCGAATCGCCGGCCGCTTGCGGGTGCACCGGCGCGGCACACGCGGCCAGGACGCTTAGGCATAAGCCCGCGGCGGTCAAACGAAAAATCGACATGTGGCGGACAAACTTCGTTCACAACTGTGCTCTATCATGCGCCCATGGATGGAATCGCATGGGCCGCGGACGCGATGTCGGCCGCGCAGTCGCGGCTGGACACCGCGACGCAAAATCTTGCAAACGCTTCGACCGACGGGTTCCGCAAGTCGCGCCTGCGCGGCTTTTTGAGCGCCGCAGGCATCGTTTTGCGGCGCACGCCGGAGAAAGGCCAGGGCCCGCTCCGCCCGACGGGCCGCGATTTAGACCTCGCGATTACGGGCGGTGGCGCGTTCCGCGTTCGCAACGAGCAGGGCACCGTCGTGCAGACGCGGGCGGGCGCCTTTGCACGCGACCGGTTCGGACGGCTGCACGATTCGGGCGGACGGGTGCTCATGGGAACGCGCGGGCCGCTGCTCTTTCCCGATGGCGCCCACTTCGATCCCTCCGGCGCGGTGGTGTGCGACGGTAAAACGCTGGACCGTTTGCCGCTGCCGCGCGGATCGTCGCTGCGAACGGGCTTCTTGGAAAGCTCGAACGTGGATGCGATCGGTGAAATGATCGACGTGCTCACCGCACAGCGATCGTACGAAACCGCGCAAAAGGTGCTCACCGCGATCGATCAAACGCGCGAGCGTTCGGCGACGCAAGTAGCGGCGGTGAAAGGATGAACCGCGCGTTGTACGCCGCCGCCAGCGGCATGGCGGCGCAGCAGCAAAACTTGGAACTGATCGCTCAGAATCTTTCGAACGCCGACGTTTCGGGATTCAAGGGAATCCAAGCATCCTTTGCCGGCATCGCCGCCGATGCGCAGACGCTGGGCGTTGCGCCCTTAGGAACGCATGCCGTTTTCTCGCAGGGCAAGCTGATGCGCGGCACGGGTGAGTTCGATCTTGCTCTGGACGGACCCGGGTTCTTTTGCGTGACGGACGCAAGCGGAAATCTTGCGTACACGCGCAATGGCGAGTTCGCGCGCGCAGCCGACGGCACGCTGCGCAGCGCGCAAGGCTGGCATCTGCGCGGCGTACGGATTCCAGCGGGCGCCGGCACGGTCAGTGTCGCGCCCGACGGCTCGATCTTCTCCCGCACCGGCGCGTTGCAGCGATCGCTCGGCAAGATTTCTGTCGTGACATTCGCCGCGCCGGAATCGCTTCGTGCAAGTGGCGGGACGCTGTTCTTCGCGACGGCGGAATCGGGCAAACCGCGCCATGCGGCGCTCGGCGCGGACCGCGGTACGTCCATCAAGTTCGGCATGCTCGAACAATCAAACGTGACGATCGTCGAGGCAATGATGCAGATCATGGCCGCGCAGCGCGCGTATGAAGCCAACGCAAAAGGAGTTCAGGCCGCCGACGAAATGCTGCGCATCGCGAACAATCTGAACCGTGCTTGACGCGCAACGTTCCGCCGTGCGCGGCGAGTTCGAGGCGATGCTCTTCGAGCCGGTGTTTGCGCCGATGGAACGGGCTTTCGGCGCATACGGCGGCATCGTCATGCAATCGTTTACCCAAGCCCTCGCGCAGCTGTTGGAGCGTTCGCATGAGCGCGGATGAACGTGAGGAACGCATACGCGGCTTGTTCGATCTCGTGAAACGTTTGGCCGCGCGCGTGCATCGCCTTATTCCGGGAACGGACCGGCAAGACTTGGTCGGCGACGGCTGCGTGGGCGCAATCCGCGCCGTCGACCATTTCGATCCCGCGCGCGGCGTGCCGCTCGAGCATTATGCCGGGCGCGTGATCGTGGGGGCGATGCTCAACGGGGTGCGAAGCATGGATACTGTTCCGGAGCGCGTGCGCCGCGAAATCCGAGCGGCTGACCGCGAGCGGTATGCAATCGCCTCCGCCACCGGCACGTTCCCAAGTCAGCCCGAGATGGAGCGCCGCCGGCCCGCGCTTCGCCGGGCCATGGCGCTTGCGGCGCGTTACTCGCCGCTCTCACTGGACGGCCCGCTGCCGCCCGGCGAATACGTGGGCGCCGATTGGAGCAGCGATCCCGGGCGGATCGTCGCCGATCGCGTGCGGCGTGAGGAGATACGCGCCGCGCTGCATCTGCTCGGCGAACGCCAGCGGCGCATTTTGGTACTGCATTACTTCGATGGTCATTCGCTGAACAACATCGGGCGAATGCTGCACATCTCCTCACAGCGCGCCTCGCAGCTGCACATCGCCGGTATGAAGAAACTGCGGGCGGTCATGCATGCCGCGCATTGAGCCGCTCGCCGGCGGCTTCGCGGTTGCGCCGCAGTCCGCGGAAGAAGAATGGCCCGTCGATCGTTTGCCGCGCGAGCATCCGCGATGGGTCAAAGATGCGCTCGCCGTTTCGGCGCGTGCGCGCGCGTTGCTCGCTCGCATTTTGCCGGCCGCGGTCCGGGTTGTGCGCTTCTGGGATCACCACGCACGGACGCTCCAGATGGGCAACCGCCGCCTCAGCATCGATGTGAGCGGGAGCTACCGCATGGAGTAGTTCCGTCGATCTATCGCGGAAGCGCGGAGTCTTTTTGCGTTAAGGCGGTAGCGGAACGCGGATAAAGAATGATTCGGACGCTCGATCGTAACGTCGCGCCGGGAATTCACGTGAAGCTGAACGGCATCGATGCGGGGATGACGGACGGGCCGGGTATTCATGGACCAATCCAGACCTGCGAACGGAACGCCGGAGAAGCGGCCTGCCCGCGGCTGTAAAGAAGCGGTGACCCTGCGGCGTTGACGCCAGGTACTCTAGATATAGACAAAACGCGGAAAATGCTCTATAAACGGAGCATGGCGGTTAAGGCACACATCTCCGAAACGCAGCGGTTGGCCGGCCCGGGCTTGCGGGCTTTTTTTGCCATCGCCGATCGCTGGGGCCTCGACAACGAACAGCGCCGCACGCTGCTCGGCAGCCTCCCCGAGTCGACGTTCTACAAATATGCGGCCGACCCGCAAAGCGCGCGCCTTACGCACGACACGCTGGAGCGGATCTCTCATCTCGTCGGCATCTTCAAAGCCGTCAACGTCCTGCTGCCGCGCCCCGAGCAAGCGGACGCATGGGTGAAGCGGCCGAACGATGCGGCGCTTTTCAAAGGCAGCAGTGCGCTGGCGTTCATGCTGAGCGGACGCTTTGACGATCTCATCGCCGTGCGCCGCTATTTGGATGCCGAACGCGGGTGGTGAGCCGCATACGCTGGGCGCCGGCGTATCGCGTCATCTCCTCGCGCTACCCGACGGTCAGTGTTTACGATCGCATCGTGCGCACGGCGGACTTCGAAGCGATTTTGGAAATCGAGGCGCTCACGAATCCGCGCATCCGCGAAGAGGCCGGCGACTACCGTAAAATTCGCGCGCAAGACCGCGTAAGCGGTCCGGGCAGCACGCCGGTGATGGCGTCGTTTGCTTACAGCGGTTACAGCCGCTTCACCGACGGCACGTTCGGTGTCTACTACGCCGCGCGCGAGGAAGCAACGGCCCTAGCGGAATCCCTCTATCACACGGAACGCTTCATGCGCGCGACGCGCGAGCCGAGCATCGATCTGGACAAGCGGGTGTACGCGGCCGCCATTACGGGAAGCTACGACGACATTCGCGCGCTTTCAACGCGGGCGCGCGTCTACGATAAGAACTCATACGTGCATTCGCAAGCGTACTCGCGCAAACGATATGAAGCAAACGGCGTTGACGGCATCGTGTACCGCAGCGTGCGCCGCACCGGCGGTGAATGCGTCGCCGTGTACCGTCCGCGGCTGGTTACGAAATGCCGCTTGGCAAAGTACGTGCAGTTCCGCTGGGACGGCGAACGGATCGCCGCGGCCGCAGAGATTACCGCGATACGGCCGTAATCGTCGCGCTATGCGCCCTCAATGAGAGCGTCCAGCAGTTGTTGCATGCGCGAGGCGGAGGCCAAGGCGGCGCCGGTTACTTCGGCATGCGAAGTTCCGGCCGCCCCGACCGCGTTGGTGATTAAACTTACGCCGAACACTTCCATATTTCGCGCGCGCGCGGCGATCGTTTCCAGCACCGTGGACATTCCGACGGCATCCGCGCCGATGGTGCGCAAGTAGCGCGCCTCCGCGGGCGTTTCATAAGCAGGGCCGGCCAGACCCGCGTACACGCCTTCTCGCAGATGCGGATCTCGTTGATGCGCGATCCTGCGCAGACGCGTGCTGTACGCGCCGGTCATGTTCACGAACGGATCCATGAGGCCGCTGCCCGCCAGCGGGCTCATTCCCATCAAGTTCAAGTGGTCGGTGATAATCATCAAGTCGCCCGCATGAAAACCGGGGTTCAGACCGCCGGCGGCGTTCGTTAAGAGGATCGTCTTGGCGCCATGATCGGCCGCGATGTTCACATTGCGCGTGACGTCGCGCGCATCGAAACCCTGGTAGGTGTGCACGCGTCCTGCAAACGCCAGCACGCGTTTACCATGCCGGCGCCCAACGAGCGCGTGACCGGCGTGACCGGCAAGGGCGGCCACCGGCATGCCGATGTCGGCGTATGCGACGGTGTTGAAACCTGCGTGTTCAGCGAACGTCTGCGAAAGACCGCTGCCCAAAACGATCGCAAGGTCGATCTCTCCGATACGATCCATCACACGCTATCCGTCATGCAGCAGTGATTCGCCGTCCATAGACGCAGGTACCGCTAATTGCATCAGTTCGAGAAGCGTCGGAGCAACGTCGCCGAGTTTCCCGCCGGCGCGCAGACGGACGTTCAGTCCATTCGCGATGAGCAGCAG
>JBHEMM010000037.1:6803-23033 GCA_046262595.1 Vulcanimicrobiaceae bacterium
GAACCGGATTGGTGGTATGCGCGGTAAGCGGATTGCCGTCTTTGTCTATCTTCTCTTCGGCGTTGCCGTGGTCGGCCGTTATCGCTAGCAATCCGCCTACGCCAAGAACCGCCTGGCTCAAACGGTTCACACACCGGTCCAGGACTTCAACGCTTGCAATCGTCGGTTGCCACATGCCGGTATGTCCGACCATGTCGGCGTTTGCGTAGTTCACGATCATCACGTCATACCGCTTGGCCCGGATCTGCGCGATCGCGTAATCGGTAATCTCGGCGGCGCGCATTTGGGGCGCCAGATCGTAGGTGGCGACACTGCGATCCGACGGAATCAGTTTGCGGTCTTCTGCGGGCAGCTGCTCTTCGCGGCCCCCATTGAAAAAGTACGTCACGTGAGCGTATTTTTCGGTTTCGGCCAGGCGCAGCTGCGTGAGGCCCGCCTGCGCGATCGTGTCGCCGAACGTGTCGTACTGCGGGCGCGGGCCGAACAGCACCGGATTCGCAAACGTCTCGTCGTACTTCGTCATCGTCGCGAAGATGAAGCCGCTCGGCGTGCGGACGGGAAAGGCGGAAAACGACGGGTCGGAAAACGCGAGGGTGAGTTGGCGTGCGCGATCGGGGCGGAAGTTGAAAAAGATCGCCGCATCTCCGGTGTGCATCGGACGCGGCGCACCAATGATCGAGGGCTGCACGAATTCATCGTTTTCGCCGCGCTCGTACGCAGTCTGGAGCGCTTCAAGTGCGCTTGCAGCGGAAAACGGCGCATCCGCAAGCGCTATCGCGTCGTATGCGGCTTGCGTGCGTTCCCAGCGCTTGTCGCGATCCATGGCGTAAAAGCGTCCGGTGACGGTGCGGACCGCGCTGCCCTGTCCGAGCGCATCGAGGTGGGATTGCAGAAGGCCGATGTAAACGGCGGCCGACCGCGGCGGCGTGTCGCGGCCGTCTAAGAACGCATGCACCGCAAGCGGTGCTCCGCAGGCATGCGCCGCGGAAAGCAGCTCGAGCAGATGATCGATCGAACTGTGAACTTTCCCGTCGGAAAGCAGTCCCATGAAGTGCAGGGTGCCGCCGCGCTGTTGCACGTGAGCGATGCAGGCCTGCAGCGTTGCGTTGGCTGCGAAATTGCCGCCGGCAATGTCGGCATCGATCACCGTCACGCCTTGCCGAACGACGCGTCCGCTCCCTAAATTGAGATGACCGACCTCGCTGTTGCCCATGATCCCTTTGGGCAGGCCGACTTCTTCGCCGCTGGCCTCCACCATGGTCCACGGATATTTCGCGAAGTACGCGTTCCAATGCGGAGTCGACGCAGCCGCGATCGCATTGCCGTGGAGCGCTTCGCGGCATCCCCAGCCATCGAGGATGCACAAGACGACCGGACGGTACGTCATGCGGCCGCGCGCGCAAGCGCGGCAAACGTTCGCGGATCGAGTGAGGCGCCGCCGACCAGCGCGCCGTCGATATCGGGCTGCGCCGTGTACTGTGCGACGTTCTCGGCTTTGACGCTGCCGCCGTACAGGATCGGCACATCCTGCAAGCCGGGCAGACACGAGCGGATAGCGCGCATCGTTTCGTTCGCATCGGCGGCATCGCAGTTTTGTCCGGTGCCGATGGCCCAAATGGGTTCGTACGCGATCGTCACCAAGCGCAGTTCTTGTTCGTTCAACCCTTCGAGCGCCGCGCGGATTTGAAACTCGACGTGTTCGCGCTGATTGCCGAGTTCGCGGATAGCGGACGGCTCACCGACGGCGACGATCGGGCGCAAGCCCGCGCGCAGCGCCGTCGCCGTTTTGCGGCGCACGTCTTCATCGGTCTCGCCGCAATATTGGCGGCGCTCGGAGTGGCCGAGGATCACGTACTGCACGCCGAACTCGGCGAGCATCGGTGCGGAAATTTCACCGGTGTATGGGCCTTCGCATTGCCAATGCATCGTCTGCGCGCCGAGCTTCACGCGGGACTGCGAACGCAAAATCGGCGAGAGCGCATCCAACGCCGTAAAGGGCGCGCACAAAACGACTTCCACCGACGCCGGAATCGATGGCACAAGATCGAGAAAGCGGCCGGCGTATTCGACGGCTTCGCTCGCGGTCTTGTACATCTTCCAGTTGCCCGCGCAGATGCGTTGGCGCATTAAACGCGCTGCTCCAAAGCCCGAATACCGGGCAATTGTTTGCCTTCCAAAAATTCGAGCGTCGCACCGCCGCCCGTGCTCACGTGCGTGACTTTTTCCGCAAAGCCGAGCTCTTCGGCCGCAGCTGCCGCATCGCCGCCGCCCACGATGGTCGTCGCTCCCGACCGCGTGGCGGCAACCATCGCTTCGCCGATGCGCCGGGTGCCTTCGCGGTACGCAGCCTTTTCGTACACGCCCATAGGGCCGTTGAAGACGACGGTTTTCGCCGTTTCGATGACGTGCGCGTACGCGTCCGCCGTTTTGGGGCCGATGTCCAGAATCATTTGTTCGCCCACACCCGCCAGCGCGACCACATGCGCACCCGCATCGTCGTCGAACGAAGCCGAAACCACGGCGTCCACGGGCAAATGCAGCGCGACGCCGCGTTCGCGCGCTAAAGCGATGATCTCGCCCGCCGGCGTTAAATCCGCATCGCGCAGCGATTTGCCCACGTCCACGCCGTTTGCGGCCAGAAACGTGTTGGCCATGCCTCCGCCGATGCAGAACGCGTGCACCTTTTCCATGAGTTTGGTGAACACTCCGACCTTGTCTTTGACTTTGGCTCCGCCGATGATGCAGACGTACGGCTGCTGCGGATCGTTCACCAGTTTTGAAAGCGCGTCGATCTCCGCTTGCATCAGCAGGCCCGCGTAAGCCGGCAGCAGATGCGCGACGCCTTCGGTTGAAGCATGGGCGCGGTGCGCCGTGCCGAATGCGTCGTTGACGTACAGATCCGCAAGCGATGCCAGCCGCTGTGCGAACCGCGGATCGTTCGTTTCTTCTCCCGGTTCGAAGCGCACGTTTTCGAGCATGACGATCTGTCCGTCACGCATCGCGGCGACCGCTTCGTGCGCCGATACGCCGGCGACATCGCTCGAGAACGTGACGTCGATGCCGAGCCGTTTAGAAAGCGCGTCTGCAACGGGTTTAAGCGTGTATTTGGGATCCGCTTTGCCGTCCGGCCGTCCCAAATGCGACACCACGATCGTGCGCGCGCCGCGCTCGGCCAAATAGCGCAGCGTCGGCAGGGACGCATCGATGCGCTTCATGTCGCCGATGGCGCCGTCTTGCATCGGCACGTTCAAATCTTCCCGCACCAGCACGCGTTTGCCGGCGAGCGCGGCTTGCTTGAGCGATTGCATTCCCGTTCAGACGCCGGCGGGTATTTTCTCCAGCACCATCGCCGTGAGATCGGCCAGACGGCACGAGTAGCCCCATTCATTGTCATACCATGCGCCGATCTGGATCAGGTCGCCGTTGGCTCCGGTAAGACCCGCGTCGACGATCGAACTGTACGGCGAGCGTTTGAAATCGCTCGAGACGAGTTCTTCCTCGCTGTACCGCACGTACTCTTTGAGATCGCCGTTTGCGGCATTGCGCAGAATGCCGTTCAGTTCCGCCTTCGTCGTTTCTTTTTTGACCTGCGCTACCAAATACACCATGGAGACCGTTGGCGTCGGTACGCGCAAAGCGAAGCCGTCGAACGTGCCCTCAACCTCGGGAATCGTCAGATAGAGCGCCTTCGCCGCGCCCGTCGAGGTGGGAATGATGTTCGTTGCCGCGCTGCGCGCGCGCCGCAGATCTTTATGCGGAGCGTCCAGGATATTTTGATCGTTGGTGTACGAGTGAATCGTCGACATGAAGCCCTTGACCCATCCCAAGTTGTCGACGATCGGTTTGACCGCGGTCGCCAAGCAGTTCGTCGTGCACGACGCGTTCGAAATGACGTGATGACGCGCCGGATCGTATTGCGCGTGATTCACGCCCAAGACCACCGTAATGTCTTCGCCTTTTGCGGGCGCGGAGATCAGCACTTTTCTCGCGCCGCCGCCGTCAATATGTGCGCGCGCTTTGGACGCGTCGGTGAATAGGCCCGTCGACTCGATCACCACATCCACGCCGAGATCTTTCCAGGGCAGCTTCGCGGGGTCGCGCTCGGCGAGCACTTTGATGGCCTGCTTGGAGGAGCCCAGCGACGCTTCGAGCATGTTGCCGGACACTGAAACGCTGCCCTCGTACGGCCCGTAGTTCGAATCGTACTTGAAGAGATGCGCGCACTCGGCTGCGGTCGTCAGATCGTTAACCGCCGCGATCTCGATTCCGGGGTGGCGTTCCATCAGCGCCTTGGCGAAATTCCGTCCGATGCGGCCGAAGCCGTTAATGCCGATACGCATAGCAAAATCTCCTCACGGTTTCTCACTACGAGCAGCCGCAGGACTTTCCCCGCGCAAGCGGCGCGCTAATCGCGCGAGCGAGGCGAGTCTGCTGTTGACGGTGGGCTTTCCGATGGGCGGGTTGCAGCGGCGGCCGAGCTCGCTCAGACTTTCGTCGGGGTGCTGCACGCGCAGGCGCACGATTTCGCGAAGCGCGGGCGAGAGGCGGTGCAGTCCGTAGGCATCAGCGATGAAATCGATGGCATCCCGCTGCGCTGCTGCGGCGGCGGCGGTTCGTTCCAGGTTCGCGGCTTCCGTATTGACCAGGCGGTGAATGCGGTTCTTCGTTTCTTTCATCGCGCGCACGTCTTCCAAGCGCAATACCGCTCCGTGCGCGCCCGTTACCGTCAGCAGCTCGACGATGGCTTCGAAGTCTTTGTAGTACAGCACGTGACGGCGTTTGCGCATCATCGACTTCGGTGCCATTCCGACCGAACGCAGCGTCCACTGCAGCCGCGCCGCGCGGTCGGCGCCGTGCAGAACGAATTCCAAATGATAGCCGTGCGCGGCGGCGGAGAGCGAACCGCACGCCAGAAAGGCAGCGCGCGCTTCGAGGATGCGGTCGCAGCGGTGCGCCGGCTTCGCGGGTGTCTGCGTGAGCGGTTTCGGCAAAGCGACGCGGTACGCGGCTGCGCGCGTCAGCCGGCTCGCCGCCGCCTTCTCGATGTGATACTCGCGCTCTCCCAAAAGCGATCGGAACAAACGCGCGACCGCATTGCGCTGCGTTGCGAAATACCCGCGGCGCTCGCCGTAATAGGCCAGGCCCGCCAGCAGCGCGGCACGGCAATGCGCGGCGGGCGGCAGCTCTCGCGCGAGGGCGTCCTTGGTATCGGCGGAGAGGCTTACACCCACTGCGCGGGTTCGTCGCGGCGCTGGTCCAAGATTTCGTACAGATCGGCGGGTTTGGTTCCCGGGGTGACGCGCAGCGGCACGTCCCGCACGCGAACCGTGAGGAACTTGGCGGCGTAGTGGATCTCCAGAACGTCGCCGGGTTTGACCTGGTAGCCCGGCTTGAGCGCGCGTCCATCTTTGGTGATGCGCCCGTGTTCGAGCGCTTCGTGCGCCTCGCTGCGCCGCTTGCTTAGCCGCGAGACCTTCATGAACTTATCGAGGCGCATATGCCGTCCGCTGTTCGGGATTACCCGGCCGTCATCCTGAGTGCTTCTGCCCCGCGGCATCACGGGAGCATGAGCGCGGCATCCCCGTGACAAACGGTGGCGTGGATGCAGGCGCGAGGCAGCGTTGATATTTTCGATGAGAGCCGTCCCATGTGGCGGCTTTTTCTCGTCTTTTTGATCCCGCTGATTTTGAGCAATGCGCTGCAGTCCGCCTCGCAGACGATATCGAGCATCTATCTGGGCCGTTTGATCGGCGTGCATGCGCTCGCCGCCGTTTCATCGATCTTTCCGGTCATTTTTCTGCTCATCTCGTTTATGATCGGTCTTGCCAGCGGCAGCACGGTGCTCATCGGCCAGGCGTTCGGCGCAAAGCAGACGCACACGATGAAACGCGTCGCGGGGACAACGCTCTCCGTCAGTTTCATTCTGGGCCTCGTGTTCAGCGTGCTCGGACAGTTTTACGCCTATCCGCTGCTGCATCTGGTCGGAACGCCGACCGACGTCATCCACGACGCCGTCGTCTATTCGAAGGTCGTTTTCTTGTGGTTCCCCGCGTTTTTCCCGTATTTGGCGTATACGACATTTTTGCGCGGCACGGGCGATTCGCAGACGCCGTTTTACTTTTTAATCGTCAGCACCGTCCTGAACGTGATTTTGACGCCCGCGTTCATCTTAGGGTGGGCCGGGTTGCCGCACATCGGCATTGCCGGCGCGGCGATCGCCGGATACATCGCGAATGCTGCGGCGTTTGCTGCCTTTTTGATCTATCTCGAAAAGCGCCGCCACGCGCTGCGCTTCGACATGGAGATGCTGCGCGGCATGACGATCGACTGGCCGCTGCTGGGCAAAATCGTGCGCATCGGCGTCCCGGCCGGCTTGCAAACCATTATGGTGGCGTTCGCCGAAATCGCCGTCATCAGTTTCGTCAATCGCTACGGCTCCGATGCCACCGCCGCGTATGGAGCGGTGAACCAAATCATCGGCTACGTGCAGTTCCCCGCAATCAGCATCGGCATCACGGCCTCCATCTTCGGCGCGCAAAGCATCGGCGCGCACCGGCAAGACAAACTCAATGCCGTTATCCGTTCGGGCGTTTTTCTCAACTACGCGATCGGCGGGGCGATCATTGCGCTGTGCTATGTGTTCGCCTATCCGATCTTGGGATGGTTCATCACGCAGCCCCGGCCGCTCGAAATCGCGCACGGCCTGCTGATGATCACGCTGTGGAGCTATCTCTTGTTCGGTAACGGCGCCGTCTTGGGCGGCGTCATGCGCAGCAGCGGATCGGTGCTGTGGCCGACGGCGTTCACCATCTTCGCGATTTGGGGCATCGAAGTGCCCACGGCGTATCTGTTGATGCCGCGTCTGGGCATCGACGGCGTCTGGATGGGGTATCCGGCGGCGTACGCGGTTTCGCTCGCGCTGGTGTTTTTCTATTACACGCAGTTTTGGAAGAACAAAACGCATCGCAGGCTCGTGTAAGCGAGCGCCCTAACCGTCCTCTCAGGAAGCAGTGAGTTTTATGGTCTATCCTTACCGCTAGATGACTGCCCTCACCATCCTGTGCGACATCGTGGGTCATTGCGGCGGCGCCGAGCGCTATTGGGAAACCGTCGTGCCGGAGCTCGCGCGCGCGCATGACGTGCGCTTGTTTGGCCGGGACGTGCGCGGCGAGCATTCGTTCGGCGTGCGCGCCGAGCAGATCGCTTGGGCAAGTGACGAGCAGCCTGCATCGGCGCAGGCGGCGGAGCGCGTTGCGCACGCTTTGGACGGCGGCGGAACCGTCATCACGGCCAATGTTTTCGACCCGCTCGTGCTGCAGGCAGTGCGGCGCAAGGCGACGCGTTGGATCGCGCGCATCCACGATCACCGCACGTTTTGTCCGAACGGAAACAAAACGTTCCCGCAATTCCGCGGCGTGTGCGGCTTTGCGATGGGTAAGGCGTGTGTGGTGAACAGCGCGCTGCGCGGATGCGTGTGCGGGCCGCGCCCCGCATCGTTCGAGCGCATTCGAAACCGCATGCGCGGCCGCGACGTGTTGCGTGAAGCCGGCACGGTGCTCGTTTCGAGCTCGTATATGCAGGCGCTCTGCGTGCAGAACGGTATCAGCGCCGCCAGGATCCGTATCACTCCGCCGCCCGTGGCGGATGCGTTTTTCGCCGCACACGAACGCCCGTCCGCGCGTTCGGTGCTGTTCTTCGGCCGCGTCAACGAAGAGAAGGGCATCTTCTCGCTCATCCGCGCGCTTGCCGCCCTTGCGCCGGCGGATCGTCCGCCGCTGGCCGTCGCGGGCGAATGCGGCGATGCCTCCGGCGCGCGGGCAACGGCGCTCGCGCTGGAGCTGGGCGTCAAGGCGGAGTGGCTTGGCTGGCTTTCGCAGTCGCAGTTGCGCGGCGCGATCGACGAATCGCGGGTCGTCGCATTGCCTTCGCTTTGGCCGGAGCCGTTTGGTTTAGCCGGTATTCAGGCCCTGGCGCGGGCGCGCCCGGTTGTCGCCTACGACGTCGGCGGCATTGCGGAATGGCTTGACGGCGGCGGCACGGCGGTGCGGCGCGGCGACGAGCGCGCGCTGGGTGCGGCGATTGCATCGTTGTGCGGCAACGAAGCCCACTGGCGCGCGGCGTGTGATGCGGCGCGCCGCACCGCTGGCCGTTACCGGCTCGATGCGCATATGGAAACGCTCCGGGACGTCCTGGATCTTCAGCAAGATGGGATAGCAAGTTGAAAACATTGATCGTCGGCGGTGACGGATACTGTGGTTGGGCAACGGCGCTGCACTTGAGCGCGGCCGGAATGGATGTCGCGATCGCGGACAACTTTGCGCGCCGCATTTGGGATGCGCAGCTCGGTCTGAGCTCGCTCACGCCGACCGCGTATATGCGCGACCGTTTGGAGACGTGGTCGCGCCTGGGAATGCCGCCGATCGCTTTCCACAACGTGGACGTCACCGACGATGCCGCGACGCGCGATTTGCTTACGCGCACCCGGCCCGATGCGATCGTGCACTTCGGGCAGCAGCGCAGCGCGCCGTACTCGATGATTGACCGCGATCATGCGGTCCGTACGCTCGTGAACAACACGGTCGGCAACCTGAACCTCTTGTGGGCGATGCGCGAGTGCGCGCCAAACGCGCATTTGGTGAAGCTTGGCACCATGGGCGAATACGGCACACCAAATATCGATATTGAGGAAGGCTTCATTCGCATCGAGCACAAGGGTCGCAGCGACACCCTGCCGTTTCCCAAGCAGCCCGGATCGTTTTACCACTTGACCAAGGTACACGACAGCGATCAGATCTTTTTCACGTGCCGCGTCTGGGGATTACGCGCGACGGATTTGCATCAGGGCGTCGTTTACGGCATCCACACCGACCAAACGAAACGCGCGCCCAACCTCATCAACCGCTTCGATTACGACCACATTTTCGGTACGGTGCTCAACCGCTTCTGCGTCCAGGCGGCGTTGGGGCATCCGCTCACCGTTTACGGAAGCGGCGGCCAAACGCGTTCTTTCCTCAATATTCGCGATACCGTGCGCTGCATCGAGCTGGCGCTTCGCAGCCCGGCGGAAGCGGGCGAATATCGCGTGTTCAATCAGTTTACCGAACTTTTTGCGGTGAGCGAACTCGCTGAGTCCGTCGCGCGAGTCGCGGGCGAAATGGGAATGAACGTTCGGATCGCGCATACACCAAATCCGCGCGCCGAAAAAGAAACGCATCACTATCACACCGTGAACGCGAACCTTCGCGGGCTGGGCTTCGACCCGACCATGCTCGATGATGCGACGCTTCGCGAGATGATCGAAATCGCAGTCATGCACAAAGACCGGATCGATCCGGACGTTATCGAGCCGACGGTGCGCTGGCGGCCGGAGCGGCCGATGGACGCCGCTGTTAGCGCGGGTTAGCGCTTTTTATGCTTCGGTGTCACGCACGTTCCGCTCGCCCGGCAGACGATCTGCGGCTCGGCTAGGAACTCAGCTGCGCTGGGGCTGATGCCGGGTCGCGCCGCGATCACCTTGCGCGCTTCGAAGCGCATCGCGCGCGACGTGTTACCCGTGCGCTCGATCGAACCTTCGGCTTCGATGTAATCGCCCGCGTAAACCGGCGCCAAAAACTCCACGTTGTCGTAGGCGACGAATAACCCCTCATCGCCGTCGGCGCGAATCAGGAGCTCCGTCGCCACATCGCCGAAAAGGGCCAGCATCCGCGCGCCGTCGACCAGCCCGCCGCCGTAGTGGGCGTCGTGCGCGCTCATGCGCAACCGGATCACGGCGTGATGCCGGTGCGGAAGTGGTAGTCGGCCGCCACCGGCATGCAGTTTCTAACGGCGGGAAAGTAGTTGGAAGCCTTCGCCGCTTTCACTGCAGCGTCGTCGACGCCGGGCGACCCGCTGTTTTGCGCGATTGCCAGCTTCACCACTTCACCGAATTGGTTCAGTGAGACCGTGACGTCCACGGCCGCAGGCACGTTTGCTTGAAGCGCCACCTGCGGAAACTGCGGAGTGACGGGAAGCGTCGCGACGGCCGCATGATCGCACGGCGCCGCAAAGGTTTGTTCGGCGCCGCCGACGACGAATTCGCTCTCGCCCGGCAGCGCCTTGCAGCCGGCCGCGGCGGGGACGAACGTCCACTGCTTCATCGCGGCGACCGAAGCGTTGTCGTACTCCGTATTGCCGGACGAGTTGTCGATCCAAGCGGACGTCACGACGCCGTTTTGGTTGACGAGCGCGACGACGGTTGCATACGGACGGCGCAGCGCGGAAAACGGTTTCGCGCTGTGCGGAGGGACGACGTGGGACGGGATGGGCGGATGATCGCAGGTCACGTCAGGCCGCCTGAATTTTTGCTAATTGCCACAGTTCCTCAAGTTCGTCGAGCGAGTAATCGGAGAGCGCCTTGCCGGCCTTGGCGGCATGGCGTTCCATGAAGTGAAAGCGCCGGTAAAACTTTTCGTTCGCCTCGCGCATCGCGGTTTCCGCATCGATGCCCATGCCGCGTGAAAGATTGACGAGGGTGAAAAAAACGTCGCCGAGTTCCTCGCGTACGCGCGCGTCGTCCTGCTTCTCGCGCCGCGCTTGCGCGAGCTCGCCCAATTCTTCGTGCAGTTTATCTAAGATGCCGCTCAACGCCGGCCAGTCAAACCCAACGCGCGCGGCCTTTTCCTGCATGCGTTGACCGCGCTGCAGCGCACCCAGGTGCTTGGGAATGCCGTCGAGCCGGCTCTTGCGTTTGCGGCCGGTCGCTTCATTCGCTTTAAGCTGCTCCCAATTCTTCCACTGTGAATCAACGTCTTCGATGACCGCATCGCCGAAAACGTGCGGATGCCGCCGCACCATTTTGTTCGAGAGCGCGTCCACAACGTCCGCGACGGTGAACTTCCCCGTTTCGGTTCCGAGCTGCGAGTGGAAAACGATCTGCAGAAGCAAGTCCCCGAGCTCCTCGCTGAGCGCGGTGCTGTCATCTTGTTCGATCGCCTCGACGACTTCATACGTTTCTTCGATCAGGTATGGGACCAGCGTACGGTGCGTCTGCTCGCGATCCCAGGGGCACGACGCGCGCAGCCGCGCCATGATCGCGATCAGATCGTCCCACGAATGATGAGCCGATGCGGGAGGGAGCGGTACGAGCGGCATCGCTATCGATGCGGAGAGCGTCGCATTCGGAACGCCCGGCACGATGCGCGTTTGCGCGCCGCGCGCCTCCAGTGCCCGCAGCAGCAACGGCAAACCGGGGAAATCGGAGAGCGGATTGCCGAGCACGCCGACGCCCGCGTCCGCTTGTTCCAACGCGTCCACGAAATGCGCGATCTCTTCGCCGCTTCCGCGTACGAGCAACGCGGCGTCGCGTACGCCGCCGCGTTCTGCGCGAACGCCGTTCGCTTGCAGCTGTGCCACTAAATCGGGGGGCGCAAGCAGCGTGAACACGCGGCCCGCCGCGCGCAGCGCATCGAGTGCGCCCAGCGTAAGCAGCTGCGGATCGCCCGGGCCTAAACCGACGATGCGAACGAGCATCTGCGCTGATTCTCTGGCGGAAACGAAAAGGCCCGGTCGAGCGGCCGGGCCTTTTCGTTGGCGGCGGGATGCCGCTATTTTGTGGTCGGCGCTGCTGCCGGAGCGCTGCTTGACGCGGAAGCGGCGCTCGCTGCGGGCGAGGGGAACACGCCTGCGAACTTCGGATCCTGCACATCGATCTTCGCTTGTGCTTGAAGGTTCTGCAAAAACGCCGGAATGAGCGGCGACTCTTGCTGCTGACGCAGCTGCTGTTTGATCTGATCGTGCACGCTGGCGAGCGTCGCGGTTTCGCCGGGTTTGCGCTCGATGACTTGGATCACGTGGTACCCGAAAGGCGATTTAATCGGCTGGCTGATCTTTCCGATCGGTCCGCTGAACGCGTATTGATCGAATGCCGGCACCATCGCGCCCTTCTTGAAAAAGCCCAGATCGCCGCCTTTGTCGCGGCTGCCCGGGTCGGTCGAATATTGTTTGGCTTCTGCGCCGAAGTCTTTGCCGGCCTTCAAGTCGGACTCGACCTTTTGCGCGAGCGCCATCGTAGGCACCAGAATGTGGCGCGCATGTGCCATAGCCGGCTTATCGTACTGCGCATGGTTCTTGGTGAAGAACTGCTTGATTTGCGACTCGGTGACGTTGACGTTCGAGCCGGTGGCCTTATCGAGGATGATCTGGCGGCGGATCAGGTCCTGCACGTCCGATTCGCTCAAGCCGCGCGCTTTAAGCAGCTCGTTCCACTGTCCGTTCGGGTACTGCGCCTTGTACTGATTTTCGATCTTGTCGATCTCGGCTTGCGAGACCGCGATGTTGTTCTTCTGCGCGTACTGATCGATCAGCACGTTGGTGACCATCTGCTGCAGCTGGCTCTTGGCGGCGGGCCCGTTCTCCAGTTTGGAGTCGAGATCGGCGCGCGAGATGGCTTGCCCGTTAACGGTTGCCACGTTTCCGCCGGCGCTCCCGCCGCCGCATGCGGCGAGCGAAACGATCAAAAGTGCGGTGGTGATACCCGCGATAAGCCTGGGGGCTTGCGACATTCTATGCTCCAGTTTCGATTGGGAAAATAACCGTCCGCCGATTCGAGAACTGCCCCGATGGTCCTTTTTAGCAGGGTGACCTCCTTTTTCTGCATCCTACATTGCATCCAAAAGACTCCGCAAGAGCGGCATCCAGAGCGCTTCGGGGCGTTGTCCGGGCTGCAGCGGCGGCAAATCGACCAAGATCTTGCCCTCCGCAAAACGGAAGCGGTTTCGTGTGAGCGATTGGAAGCGCGGGATGGCGCTGGGCTGCAGCTCGAATCCGCTGCCGACGCCCAGCGTGAGGCGCTTCTCGTCGACGATGACGCGTGTGACGTGCTTTTGCAGCGCCACGGTGCGCAGTTTGGTCAACTCCACAAGGTTCTCGAGGGCCGCGGGCAGCGGACCGAAGCGGTCGCGCACGCTGGCTGCGATTTCTTCCACTTGCGCCTGCGTGCGCGATTTGGCGAGTTGCTGGTACACGGCGATCTTCTGCGAGACTTGCGCGATGTAATCGGCGGGAACGTAAGCGTCGATCTTGACGTCGATCACCGCCTCGCGCTGTTCCTCAAGCGCGGCTTGCTCGCCCTTGCGCTGGGCGATCGCTTCGGCGAGCAGCTGGCAGTACGTGTCGAAGCCCACGGAGGCGATGAAGCCGGATTGCGCCGCACCGAGCAAATTTCCGGCGCCGCGTATCTCCAAATCGCGCATGGCAATCTGCAGGCCGCTGCCCAGATGCGTGAACTCGCGGATTGCCTCCAGGCGCGCCTTGGCTTCTTCGGTAAGCGATTTGTGCGCCTGATACAGCAGAAACGCATACGCCTGGTGGTTCGAACGGCCGACGCGTCCGCGCAGCTGATACAGCTGCGCCAATCCGAACTTGTCCGCGTCGTTGACGACGATCGTGTTCACGTTCGGGATGTCGATGCCGTTCTCGATGATCGTTGTCGCGACCAGCACGTCCACCTCGCCCTCGATGAACGCCTGCATGACGGGTTCGAGTTCGTGCTCGTGCATTTGGCCGTGGCCGATGGCGATGCGCGCGCGCGGAACGAGCTGCTGCAGCGCGTTTTTGACGGAATAGATCGATTCGATGCGGTTGTGCAGATAATAGACTTGGCCGCCGCGATCGAGTTCCGCGGAGATCGCACGTTGGACGACGGCGTCGCCGGCAGGCACGACCACGGTTTTGATAGACATGCGGTTTTTGGGCGCCGTTTGAATGAGCGAAAGGTCGCGCACGCCCAGCAGCGACATGTGCAGCGTGCGCGGAATCGGCGTCGCGGAAAGCGTGAGGACGTCGACGCTCGCGCGCAGCTGTTTGAGCCGCTCTTTGTGCATGACGCCGAAACGCTGTTCTTCGTCCACGACGATAAGCCCGAGATCCGCGAAGGCAACGTCTTTTTGCAGCAGGCGGTGCGTGCCGATGACGATGTCCACTTTGCCTTCGGCGCAATCGCGCAGAATTTCGCGCTGCTCTTTTTTGCTGCGGAAACGGGAAAGCTCTTCGATGCGCATGGGAAAGCCGGCGAATCGCGTGCTGAAGGTGCGGTAATGCTGGTCGGCGAGCAGCGTGGTGGGCACGAGGACGGCGACTTGCTTTTTATCGGCGACGGCTTTGAACGCCGCGCGAAGCGCAACTTCGGTTTTGCCGTACCCCACGTCACCGCACACGACGCGATCCATGGGGCGCGCGCGTTCCATGTCGTTTTTTGTTTCGACGATCGCCTTCATCTGATCGGGCGTTTCGTCGTAGGGGAACGCTTCTTCGAGTTCCGCCTGCCACACCGTGTCCGGCGCGAAGGCGTGGCCGCGCGCGAGCTCACGATCGGCGTACAGCTGCACCAGACCTTCGGCAATTTTGGCGAGCGATTCGGAGACACGCGTTTTCGTGCGCGCCCAATCGGCGCCGCCCATTTTTGAAAGACGCGGCGTGCCGCCTTCACTTGCGCTGTACTTCGTGACCTGATGCATCTGCGTTACCGGCACGAGCATGCGATCGGTGCCGGCGTATTTGAGATCGAGGTAATCTTGTGTGGCGCCCAAGATCTTTTCCGTGCGCAGGCCCAGATACTGGCCGATGCCGTGCACGGCATGCACGACATAATCGCCGACTTTCAAATCGGCCAACGTAACGGGCACGCCTTCTTTGACGGCGCGGATCTTCACGCGTTTCGCCGGCTGCCCGAAGATCTCGCGATCCCCCAAAACACGCAGCCGCAGCGCAGGGAGCGTGAAGCCGCTCTCGATGCTTCCGTGATCGACGTACACGCATCCCGAACCGAACACGAGCGGGCCCGCCGAAACGGTTAAGCCCGCGGCGCGCACGATATCGCTCGTGCGCGCAGCGCCCGTCGTAACGAGCAGCACCGTTTCATTCGCCGCAACGCTTTCGCGCAGCGATTGCGTAAACAACTCGATCTGACGGTTGAAATGATCCGCAGGGCGCGCTTCGAGCACGAGGTTTTCATCGATCCGCGGCATCCAGTCGACCGCGGCCGCCGTTTCGATACCGCCGGGAAACACGAGCGCGGCATGCCCCGCAAAGCCCGCGGCGAGGTCGTGCAGGCGCGGATACGGCGCCGCGGCCTGCGCGAGAAGCGCTTCGCCGACGTCTGCGTCGCGGACGGAAAGGTCGCCCTCGTCCATTCCCGCGAGCAGCACGCTCTCTTCGCGCGAGCGTTCGTCGTCCAACGCGCGCTCGATCGTGGCGAGCATGCCGGGCTCGTCGATGACGAGCGTCGTATGGGCGGGCAGATAATCCAGCACCGTTTCTCGCCGTTCGAATGCGAGCGGCAGCCACGGTTCCGGCACGTCCGCGCCGGTTTGCAGATAGGCGATCACCGCCTCCCGCACGTTGAGCGGACCCTGCAGCGAGGCTGCGACCCGCGCGCGCAGCGTTTCATCGCGCGCAATCTCGAGCCACGGCACGATCTCCAGCGCCTCCAAACCGCCTTGGCTGCGTTGGGAAACGAGATCGAACGGGCGTAGGCTCTCAATTTCATCACCGAAAAACTCGATGCGCACCGGCCGGTCAGCCGATGCCGCAAAGACATCGAGAATGCCGCCGCGCACCGCGAATTCCCCGGCTGCGCTCACGACGTCGGTGCGCTGATACCCGCAGCGGTACAGGCGCTCGAGCGTGGCGTCCCAGCCGGCGCTTTGACCGCTGTGCAGGCTGAAGCGCTCGCGCGCGAACGCCTCGCGGGGAATGACGTACTGCCGCGCGGCTGCGAGCGGGATCAGCACGATGCCCGGCACGCCGTCGGCTAACTGCGCCATCAGGCTCATGCGCGCGCTGCGCTCGGAAGGCGAGTCGATCGCTCCGACCGTCTCCTCACGCGAGCGCAGCAGGCGCACCGTACGGGGCTCATCTTCTTCCAGGTAGTACAGTAAATCGGCGAAAAGACGCTCGGCGGCGTCGACCGTCGGGAGCACGACGCAAAACACGCCGCCGATCTCGCGGTAGAGCGCGGCCAGCAGCGCCGGACGGGCCGCCGGAATGGTTTCGTGCAGCGCATATGCGCCCGCGCCTCGGCGCAGCCGGGCGGCGATATCGCGCAGAACCCGCCCCGCGCCGGGCAGCCCGCGGACCAGCTCGCCCGCGAAGCGCGCAGACTCTCGCTCAAGAACGGTCATAAGTTCTCCATGATACTCCCCCCGCGCAACCCGGCCTTGCGTTATGCGGTTTTGTGTATTAGCACTCTTGACA
>JBHEMM010000038.1:0-9712 GCA_046262595.1 Vulcanimicrobiaceae bacterium
ATCGCGCGAATGTATGCGGCGAGCCGGTCTGCGGCTGCGCCGATGCCGGAATCGGGCCCCGCGACGTTGTAAAAAATAGGCGAAGCGGCCCCGCTTCCGCCGTTCTCACCGGCGACGGTGATTTTTCCGCCCGGCGCGAGCGGTGGAGCGGCGCTGCGGATCGTTTCGCCGATTGCGTCCTGCGCGCTGCGCGCGTTTTTAAACGAGATAACCGTGAGCTTGGCGAAGTTTCCGCCTTGCAGCGAGCCGTATCCCGCAGGCATCGATCCGGTGGTCGAAAGTACCGTCTGCACGTCTCTGATCTTCATGAACCGCTGCTCGAGCCGGTCGATGCTGGCTTGCGTTTGCGCCAAAGGCTGACCTTGAGGAAACTGCACGCTCACGTTCACGACGCCGGTGGGCGTGGAGGGAATGAACTCGAACCCGATCTTCGGCATCACGAAAAAGATCGCCGCAAGGCCGAGCGGCACGGCCAATGCGACCATCGTGCCGCCGACGCGCGTCGGCGCAAGCGCTATCCATTTTGCCGCCGAAGCCGGGCGCGTACGCAGCCACTGGCCGAAGTCGCCCCACAGCGTTCCCGCTGCCGAACCGCGAGCGCGGAACGCGGGCAGTTCGCGATCCCGGTGCGAGCGGAACGCCGGTGAGAGCAGCAGGGCCAGCCCGGACACGGCAAAGATCGCCGCTGCGATTGCCAGGTTGATCATTGCGCCCGTCTGCGGGCTTGCCGGAAGCGTAAGCGAGGTGATGACGAGCAGCAGGCACGTGAAGCCGACGAACGTCCCGTGACGCAGGCTGAACGGCAGCGCGCGCTGCGAATACCAGACCTGCAGCGCGTCAAAAGCGTTCTGAAACCAGGCCAGGTAACGCGGCGGCGCCGCGCTGCGCCGGCGGACCGACCAGCGCGCCGCGAGCAGCGGCGTGAGCGTGAACGACACGAGCAGCGAGAATAGCGTTGCAACCACGATCACGAGGCCGAATTCGCGCATGAACTCGCCCACGATACCGGACATGAACGCGATCGGCGTAAACACGATCACATCCACGAGCGTGATTGCGATCGCAGCGTTGCCGATCTCGGTGCGGCCGGTGATCGCGGCGTTGGTCGCATCTTCGCCGATGTCTCGATGGCGGGTAATGTTTTCCAGTACGACGATCGAATCGTCCACCAAGATGCCGATCGTCAACCCCAATCCCATCATGGAAATGATGTCGACGGTAAAACCGAACGCGCGCATCATAATGAACGTCGCAAGCAGCGAGGTCGGAATCGCGACCATAACCACGATGGCATTGCGCCATGCGTGCAGGAAGAGCAGCATGACGAGCGCGGTAAGGAAGATCCCTTCCATCAGACTTTGCAGGACGCCGTTGATCGAGGCTTCCGTGTAGTCGGCCGACGCTTCGATCTCTTGGAAGTGAATCTGCGGATACTCGGCGGCAATTTTGCGCAGTCCGTCGCGGACGGCGGCCGTCGTGCGCACGGTATCGGAAGTCGTTTGCCGCTGAATGTCCAGATATACGGCGGCGTTCCCGTTGAAGTGTGAGACTTGCCGCTGCTCGACGTGGCTGTCTTCGACGCGGGCGATGTCCGAAAGATGCAGCGGATTGCCGCCGGTCGCTTGGCTCTGAAGCGAATTGAACAGCGGAATATTTCCGATGTCCGCGGCGCTGTTCACATCGGCGCGCACAGAAACGCTCGTTTCGGATGTCGGGCTGTCGATGCGGCCTCCGGGTAAATCGGAGTTGTTGCGCGAGATCGACGCGAGCAGATCGTCGAGCGTGTAGCCGGTCGCGAGCATGCGCTGCTGGTCGGGGAGCACGTGAAACTCGCGCTCCGGTTGGCCATTCACGACGACATTCTGCACGCCGGGGAGCGCTTTGATCTCGGAGGTAATGCGGTCTTTAACCAAGTCGCCCAGCTCCGGGCCGGTCATTTGCCGCGAAACGAGTGACTCCACGACGATCGGCTCGGCTGTGTTGTTCTGACGCTCGATGTACGGCGGATTGAGGTCGCTGGGCATGAAGGCGCGCGCCGTTTCGACGCGCTGCTGCACGTCGCTTGCCGCCGTGTCCAGGTTCGTCCCCAAATTGAACTGGACGTAGATCATCGCCGTGCCTTCTTGCGCGCCGGCGTTGATCTGCTTGAGGTTCTGCATGCCGTCGAGCTGATCTTCAATCGGCTTGACCACCAGCCGTTCCATCTCGGACGGCGAGGCACCGGGGTAGCCCGCGCTGATCGCGACGGCCGGGAAATCAACGTTGGGGAAAAGGTTACGCCCGAGTGAGAGATACGAAAAGAGCCCGAACACCATCAGGCCGATGGTGGCGAGCAGGACGATAACCGGGCGGTCGATGGCGAAGCGGGTTAACCACACGTTGTTTTAGGGCTCTCCTCCCGAAGGGGTACGCATCCTCTACAGCGTCAGGCTATTCCAGGTTTCAAAGGTAACCACAATTACCTAACCGCGCCTCTGACGCTTGCCACGACAAGCATCCCTTACCGCAATTCCCGGTAACAGTCTTGCACAGAAACTTGAAAGGCCCGGGCAAACAACCGGGCCTTTCACAATTCATGCGCAAGACTGGACTCGAACCAGCACGCCCTTGCGAGCGCTAGCACCTCAAGCTAGTGCGTCTACCAATTCCGCCACTCGCGCATTGAGGACAAGAGAGAAGTTTAAGGCCTAACGCATATTGGGGTCAAGTGCGTCCCGCAGCCCGTCGCCGATATAATTGATGGCCAGTACGGTGATGAGGATGCACAAGCCGGGAAAAACGGCCGCCCACCAGGCCGTCTCGAGGTTGCTCTCGGCGTTTGCCAGCATATTGCCCCACGACGCCGTCGGCGGCTGGATGCCGAACCCCAAGAACGAGAGCGCCGATTCGAGCACGATGACGTTGGCGACGTCTAGGGTGGCTTGAACGGTGAGCGGCGCCATGGCGTTCGGAAGCAGATGCCGGAAGATGATTCGGCCGTCCCGGTTGCCCACGGCCCTGGCCGCTTCGGTATACTCGCGTTCGCGCAGCGAGAGATACGTGGCGCGCACCAGACGCGCGACGCCGGGCCACGAGAGCCCGCCGATGATGACGACGATCACTTTGAAGTCGAGGGAAGCCTTCGTGGACATCGCCGCCACAATGCCGGTGAGCGTGAGCATCAGCGGCAACAGTGGAATCGACAAAAACACGTCGGTGATGCGCATGATCAGCCAGTCGACGGGAAGCGCCGTGCGCACCACGCGCTCCTCTCCCACCGGCAGCCGCCGGACAAGCGCGCTCAGGGCCCAGCCGACGACAATCGCGAGGATCAGTGGGCCGATGTCATTTTCAATGCCGCCGAACGGCTTGGGAAGATGCGGCATCGCGTTGCCGAGGTTCGGCCAAAGGTACGCGACCAGAAAGACGCCCGCGAAACCGATGATGAAGTTCAGGATGTTCGCCCAATGCGGCACGCGCGAGGTGTACGTGAAGGGCACGCTGCGGAAATATCCCGCCATCGCGCCCAAGAACGTTCCGATGATCAATTCCATCACGACCGCGGCGACACCGACGGTCAGCGAAATACGCGCGCCGAACACGAGGCGCGCGAACAGATCGCGGCCCGTCTCGTCGGTGCCTAAACGGTGGCCGCCGCACAGATGCGCGTCTTGGAAACACGGCGGCAGCGAATTGCCCTGCCAATGAACCTGGTCGATTGCGTTGGGGTCTTGGCCGGCAATCCAGGGCGCAAAGACCGCCGCCAGCACCAGACACAGCAGCACCACCGCGCCGATCATCGCCAAGCGGTGCTTGCGGAAACGCTTCCAAACCGTGTTCTTGCTTAAAACGAACGCGTCATCGGGCGCTGCTACGTCGAGCGGTGCGGAAACGGCCATCAGTCGTACTTCACCCGCGGATCGAGCCACGCATAGCACACGTCCGCGAATAGGTTGAAGAATACGACCAAGAACGCATTGAGCAGCAGGTAACCCATCATCAGCGAGATGTCTTGCTGACCCAGCGCATTGTAGAACAGCCGTCCTTCACCGGGCCACGCAAAAATCGTTTCGGTCAGAATGGCGCCGCCGAACAAACCGGGCAGCGTGAGTGCGGTAACGGTGACGAGCGGAATGAGCGCATTTTTGAGCCCGTGCTTGAAGAGCACCGTGCGGAAATTCAAGCCCTTCGCCCACGCGGTGCGCATGTAATCCGTTTTGATCACTTCGAGCATCGAACTGCGCATGAAGCGGCTGTAAAGCGCAACCTGCAAGAGCGCAAGCACGATCATCGGTAAGATCAAATGCGTTATGCGATCTGCCAAATCGAAGTTGTCGCCGCTCGAAATGCCTGCAGACGGCAGCTGGATGAGCCAGCCTCCCGGAAGCGGAATGCCGTGAACGGCAAACGCGAGCTGCATCATGAGTGCAAACCAGAAGACGGGCATGGACTGACCAAAAAACGCGAACGTCGTAATGCAGTAGTCCCACACCGAGTACGGCCGGATTGCCGCGAACAGACCGGCGGCGACGCCGATGATGAACGCGAGGATAAACGAGCTGATCATCAGTTCAAACGTCGCCGGCAGGCGTTCCACGATCGCATTGAAGACCGGCTCCGAATTGCTCGTCGAGTAGCCGAAGTCGCCGGTCACCACGTGGCCGAGCCACAGCACGTACTGAACGGGCAGCGGCTTGTCGAAACCGAGGTTGTGTTTGAGCCTGACGATATCGGCCGGCGTGATGTGCGGGTTCTGCAGGTACGGCCCTAAGCCGCCGCCCGGCGCCGAGTGCAAGATCACGAACAAAATGAACGAGATCACGACGAGGAGCGGAACGGCCTGAAGCGTGCGCCGGACGACGTAATTGAACATGAAAGCCCGCGCTAGTTTACGGGGAGGGCCGGGTTCTCCTTGCTCGCGACGCCCAGAATGCGGCGCGCTTGCGCGGGCGTGGCAACCGGGCGGCCGAGCTCCGCAGCAATGCGCGCGACGCGTGCAACGAGCTCCTCATTCGTCGCCAGCCGTCCCTTGGAGTAGTACATGTTGTCTTCCAAACCGACGCGCACGTGACCGCCCATCGCCATCGCCGCCATCGCCAGCGGCAACTGCATGCGGCCGATGCCGGCGACCGACCAGGTGCAGCCTGCGGGAAGATCGTCCACCAGATCGCAAAGATTTTGTACGCTCGCATCGAGCCCGCCCGGCACGCCCAGCACGAAGTCGACGTGTTGCGGAAACGTGAGCAGCCCCTCGCGCTGTAAGCGGCGGGCGTTCGCGAGGTGCCCCTTGTCGAAGATCTCCAGCTCCGGCTTGACGCCGTATGTATTGATCGCGCGCAGGATACCGCGCATGATCGGAAAGCTGTTCTCGAAGATGTCGTCGCCGAAGTTCACGCTTCCGCATGTGAGCGTCGCCATTTCCGGGCGCAGCTGCAGGACGTTCGCGCGCTCTTGCGGGCTCATGCCGATAGCGCCGCCGGTAGAAAACTGCACGATCAAATCGCTGCTCGCGCGGATCGCTTCGTACGCCGCGGCGAAGCGCACGACGTCGTGAGTGTTCGTTCCGTCATCGTTGCGGCAGTGCACGTGCACGATCGATGCGCCGGCGTTGCGAACGCCGCGCGCAACCTCAGCGAGCGCCTTCGGCGTCACCGCCAGATGCGGCGTCTGCTCCGGCGTGAGTTCGGCGCCGACGGGCGCAACGGTGATGATCAGCGGATCCATGACTGCTCCTTCGCTCCGGCGACGATCTCTTCATCGAGGCCGAGCAGCTGTGCCAGCGCGATAGCGTCAGATTTCGCTTCGTCGCCGCCGCGCACTTCAAAAACGGAGTAATCCATTGCCAGCGCCAGCGCGTCGAGCGCACTTGCCAGATCGTTCGCCGGCGAGGCCGGCAACTCGCGCAGCCCGCGCACGGCGTAATGCGGCACCTGCGCGTGCGAGGCGACCTGCGCGAGGTGGGTTGCCGCGAATGCCAGACGCCCTCTCGCACGCAGCGTACGCAACAGAGAGATGAGCAGCGCGCTGCCTTCGTGCGGCGTCGTCGTTCGCGCGAACTCGTCGACGAGCAGCAGCGGCCGCACGCGCGGGCGCGCGAGCAGTTCGTTCAACCGCACGATCTCGGAAGCGAACGAGGAGAGCAGGCGCGTTTCCGAAGATTCTGCGCTTGCGGCGCCGAGCCAGGCGATATCGTCGAATAAGGCGCAGCGGGCGGCGCGCGCGGGGACCGGAATGCCGAACGCCGCGAGCAGCGCGATAAATCCGCACGTCCGCAGTGCGGCGCTCTTTCCGCCCATGTTCGGCCCGGTGATCACGGCCGGTTCGCTCACGTCCACCGAGATCGGTTCGTAACTGCGGCCTTGGGCGATCAGCTCTGCCTGCAGCGGCAGCAGCGAACCGCCCTCGAAAGCGATCCGCGGCCGCGCTTCGATCACCGGCGCCACGCAGGCGTAGCGCTGCGTGAAATGCGCCTGCGCGAGGTCCACGTCGGCTTGCGCGAGGCTCGAGAGCAATGCGTGCAGTTGCGGCAGCGCCGCGCGCACCGCAGCCGAAAGCCGCTCGCGTACGCGCCGCTCGCATCCAGCGGACGCGGCCGCGGCTTCATCGCGGCGCGCGAGCGCGGCCAGCGCCGTCTCGTCCAGATCGAGCTCGCAGAGATAGTACGTCGGAGCTTCGCGTACCACGCGGACGTGCGGCGGAAGCGACTGCACGGTGTCGCGCATAACGATAAACTCTGCGCCGCCCAAGCCTTCGCGTTCGAGCGCCGTTCCGGCGCGCTGCGCGACTCGCGCCCGGGCGGCTTCGAAGTGTGCCTGCGCGCGTTCCGCTTCTGCGCGCGCGTTTGCAAGTGCACTGTCGAACGCATCGGAAAGATAAAAACCGAACGTGCCTGCGCGCCCCGTCTCGAGCTCCGCCGCCAACGCGCCGAGCTGCGCGCCGAACGCGGCGGTGTCCTCGACCCGCTGCCCGCAATCCAAAAACCGCAGTATCTCGAGCAAATGGGCGTCTTCGAGGGTCTCGCCCATCGCGGCGCGTGAGATTGCCGGAAGCGGATCGGGGCAAGCTCGCAGCGCGTCGCGCATCGCAGAGATCCGCTCGGGCGCCCAGCCGCGAGAGATGCGGATCACCTCGGCGGCCCGCGCTTGCGCTTCACGCTCCGCGCCGGGAGCGAACGGCATCATTTCCTCGAACGCGCGCCGCCCGAATGCGCTGCCCGGTTCGAGCGCGCGATACAGCCACGCCGTCTCGAGCGCAGCCGCGGTTGCAGCATCGGCGATGCGCGAGACCTTCATGCGGCGCGCACCTGCGTTCCCGCATAAACGTCGAAAACCGGCAGGCGCACGCGTTCAGCGACCGCGCGCGCAAACGCGGCCGGCTCGAAATATTTTTCGGGGCCGATCGATGCGACGGTCACCGCAGCAACGCGGATCGGACGCTCGCAGCGCACGTCAAACTGTTCGAGCAGGCCGAGCAGCGCTTTCCCCGAGGCAAGGACGTGCGTCGCATCCGCGACAACGAGCTGATGTCCGCGCGCGCTGCGGGCCAACTCGACCGCGCGCGCCGGGGTGAGCGCACCGCCCGCCCGTAAGAACGGACGCTGCGGATCGAATGCGGGAATGCCGAGTTTGCGCACGAGCGCCGCGGCATCGCTTACCGCTTCTTCCATCGTGGATGCGCTCGCCGCTCCCGCGCAAACAATCGCTGCGTCGGCACCGGCGGCCAAGCCGGCGATGCGGTCGAGCGCGCCGTCCACGATGGTAAAGCCGGCGCCCAGCGCTTCCAGGCGTTCCAGGCACGTGCGCAGCGTCGCAGCCGTTGCGGGCCCTGCGAGTTCGAAATAACCGCTGCGGCGGACGCGCGCGAGCACGACTGCACCGGCCGCCGTTGTCCATTCCGTCGTCGCGATGAGTTCGCACGCGGGATGCGCCGGCAACAAGGATCGCGCCGTCGCAAACAGCGCGCCGGGCCGTAAAAACAGCCGCGGTTTGGCGTGGGCCTCGAGGGCGTCGACTGCCTCGCCGTCGCGTCCGGCGGACGTGAGCGCGACGATTGTTCCGCGCGCTGCTGCGGCCTGGGCAATCGCGCGCATCGCCACGGTCTTTCCGACGTTCTTCGCCGTCCCGACGATAAAAAGGCGGCCCGCGCCGCCCGCGAGATCGAAAAGGGCATCCCCAACGCGCATGCCCTGCGGTTCGCTCAGCCGATATGAAACGCTTTTGCGAGGGCGAAGCCGGCGCCGGTAAGCATCAAAACGATGCCCGCAAACAGCTCCGCCCGCTCCTCGACGCGGCGCCCGAGTGCGCGGCCGAGCGTCAGTCCGGCGGTGGTCGCGCCGATGGACACAACGAAGATGACGGCCAGTGAAAGCACGAGCGGCACGCCGATGTACAAGATCGAGAAACCGATGCCCAGGGAGTCCAGGCTGATCGAGAGCGCGCCGATGAACAGCCCCCACCCGCGCGAGAAGTCCAGCGGGGTTTTCGCCTCGGCCTCCCGCAGCGCCTCATACGTCATATACGCGCCGATGCAGAACAGTGCCGCAAAGCCGATGTACCCCGCGACCTCGCCCAGTAATGAGCCCGCCAGACGGCCTAGGCCAACGCCGGCGAGGTTCATCAAGACTTCAGCGCCGGCGAACGCCGCGCCGATCCGGATTTTGAGCGCCCACGACGCGCCGCGCATGCCCACACCGATGCCCACGGCGAAGACATCCAGCCCGAGCGAAACGGCGACGATGAGGATTTTTAAGAATGGCAACGGTTAACGCGCGTTTACGGCCGAATTCTCGAACGGATCGGCTTTGCGCTGCACCAGCAAACTGTTCACTGCCGTGCGCAGTTGGGAGATGGTAAAAGGCTTGTTCAAAAACAAATTCGCGCCCGCGCTTTTTGCGCGGCCGTCCATTGCGTAGTTCGTGTGGCCCGAAATCATGAGGATCGGGACGCTTCGCGTCCGCTCGTCCGAGCGCAGGCGCTCGACGAGATCGATGCCCGAGATTCCGGGCAGCATGAAGTCGCAGATGATGACATCGAAACGGCCGCCGCGATCGAGCGCGACCAGCGCGCTCTCGGCATCGTTGCGGGTGACGATCTCGTATGGGCCCTTGCGTAAAACGGTTTCGATGAGCGTGCAGATTGCCGGATCATCGTCGGCGATAAGAACCCGCCACGATCGTTGCGTCATATCCGCCCGTGCATTCCCGCCGGAGGGCGGCGGCGCCTCGCCTCGCGCAGCGTCTTTGGTAAAGTTTTGCGATTGATTGCCGTGCGGCCGGGCGTGCTCTTTGCGTTCGCTGCTGGGGTGCTGCTGCTCGTCATGCTCGCCCCTGTTATCGCCATGCTCGCGTCCGTTCCGCCCGCCGGCGCGTTGGCCGCCTTTGCGGCGCCCCAGGCTCGTGCGGCGCTGCAAACGTCGATCTCCGCCTCGCTCCTCGCACTCGGTGCGGCTACGGTGTTAGGCATACCGGCGGGCTACGCACTCGCCGCGGCGCCGGCCGCGCCGCGCGCTCTGCTCCTCTCGCTGCTCGCGCTGCCGCTGGCGTTCCCGCCGGTGGCGTCGGGAATCATGCTGCTTCAGACGGTCGGGCTGCATACCGTTGCGGGCGCGTGGCTCGCATCCCATGGCGTCGTGCTGGTCGATTCGCTCGGCGGGGTTGCGCTCGCGCAGTTCTTCGTGGCCGGCTCGTTTGTGGCCATTACGGCCGCAGCCGCATTCGCAGCGGTCGATCCGGTGC
>JBHEMM010000038.1:9722-20337 GCA_046262595.1 Vulcanimicrobiaceae bacterium
GTGCTGGCGGCGCTGATCCACTCCATGCCGCTGCTGGTCAAATCGGCGCGCGCGGCGTTCGAATCGGTGGACCGCAGTTATGAGCGCGCGGCGCGCACGCTGGGCGCCGGCAACGCGCGAATCTTTTTCCGCGTCGCTCTGCCGCTTGCCGCACCGGGCATCGCGGCCGGAATGATGCTTGCGTGGATGCGCGCCATCGGCGAATACGGCGCCACATCGATCCTTGCATATCATCCGGCATCGCTTCCAGTGCAACTGTACGTCACGCTTTCCTCGCAAGGCGTTGGTGCGGCGCTCGCGCTGACATACGGCTTCGTTGTGCTTGCGGCCATTGTGCTTGGCGCACAATGGGCGCTCCGGCGGCGCGTCGTATAGCGGCCGTATGACGCTTGTGGATCGATTCTTCGCACCCGATTCGCTGTTTTCGACGAGATTTTTCTTTCTTGCAAGGCGGTTCGTCGCCGGTGAAACCATCGAATCCGCGATCGAGGCGGTGCGCCGGATCAACACCGACGGCATGACGGCAACGCTGGATTTCTTGGGCGAGGACGTGCTCGAGCGCGAAGCCGCCGTAAAGGCGCGCGAAGCCTACGCGCGCATGTCGGATGCAATAGCGGCGGCGCACGTTCGCAGCAACGTTTCGGTGAAACTCACCGCGATGGGGCTGCTCGCCGATGAAGACTTCGCGCTCGAGAACCTTCAGGCCGTGCTCGACTACGCGCGCGCAGTCAACCCGGATCCGTTCGTGCGCATCGACATGGAAGGGTCCGCGGTGACGGATGCAACGCTGCGCGTCTTCGAACGCGCGTACGCGAACAATCCGAACGTCGGCCCCGTACTGCAAGCGTACTTGAAGCGCACGCCGCAGGACGTCGAACGCGCGATCGAGCTGAAAGCGCGGGTGCGCATCTGCAAAGGCGCTTACAGTGAGCCGGCCGGGATCGCGCTCAAAGAGATGCCGCAGATCCGGGCGCAATACATGAAGTGCGCTCAGGCACTGCTCTCGCGCGGCAATTATCCAGGCATCGCAACACACGACCCGGAGTTGATCGAACTGGTAAAAAGTTATGCGCGCGCGAACGGCATCGGCGCGAGCCGCTTCGAATTCCAGATGCTCTACGGCGTGCGTCCGGCGCTTCAAAAGCAATTGGCCGCGCAAGGCTACAACGTGCGCATCTACGTGCCGTTCGGAACGCATTGGGCGGGTTATTTCTACCGCCGCGTGATGGAACGGCGCGAAAACCTCGTCTTCGCGCTCACCTCCATGTTTGCTAAATAGCGCACGCCGTGCGCGCGGTGATTCAGCGCGTGTCGCGCGCGACTGTCAGCGTCGGCGCCGCCGTGCATGGCAGCATCTCAACGGGCCTCATGGTGCTGCTCGGCGTCGGCGTGGACGACGGCGAATCCGACGCACAAGCGATGGCGGCCAAGATCGCAAACTTGCGCATTTTCCGCGACGAAGCAGGGCTGATGAACCGCAGCGTCCTCGAGGTGCGGGGCAGCGTGCTGCTCGTCTCGCAGTTCACGCTGCACGGCGATGCACGAAAAGGGCGCCGCCCCCCGTTTGTGACGGCGGCGCGCGAAGACGCCGCCAAACCGCTCTACGAGCGTGCCGGCGCGCTTCTCGAAGCGATGGGTATCCCGGTCGCTTACGGCGTCTTCGGCGCCGATATGGACGTGGAACTCGTCAACGACGGTCCCGTGTCGATTCTTATCGACACGAAGAAAGCGTTCTAAAGCGTTACGAACTCGCGTCCGGCAAACGCTCGATGCGCAAGATTTTGTCCGACTCCACCAGACGCGGCAGGACGTCGAAGCCGCCGATCATGCGCCCGAAAACACTGAAGTCGCGGTTGAGATGGAACTGCGGCGAGAGCGTGATGTAAAACTCGCTTCCCGCGGAATCCCGCTTAGCGTGCGCGTTCGGCGGGTTGGTGTAATCCAGTCCCATCGCGATGATGTAGCTGCTCTGTTCGATCGGGTTTTCTTCGGCGACCGTCGTATAGCCCACGCCCGGCGCGTTCGCCGACGGGTCGCCGCTCTGCACGACGAAATCCGGCACGATGCGAAACCACGGATTGTTGTCGTAGTAGCCGCCGCTCGCTAAATTCATGAAGTTCTCGACCGTCAGCGGCGCCCATTCGGGATACAGCTCGATGTAGATGTTGCCTTGCGTCGTCACGATGCGCATGCGCGGGTGCGGCCCGGGCTGCGGGCCCGTGAACTGCGCGGCCGAACGGACGCTGAACGCCGGCACCGGGATAATTTTCTCCGCTTGCGGCGGCCCGTACTTGCCGCGGTGCGGCGCGCGCGCCAATGCCTTTACGCCTGCGAACGGATCGCGCACCCGCGGCGGAAGATGAATGCCGGGCGCGATGGCCTTCAAATGCTCGGCCGGCTTACCGCCGCGAAGCACCTTAAGCGATTCGAGCGCCTGTTCTTGAACGCGCCACGAAGCGTCGCGCGTGAGCGGCGCCAGCAATGGGATGCCCGACCGCGCGCCGCGCTTACCGAGCGCGCGAGCCGCTTCGATTCGCACGATCTCGTCGGGATCGGTCAATTCTGTCTTGAGCGCGGCAAGCGGCGCGCGCTTCGCATAGCCGCGGAACAGCGTCCAGGCGATGTGCCCGCGCACGTCCGCGTCTCGTTCACGGGCGTATGCCTGCGTCAAGCGTGAAGCCGCAAACGCCGCTTGCGATCCGGTTGAGAATGCTTCCAGCGCCGTCGCAGCACGCGCGCGCACCGTCGCAGAGCCGGCGCGCAGCAGTGCGGCCGTCTCGCGTGCGGCAGCCGGCTCGGCTGCGCCGAATCCATGTGCCGTTTCCAAGCGCGCCGCCGCATCGAGCGCAGCGATGCGCACGACGGCCTGGCCGTCCCGCAGGGCCCCCACAACCGCCGGAGCACAAGACGGCGTACCGACGAGACCGAGTCCGTAGATCGCCAAGGCGCGAACGCCGGTGCTGTTATCGTGAGAGCGCGCGAGAAGCAAGGGGACCCCTGCGGGCTGTTTCGTACGGCCGATCGCCAGCTCGGCTCGCTGGACGACATGCACGTCATGCGAACGCAGCGCGGCCGCCAACCCTCCTGCACCAAGCGAGCGCTCCTGCTCGAAATGCACGATGCTGCCGAGCGCCAGCACGTATGCCGAGGCCAAAATCACGGACCCCGCTATTCCCTTAAGCAAATCGTTACCAACTTTCTCGACCGCACGTGCGTTCTAGTATATGGAGCATGAGATTGCCGTCCTTCTCGGGCGGCGCGACAGCAGAGGATAAGAAAGTTTTATAATGAGCAACCCAACGGGTCCGGCACCTAAAAAAGCCGGGGGGATGACGGTTCGCGAGGCCGGCCAAAAAGGCGGCGAAACCGTGAAAAAGAAGTACGGTCCCGAATTTTACGAACAGATCGGCCGCAAGGGCGGCGAGGCCACGAAAAGCGCGCACGGTCACGCCTTCTACGAGCAAATCGGTAAGAAGGGTGGCAAGAAAGGCGGCGAAGCGACGCGCGACCGCTACGGCCCGAACTTTTACGAGCAGATCGGACAAAAAGGTGGCCAAAAAGTCAAGCAACTCATCGAAGAAGGCAAGCGTGCCGCAGCTGCAGCCAAACTCGAACAAGAGAAAAAAGCCAGTTAACCCCGCGCGCACGGGCGCATTGCTGCTGGCGGCAGTTTCTGCCGCCGCAGCGATGTACGTCAACACCGGAACGGCGAAGGCAATCGTTCTGCCCACGCCGCCGCCGCCGCCGCGCGTCGAGCCGACATCAACGCCCACCGGAACCCCGAACTCGACCGTTCTGCCGCTCAACTCGAGTTTATTTTTTGTTCTCGACGACACGGTGAGCTCTCGCACGAAGCCCGGTACGCTTGCGCGCGCGCACCTGCGCGATGCGATCGTGCTCGGCGGCGCCACGCTTGCGCCGGCCGGCGCGCCCGTGGAGATCGTGGTTTCGCAAAGTTCCGCCGCGCAAATGGGAAACGTCGACGGCACCGTAGAGATGTACTTTAAAGATCTTCGTCTTCAAGGAGGGCGGTCGCTACCGCTCACCACGCCGAGCGCGCGGATCAATCCGCGCATGACGGCGGGTCAGGAATCCACGCGCGGCGTCACGGACACGGTCGGTGACATCTTTATCCCCGGGCATTTCCTCTACCACATGCTGCGCAAAGGCGCGGACGTCACGCTGCGTCCGGGAACCGTCATCCGGGCCCGCACTGCCGCGGCGCTGAGCGTTGCGCGCGGAACCGTGGCCGTCAGCACGCCCGCACCCTTCACGAGCGCCTCCGATACGCCGCACCCGTCTTTCTCCGTCGCGCCGCTGGCGACGCCTCCGGGATTCGTTCCAAAAACGCCGAAGCCGTCGCCCAGTCCGACAAAGTCGCCGTAAGAGAGGAATCATGAAACGACTGCTTCTTGGCGTAGCGCTATTGGCGTTTGCGACCATGGCTGCTGCCCCGAAGACGAAACTTCCCGACAAACCGTTACCCGCCGAAGCGGCGTTCGTGGCGACGGCCACGCAAGATCTCAACAGCAAATACAAGACGCCGGCGGACGCTGAAAAAGACGGCTACTTCCGCTACACCAACGAAGACTCGACGGGCGCGATCAGCTACGCGAATCTGAAATGGAACAGCGCCGCCGATCCGCAGCATCCGCAGCCCAGCCAACTGTGGTACGACGTGAAAGGCCGTTTGATCGGCGCCGACTTCTCGGTACCGCTTACCAAGGCGAACAACAACGCTCCGCCGGTGCTCTGGGGTTTGGACGCACAGCGCTGGATGACGTTCAAGCACGCGCACGTGCACTACATCCTGAAAGATCCGAAGGGCACGATGACGTACGGCCGCGCCGTGAGCGGCAAATCGTATCTGGCAGCCGGCGGCAATTTCGATGCGCCTACAGCGGCGCCGCTCGTAAAGATGAAGAAAGCGGCCGCGGCGGCCCGTGTCGCGAAAGTCTTCGTTTTCCCCGCGCAATATGACATCGAAATTTGGCTCACGCCTAATCCGCTCGGCGCGTTTGCCGCGAAAGACCCGCTGATCCACCCGAGCGCCGCAGCGGAAAAACCGCAGATGTAAAGGCGCACACCGTTTGCAAATGCCGGTCGAACGCTACTTGTTCAGCGCGCAGTGTTGCTCGACAAGAGCGATCGCCTGATTTGCCGCGGCGTCTTCCGCTTGGCCCAGGATGTCGCGCTGGCCGTCGAAGCGCAGATAACTTTTGATGCTGCGCATCTCCGCCGGCATCTGCGCCTCGCTCATCTCTTCCTGAAAAACGTCCAAGTTCGCCGGCGGACGGTACTCCATCATGGCTTGAATGACGCCGCCCAGGTCGGTGGAAAGCTGCATCTGCTTGTTATACGCGAGCTGCAGTTTTTCGGCTGCTAGATGCAGCTGCGCCGCCTGCGCCTTGTCCGCCGTAAGCGTCTCGCCGTTACGCAGCAGGTTAATCTGCATCTGCACGGCGGGCAAGCTTCTCCGGATATCGCCCACGTACGTTATGAGTTTCACGCGCGTGTCCGAATACCGGATTTGATAATCCGCGTGATGGAAGATATCCGAGAAATTGGTAAGCTGGACGTCCACCAGATCGAGGTCGCGATCGTTTGCGAGCATCGGTGCGACGGCGGCGTTGAAATGCTGTCCGATCGAGGTGCAAAACGGCGTCGAACGCACGGTCGCGATCGTCTTGAGCTGCGCTCCGGGCGCGGCGGTTGGGGCGGCGGTGGGCGATGCGGTCAGCAGTGCCAGGACGATCTCGAGAAACATGGGGTGTGCTTCGCCTTTAGGCCCTACTCGTTGGACCAGTAATCCTTAAGCGCTTTGCCGCGCGAGGGGTGGCGCAGCTTGCGCAGCGCTTTTGCTTCTATCTGACGGATGCGCTCGCGCGTGACGCCGAACTCCTGGCCGACTTCCTCGAGGGTGCGCTGGTGGCCGTCTTCCAAGCCGAACCGCAGCACCAGCACCTTGCGCTCGCGCTCCGTGAGGTTTTGCAAAACGTCTTGCATCTTTTCTTTGAGCAGCATGACGGACGCCGCCTCCGCGGGGGCGACCGCTTCCTGATCTTCGATGAAATCGCCCAAGTGCGAATCTTCTTCTTCGCCGATCGGCGTCTCGAGCGAGATCGGCTCCTGGCTAATCTTGATCACTTCGCGGACTTTTTCGGGCGTAAGTCCCATCTCCGCAGCGATCTCTTCGACCGACGGATCGCGGCCGAGCTCTTGCAGCAGCTGGCGCGAAATCTTTATCAGCCGGTTGATCGTTTCGACCATGTGGACGGGGATGCGGATCGTGCGCGCCTGGTCGGCCAGCGCCCGCGTAATCGCTTGGCGGATCCACCACGTGGCATACGTCGAAAACTTGTAGCCTTTGCGGTAATCGAACTTTTCGACCGCGCGAATCAAACCGAGATTGCCCTCCTGAATCAAGTCCAAAAAGAGCATGCCGCGGCCCACATATTTTTTTGCGATCGAGACGACCAAACGCAGGTTGGCTTCGGTGAGTTGGCGTTTCGCCTCTTCGCCTTGACCGATCGTGACTTGATTCGCTGTACCGTTGCGGGCCGTTTCCCGCTCGCCCGCCTCGATCTTCATGGCCAGGTTTTTTTCATCTTCCATGGACAGAAGCGGCACCCGTCCGATCTCTTTGAGATACATGCGGACCGGATCGTCCAGCGCTAAACCGGGCGGCGCAACTTCCTCCGCGCGACCTTCCTCGGCTTCTTTCTGCTCTTCTTCGGCTTCTTCGACGACTTCGATTCCGGCAGCGTTCAGGTCGGTCATCAAATCTTCGAAGATCTCCGCTTCGTTGAGTTCCTCGCGGGTTTCGGCCAAGCGCCCGACTTCCAGATTGATTTCATCAAGCGTGATGGAACCGCGCTTCTTGCCGCGCTCCAGCAGCCGCTTTTTTAGTTCTTCGAGGGAAACCGGCGCGGCTTCGGCGGTCGCGCCGTTGGATGAAACGGATTTTTTACGCGGCATTGTTTTTGCACCCCCTTTCCTGTTTAACTTTAATGGATGACGGCGTTCCCCACGTTTCGCGAAGCGCCCGGATATCTCATCGGCGCAGCGGGGTTATTTCTTCAACTTTGCGACGAGTGCATCGTACTCTTGGCGCAGGTCGCCGCCCACGCTCTCCCCGGCCATGACCAATTCGTCGATCCGGCGGGACAATTCTTGATAACGCGTTCGCTCGTCATCGAGTTGCAGCCGCTCGACCACCCGCTCAAGGTGCGCCCGCCGCTGCGCCGAGTCCTCGTACCGCACCGTCGAACTGCGGTCGCGCTGACCCAGCGAGGTTAAAACGCCGAAACCTTCCTCATCGTCGGCAAACAGCGCGAAAATATCTGCCGTCGAGCGCAAACGCGCGCTTTCTTGCACGAGCTGCGAATAGATGCGCGCGTACGTGTCGCTGCGGAAGCGGCCGGGAGGAATACGTCCGGCAAACTCGCTTATGAGCGCCGGCTCTTCCAGCAGAATCGCAATTGCCTCCCGCTCGAACGAGGACGGTTGAACTGCCCTGGGAACGTGATGCGTGCCGAGGACCGACGCGCGCGGCGCCAGCCCGCGTGGCGCAAAGTTCGCACTGTTTGCGAGGAAGCGGCTGTTCCGCAAGTCGTTCTCGCTGAGTTTGAGCCGCCGGGCAATCCATACGCGCCATCTGTCCCACTCCGCCTGCGGCGTCATTTTTCGGATCAGCGCCTCCGCCCTAGCCGCAATCTGTGCCGGCGAATCGAAGCCGCGCTCGAGCGCTTCGGCCTCTCGCTCCAAGCGATACTCGATCGCCGGTTTGGCTTGCTTGAGCAAAGAACCGAACGCCTGCGCACCGTGGCCGCGCACGAACGAGTCGGGATCGGAACCCGCGGGCAAAATGACGATGCGTACAGCCAGGCCCGCATGTTCGACAACGGCCATCGCTACCTCGATCGCTTTCGAGGCCGCCGCTTCGCCCGCGGCATCGCCGTCGAAGCACAGGTAGATGCCGTCGGCGCTTTTCGCGAGCTCGCGCGCCTGCTCTTCGGTGAACGAGGTTCCCAGCGACGCGACCGCGTTCTCAAAACCGGCTTGATGCAGGGCGATGCAGTCCAAGTATCCTTCCACGACAATGAGCGTCCGTTCGCGAGAGGCCGCGCGCCGGGCGAGATTGAGCGCATACAAGTGGCGGCCTTTCGTGTAGACCGGCGTCGTCGAAGTATTCAGATATTTTTGTTCGGCGTCACCGAGCGCGCGGCCGCCGAACGCAATCACCTCGCCGGTCGTCGCATACGTCGGCACCATCAGCCGGTCGCGGTAGAAGTCATAGTATCCGCGCTGCCCCGCTTTAATCAGCCCCGCTTTTGCAGCGAGTTCAAGTTCGACGTTCTCGCGTTTGAGTTCGTCGGTAAGCGCGTTCCACTCGTTGGGTGCATAACCTAAATGGAATTTCGCGATCGCAGCCTCGTCCAAACCGCGCCGTTCGCAGTACGCGCGCGCCGCAGCGCCGCGTTCGTCGCGCAGCATGCGTTCGAAGTACGCGGCGGCGATGCGGTTCGCTTCGTAGATCGCTTCGCGCTCGCTGCGCCGGCGCGCCTCGCCCGGCTTTTCCGGTTCGAGCTCCACCCCGGCGCGCGAGGCAAGGACGCGGACGGCATCCGTGAAGGGTAGATTCTCGAGCTTCGAGAGAAACGTGATGACGTCGCCGCCGGCGCCGCAGCCGAAGCATTTAAAAAAGCCCTTATCGGGATGCACGTGAAACGAAGGCGTCTTCTCGCCGTGAAACGGACAAAGGCCAACAAGATCGTTCCCGCGCTTGCGCAGCGAAACATACGAACCGATGAAGCCGGCAATATCGGTGCGCGCGTGAATCTCGCGAATAGCTTCCTGGTCGAAACGCATGTGACGGGACGTTCTTCTCCATCCGCGAAAAAGGCCCTCAGGTTGAAGCGTATTTACGATCCGGTCCACCACTTCATCGAGCTCTCGGACGCCGAGGCGCGGCTGCTCGATTCCGCTCCGATGCAGCGGCTGCGGCGCCTGCGTCAGCTGGGGCTTGCATACCTGGCATTTCCGTCGGCCGAGCACTCCCGTTTCAGTCACGCGCTCGGCGCGCTTTCGATGGGCGCACGGGCGTTCGCCGAACTGGAGCGGCACGGCGCCGCGTTTTTCACAAGCGCCGAAGAGCTTGGCTATCAGCGGCGCCTGGTGCGCGCAGCGCTCATCTTGCACGACGTGGGGCACGGCCCGTTCAGCCACGCCTGCGAAGCGGTGCTCGGCGTGCGGCACGAAGAGCGCACGCGCGCCATCCTGGCGCTGCCGGAAATGCAGCGGCATCTTGCCGATCTCGACGTGCGCACCGAAGACGTGCTCGACCTGATCTTGGGAAGCGCGGGCGCGCGCTATCCCGTCTTGAGCGAAATGGTGAGCGGTCCCAACTTGGATGCCGATCGCATGGATTATCTCCTGCGCGACGCGTACTTTACCGGCGTTGCAGCCGGGCGCTACGATGTGGATCAGTTGGTCGCCTCACTGCGCATCTTCGAAGTGGACGGCAAACCGGTGATGGGCATCGACCGCCGGGGCGTGGTCGCGCTCGAGTCGTTCGTACTCGCGCGGTACATGATGTTCGCTTCGGTATATTTTCATCACACGACGCGCATGTTCGAGCGCATTCTGCAGCGCGTTTTAGCCGAGCTTTGGCCCGACCCGTCGGCGTTGGAACCCATCGAGGAATTTCTGCGCTGGGACGATTTCCGGGTGCTCAACGAACTGCGGGGATCGCACTCCGAGCCGGCGCGCGCGCTGCGCGAACGGCTGCGCTTGTATGCCGTCGCTGCCGAGTTCAATGCGGAACGCGACTTGAGCGCCTTCGAACGCTGCGAGCAGCGGCTGACGAAGCGATTCGGCGCCGATGCCATCTGGAGCGACGAGCAATCACAGCTCATTCACCGTTTGCCCCTACAGATTGCCGACCACGGGCGTACGGTCTGGGTGGGCACGGCGTCCGGCGGGATCGTCGACGCCCGAGACGCATCCGACTTGATTGCGAAGATATCGGGCAAGGCGCACTGGCGTAAAATATTCGTCGTGCGAAGCAAAGTGGATGTGGCGCTGGCGCGGCGGTTATGCCGCGAACCGGCATGACGTCGCCCCGCATCGCTGCGTTCGCCGGCACGGTTGTTCCGCGCCTGAAAGTTCCTTCCCGGATTTTGGAGATTGGTTCGGGCGACGGCGGCCTTACCACGCTCTTGCGTCCGCCGCATCGAACATATCGGCTCCACATCCGTGCCCGGACTCGCCGCGAAACCGACGATCGACGTGCTCGTCGCCGTTGACGACCCGCTCGATGACGAGATCAAAGATGACATGGAACGCGCGGGTTACCGCTTGCGCGTGGAAGAACCCGAGCACCGCATGTTCCGCCACGGGCAGCACGACGTGCACGTGCATCTGTGGGCCGATGATTCACCGGAGATCGAACGGCACGTCGTCTTCCGCGAACGCCTACGCGCCAACGAAAGCGAACGGACGACGTACGAACGACTACGCGACAGCCAAGGCTGCGGTCATAGCGCAGATCTTGGCTCGCGCGATGCCCGGCGGCTTCTAATTGCCGCTTAACGCTGCCTGAGCGGCCGCGAGC
>JBHEMM010000038.1:20378-20723 GCA_046262595.1 Vulcanimicrobiaceae bacterium
ATCGGCACGCGATAGGGCGAGCACGACACATAGTTCAGCCCGAGCGCATGGCAAAAGGCGATGCTCGAGGGATCGCCGCCGTGCTCCCCGCAGATGCCGATCTTCAAATCGTTTTTGAGCGACCGGCCTTGCGCGACAGCGATCTGCATGAGCGCGCCGACACCCGTGCGGTCGAGCACTTGAAACGGATCGTCCTTTAAAATCTTCTGCTGAAGATAGCGCGGAATGAAGCTCGCTTCCGCGTCATCGCGGCTGTAGCCGTACGTCGTTTGCGTGAGATCGTTTGTGCCGAACGAAAAGAACTCGGCACCGGCGCTCACCAGCTCGCCGGCCACCATGCAGGCG
>JBHEMM010000039.1:0-19793 GCA_046262595.1 Vulcanimicrobiaceae bacterium
GGCGTTGAGGCGTTAAGCGCGTACGAAAAACGCTTTCAGGTACTCGGTTTGCGGCATCGCGGGATGAACGGGATGGTCGGGGCCGTGCGCGTGATGTTCGAGGATCTGCGCACGCCTGCCGGCATCTTTTGCGGCGCCCAAAATGGCGCGTTGGAGCATGGCGGGCTCGAGGTGGTGCGAGCACGAGCATGAAACGAGCGTGCCCGAACCGGCGAGAACCCGCAGCGCAGAACGGTTCAAACGCTCGTAAATTTTTTGCCCTGCGGCTGTGTCCTTACGCCGCTTGATCAATGCGGGCGGGTCCACGATCACCACGTCGAACGCGCGCCGCTGCGCCGCAAACGACTCGAGCACTTCGAGCGCATCGCCGCGCACCGTTTCAATAGCCACGCCGTTCTGCGCAGCGTTCGCATCCGCACACTCGAGCGCCGATGCGGAGCTGTCGCTGCATACGACGCTCGCGGCTCCGAAAAGCGCTGCCCGCACGCCCCACGAGCCGATATACGAATAAAGGTCGAGCACCCGTTTGCCGCGCACGTACCGTTCCAGCCGCGAACGGTTATCGCGCTGATCGTAAAAGTAGCCGGTCTTTTGCCCGGCGCGCAGGGGCGCGGAAAAGCGCGCATTGTCCTCGATCACCTCGGCGAACTCCGGCACCTCGCCGATCGTTTCATCGAACGCCTCAATGCCTTCGATTTGCCGCACGGAGCCGGCGCTGCGCACGAGAATGCCGCGCGCGCCGGTAAGCGCCTGCAGCGCGCCGAGCACGTCGTCTCGCATCTTGACGATGCCGGCGGTGTTGAGCTGCGCGACGAGCACGTCGCCGTACCGGTCGACGATCAAACCCGGACAGCCGTCCGACTCGCCGTAGACCGCGCGGTAATGCGGCGTGGAGTAGATCGATTCGCGCAGGGCAAACGCGCGGCGCAGACGCGCTGTCCACCACGCCCGGCCGATCTCCGCCTTTGCGTCGGCCGTGAGAATGCGTGCGCAAATCAGCGCGCCAGGATTCACGTACGCCTTGCCCACCGTCTTGCCGTACGAGTCGCGCACGACCGCAAGTTCGCCCGCGCCGAATGCGGAAAGCGGCGATTTACCGACGTCGACTTCATTGCTGAACACCCACGCATGGCCCAGACGCACGCGGCGGTCCGTGCGGGGCAAAAGCACTAAGTCGGGCATCGTCCCTCGAACTCCTCGAGCGCGCGCGCCAGCGCGAGCTGCGCGCGGGCGCGCTCGAGATTGTGGTTCGGGCGATGCACCCGAAAGTACGTGTCGCCCTGCAGATGGTCGGTCAGGAAGCGCAGCGCATTTTCGTACGCGAGCACGCGTCCCGCAAGAACGAACGCACGGATCTCCGCAGCGCTCACAACCTCCGCCGCGCCGCGCGCGAGCCTGCCAGTACCGCATCCAGCAGTTCGGGTTCCACGACGACGTTGCGAGCATCGGGCTCATCTTCCGCCGAGCGCGTGGCGGCCGTGCGGATGAGCTCACCCGCATCGTAGAGCGTCAGGCCCGGCATCACGGTATCCAAATCCACGACGCATACCGCATCGCCGCTGCGTGCATCGAACAGCACGTTCGTAATCTTCGTGTCGTTATGCGTAGCGCGAAGCGGCACGCCGTTTTCTGCCGCGAATCGTATCAGTGCCGGTGCGAGGTGTGCCAGGTGATGCGCCTGCGCCGCCTCTGCCTGGGCGGCCTTCGCGCGGCCGCACACATCGTCTGCAGCGGCCTGCGCGAAACGCGCGTAGCGTGCGGGTGTATCGTGAAAGCCGGGGATCGTTTCGTGCAGGCGGGAGACCGGCAAATCGGCGAGCAACGCCGCAAATTCGCCGAACGCAAACGCTGCGGCGTACGCATCGCCTGCCGATTCTACGCGCGTGCGCGAGGCGGTTCCCTCAACGAACACATACGTGCGCCAGTGTTCGCCTTGCTTCGTGACAAGCAGATCGTGCCCGTCGCGCGTGCGGACAATCTGCAGGACACGCCGCTCGACATCGCCGATACCGCGCGCAAGCAGCTTTGAGCGCATGTGCGCCGTGACATATGAGACGTTGCGCGCCAGTGCATGCGCGTCTTGAAAGACGCGCGTATTGATGCGCTGATGCACGTACCGGGTTACCGAGCCGTTCAGGCGGTACGAGGCGAAATACGTATCGTTGATGTGGCCGCCGTCATAACGCTCGGCGCCCAGGTATTCGCCTTCGAGCGCGAACCGGCCGGCGATCGCGGCGAGCAGTTAGCCGGCCTTTCGCGAGATCGACTTCGCCTGCAGAAACAGCAGCAGATAATCCGATCCGCCCGCCTTGCTGTCCGTGCCCGACATATTGAAACCGCCGAATGGATTGCCGCCCACCAGCGCACCGGTGCACTTGCGGTTCAGGTAGAGATTGCCGACGAAGAATTCGTCCTTTGCGCGCTCGAGTTTTTGCGGATCGCTGCTGTATACGGCTCCGGTGAGCCCGAACTCGGTGTTGTTCGCGATCTCCAGCGCGTGATCGTAATCGCGCGCTTTGATCACCGCAAGCACCGGACCAAAAATCTCTTCTTGAGCGATTGCCGCATCGGGCGCGACGTCCGCGATAACGGTCGGCTGCAAAAAGTACCCGTCGCCGCCCGCGCGGTTTCCGCCGGCGATGAGCCGGCCTTGTTCTTTGCCCTTCTCGATGTACCCCTGAATCGTTTTCATGGCGCGCTCGTTCACGACGGGTCCCATCCAGTTCGCGCGATCGGAGGGATCGCCCACGCTGATTTTTGCAACGCGTGCTTGCAGCTTTTCCAAAAACGCATCGTAGATCGACGCATCGACGATAGCGCGCGAGCACGCGGAGCATTTCTGTCCTTGAAAACCGAAAGCCGACACGGCAACGCCGTCCGCGGCGGCATCCACGTCGGCATCGGCTGCTACCACGATGGAGTCTTTACCGCCCATCTCCGCAACGACGCGCTTGATCCATTTTTGGCCCGGTTGCGCTTTGGCGGCGCGCTCGTTCACGCGCAGACCAACTTCTTTGCTCCCGGTGAACGAGACGAAGCGCGTGAGCGGGTGATCGACGATCGCATCGCCGATGACGCTGCCGCTGCCCGGTATGAAGTTGACGACGCCGGCGGGCACGCCCACCTCGTGCAGCAGATCCACGAACCATGCGGCGATCACGGCGGAATCGCTCGAAGGCTTGAGCACGACGGTGTTCCCCGTCACGATCGCTGCCGACGTCATTCCGGCCATGATCGCAAAGGCGAAGTTCCACGGCGGAATCACCACGCCGGCGCCGAGCGGAATGTAGCGCAGTTCGTTCTCTTCTCCGGGGATCGGCGTAACGGATTGCGGCCCGTCATAGCGCAACGCTTCGCGAGCATAGAATTCGAGGAAGTCGATCGCCTCGGCGGTGTCCGCGTCCGCTTCGATCCAGCTCTTGCCCACTTCGTACACCATCAGCGCATCGTAGTCAAAGCGGCGCTCCCGCGCGAGTTCGGCTGCGCGGAATAAAAAGCCGGCGCGCTCTTGCGCACTGGTGTTCTTCCAGGAGCTGAAGCGCTCGTGCGCGATTTCGATCGCGCGCGCGGCCTGTTCGAGCGAGGCGGAGGCCACCTCGCCGACCACTTCGCCTGGACGAGAGGGATTGATCGAGGGGATCGTTTTCTGCGTTTCGATGCGCTCGCCGCCGATGACCAGCGGGTACGGTTTGCCGAAGCCGGCTCTTACGGCGGCCAGCGCCTTCTGCATCGCGGCGATGTCGGCGGGGTCGCTAAACGTCTTGATCGGCTCGTTGGCAAAGGGCGCGATGCGCTCGATAGTAGTGCTCATGCCGCTAGCATAAGGGTTGGGCGCGGCCGCCCGCAACCACCGTTCTCTTACGACTCCTGGCCTAGCCGGGCTCGCTTGCCGCATGAGAGAATCCGAACGTATGACCTACGATATCGCGATCGTGGGCGGCGGCATCGTCGGCCTGGCCACCGGCCGCGAGCTGCTGCTGCGCCACCCCCGGCTCAAACTCGCCGTCCTCGAAAAAGAAGAAGCCGTCAGCCGGCACCAGACCGGCCATAACAGCGGCGTGATTCATTCGGGCATCTACTACACGCCCGGCTCGCTCAAAGCCCGGCTCTGCACCGAAGGGCGGCGCGCGCTTTGGGCCTACTGCGAGCGCAAAGGCATCGAATACCGGCAGGTCGGCAAACTGATCGTCGCCACCGAAGAGCACGAGCTGCCCGCACTGCAAGCGCTCTGGGAACGCGGGCACGCAAACGGCATTGAAAACCTGGAGATGCTCGATGCGGCCGGAATTCGCGCACGCGAACCGCACTGCGCCGGGATCAAGGCGATCTTCTCGCCGGTTACGGGCATCGTCGACTACGGAGTGGTTGCCCGCTCGTATGCCGCGGACATTGAAGAAATGGGCGGTGAGATTTTAACCGGGCGCAAAGTGAGCGACATCCAGCGGCGCGCCGGAATCACGCTTATCACGACCGGCAAAGGCGACATCGAGGCGCGCGCCGTGATCACCTGCGGCGGCCTGCAGTCGGACCGGCTGGCAAAAATGACCGGCGGCGGCGCGGATCCAAAGATCGTACCGTTTCGCGGTGACTATCTGATTCTCAAACCGGAAAAGCGCGGGCTCGTTAAAGGCAACATCTACCCCGTCCCGGACCCCGCGTTTCCGTTCCTCGGCGTGCACTTCACGCCGCGCATGAACGGCGACGTGTGGCTCGGCCCGAACGCCGTGCTCGCGTTCGCTCGCGAGGGCTACAGTTTTACCACCGTCAATCTGGGCGACCTCGTTGAATCGCTGACCTATGCCGGCTTCATCAAGATGGCGGGCAAGTACATGGCGGTCGGCATGGGGGAGATGTACCGCGACATCGTGCGTGCGGCATACGTGAAAGCGCTGCAGCGCTACATTCCCGAATTGAAAGTCGAAGATACGCTCTCCGGGCCGTCGGGTGTGCGCGCGCAGGCGATGAACGCCGACGGATCGATGGTCGATGACTTTGTTTTCGAGGGATCGGAGGGCGTCGTGCACGTGCGCAACGCACCCTCGCCCGCGGCGACATCGTCACTCGCGATCGGCGCTTACATCGCCGATGACGCCGACGCCCGTTTCGGCTTGGAAACGGCGCTCTCACGATAAGGCGCCTTGGCGGAGCCGATGTTGGTCCGAACCAAGCCCGGCTTCGATTGTCGCCCGGCTACCTCAGGGACCGTGCGAACGCGCCGGCGCGCTGCGCCGCCTGTTCGCCGCGCGCCGATCCGTATGCGTCGATCAACGCGCTGCCGACGATGAATCCGTCGGCGAGATCGCTTACCGCGGCGACGTGCGCACTGCTGCTGATGCCGAACCCGACGGCGAGCGGCTTGTCCGTTACGTCGCGCAAGGCGCCGAGCTGCTCGCGCAGCGGCGCGAAATCCGGCGTGCTGGCTGCGCCCGTCACGCCCAAACGCGAAACGACATAGACGAAACCGCCGGATTGCGCGGCAATACGCGCGGCGCGCTCGTGCGGCGTCGAGGGGGCGATGAGCAGCGGCATGCACAAGCCTTCGCGTTCGAGCGCCGCGCGCAACTGCGCGCCTTCCTCCAGCGCAACGTCGGGCACGATGACGCCCGCCGCGCCGGCCCGTGCGGCCGCGCGCGCGAATCGCTCGATGCCGTACCGGTAAACCGGATTGAAATAGGTGAACAGCACGATGGGCGGCGCATGTGCGGCAACGCGCTGTACCAGTTCCAAAGTTTGGCTCATGCCGGTGCCGCGAGCGAGAGCGCGCGCGCCGGCCGCCGCAATCGTGGGTCCGTCGGCAAGCGGGTCACCGTACGGAACGCCAAGCTCGATCGCCGCTGCGCCCGCGTGCGTAAGCGCGTCCACGAGCATGACGGTTGTTTCCATGTCGGGATCGCCTGCCATCACGTAGGGGATGAAGGCGGGCTTGTCTTTTTTGAAGATATGTTCGAGGGTCAAGGCGACGCCGGCGGGCGCAGCGTGCGGATTTGCGCAATGTCTTTGTCGCCGCGTCCACTGAGGTTCACAAGGATCAGGTCGTCCGCTCCGCGATCCGCGGCGAGCTTTCGAGCGAACGCAATGGCGTGCGCGCTCTCGAGCGCGGGAATGATGCCTTCTGTTTTTGCGAACGCCAAGAATGCTTCGAGCGCTTGCACGTCCGTCACGGGAACATAAGTCGCGCGGCCCGTTTCTTTCAAGTGCGCGTGCTCCGGGCCGACTCCCGGATAATCTAAACCGGCGCTGATCGAATGCGTGTCGATCACTTGGCCCCCATCGGTTTGCAGCAGATACGAGCGCGAACCGTGCAGCACGCCCACGCTGCCTGCGGAAAGCGCCGCCGCGGTGCGTCCGCTCGCAATGCCTTCGCCCGCGGCTTCAACGCCCCACAGACGCACGCCGGCGTCCTCGAGGAATCCGGCAAAGATACCCATTGCGTTGCTGCCGCCGCCCACGCACGCGACAACGTCGGTGGGCAGGCGGCCGAATTGTTCCAAACACTGCCGGCGCGATTCGATGCCGATCACTTTCTGGAATTCACGCACGATGTATGGGTACGGATGCGCGCCGACGACGCTGCCGATGACGTAAAACGTGTCGTCGATGCGTGCCGCCCACTGCCGGAACGCCTCGTTCGTCGCATCCTTGAGCGTCTGCGTCCCGCCCGCAACGGGATGCACCCGCGCACCGAGCAATTTCATGATATAGACGTTGAGCGCTTGCCGTTCGACGTCGAGCGCGCCCATGTACACGTCGACGGGGATGCCGAACTTCGCACCGACGGTTGCGGTCGCAACGCCGTGCTGCCCGGCGCCCGTCTCGGCGATGATGCGCGTCTTGCCCATGCGCCGCGCGAGCAGCGCCTGTCCGACCGTGTTGTTGATCTTGTGCGCGCCCGTGTGATTCAGGTCTTCGCGTTTGAACGCGAGCCTCGCGGCGGAAACGTCCGCCGCATAGTTCAGCGCCTGATACACCGGCGATGGGCGCCCGACAAAATCGCGCAGCATGGCGTGGTACTCATCCCAGAACTGCGCGTCCGCAAATGCCGTCTGCACCGCGCGTTCTAATTCCGCGAGCGCCTCAACGAGCACTTCGGGTACGAACCGGCCGCCGAATTCCCCGAAATAGCCGCGCGCGTCAGGCTGCATCGGCATCCCGCACCGCTTGCACGAATGCCCGCATTTTCGCAGCGTCTTTTGCGCCGGCCGTCTCGATGCCGCTGCGCACGTCAACGGCAAACGGCCGTACGGTACGCACGCAGTCCGCAACGTTCTCGGGGGTTAGGCCGCCGCTCACGACGATTCGCCGTTTGCGCGCGATTGGTGCGAGCGCACTCCAATCGAACGCAACGCCCGTGCCGCCGTGCTTGCCGCCGGCGGACGTATCGAACAGCAGCATGGCGTTGGGGTGTCGCGCGGCAGCGTCTTGCATCTCGGCTGCATCTTCCTGTCCGGGACGCACGTGAACCGCTTTGATGACGCGCGCGCCGGCCTCGTTCACGAAGTGCGGCGCTTCATCGCCATGCAACTGCACGACAAGGCCGGGAAAAATCGCTTGCATTCGCTCGATATCGGCGAGCGCCGGATCGGCGAAAACGCCGACGGCGGTAACGAACGGCGGCAGCTCATGCGCGATCTCGCGCGCCGTACGCTCGTCAATGCGCCGCGGCGAATCCGCGAAAATCATACCGATCGCATCTGCGCCCGCGTGCGCGGCGAGCAATGCATCGCGCGCGCTCGTGCACCCGCAGAACTTTATTCGCGTGCGCATGAAAGGTTACGCGGGCGTGTGGACGGCGGTTTTGAGCGAAGCGATCAGGCCGGCCGGATCGTCGGAACGCATGAGAGCCTCGCCGATCAGAAAACCGCGCGCGCCGGCCGCATGCAGCCGCAGAATGTCCGTGGGCCCCTGCATGCCGCTCTCGCTTACCGCCGTCACGCCGGCTGCGACGCGCGGCAGCAGCATTTCGCTCACGCCGAGATCCGTTTCGAACGTGTGCAGATTCCGGTTGTTTATTCCCACCAGGCGCGCGCTGAGCGCCGATGCGCGTTCAAGTTCAGCGGCATCGTGCACTTCAACCAGGACGTCAAGGTCATAAGCGCTCGCTTCGGCCATGCATTCGCGCAGTGTGTCGTCGTTCAAACCTGCGACGATCAAGAGCACCGCATCGGCACCGTAAGCGGCGGACTGCGCGATCTCGTACGGCGTGCTCAGAAAATCTTTGCGCAGCAGCGGACGTGTGCTGCTCGCGCGAGCCAGCGAAAGGTAGGCAAGCTCTCCCAAGAAGTGATCGGATTCGGTCAGCACGCTGATGCAGTCAACGCCGGCGCCGTCATAGACGCGCGCAACGTTGGCCGGCTCGAAATTGCGCGCGATAAGGCCCACCGAAGGTGAAGCGCGTTTTATCTCACCGATGATCGCCGGTCCGTTGGAAGCGTTCAACGCCGCGAGGAAAGGGCGCCGCGCGCTTTTGCACGCGAGCGCCAAGGCGCGCACCGTATCGTAAGGTTCGATCGCCTCCTCGCGTTTCCTGACAACCGATTTGGCGGCATAGATGCGCGAAAGGATGTCAGCCATGCGAAAACCGCCTGGCACGTTCGAAGATGGCCGACGCGCCGCCCTCGCGCAGTTGCGTGCGAGCCAGTTCGAGGCCCTCTGGTATCGTGCGCGTGCGGCCGCAAACCGTGAAGACCAGTGCTGCGTTCAGCGCAACGACGTCTGCGCGCGGCGAACGCTCACCGGCAAGAATGTTTTCAAAGGCGGCGCGACAAGCCTCGGTGCTGCCGCCGCGCAGCGCGTCGAGCGGCGCGCTGACGCCATAGTCTTGCGGATTGAGGGTCCAGCGCTCGCGCCGGTCGCCTTCGAATGCGTACACGGACGTGGGCCCTTCGCCGCCCACCTCGTCGATACCGCTGGATGCATGGACCACCGCGCCGCTCACTCCCAGGCCGCACAGAACGTCGCCGACGAGCTGGACATGTTCCTCGCGCGCGACGCCGACGACCTGGTGCGTTGCAAAGGCAGGGTTCGTGAGCGGCCCCAGCACGTTGAAGATGGTACGCACGCCGAGCTCGCGGCGCACGGGTGCGACGTTCTTCATCGCAGGGTGGTAGCGCGGCGCAAACATGAACGCAAAGCCTGCCTCCCGCAGCATCGCCGCCGCACGTTCCGGCGCGACGTCGATCCGCATTCCCTGCGCTTCTAAAACGTCGGCGCTGCCGCACGCGCTCGAAGCGGCGCGGTTGCCATGTTTGGCAACGGGCACGCCGGCCGCGGCTACAGTAAGTGCGGTCATCGTCGAAATGTTGATCGTGTTGGCGCCGTCACCGCCGGTGCCCACCACGTCGACAACCAGCGGCAGCCCGTGCTCGACGCGTAAGCTGCGATCGCGCATGGCTTGCGCAGCGCCGGTAACTTCTTCGAGCGCCTCACCTTTGGAAGCGAGCGCCGCGAGCAATCCGGCGGCTTGTATCTGCGTGAACGCGCCATCCATGATTTCGCCGATCATGGCGGCCGCCGCTTCACGCGAAAGATCTTCGCGCGCGATTAGTCCTCGAAGTAAAGAGGCGTACTCCATGTTAAGCGGGCCGGGCGTTGAAGCCCGGCGCCTATCGAACGAGTTCGATAACCGATAATTCGGCGGCGTCGCCGGGGCGCACGCGCGTTTTCGTGATGCGCGTGTAGCCGCCGCTGCGGTCCTTGAGCGCCGGCGCGATTTGCTCGACCAGCTTCTTCACGACCGCGGGTTCGGTCAGATACTCCGCGATTTGCCGGCGCGCGTGCAGGTCGCCGCGCGAAGCGGTGGTGATCAGACGCTCGACCACCTTACTGATCTCCTTGGCCTTGGTCGAAGTGGTCTCGATTTTCTCGTGTTTGAAGAACGAGGTCGCAAGGTTGCGCAGAAGCGCCTTGCGGTGCCCGTCGGTGCGGGAAAGTCGTTTGTAAGCGATTTGATGCGGCATTGAAATCTCGCGCTACGGCTGGCGCAGCGAGAGTCCCCTCTCTTCCAAAACTTGTTTGATTTCGTCGAGCGACTTCTTGCCGAAGTTACGCATCTTGATAATTTCGTCTTCAGTCATATCGAGCAACTCGGAGACCTTGGAGATGCCCGCGCGTTTCAAGCAGTTGAACGAGCGAACCGAAAGATTGAGCGATTCCACCGGAATATCCCACTCGCTCGCCGGCGCGGCGGCAACCGGCTTTTCCTCGTTGGTAAAATTGACGAACAGATCGAGCTGGTCTTGCATAATCGTCGCCGCGGTCGAGAGCGCTTCGTCCGGCGTAACGGATCCGTTGGTTTCCATCTCCACGGTGAGGCGATCGTAATCGACGTTTTGGCCGACGCGCGTATCATCCACGCTGAAGTTCACCTTGCGGATCGGTGAGAAAATCGAATCGAGCGGGATCAGCCCAATCATATGCTCCACGTTGCGCTGGCGATCCGCCGTGACGTAGCCGCGGCCTTGTTCGATGCCGATTTCCATTGAGAGCTTGGCGCTCTTCGAGGTGAGCGTCGCAATGTGGTAGCCCGGATCCAGAATCTCGACGTCCCCGTCCGGCACGATGTCGGCCGCGGTGACTTCGCGCTCGCCGCTCACGTTGAGGGTGAGCACTTTGGGTTCGTCGGAATTGAGTTTGACCGGAAGGCCTTTGAGGTTGAGCATCAGCGCGATCGTGTCTTCGACCAGCCCGGGGATGGTCGAGAACTCGTGCAGCACGCCGTCGATCTTCATGTATGTAACGGCGGCTCCCGGAATGGAGCTGAGTAAAATGCGCCGCAGCGCGTTGCCCAGGGTAATGCCGAAGCCGCGCTCGAGCGGCTCGATGATGAACTTGGCATAATTCTCACGCCGCTCGCGGACTTCGATATTGGATCCGGTGGGCGAATCAAGGACGGTCATGTGTTCTTCTGTTTCCTTTGTGGCCTCTTACGTTATCCGCAAGAACACCGTTCTTGCGATCGCACGCCTAGAGGCGGGGTGGCGGGTTATTAGCGGCTGTAGTATTCGACGATAAGCTGCTCGTCGACCGGAGTGTCGATTTGCTCGCGGCTTGGCAGCTGCACGATGCGCGCGGTTTGTTCGCCGTCGTTCCATTCCAGCCACTCGGGTGCGCGGCGGTTTTTCGCCACTTCGAAATTCGCTTCAAAAATCGTCGACTTCTTGCTGTTCTCACCGATCGTGATCACATCGCCCGACTTCACGATGAACGACGGAATATTCACCAGACGTCCGTTCACGCGGAAATGCCGGTGCGTCACGAGCTGGCGCGCCTGCGCGCGGCTGTTCGCGAGATTCAAGCGATAGATGACGTTGTCCAAACGACGCTCGAGCAGCTGCAGAAACGTGCGCCCGGTTTGTCCGGGGACGCGTGCAGCTTCACGGAAATAATTCTCGAACTGCGTTTCGTGCACGCCGTAGTAACGGCGCATCTTCTGCTTCTCGCGCAGCTGGCGCCCATATTCGGAGATCTTCTGACGCGTGGGTTTACCTTGCGTCTTCTGACCCGGCGCGGTGCCGCGGCGTTCGACGGCGCACTTTTTAGAAAGGCAGCGGTCGCCCTTCAGAAACAGCTTGATCTTCTCGCCCATTTTGTTGGATGCCGTTTCGCGGCGGCAAAGGCGGCAGACCGGTCCCGTATATCGTGACATAAATTGAAATGCTCTCTCTTGGTTACACGCGGCGCCGTTTTGGCGGACGGCAGCCGTTATGCGGAATCGGCGTTACATCTTTGATGAGGGTTATTTCAAGGCCGGCGGCCTGCAGCGAACGGATCGCCGCTTCGCGACCGGCGCCCGGGCCTTTGACCAACACTTCGGTCGACTTCATTCCGTGCTCCATCGCTTTGCGCGCGACGGACTCCGCGGCCATCTGCGCGGCGAACGGCGTCGATTTCTTGCTTCCCTTGAAGCCCAGATTTCCGGCCGACGCCCATGCGAGGACGTTGCCCATGTTGTCCGACATCGAGACAATCGTGTTGTTGAACGAGGCGTGAATGTGCGCAACGCCCGATTGAACGTTCTTAAATTCACGCTTTTTGCGTGTTTTGGCCTGTTTCTTCGCTGCCATCGGTCCCCAAAGTGTTTCTTTATCCTGGCCGCTCAACGAGAACGGTGTCGTCGCCTCGACTGATCAATGGTGAAACCATCGCTTCATCTGATACGCGGGTCCGCGGCGAGAGGATCCGGGCTGCGCTCGTGCGGCTAAAGCACTGCGCGGCACGCCCGAAGAGAGATGACGGGCGCCAAGGCGTTATTCTACCGGAGCCGGCCGCCCGGGTCAAGCCCATTTGTGTCACCCGAGATCGAAGCACCGACGGCTCACACGGACCGCTGAAATGCTTCGCCCGGCGAAACCGCTTGCATGCTTCGACCAGCCCAGCAGACCGCTCGCACAAAAAGGCAAGGGCCCCGGCCGAAGCCGGAGCCCTTGTTCCCGATCTGTTAGCCTGCGCGATCCGCGGGGGCCGAAGGCCGGGAGGCGTGGAGCGCGAAGCGCGCATACGCCTTTTTTTAGAAGTGAATGCCTAACCCAATGTACGGGCCATTGTGCGTGACATCCGACGGAGCGTTGGTCTTGTTATTCAGGCGGTCGCCCAAATAGCCGAAGTCCAGGAACACGCCGCCCGGGGTACCAAAGTTCAGCGCGCCGCCGATTTGGTACTTGAGCATGCGGTACGAGAGATCGAACGGGCCCGTGGGGCAAACCGTTACATCACACGTGCCTTTGATGCTCGGGTAATAGTACGCGCTGCCGTACAGCGAGAACGGTTTGTCGAGGTCGGGCAGTTTTTCAAGCCCGAAGCCAACACCGGTTTGACGCGGATAGCCGTAGTTGCTGCTGCGCCACAGGTAGCCCACGCCGACGTAGATGCGCGGTTCTGCGATGCGCAGGCCAACGCGTGCGTCGATGTCGCGATCGCGGCCGATGAACGCCGGCACATACGTGGAGCCGGCACCGCCGATGACCGTAACGTTACACTGGGAACCCGCCGGAGCAGGAGCCAAGTCGGAACAGTTGTGCGCGAACGCGTAGTTGCGGAAGTCGCCTGCGACCATCCAGGGCAAGTTGAACAGATTGAACTCGAGTGCACCGCGAAGCGCGTACGAGCCGCCCTTCTGACGGTTGCCCGGGCTGAACTCGTTATAGACCTGCGGGTTGAACAGGTAGTCGCCCGCGATGAAGTGGTCCTGATACGGCGCTGCGGCCGGAGCAGGCGTCGCGGTAGCTGCCGGCGTCGTCGGCGTCGGTGCGGTGACCGGAGCCGGCGGCGGAGTCGGCGGTGCGTAACGCACGACGACGACGTGCTGATCGGGAACCCATTGAACGTATGCGCCCATGCCCTCGGAAATGACGCGCACCGGGACCAGAATCTGGCCGCGGTACATCATCGGGGGCACATCCAGCGGACGCGTCTCGCCGTTGATCGTGACTTCCGCTTTCCCGAGCGTCACTTTGACGTCGGAGCCCGGTTTGGTCACGTCGACGGTACGCGTTGCCGGATCGAACGCAACGGTTGCGCCCATTTGTTCGAACATCGAACGCAGGGGCACGAGGATCGTTCCGCCGCGCACGAGCGCAGCAAGAACGCGCCCTTGCCTAAGGACATCGGGTTTTGCATACACGTGGTGATCGTTGAACAAGATCGGCACTGTGCCCGAGGGCGGCGCACCGAATTGCATCGGCGGAGCCGATACGGTGTTGGTCGTTGTCGGGGTCGTTGTCGGGGTCGTTGTCGAAGCCGGTGCCGTCGTTGCGGCGGCAGCCGGAGATGCGCTTGGCGTAGCCTGCGCGATCACGTTGTGTCCTACGTTTCCAAGTGATGCGTGACTTGCCGGAGCAGCGACTGCAGTGAGCCCTAGACCAGCTGCGATCAGCGTGGCCAAGAGTGCGGTGCTCAGTCGATTCAAATTAAATGCCTCCTAATAATACTGGGGCATGAGCCCTAGGCAGTATTCCCAGGTTCGGCGCTCCTAAAGCGGGAGCGGTAACCCGGGTAGACGCCATATCCAGGCCACGCCACCCAACACCTCAACGCAAGAAAGCACAAAAGCGATGCGCCCGGCGAAATTATTTTGCAAACCAGGCAAGCAGCCGATAGCCAGAGTGGCGAGGGTCGGTGCCGCCACCTGAGCGAGCAGGAGCGCGAGGTTCCACACACCGAGTGCCGTTGCCGCGTGCGCCCGCGGCACGAAGCGGCAGCCGAGCGCCCAGTCGGCGGTAAGGAAGATGCCCCATCCGCCGCCGGCAAGCGCTGCCGCCAGCGCCATGCCGGGCCATGTCTGCCGCGTCACCAGCAGTGCAATGCTTGCCGCAAAAATGCCGCCGCCGATGCTCACCAGCGCCCGCCGATCCCAGCGGTCGGCCGCACGCGCGCAAAGGGCCGCTCCGGCGGCACCTGCGGCCGTCACGATGAGCAGCAGATAACCCGTCTGCGATCGCGCCGCCGGTTTCCCTAGCACTTCTTGCATGAAGAAAAACACATAACCCAGCAGGGTGTAGAATCCCACATACATCAGCGTGCGGGAAAGGAAGAGGTCGACGTAAGCGCGGTTCGCAGGCAAGCGGTCCTGCGGCTGCAGCGCCGGCGGCTTGAGCCCTTGCGTATATGTTGCCGTTACGGCGCACGTGATGAGCAGCCCGGCGATAAGCAGCGCGGCGACCGCTCGGGCGTTGGCGACGAGTGAGGCGGCGATTGCTCCGGCGGCGTTACCGGCACTTTGGAGGCCCGCCATCCAGGACGAAGCCGCGCCCGCGCGTTCGTCGGTGACAAAATCCGGAATGACTGCTTGGTACGGGCCAACCGCCAGATTCATGCCGATCTGCACGAACAGCACCGCCGCGAAGAGTTGGGCGTATGAAGCGGCGGTGTAAAACCAAAAAATCGCAGCCGATGCGACCAGCGTACCTGCGGCATAAAACGGTGCGCGCGTCCGCAGACGGTCCGAGGCAAAGCCGGCGCCGATCTGCGTGAAGCCGGCTGCAATTGCGCCCGACGATGCGAGCAGCGCGTACGCGCCCAGTTCCCATCCCGGAGCGATCTGCGCCGAGCGCGCCTGCATCGAAACGCCGAGCAGCGCTGCCCAGACCGCTTGAACGCCGAACCAAAATACGCCGAGGCGCGCAGCGTCAGGCGTGCGCCGCTGCATACCGGTATTCGGGGAGGTTGTCCACGTCGTACGCAAGCTCGGGGCTCGCGCCGCGAACCGCGCACGCGGGAATGCCGAGCAGGCGCTGCGCGTGCGTCTCCGCATGCCGCACGCTCAAGCGTCCGAGCAGAAAACGCAGCAGCAAAGGGAGCCCGGCAAGCCGCACCATGTGCACCGGGCGTTTGCGCGCGTCGAACAATTTTACCGAGAGGCCCTCGATCAGCGGCCCCGCGCCGGACGGAATGGCGAACACGCCGCCGTTCACGACCTTTTCGCCGTCAAGCGTTATACCGAACGGCGGCGCACCGGGAAACCGCCGCACGAAATCCGCATGTTCGGTAAGCGGAACCGCCAGCGAATCCGGCGGCACGCGGCGCAAGAACTCTTGCAGCGGACGCGTCCCGATGTACGGCATGTCGCTGGTAAGATAAAGCAAAGGCGATTCCGGTCCCCACGCACGCAGCGCAAGCCGCTGATTCGCCGCGCCGTTTGCCGTTTCGGGAATAAACCGCTCAATGCGCGCGGCTGTCAACTGCCGCGCTTGGGCGCCGCCTACGACCGCGATTCGCTCCACGCCTGCGCCGCGCAAGCTCTCTATCGCCGCTTCGAGCATCGTCGTGCCGCGAATGCGCGCGAGCGCTTTCACGTCCGTTCCAATGGCCGCGGCGAACGGTCCGTCCACGCGGCCGCCCGCAGTAATAACCGCGCAGTACGTCAATCGAACAGGCCGGGCTGCTCGGGTAAACGAACTTTCGGCCGCGCGAGGGGCGCGCCCGGTCCGTAGCGCGCTTGCAGCATCTCGAGCAGTGTTCCGGCATTTCGCGCTGCATTGCCCCGCGCGTGATTATTGAAAAAGGCGTACGTTGCTTCAATGCGTTCGTCGATTTCGGCGATGCGGTCGGTCCACGGAGCCAGCTCTTCGGGCGAGTAGTCGTAGTCGTACCGCGTCGTGTTATCGCCCGTCCACCACTGCGCGGAATTGCGTCCGTGAAAGCGCACGTAGCCCGCAACGCCCGTCACGTCGGAACTGGGATGCATGAGTGTTTCGTATGACGGCATGTCGACGTTGCACCAACCCGCATTCATCTCCGTGAGCAGCTCGAACGTCTGCGGCGTTTGCCACTCGCGGTTGCGGAATTCAACGACGAGCGGCAGCGGCTCGAGCGCTGCGAGCATCGCCCGGAGGTGACGGCGCGTTTCGGCGTTCGGGCGGAATCCGTTGGGCAGTTGGACGAGCGCGGCGCCGAACTTTTTTGCGGCCGCGATGGGGAGCACGCTTTCAACGAACGTTTTAGCATCCGTGTGCACGGCGCCCGAAGCAGCGGCCGTATGCGTCACTGTTTGCGGTACTTTGAAGCAGAAGCGGAACTCCGAAGGCGTAACCTTGAGCAGGCGCGCAACGGTTTGCGGCGCCGGTACGCCGTAGAACGACGAATCGATTTCGACGGCTGAAAAATGTGCGGAATAGAACGGCAGCATCTCGCTGCCGCGCGCCGTCGCGGGATAAAACGTTCCCAGCCAATCCTTGTAAGAAAAGCCGCATGTCCCGACGTAAATCACCGTGCCCCTTTCTTCGCGCGCAAAGAAAAGGCCCGGCGATATGCCGGGCCCATAACTGTCCATCCGTCTGTGTGGGAGGGCTTATTTCTTCGCGGCGACCTTTTTCTTGTTGCCGACGGTCTTTTTCGGACCTTTGCGAGTGCGCGCGTTGGTCTTCGTGCGCTGGCCGCGCACGGGAAGGCCCCGCCGGTGACGAATGCCGCGATAGCAGCCGATGTCCATCAACCGCTTGATGTGGCCGCCGACTTCGCGGCGCAAGTCGCCCTCGAGTTTGATCCCTTCGGCGTCGATTGCCTCGCGGATCTTCTTCTCATGCTCTTCGGTCAGCTCTCTGACGCGAAGGTCGGGGCTCAGACCGGCGCGCGCAAGGATGCGCTGCGAGGTGGGCAGGCCGATGCCGAAGATGTACGTGAGCGCGATCTCGATGCGCTTTTCGCGCGGAAGATCGATACCGGAAATACGTGCCATATTGTTATGCTTCCTCGTTATCCTTGCACTTGTTTGTGCTTGGGATTGACCTCGCAGATCACGCGCACTTTGCCTTCGCGGCGGATGATCTTGCATTTTTCACAGATTCTTTTGACGGACGGACGGACTTTCATGATCGATCACTTTCTTTTTCGAATAAGACCTTCGAGGCTACTTGTAGCGGTAGGTGATTCTGCCGTGGGTCAGATCGTACGGCGAGAGCTCTACCAGGACGCGGTCGCCGGGAAGGATGCGGATGAAGTTCATCCGGATCTTGCCCGACACATGGGCTAACACTTTGTGGCCGTTCGCGAGTTCCACCCGGAACATGGCGTTTGGCAGCGGCTCGACGATCGTGCCTTCAACCTCAATCGCTTCTTCCTTAGGCGTCGCGCTCTGCGCCGCTTTCTCGGCTTTCTTGCGTGCACGGTCGGGACGCGGTTTGCCGCGCCGGCCTCTTGCCATTACTGCAGCTCCATCAAGCGGCCATTTCCTCTTTCGGGGTGTATTTAGCGACATCGGGGTGTTCCCCGATGTTGCGCAGAGTCAGAATTTTGGGGCCGTCGTCCGTAATGGCAATGGTGTGCTCGAAGTGCGCTGCGAGTTTACCATCTGCCGTCACGACTGTCCAGCCGTCCTTAAGCGTGTTCACGGCATGATGCCCCTGCGTGATCATCGGCTCGATCGCTAAAACCAAGCCGTTGCGCAGTTCCAGCCCTGCGCCGGCCTTGCCGTAGTTGGGCACCTGCGGCTCCTCGTGCATCTTCGTTCCGACGCCGTGACCGACGAGTTCGCGGACAACGCCGTAGCCGCTTCGCTCCGCGTGCGTCTGGACAGCGTGACCGATGTCGCCTAGGCGCTTGCCGTCGAGCATCTGCGCGATGCCAAGCATCAAGCATTCCTGCGTCACGCTCATCAACCGCTTTGCATTCTCGCTGACGTTCCCGATCGGCAGCGTGACCGCCGAATCGCTCACATATCCCTCGAACGTCGTTCCGATGTCGATCGAGAGCAGATCGCCTTCGCGCAGCAGTGCCTCGCCTGGGATACCGTGCACGATTTGCTCGTTCACGGAAGCGCAAATGGAGGCCGGGTAACCATGATAACCTTTGAATGTCGGCTCGCCGCCCATGGCGCGAATGCCGCTTTCCGCCATCTCGTCGAGTGCCTTCGTCGTCATTCCCGGTTTCGCGGCACGCATTAAATCGCCGAGCACGCGCGCGGTGATTTTTCCGCTGCGGCGCATGGTTTCAATTTCGCGGGCCGATTTAATCGAAATCATACCGCGCGGTCCCCGCCGATTTTTTCGACGATCTGCCGCGTGACGTCGTCCACGGGAGCCAGAGCGTTTACTTCAACGAGGTTGCCCGTCGAGCGGTAGTAATCCACCAGGGGCGCCGTTTGGCGTTCGTACACGTCCAGGCGCTTGCGCACCGTTTCCGGTTTGTCGTCTTCGCGCTGAATCAGTTCGCCGCCGTCTTCATCGCAGATGCGCGCGCGGCGCGGCGGATTCGTGACGGAATTGTACGATTTCCCGGTGCGCGGGTTCGTCCAGCGGCCCGTCACGCGTGTAAATAAACTCTCGCGATCGGCGGAAAAAAGCACGACGCCGTCCAGCGTCATCTGCTTGTGCTGCAGCAGCGCATCGAACGCTTCAGCCTGGGCCACGGTGCGCGGAAAACCATCCATGATGAAACCTGCGCCGTTCTTTCCGAGCTCGGCTTCGATCATTTTGATGATCACTTCATCGGGCACCAGCGCGCCGGCGATCATGTAGCTTTCCGCAAGCTTGCCAAGCTCCGTGCCTTTGGAGCGGTTCTCGCGCAAAATGTCGCCCGTCGAGATCTGCTCGGCGCCAAAGCGCTCCTGCAGAATCTGCGCCTGCGTCCCCTTGCCCGCGCCCGGCGCGCCCAGGAAAATCAGCCGCATGAAGCCGGACCGGTCATCAGCGCTTGATGAACCCGCGGTAATCGCGCATCGCTAAACGCGCTTCGATCTGCGTGATCGTGTCGAGCGCGACGCCGACGACGATGAGCAGCGAGGTAGAACCCAGATAAAACGTAGTGACGGAAAGCCCCCGCTGCGCGATGCTCGGGACGACCGCGAGCAACCCGAGGTAAATTGCCGCAGCGGTCGTGATGCGAAGCAGAATGCGGTTGATGTATTCGATCGTCGGCTGGCCGGGGCGGATACCCGGAATGAACGACCCGCTCTTTTTGAGGTTGTCGGCGATGTCTTTCGTGTTCACGACGATAGCGCTGTAGAAGAACGTGAAGATCACGACGAGAAGGAAATACACGAGATTGTACAACGAGGAGTTCGGATTGAAGTATACCGCGAAAAAGTCCGACACGCCGGCCATGATGCCCACATGCGCGCCCTTGTTGAACCACGAGAGGGCTTGCTGGGGCAGCAGCAGCAGCGAAATCGCGAAAATGATCGAGATAACGCCGGCATTGTTCAAGCGCAGCGGAATATAGGTGGAGCGCCCCGCGAACATCTTGCGTCCGACCACGCGGCGTGCCTGCTGCACCGGTATGCGCCGCTGCCCTTGATAGAGAAAAATGATCGACACGATGACGCCCAGCGCGATGAGCACGTAGAGGATGATGTTGAGCGCAGA
>JBHEMM010000040.1:0-19487 GCA_046262595.1 Vulcanimicrobiaceae bacterium
CATTCACCGGAATCCACACGTGCGCGTACGTGGCAAAGGTCACTGCGACCGCGGCGATCGCTCCGCTCTGGCTTACCAGCAGCGCGGTCCACCCGGACATGAAGGCGAGCATCGGATGGAATGCATCGCGCACGTAGCCGTACATGCCTCCGACATCGGGGCGGCGCGCGGCAAGCTCGGCAAAAACGAAGCCGCCGATAAGCGCGATGGCGCCGCCCAGAAGCCAAGCAAACACGATAAGACCGCCGGAGTGCAGCCGTTGAGCTACGACCGAGGGCGTCATGAAGATGCCCGAGGCGACGATACAGCTCATCACGATCAGCGTCGCGTCGAAGGCACCGAGCTGCTTGGCAAGACGAGGCCTGCTCATCGTGCGACCATTGCCTGCCTGCCGGCGCCTTTTGTGACCTCGACCGTGGTGACATCTCGGCGGATCCCGGCGCTCATCCGACACACGCTGAACCTCGAATCCGGGCTGAACGACGGCCTCGCGCTGCCCTTCGTCCTCTTCTTTTTAGTCCTCGCCCAGCCGGGAGGCGACGCCGGCACCGCAGCGGCGAAGCTGGCTCAGCGGGGCTCGACTTCAGGCGGCAAGATCGCGGATGCAGAACCGGGCGTGACGCTTAGCGCACGCGGCGCCCCGTTTGCCGCACGCCGTATTTCGTAAGCGATCGGCTTACACGAGCCGTTGTTCGTCAGTTCCGACGAGCATGCGCTGATGCCGAAGACGAGGTCGGTCAGCGCTTCGATCGTAAACATGTCGCCGGTGCGGCAGGGCGGCGGATGGATCGTCACGCGGCCGTCGCGGTGCACGCGTACGTCCATGAAAACGTTTATTGTAGCGACGAGCGAATCCGGATCCACGGCGAACTCGCGCAGTGCGCGGCACAAACTTGTAAAACAACTCGGGTGCGCCGGCTGCCCGCGCCGTGCGAACATTTCCATGCTGCACGGCGCGAGCAGCATATCGTGTGCACCGCAGGTGTCTTCAACGACGCGCGCGATCGGTGTACTGCGTTGTGAGTACAGCGTCGTTCCGCACGCGAGGCGTGTTGACTCGTTGTAATCGATCGTGCGCCCGGCGGAAAAGGCATCGCGCGGATCGGCGGCGTTGAAAAGCGCGATGTCGGCCACTTGTTCGCTATGGAGCGCGACGACGCGCAGCCGGGCGCCGCGCCCGAGCAGCCCGGCGGCACCGCTTTGCGCCGGTAGCATTACGATTGCCGGTGAAACGGGCAGCGCCATTTCTGTTCCGTTTGCCGTCCCGCGTATTGCCGGGCTTCGCTGCTTTCACCGTACGCACGCAGTTCGGGGTTGACGGAGCCCTGCAGTGCAATCTCCCGCTCACGAACGATTCGCTGGATGCGCTCGAAGTTGCCGTCCCGCTTTGCCGCAGCGAATTGTGCGTGTGCGTTGAAGGCCAATGCGGGAACGAACAGACGCCGGGAATCGCGCGAGCTGCGCGGATGCATGCCGACCACAAAAAATGGCGATTGCGCAAAACTGAAGGCGAAATGCACGCTTTGCGGGTCGGCCGATACACCGGGCGCCCACGGGAAGTGCTTTGCGTCCTCCTCGTGAAGATATTGCAACTGCTTCCACAGTGCGCGCTCGAACGACAACTCGTCTTCGATCGGCTGCTCGGCAAACGCGGCGACGAAAGTGGTATAACGGCTGCGCATGTACCGCTGCTCGGCAACGAATGCCGCGAGATCGCGCGCGAGCCCTGCGGCGGAACGGCGCGCCGGAAAACCCTCGTACCACCCGAAGCGGTAACCGCCGCTTCGCACCGATGCTTTCGCCGCAACGCATGAAAAACGCGCGCTCGATAGAAACGCGCGAATCGATTTGTCCGTCATTTTTGCGTTCGCGGAGGGTTCTTTCCAATCGAGCAGACGCACGAGGTTGCCGTCCATGACGGCGGAATAGTTGCTGGCCGCTAGGGCCGCTGCCGACGTGAACGGATTGGCCGACTCGTAAAGCGAGACCGCCTGTTGGGGCGTCATCGCTGCCACGCTCGCTGCAGCAGCCGCGTCGGCGTTGCGGCACGCGTGACCACGGTTCCGCTGTAGCGCATTCCGCCGAAGCACACGCGCGAACCAACCGCAAGCCATGCGCAGATCGCGCGTTCGCAAACCCAGAGCGGCGCGGTAAACACCGCCGCGATCGGAAAATACTGCGCGCCGCCCGCACGCGCGAAACCGATCCCCGCTGCCGCCATTGCCAGCCCTGCCAGCGTAACGGGGATCTGCCAGTTGTGCGCAGCGATGCATCCGGCGAGGACGGGAAGCACCGTAAGCGCTGAAGCAAGCCGCAGCGGGCGCGCGAACTCGTCGTATGCCTGGCGGATGCGCTGACTCAAAAAGTGCGCACTTGAGGGCGAAAGGCGCCGCACGTAGATCCGGCGCGCAACGATTTCGCGTCCACCCTGCGCGCGGATCGTGCGCACGAGCTCCAGATTTTCGAACAGCACGTTCGCATCGTATCCCCGAGGCAGCGCTTGCGCACGAAACGCAAGCGTGCCGGGCCAATCGCCGTCAAGCGCACGATTGATCAGGGTGCGCGAGGTGTCCAGAATCGCGTGCCAAGGAAGCGGCTCGAAATAATTCTGCGGACGCACGACGTCAGCACGTTCGAGCGCCGCGAGCGTGCGCTCAAGCGCTGCGTTCTCGTAACGGACGTCGTCGTCGGCGACGACGATGTACGGCTGTGTGGCGAACTGCAATCCCGTCAAAACGCCGCGCACCTTTCCGTTCGTGCCCGCGATATGGGGGTCCGGCGGCACGTGTACCGCCACGCCGTCCAACACTTTGCGGTGCTCTGCGAAAACCGAGGGCGGCGAACCATCGACGACAACGATTTGCTTCACTGCAAGCGAGCGTAAATAAGCTGCGAACTCCCCCCGAATAACGGCGCAGGAAGCGCGAAGGGGCAACAGGTAGGTCGTTTTCTCAGCGTAGGGGCCCGCCATGTTGGACACTATTCCCACTACTGCGTACTCCTTGCGAAAAGTCGAACGCCATGCTTGCGTCGTATGCGCCGCAGTCCGCGATAACGACCGCCGCGCCGGCTTCGCATCCGCTTAGATCCACGTTGCTCGCAACGACGTCATATTCCAAACACGTCCGTCCGAGAATGCGTCCGGCGCCGGCGCGCACCGGCTCGATGCGTCCATTACGCATCAAAAAGAGCCGATGCTCGAACGTGCGGATCTGCGGCACATCGGGGTACCCGGCGTCGATTACGATGTCGTTCTCGCGCACCTCCAGAATCGGAGCGATCTGCGCTTCGACCGCCGCGGCAAGCGCTTGCCCGGGCTCCGCAAGGACAAGCTTCACCGATGCAAGCGAGCCGCTCACGGCGTCTTCAAGCCATTCAAAATCGCCTGCGCGTACCGATGCGTCAAATGTGCGCGGCTCTTTACCGCCGCCGCAATCAAATGCGGCAACGCGCGAGCCGGAGGCGCGCTCCAAGTCTTGTGCGATGCTTATGACGGATTGCGCGAGTGCGCGCCACGTGTACCGGCCGTAGTCTTCAGGACGCACGTGAAAGGACACGCCGAAGGACGCGCGACCGCTCTCGCGGATCGCCCGGGCCAGCTGCACAAGATCTTCGTGCGGCACGCCGAACCGCGATGCGATCTGCGGCGGCCGCACGCGCACGCCGCACAGCGCGCCGGCGAACCGCTGTGCGTTTTGGGTAAAAGCTTGCACCGAATCGGCGAAAACAATGCCCGGCTGCGCGCCGCAAAACGCCGCCGGGTACGGGCCGTTATACACGATCGCAGGAAGCGGCGCCCCGAAGCGGGCGGCGTGTTCCAATTCGGCGGGACTGATCACTTCCGGCCGAATTCCGTTGTCGAGCGCGGCCTGCAGCATCTCTACGCGCGGATTCGTTTTAACGCTGTAGCAGAATTGCAGCAGGCGGCGTTCGCACTGCAACTGCGCGAGCGATTCGAACGCGCGACGTGCAACGCCGTTCAAAAAAACGCGTTCGCGCCGGTACGGCGGCTGCGCGGCGCGCGCAGTGAGCTCCTCGAGAATCGCAGCGGCGGAGACTTCCAGGGCGTTCAGATGTCGTCGCGTAACTCGAACGTTTCGCCGAGATCCGCGACGGCCAGAAAATCCCGAACGCGTGCGCTCACGTGTGCCAGCACGATCGGCGTCTTGCCTGCCTCCGTGCGCGCGCGCTGGAAGCGGACGAGCGAACGCATTGCTGCCGTGTCGATCCCGTTGACGGCTTCGAAGTCGAAAACCAGGGGTTCGGCATCACCGAACCGGTCCAGAAGCGAGTCGAGTTCGTCACGCCGGGAGATGTCGTACTCCCCCGTCAAACGCACGATGGCGGCGTCGTCCATTGGCGATATTTCTACCCCATGCGCTTACCGTCCAATTGGCTAGAGCTTGAACGCTTCAAGTAGGAAATACGCGGGCCCGGCCGATAAATACGGATATGCGCTTACCACGCCGGGCCGTTTCTATTGCCGTTATCTTTGCGTTGCCGCTGGCTCTGTTTGCCGCGGCCCCTCCGGCGGGCGCCGGCGAGGACCTGCGCGAGAGCTATCAGCTGCTCTCGGCAACGTATTATTCAAGGGTCGACGTACAGCACCTCATGGACAGCGTTCGCGATTCGCTTGCGGAATCGGCGCGCAAACGCGGCGTGCGTCTGACGCTTCCCGCTTTACACGACAGCGGCAACGGCGGAGCGAACGTGTCCGCACTTTCGGACGCCATCGCGCTGGCTCAAAACGCAACCCACGAATCGGGTGTCGATCTGACGTATGGCGCCATTGAGGCGATGGCGCGCTCGATCGGCGATCGCTACACCGCATTCTTTACTCCCGATGAATTTCGCAAATTTAACGCGGCGCTCGACCCCGAAAAGATCTCCGGCATCGGCGTGCTGATCGAACCCGACCCGCTTACGAAATATATCCGCGCCTATTACGTCGTGCCCGGGACGCCCGCGGAGAGAGCTGGCCTGCAGACGGGCGATGTCTTTACCGCCATTGACGGTGTGTCCACGCGCAACCACAATCAGGAGAGCGCATCCAAATTGCTGCGCGGAAACATCGGCACGGCCGTGCACGTCCAATTCGAACGCGACGGGAAAGCGCAGCCGCCCCTATCGATTACGCGATCGGAAGTGCGTCCGCCCACCGTCATCTACAAGATGCTCGCGCAGCATGTGGCGTACATTTGGATCATGCAGTTCGGGCGGGAAACGCCGTCGGAGTTTTCCAGCGCGCTCGATCGCGCCCAGCGCAACGATGTACGCGCGTATGTGATCGATCTGCGCAACGACGGCGGCGGATATGTGAGCTCGGCGCTCGACATCAGCTCTAAATTTGTCAATAGCGATCCGTTGTTGACGATCGAACAGCGCGGCGCCGCGAGCGAAACGGTGGATGCTCAAGGCCACGCCTTGCCGCCGCGTCCCATGGCGCTGCTCGTCAACCGTTATACGGCTTCCGCCTCCGAGATCACGGCCGGCGCGCTTCAAGACGACGGCATAGCGGTGCTCGTCGGCGAAAAAACGTTCGGCAAAGGCGTGATGCAATCGCTCACGCAGTTGCCCGACGGCGCGGCTATCAAGATCACGACGGCGCATTATCTCACCCCGAAGAACCGCGATATCAACCTCAAAGGCATCGAGCCCGACTATACGGTTACGGAAAACAAGGACGCGCGCTATGGCGACGTCGAGCACGACTCGCAACTTCAAGCCGCTTTGACGATTCTCGGAAAGAAAATCGCCCAGGCGAAACCGTGACCGCTGTGAGGATGTGCTTCTTGGCGGGACGCTCGCGCATGAAGATCTCGTTTCCGCCGCATGCGTTGAGCGGTCGGCTACAATACGGTCATGAGTAAAGGGCCCAACACCGCAGGCGTAGTCGCCTTCCCTCCGCTGATCTACGGCATTCCGCTTTTGACCACGCTCATCGTCGACCGCGTGACCTCCAAGAAGCGGCTGCCTGCGCCGCTGCGCCTGCTCTCGATAGGGTTTTTCGCGGCCGCAGCGTCAGTCATGGCTCCATCGTTTCGCGAGTTCGGCAAAGCGCAAACGCCGGTGGATCCGTTCGAAGAAACGACGGCGCTTGTGCAATCGGGCCCGTACGCGTACACGCGCAATCCGATCTACGTGGGGTTGACCCTCGCATACGCGGGCGTTGCCTTCGCGGCGGGCAGCGGTTTATCGCTTGCTGCACTGCCCGTGATTGTGCGGTTCATGAACGCGGGCGTCATTGAACGCGAGGAGCGCTACCTCGAGCAAAAATTCGGCGAGCAATATCGCCGGTATAAAGCGAAGGCGCCTCGCTGGCTGTATTAAGCCGACACCGTTTCTTGTGCCGGACGGCAGCAACCATCGCGGGATGATCGCGCCCCATGCGGCGGCGTTTGCGAGCTGTTGCCGCAGCGAACCTACGGCAAGCCGAACGACGTGCCGGTTCGAAATCACCAGGTTAACGCTTGCCTTGCGCGAACCGTCGCCGCAAAGGAGGTTCTGATGAAACCGTTTATATGTTTTCTGGCTTTTTTAATGCTGTTTCCGCCGAACGGGAACGCCGCCGGCACCGTGACGCCCCCAGCGCAAATGATGAAAAACGCGCTTGGCGCGTTCACCTGCACCACAGGTGGCGCGCGGAAGCACAGTTCGACGTTTTCCCCGCTCTTCGGCGGCAAAGCAATGGAGCTTTCGGAAGCGACCGAACGCGGTTTTGTGACCTACGATCGTTCCAAAAACAAATGGATCTATTCCTATCTTGGGGCGGACGGCTCGTATTCGCTCTTGGAAGGCAAGAGCGTCGCGGCGAACGGCATTGATTTTACATCGGTGTATCCCTCGGGAATGAACACGACGCTCAAGGTGCGCTATCAAAGCACGAAGCACTTTACGGTTCGGTTCAGTGGCGTAGTGAACGGCAAGGCGTTCGGCCAAACGGAGATTTGTTCGCGCAGCTAGCGCAGGCGCTGCTTCGTTGCAAACGTCACGCGTTTTTCAGCCGGGCCGCAGTCCGCGGCCCGGCTCGATCGGCAGGCGGTCCGAGCTAAGGGCGTCGTTTAGTTTAATTCCCGTGTACGAGGCTCGTCGACTTCGGTACCGTCTGAGTCGGCGGTCAATCCATTGTCCATCCCGCCGGCTTCGGCTTGCGCGGCAAATTCTTGGGGTACGTGCCCTCAGGATACTTGGCCTTGAACTCGCTGGCCAGCACCGCGAGATACTCAAAGTTCTCATACACCCCTGGCCCGGCCGTAATCCGGCGAGCGAAGACGAGCGGAGCGAGTGCTTCCCATGAACCGATGACGTTGTCGCCCCATAAATCGCAGAAAATCGTCGCGTCGATGATTCGATTTTTGACCAGGCAGCCCGCATTTTCGAAAAAGTTGCCGACGACGAGCGCCGCCTCGAGCTCGGGCAATCCGTTGATCCTTGGCAAACTGACCACTTTTTGCAAGAACTCGCGTTCGTTAAGGCGTTCCGCGAGGTTGCCGTAGATTTCGCGAAGTTTCAGCTGGAAAGCCGGATTCTCGATCGTTTCACGAAGCTCGGTAAGCGCAAGAATCTGATTCGACCCGCGCATATGGCGCACTTGAGTTATCGCCGCGAACACCGAGCCGGCGATCACAACCATGGTCACCAGGGACGAGATAGCGCCCACCCATTCCGGCGTCATTGCAGCGAGCTCACAGCCGAGAGACGCCGTCGTAGATCGTCGGCAGGATGGGCGCGTGCGCGGCCGATCCAAACCCATTGCGATGATTCCGTGCGTGCCGAGCGGATCGACGATCGTCGCCCCAGGTCCGCGCCATGGAACAATACGCGCTGCCTTCGCTTTCGTACTTGTCCAGAATCGGCCGCTCGAACTCGTCCGTCGTCTCGGCTTTCGGTAGAAACGGCGCTGGCCCGGTGCATGGTGTCTGTTTTCGCCTATCACGAATGCAGAACCATCCTTTACGACGAAGCAAAATCACTGGCTCATCGCCCCGACACGCCGGTGCGCGTACACGGCGAACCGGCGCGACGCTCGGAACCGCCGGGCCAACGCGTTCCGCAAGACCTCGGCCTCAATAGAGCAGCCCGCGCTGCTAATGCCTACGCTAAGAGCGTCGGTTATGTTCCGTGGACGACGGAAGACAACTGAGACGCGCTTTTGATATCGAAACGCTTCACCTTGCCGCCTTCAATGCGGAAGACGTGACGAACCGTCTCCTCAAGCAGCAGAGCACCGTTAAGATCGTGGACAATCTGGTGAACCTGCACCGCCGTCGAACCATCAGGTTCTTGGCTAATTTTGTTCGGCTGGACATGCGGACTGATTGTCGCCCACTGTTCCGTCCAATATGCTCGGACGGCTTCACGGCCATGAACATGCCCTCCATCCATCCCGTTGGCCCATTCGACATCCTCGGCGAGCGCTGCAAGAACGTCGTCAATGTTTCGCGCGTTAAAGCCGCTGTAGAGCTGTTGAACTAATTCTATATCGCTTGGCATTACGTCCTCCGGCGAAGCTTCTCGAAGAAGTGAAGTGCGAGACGGTTAGCGCTAGTGTTCCGCTCTGCACCGGAAATCCGCTTTGGACGCGCCGTTCCGCGCGCTCGAAATGGATTAACGGAATTCGGTGCCGATAGGCTGATTCGCAAGAAAAAATTGCATTTCGATATTCGCGGCCGCACGTTTTCGCGTGGCAAAAAAGGATTGACGCCCGCCCAGCCCGTGGACGGCATACATCGCGTTTCTGGGGTATGTGTTCATTCGCCAGCTCAACCAAAGTCCAGAGGCGCTACGCGGCGCCCTGCATAAGCAAGGGTCTCTGCGTCCGAGCTGCGCGTTGGCGGCTGACAAAGGGTCAGGACAAGGGTGAAGAGCCGCTGAACGGTGTAGTGCTACGGGAATCAGTGATATAAAATAAGATCACGGGCGATTAACTCAGTTGGGAGAGTGCCTCCCTTACAAGGAGGATGTCGGCGGTTCGAGCCCGTCATCGCCCATATCTTTATGAACCACATGAACCATGTCGCAACCGCCTTCGAAGACGACGGCGGCATCGCCGTCCTCACCATGCAGCGGCCTGACAAGCGCAACGCTCTCTCGCTCGAGCTGATGCGCGAGTTGATCGGCGCGTTTCAAAGCGTTTCGGCGCAGCAAGGCGTCTACGCCGTCGTCTTGCGAGGCGAAGGCGCCGCCTTCAGCGCCGGGCACGATCTGCGCGAGTTGGCTTGCCGCGATGAGGAAGCATACCGCGAGATCTTCGATGTTTGCGTTGAACTCATGCAGACGATCCAGCGTATTCCTCAGCCCGTCATCGCCGAAGTGCAGACAATTGCCACGGCCGCGGGCTGCCAGCTCGTTGCAAGCTGCGATCTCGCCGTCGCCGCGGAAGGTGCGCGCTTCGCCACACCGGGCGTGCGGATCGGTTTGTTCTGCACCACGCCGATGGTCGCGCTCACGCGCGCTATTGGGCGCAAACGCGCGATGGAGATGCTCCTCACCGGTGAATTCATCGACGCGGCCACGGCGGCGCAATGGGGGCTGGTGAACCGCGTCGTGCCCGCGGGCCGCCTGCACCACGAAGTGTTGGAGCTCGCACGGAAGATAGGGCAAGCAAGCCGCACGGTTGTCGCACTCGGCAAGCAAGCATTTTACACACAGATCGAACTCGAGCAAGGCCGCGCGTATAACTACGCCAAAGAGATCATGACCGCGAACGCGCAGGCGGCGGACGCCCAAGAAGGCATTGCAGCTTTTGCCGAAAAGCGGCTCGCGAAGTGGAAAACAGGATGACGTTTGTTAAGATGTGGTAGTCTGTAGGCAGACACAAGGAGTCGGCGCCCATCGGCGCCTAATCGACACCTTCGCGGCGGCGCATCTGTGGGCTTGCGTCGTCCGGTGTTTTAAAAGCGTCGCCCACACCCGGTATGCGGGCAACCGCATACGCGACGGCAGGGGGCTCGCCTACGGCGGGCCTTCCTGTTTTTAAAGCGAAAACGCCCGTCCGTGAACCGTATCGAACCGCGCACGCGCTATGCGGCGTTCGTGCTTTTGCTTGCGTTGCTCGCCTCGCTTTTTATCGCCGCGACGCGCTATCGGGTGGAGCAGCGGACGAATCGCGTCGAATTGGCGGTCGACTACAACGATCTGCTCGCGTTTGCCCGCTCGTACAACTACAACATGGACGTGCTGCTGGTAAACATGCGGCGCGCCGGGCTCACCTCGCTCGCGCTCTCCGAAGAACTCGGCGGGTCGCTGACGTCGTCGATGTCGCGTTACGGTTTCGCCATTTCCGGCACGGCGCTGCTGGACGCGGCGCGCGTCTCGCCGCTTGCAAACCCAACGCTCGCGCGTCTGGTGCGATCGAACAGCGTGCGCGCGGACGAAGTGTTTATCCTCGCCTACGACAAACCGAGCTTCGACCGCTATATGCAGCAGCTGCCGTTGCACTTTGAGCGCAGCGGAATCCGGGTTTTGCATCGCGGCGCCCCGTATGTGATTGCCCTGCGCACGCAGGTCGATTACTTCAACAGCGTCGGCCTGGGGATTCCATCGGACCAAGTGTCTTTAGCACGCAAACTCGGCTTTTTCGTTGAGCCGCGTTTGCAGAACGACGAGCGGCTGCAGGGGGCGCAGATCGGCGCGATGTTCGACGACGTCGGCGCGGGGAAGTGGCTCTCCACGGCAATTTTCTTCGGCTTGCGCAATCAAGTGCTCGGCTTTCCCGACCATCTCAAAGATACAGCGGATGCGTTTTCCGCGCACCCGCAGACGAACTTCGGAATGATCGAGACCGGCGACCCGACGCAGGCGCAAAAGGGGTACGCCGAACTGGCAAAGCTCATTCCCGGACGTACGGTGCGCGTGCAGGCGATCAGCAAACCGGAGCTCGATAAGCTGACCGTTCCGGTTATCGTTGCGCGCTACGAGCTCGGCGCGCGTGAGCGCAACGTCCGCGTGGTGTATCTGCGCCCCTTTCTGCACGCGTACAACGGCCTCTCGGGGGAGAAAACGAACGTCGAGATCGTTCGTGAGATCGCTTTGGATCTGCGCGGCCACGGTTTCCGCTTGGGGCGCGCATCGCCGGTTCCGCAAACGTACAAGGGCAACAGTCCGCTCGCCGTCGGCATGGCCGCGCTCGCGGCTCCCTCGATGTTCGTCCTGCTCCTGGGCTGGTACGGCGCCTACCGGCGGCGATGGGCCGTTGCGGCCTACGCCCTTACCGTGCTCGTCATCGCGGGCGGCTACCTCTCGCATCACGACGTGCTTGCGCGCTCCGTTGTGGCGCTTGCCGGTGCGTTGCTGTTCGCCGCGGCTGCTTTTACGGCGCTGGACGGCGCGTTTAACGAAACGCCGAAGGCGCGTTTCGGCGCGCAGCTCGCCGTAAGTATCCGCTGGACGGTGCTCGCCACGGTTGTGGCGCTGCTTGGAGCGCTGACCGTCGTGGGAGTGATGAGCGCACCGCTGCTGATGGAAGAAGTCGACACGTTCCGCGGCGTGAAGCTCGTGTTGGGCCTGCCGCCGCTCATCGCCCTCGCGTTGTACTTGTTTACCTCGCGTTTTAACGCGCGGCTGGGCAACGCGCGTGAAGCCTTCGCCGCGCCGATTCGCATCTATCAAATTATTGTGGCCTGCATCGTACTGGGCGCCGGCGCACTGCTGCTGATGCGCAGCGGCAACCAAAGCGACATCGCGCCCTCGAACTTCGAGCTGGCGCTGCGCCATCACCTCACCGCGCTGCTCAGCGTGCGTCCGCGCTTCAAAGAATTCGTGCTCGGTTTTCCGCTGATGATGCTCGTTCCGGCGCTCACGCCGTCGGACCGGCGCATTTGCGGCATCTTGCTCGCGCTTGCGGCCGGAATCGGTATCGGCGACGTCATCGACACGTTCTCGCATCTGCATACGCCGCTGCTCATCTCGCTCGAACGCGTCTTCCTTGGACTCGTGCTCGGCATTCTCATCGGCGCGCTCTTCATCGCGCTCTACCGGCGTTTCCGAAAGTAGTGCGGTTTCTGATTTCCGGCTACTACGGCTTTGGAAATTTGGGCGATGAGGCGCTGCTCGAAGTGATCGTCTCGCAGTTGAAGACGCGCCACCCCTTTGCAGAGATTGACGTGTTATCCGCCGCTCCAGAGCAAACCGCGCACGAGCTGCGCGTGCACGCAACGCCGCGTTGGGATGCGCGCGCGGTGCGTGAAGCTATCCACAACGCCGACGTGGTGCTCTCCGGCGGCGGCGGTTTGCTGCAAAACGCAACGAGTTTGCGAAGCTTGATGTATTACGCGGGTATTTTACGCACGGCAACGCGCGCGAACCATAAGGCGATGATCTTCGCGCAGTCGATCGGCCCGCTGGACTTCTGGGGTAAGGCGCTGGTTAAAGAATGGTGCAAAGGCGTGCGCGCCGCGACGGTGCGCGACTCCCGTTCAAAGGAGTTGCTTGTATCGCTGCTGCCGGACACGCGCGTTGAGCAAACCGCCGACCCGGTGTTTCTGTACGATGCGCCGGACGATGAGGCCGATCTTTCGAGCGAAGGCATCGGCCCGCAAAGCGATCCGCTGGTGATCTTCTGCGTGCGCAAAGCGAACGGCTTAAAAGAGCGCGTCGACGTGCTCGCACATGCAGCCGACCGCTTTGCGCAGACCTACGGTGCGCGGGTTGCCTTCCTGCCGCTCGGCGGCGTGGCGGATGCGGAAGTTTCGACAATGGTGATCCGCAAATGCAAAACGGCGCCGGTGTTGTTGCCGGAGTGCACGCTCGCACGCGCGGCGGCGATCATCCGCCGCTCGAGGGCCGTCGTGGGCATGCGACTGCATGCACTCATACTCGCGGCGCGCTACGCCGTACCGTTCTTGGCCGTGCCTTACGATCCAAAAGTGAGCGCGTTGTGCACCGATCTTGCGTATCCGCTGCCCGCGCTTTTCTCGCTCGATCCGCCCTCGGCAAAACCCCCCGCGCAAGATACGGACGCGCTCATCGAGCGGCTCTGGGCTGAGCGGGAGCAGCTGTCGCACGCGCTTGCACAGTCCGGCGAGCGTCTTCGCGCCCTTGCCTCGCGGAATTTCGAGGTTCTCGACGTCGTGGTGCGCGAAAGACCCGCAAGCCTATGAGCGAAACCGGCGTGCGCGATTATCGCGAAACCTTGAACCTTCCCAAGACCGCGTTCCCCATGAAAGCGGATCTGCCCAAGCGCGAACCGGATCGGGTGGCGTGGTGGCGCGAGCACGCGACATACGAGCGCCGGCTGGAACACAATAAATCTGGCGGTCCCTGGATTTTGCACGACGGTCCGCCGTATGCGAACGGCAACCTGCATATGGGCCACTTTTTGAACATGGTGCTCAAAGACGTGTTCAACAAGATCGCCTTGCTCGACGGCAAATGGGCGAAGTTTGTTCCCGGCTGGGATATGCACGGGCTCCCGATCGAGCTCGATACGCTCAAGCATCTGAAGATCAAAGATTTCCATGCGATCGATCCGCTGGAATTGCGGGAGCTATGCCGACAGCGCGCCATCCATTGGCTGGACCGGCAGCGCGAGACGCGCATCCGTATGGGAAACTTCGGCGACTGGGAGCACCCGTACCGCACGATCGATCCGGAATTTGAAGCGACGATCGTTGAAGCGTTAGCGGAGCTGGCGCGCACGAAACAACTTTACAAAGGCCTTCGCTCGACGCTGTGGTGCATTCACGATGAGACAGCGCTTGCCGAAGCGGAGATCGAGTACAAAGAAAAAGTCTCGCCCTCAATCTTCGTGCGCTTCAGCGCCCACAGCGAGCAGCGCGACGCCTTGCTGCACGCCTTCAACGCAAAAGATGGCGGCGGCCGCGTTTCCATTCTGATTTGGACGACCACGCCGTGGACGCTTCCCGCTAACGTCGCCGTTGCCTTGAAGGCCGAGGCGCAGTACGGCCTGTACGAGCACGCAGGTGAATTGCTTATCGTCGCGCTCGAGCGGGCACCGCATGTCCTCGGCGAGCATTTCGGCAGCATGGCGCTGCTCGGAACGGCCGGCGGTGAAGCACTGAGCGGTCTTTCGCTGCGCCATCCGTTCCTGGACCGCGATTCGCTGGTCGTAACGGCGGAGTACGTGGAGCTCGAAACGGGAACGGGCGCGGTGCACACGGCGCCGGGTCACGGTGCCGACGACTTTGAAACCGGCATGCGCTTCAATCTGCCTGTGCTCAATCCGGTGGATGCGCGCGGCGTGTTTACCGCCGAAGCCGGTCCGTACGCCGGCATGCATATTTGGAAAGCGAACCCGCAAATCGTCGAGGACCTGCGCGCGAGCGGTGCGCTCTGGGATGCGTTTGAATTTACGCACAGCTATCCGCACTGCTGGCGCTGTCATCATCCGGTAATCTTTCGCGCGACCGCCCAGTGGTTTATCGCGATGGATCAGAACCGCTTGCGCGCGCGCACGATCGATAATATTCACAACGTGCGCTGGACACCGGAGTGGGGCGAGCAGCGCATCGAACAAATGCTGCAGAATCATCCCGAATGGTGCATCTCGCGTCAGCGCACGTGGGGAACGCCCATCCCGGCGGTGATCTGTCTGGGCTGCAACGAGTCGCTGCTCGATCCGGCCGTCGCGCTCAAAGCGGCGCAGCGCTTCCGGGAAAGCGGCGCAAACGCGTGGTGGAGCGATCCGGTCCAAACGTTCTTGCCGCCCGATTTCCACTGTCCAAAATGTCGGGGCACGGCGTTCGAAAAAGAGAAGAACATCGTCGACATCTGGTTCGAATCGGGCGTCACGAACTTGGCGGTGCTCGGAAAGAATGGCTTGCCGTGGCCGGCGGATGTGGTCGTCGAAGGAGCGGACCAGTACCGCGGGTGGTTCCGCAGTTCCATCGTCATTGCAACGGCAGTCAAAGGCGCGGCGCCCTACCGGCACGTCGTCAAACCCGGGTGGGTGAACGACGAGCAAGGCCGCGCGATGAGCAAGTCGCTCGGCACCGGTATCGACGCCGCGGAGGCGATGCAGAAATGGGGCGCGGACGTGCTGCGTCTGTGGGTTGCTTCGACCGAGTTCGTGGACGACGTGCGCTTCGGCCCCAACGTTATCGATCAAGTCAGCCGCGTGTACCGCAACGTGCGCAACCGCCTGCGCTTCATGCTCAGCAATTTGGACGACTTACCCGCGGAAGCGGTGGTTGCGCGCAAGCAAATGCAATGGTTTGACGCGCTCGCGTGCGATGTTGCCGATGCGTGGGCCGCGCGCGTGGCGGAGCTTTTGCGCGCGTACCGGCTGCACGATGCGTATCTGGATATCCTGCGTTTCGAAAGCGACGATCTTTCCAGTTTTTATCTCGACGCGCTCAAGGATCGCTTATACGCGCACGCCGCAGCCGATCCGCGGCGGCGAAGCGCGCAAAGCGCCGTGCTGCACATTCTTACGCGCTTTGCGACGATGCTCGCGCCGGTGCTCTCTTTTACCGCCGAAGAAGCGTGGCAGCACGTGCCGTCCGCCCTGCGGCGCGGAGCGCAAAGCGTGTTCGACCTGCCGCTGGAGGCGCGCAAGCCTGAGAGCGCCGATGCGCCGAAGACGTGGGCGATGCTGCGTTCGCTTCGGGCGCAAGTTGCCGCGAGTGAAGGAAAGCGCGATTACGAACTGCAGGCGCGCCTGACCCTACCGCCCGAGTGGTACGAACGTCTCGCACCGCAGAGCGATGCGGTGCGCGAAGCGCTGGTCGTTTCCGCGCTATCGCTGCAATCGGGCCAAGGCGAACCGCTTCTCACGCTGCAGCCTGCGGACGGCGAGAAGTGCGCGCGCTGTTGGAAGTATCTGCCGCTGGGTGCGGTGGCGGCACATCCTTCGCTTTGCTCGGCCTGCGCCGCTGTCGTCGGTTCGTGAACCAGCCCACAGCGTGCTTTTGCGCGTTAACGGTTTTTCCATCGGCGCAACGGCTGCCGCGGCGCGCGTTCAGCGGCGCAGCCGGCGCTGCTTGGGGGGGCGGTCTGAAGCGCGGATGACCGTGAGCGGTTTGCCTTCGATGAGAAATTCGTTGAAGCTTGCGATCGCCGTTTGCGCCGCTGTATCGTCCGAAACGTTGACGTACGCATAGCCCTTTTTGCGGCGGCTGCGGCGGTCGCGCGGAAACGTGATGTCTTCGTCTTTCGCGCCGTATTGGCGGAAGATCTGCAGCAGATCGTCTTTGGTTGCTTCGCGCGGATAACCGGCGACGAATAAGCGGATCATTTCAGCACGTCTCCGAGCACGCTATCGCGAAAACGCGTCCAACTCCCTTCCTCGATTGCCGCCCGCGCCTCGCGCATCAGATCGTTGAGCAGGTAGACGTTATGGTAGGACAGCAAACGCGGGCCCAGCATCTCGCCCGAGCGGAACAGATGCGCGAGATACGCCCGCGTGAACGTCGTGCAAACGAAGCAGCCGCAGGCGCCGTCCAGCGGTGAAAAGTCGCGCACGAACGCTGCGTTGCGTATCGCGAATTCTCCCGTCCGGGTCATCGCGCGGCCGTTACGCCCGCAGCGCGTCGGATAGACGCAATCGAACATGTCGATGCCGCAGTCCACAGCCGTGAGGATATCGCGCACCGTGCCCACGCCCATCAAATAGCGTGGCTTTTCCGCGGGCAGCAGCGCGGCCGACGAACGCGCCACGCGGTACATTTCCTCGCGCGTTTCGCCGACCGACAACCCGCCGATCGCATAGCCGGGCACATCCAACTCCCCGATCGCTTGCGCGCTCTGCGCGCGCAATTCTTCGTCCAAGCCGCCTTGCATGATAGCGAACAGTGCGGTTTCGGGGCGGCTGCGCGCTTGCGCGCTGCGCGCGGCCCACCGCGCGGAGAGGTGAACCGAACGCGCAATCTGCTCGCGCGTTGCGGGCAGCTTCACGCAGACGTCGAGCTGCATAGCGATGTCAACGCCGATGCCTTCTTGGAATGCGAGCACGTTCTCGGGCGTGAAGCGGTGCCGCGTGCCGTCGAGATGCGAGGCGAACGTTACGCCGTCTTCGTCGAGCGTGCGCCGCGACTCCAAGCTGAACACTTGAAAGCCGCCGCTATCCGTAAGGATCGGCCCATCCCAGGCCATGAACGCGTGCAGGCCCCCTGCATCGCGCAGCAGATCAAGACCCGGGCGCAGCCACAGATGATACGTGTTTGCCAGCAAGATCTGCGAATGTGCCGAGCGCACTTCGTCGGGCGTGAGGCCCTTAACCGTTGCTCCGGTTCCGACCGGCATGAACGAGGGCGTCTGCACTGCGCCGTGCGTTGTTTGCAATGTGCCGCGGCGCGCGCCGCCGTCGGTTTTATGAAGGGTGAAGAAGCTGCTTGGCACTGACGTATTCCGGGGGCGGATCGGCTTGGAACTCCATCTCGCGCGCGGTTCGCGGATGCCGGAACGCCAAACGCCATGCGTGCAGCGCTTGCCCGGGCAACTCGAAACGCCGGTCCGTTTTTCCGTAGACCGGGTCGTTGAGCACGGGGTTTCCCATCGCTGCCATATGCACGCGGATTTGATGCGTGCGTCCCGTTTCAAGCGTGAAGATCAACTCCGCTGCCTCGTTGAGGCGTTCGCGCAGCTCGTAATGCGTGACTGCGGGCTTTCCCTGTGCGGTGATCGTGTAGCGCAAACGGTTGTGCGGGTCGCGTCCGATTGCGCCGTCGATCGTGCCCTTTGGATGCGCGGGCGTGCCGGCCACCAGGCCTAAATATTCGCGCGAGATGTGCCGGCCTTTCATCGCCTTGCCGAGCGCACTGAGGGCAGCTTCGGTCTTCGCGACGACCAGAAGCCCCGAGGTGTCGCGGTCGAGCCGGTGAACCAGGCCGGGCCGCAGCACATCTCCGGGCAGCGTGCGCACGTATCCCAGCAGCGCGTTGACAAGCGTGCCGCTCGTCGTGCCGTGGGCGGGATGGGTAACCATTCCTGCCGGCTTATCGACGACGATGACGTCGTCGTCTTCGTAGACGATGGAAAGATCGATCGACTCTGCTTCGACCGCGAGGGCCGCACGTTCTTGCAATGCGTATTCGATGACGTCGCCTTCAGCGACGACGTGGCTGCCTTTCACCGTAACGCCGTTCACGCGGACATGCCCTTTGCGCACCGCGTCCGCGACCAGCGAGCGCGAGAATCCGGCGGCTTTCGCGATGAGGATGTCGGCGCGCTTGCCGGCGTCCTCAGGCGCGACGTCGTGACGCAAGGCTGGCAACGATCAGCAGAATGACCCCGCACGTGATGCACGCGTCGGCAACGTTAAACGTGTAAAACCACAGGTGCGGGAAGCGGTTGAAATCGATGAAGTCGATGACGTAGTGGAAGCGGACGCGATCGACGATATTGCCGACCGCCCCGCCTAGAATCATTCCGAACGCAATGCGCACCAGCAGCGAGTGGCGCGCTTGATCCCGGAACGAATACCAAAACAGCAGCAGCACGGCCAGCGCCATCAAAACGAGCAGCACCGGATTGCCGCCGAACATGCCGAACGCGCCGTGAAAGTTCGCAACCGGCGTAACGCTCAGCCAGCCCGGCACGATGGCTTTCGTGTTCGCGCAAAACGGCTCGCACGCCGTCACGAGGGTGACGTGTTTGAGGATCAGCCATTTGCTCCACTGATCGAGTGCGATGACCAGCGCTGCGATACCGCAGAGCTGAAACGTCTCAAAGCTTTGGCTGCGGGACGAACTGATAGAACCAGCCGGCGATTCGGAGGAACGAGTTGGTAACAAGAACGACTCCCGTGAGGACCATGAATCCGCCGGCGGCCATCTCGATCGCAGGCAAAAAGCGTTTGACGCGGCTTAGGACGGGCAGCAGCACGCCGACCGCGGCGGCGGTTGCCATAAACGGCACCGCCAACCCCATGGAATAGACGAAGAGCAGCCACGCCCCCTGCCAAACGCCATGCTCTTGCGCGGCCAGGGTTAGAATTCCGGCCAAAATCGGGCCGATGCACGGCGACCAGCCCGCCGCGAAAGCCAGGCCGACGAGCACCGACGACCACAGCGACCGCCGCCCGGTCTGCACGTGAAAGCGCTTGTCCATCGCCAAAAATTTCAGGCGAAGCACGCCGAGCATCTGCAGGCCGAGCACGATGACGACGACACCGCCGACGCGCGCGATGAGCACTTGGTTCTCGCGCAGGGCGGAGCCGACGACGCTGGCGGATGCGCCCAAAAGCACGAAAATCAGTGTGAAACCGGCGATGAATGCTGCGGCGTGGACCATAGCTCTTAGCCGTGCGTCCAGCGTCAGATCGCCGCGCAGCTCCTCCACCGTCGAGCCGGTCAGGAACGACAGATATGCGGGGACGAGCGGGAGGACGCACGGTGAAACAAAGGAAACGAGCCCCGCGAGAAAGGCGAGCCCGGCGTTTAGCTGCGCGGGTTCCATGGCTGCCGTTTCATCTTATGCATCATTGGTTTACGTATCCTAATATCGATCCCATTGCGATTCACCTTGGGCCGGTGAACATCCATTGGTACGGCATTTCGTACCTGGTCGGATTCATCGCGGTGTACTTG
>JBHEMM010000041.1:0-4656 GCA_046262595.1 Vulcanimicrobiaceae bacterium
CGTGAGAAGGGCGCTGATCCGATGGTCTGTCCTAAGTGCAAGAGCCCGTACTGGAACACGCCGCGCAAAAGTGTTAAAGTAAATTAGCCTCTAGCCCCAACGGTGAGGAGGTTTAGTGCGCTCGACGGGATTTGAACCCGCACGGGTTAGGGCCCACTAGGATGACAGCCTAGCGCGTCTACCGATTCCGCCACGAGCGCGAGATCCAAAGGGGAAGGACGGTTTAGGGATCGGACCTTCCCCTTTGCCTTGAATAAGATAGGGTTACATCGGCGGTTCCTCGGTCATCAGCGCGAATGTGCCGTCCGGGCGGGTGTCAATCCGGCGCCCCTCCTGCCGCTGTTGATAGATGAGCGTAGCTAAGGATTTATCGGGATTATTGCTACCGGCAAGATAGCCTTGCGCCTTCAACTGCTCTATCAACTGATCGCCCTTCGCCCCTGAAGCACCGAACCCCAAGAGGACTTCCCGCAAGGCATCGCCCGCACGTTTGTAGTTTGAGCCGTAGCGGCCGGGCGGCTGCTTTTGCGCTGGCCGACCGTTTGAATGCGCCGGGGCCGCAGTCATCGCCGATCCCGCCCAGCGCCAATACCCACGACCCTGCCGCCGAATCGGCTTCTTCTTTAACTTCAAGTTGTTGAGAGCGTTCCTAACCGCGTTGACCGGGCTTTTAGCGGCCGTCGTAAAACCACGGCCCCGCAGCTCCGCCTCGATGTCCTCGGCGGTCATCCGCCTTCCGCCGGCCGCCTTCAAGACATCAAAGACGGCGTCCTGAAAGGTTTCTGGGGCACGCGGTGCGGCGGAGTGATTGGAGCCGGAACCTGAAGTATGAACCGAGGCCATAGATTCAAGTTGCCGGACAAGGCGCTGGCGGAGCTCGATATTGGATGCAATAATGGCCCGCTTCTCACGAAGGAATTGAAGTTGCCGCTCAGCATCGGCTATATCGCGCTCGACGAGCTTCAGGTCGTACTCCGTTTGCTGTAGTTCGGCGCGCGCGTTTTCCGGGGTTTCCACCATGTTTTCACCTACCTGGATAGGGCGAGTGCCGCGTACTGGGCCGCCCTCCCGCTGGGGGCATTCTACACCCTGTTAGGCGAACAGTCAAATCAATACGAACATCCATGAATCTATCCGTGAATGATCCGACCTGCTCCATTCGACAGTATGTCTGCAAAACTCTAATAAAAATGGACTTTTACACCACGGAACGACCGGAAAAACCGATCGCACATTCTATGGTTGACACGTCATGGTAGACTTATTCCAAAGACGCGGGCCGGGTCTTGGTAGCGGCAAGGTCTCCAAAACCAACGCGAGTGGGTTCGACTCCCATCCGGTCCAGCAGGGCAATGGCTGTCCACGGGCACGGCTGTTGAAGCGGGGCTGTTGGTGCGAGGAGATCAGCCCTTCCCTAATTTTACTCTGGGATGATATGATGTGCCCGGAGACCTTGTCGCGGGCCACGCCCGTTTCAAGCCAAAGAGCCAGGCGAACAACGCTTGGCTCTTTTTTGTGCAGATAACCGACTTATTAGGCAGGCAGGCTTTCCTGGGCAAAGCCGCGTCAGATATATCATCTTGACACTTGTCAAGGTGACACGTCTATTGGTCTATTGCTGTATTGCCCGGCCCGGGTGGTCGTTACCGTGCGCCACTGAGCCTCAGCCACCGTTACGCACGTCGCGTCCTGGGCAACATTGCCGCTATGAACAGCACTGAGTTAGGCGGCAGCGGCCTTCGCGTTTCGGCGATGGGCCTCGGCTGCATGGGAATGTCGGATTTTTACGCCGGCTACGATGATGCGGAGTCCATTGCGACGATTCATCGCGCGATCGAAGTGGGCGTCACGTTCTTGGATACGGCCGATATGTACGGTGTGGGCAAGAACGAAGAGCTCGTCGGACGCGCGATTGCGGACCGCCGCGAGCGCGTCGTGCTTGCCACGAAGTTCGGTAACGTGCGCAAACCGGACGGCACGTACGCCGGCGTGAGCGGAACTCCGGAGTACGTACGCAGTGCGTGCGAGGCCAGTTTGAAACGCCTTAACGTCGAGACGATCGATCTGTACTACCAGCATCGCGTCGATCCGCAAACGCCGATCGAAGATACGGTGGGAGCGATGGCCGAACTGGTGCGCGAGGGTAAAGTGCGCTATTTAGGACTATCCGAAGCGGCGCCCGAAACGATACGCCGGGCCGCCAAGGCGCATCCGATCGCCGCGCTGCAAACGGAGTATTCGCTCTGGACGCGCGATCCGGAGAGCAACGGCGTGCTGCAGACGGTGCGCGAGCTGGGGATCGGATTCGTGGCCTACAGTCCGCTCGGGCGTGGCTTTTTGAGCGGCCGCTTTCAAAAGCCCGAGGATCTGCCCGCTGACGACACACGGCGAAACCACCCGCGCTTCCAAGGCGAGAATTTCCAGAAGAATTTGCACCTCGCGCGCCTCGTGCAAGAGATTGCGAGTGAAAAGAACGCTACGGCCAGTCAAATTGCGCTCGCGTGGCTCTTGGCGCAAGAGGATGTGGTGCCGATTCCCGGCACGAAACACCGGAAGTACTTAGAAGAAAACGTGCAGGCGACCGGTGTTACTCTCTCCGGGCAAGATCTCGCACGCATCGAGCAAGCGTTCCCCGTCGGCGCCGCTTCGGGCGAACGTTACCCGGAACAAGCGCTGGCAGCGGTGCACCGCTGACGAAACGGGTACGACGTTATCATGGCTGACACAAAACACAGTTTGCAAACCTATATTAGCGACATGCTTGCGCTCGAAGAGCACGTGCGCGTGCCGTTCGAGGCGCAGCTGAAGGACGAGGACCTTTCATCGTATCCCACGGCGCAGACGCTGCTGCGCCGCCTATCCGACCTATCGAACACGCACATCGACGCGCTCAAGAACCTGCTCGAGCAGTACGGCGGGCACGAAGCGCATCCGGTAAAGGGAGCCGTCAGCGCGACGGCGGGCTTCTTCGCAAGCGCTATCGACAAAGTGCGGAAAACGGCGGTCGCGAAGGGTCTTCGCGACGACTACACGGCGCTTTCGCTCTGCACCGTTTCCTACAGTATGCTGCTTTCCACCGCAAACGCGTACGGCATGCCCGACGTCAGCGCGCTGGCGCAGCAGCATATGCGCGACTATGCGCAGCTCATCATGGAAATCGGAACGGCCATACCGGAGATCGTCGTGTACGATCTTCAGCAAACGGGACTGGATGCGGACCCGTCGAGCGTCTCCGAAAGCGTTTCGCAAATCGAGTCGACGTGGCGCAGCAGCGCAAGTTCGGAACGCGGCCAAATCACGACCGGTTCGATCGGCTCAGGAGCTACGCCGAGCCAAACGTCACGACCGGTTTAAGCACTCTAGAGCCGCGCAGAGCCGCATAGGCCTGCGCGGCTTCTTCCAACGGATACAAGGCTGCACCCAAACGCCGTGCGGTAACCACGCCGCGTTCGATGTGGCGCAGCGCGTCGCGCGTGTCATTCGGGCCGCACGAATAACTCGTTACCAGCCGCACGTCGCGAAAGTACAGATCGTTCGGGTCAAGCGTGAGCGCGACGCCCGGCTCGAGCGGCGTGAACATGACGACCGTTCCACCGCCGTTCACCGCAGCGGCGGCGTCACGCAGCGCCTCGGGCGAGCCCGGCCCGCAAATAACGACGTCAGCCTTTGCGCCGCCGTCTTCCACAATCGCAATGCCAAGCGTGCGCGCAAACGCCGCGCGCTGAGCCAGAAGGTCGGCGCCGGTAACACGCGCACCCAACGCCTTTCCGATCAGCGCGTGCATGACGCCCATCACCCCCAGCCCGATGACGTGCAGCGTATCGCCGCGCCTCACGCCGCTGCGGCGCAGCGATTTTACGACGCACGCAAGCGGCTCGACAAGCGAACCGTCTTCGAAGGAAACGTTCGGCGCAAGCAGCAGCGTATCGCCAACGTTTTCGCGCGGCACGCGGAAGAACTCCGCCAAGCCGCCGGGATCGATCCCGGTCTTGCGCCAGGTCGCGCACTGCACGAAGTCTTTGCGCTCGCATGAGCGGCACGTGAAGCACGGCGCGTGGTGATGCACGAAAACGCGGTCGCCGCAGGCAAAACCGCTCACGCCCGCGCCCACCGCATGCACGGTGCCCGCCGGTTCGTGGCCCAGCACGAGCGGTGCTTTGCGCCGTACGTACCACGCCATCACGTCTCCGCTGCATATTCCGCTCGCGCGCGTGCGCACGAGCAGTTCCCCTTCACCGATCTCCGGAACGGGACGCCGCTCGATCCGGATGTCATCCACGTCATACAGCACCGCTACGCGCATCTCGCTCATGGTTCGATAGCGAACTTGATGCCTTCGCCGCGGTCCAGGCGCTCGAAGACGCGCGTAATGCCGGCGAGCGCGACGGTCTGCGTCACGAGGCCCAGCGGATCGATCGCGCGCGACGCGAGCAGATCGAATGCACGTTTTACCGATGAAGGACGGAAATGGAACGGGCTGACCAAGCGCACCTGATCGTAATGCATGCGCGATGCATCGAAGCTCACGCGCGTGCCGGAGGGTAAGCCGCCGAAGAACGAAACGGTGCCGCCTCGCCGCACGAGCGCCGGCGCGTTTTCCCAAATCTGCGCTTGACCCGTACATTCGACGAGTGCATCGGCGCCGCGCCCCTGCGT
>JBHEMM010000041.1:4666-19389 GCA_046262595.1 Vulcanimicrobiaceae bacterium
CTGAGGGCCAGCGAGTAGAGGGGCCAGCCGTCGCCGCGGAGCTCGCCGAGCGACGCCGGCTCGCGAACGAGCAGCGCGAGCAGGTTGCTGCGCGTGGCGGTCGAGTCGTCGAGCTCGACGCCCGCGCGCGCGAGCAGCATCGCATGCAGAAAACCGAAGCCGCCGTCGCCCACGACGGCGACGAACTCGCCTTCGCGCGGTGAGAGCACGTCCAGCGAGTGTACGGCGCACGCAAGCGGCTCCAAAAATGCTGCGGCAACGTACGAAAGATGCGCCGGCTTTGCAAACGCGTTGACACGCACGATGTGAGCCGGCACCTCGATGAACTGCGCGTAAGCGCCTAAGATCTTCGCGCTCATCACCGACTCGCAAAGTTCTTCCTCGCCGCGCATGCACCAAAAGCACTGCAGGCAAGGCGCGGAGTGCACGCACGCGACGGGATCGCCCGCAGCGAACTGCCCGACGCCTTCGCCCACTGCGGCGACGTCGCCCGAAAACTCGTGTCCGAACGGAGTGGGCATCGGCATCTGCGGATGGCCGCGCTGGTATGCTTTCAAATCCGTGCCGTCGGTGAGCGCAGCACGGACGCGCACGACGATGCCTCCGGCTTGCGGCTGCGGGCAGGCCACCTCGCGCAGCTCGATGCGCTTGGGTTCGACCAAAAACGCCGACTGCATCATGCTGAAGCGGCGAGCAGCGCGGCGCGGACCGGCGGCGGCAGCGGGCGGCTTTTCTGCGTGCGCCGGTCCATGCAGGCAACGACCAAATGAAAAGCCGCGCCGATCTCGCCCGTACGTTCGTTGTGCACCAGCGTCTGCCACTTGACCGACGATCCGCCGACGTGGCGGATATGCGTTTTGAGCACGAGCCAATCGCCCATCAGCGCGGGCTTATGGTAATCCGCCTCGACGTGGACGCGCGGGAGCCAAATATCGTATGCCTCGAAAACCGTGCTATACGGAAAGCCTAGTTCGCCGAAGAAATCCATTTCGGCGCGTTCCACCGCGCGCTGGTACGCGGCGAAATACATGATTCCGGCGATGTCGATATCCGCCCACTGCACCATCACGCGAGTGGTGAAGACGCGCGCGCCCGGCGGTGTGGTGTCTTTAAATTTTGGCATAACGCGCGATCGGGTCGGCCTCCAAATTCACGCGGTCGCCCTCGTGCCGCGCGCCCAGCGTCGTGCGCGCGAGCGTCTGCGGAATCAACGCGATCTCGAAAAACTCTTCATCGGCAAGCGCGATGGTGACGCTCACGCCATCTACGCTGATGAAGCCCTTCTCGCAAACGAAGCGGCGCAGCTTTTCCGGTGTTTCGATGCGCATGCGCAAACCTTGGCCTTCCGGTAAGAGCGCGAGCACCGTTGAAGCGGCGTCGACGTGCCCGTAAACGAAGTGCCCGCCCATGCGATCGCCCACGCGAAGCGAATATTCGACGTTCACCCGATCTCCCTCGCGCAGCGCGCCCAGCGTCGAGCACTGCAGCGTTTCCGGAACCACGTCGAACGCGACGCTGTTGTGGTCCACAGCCGTTGCCGTCAAACACACGCCGTTGACCGCGATCGAATCCTTCGGCTCCGTCTCTTCATCAGAAGCTCCTTCGCATCGAATGCGCAGATGCATACCGCCCGTGGAAAAGAGTGTTGCTTCTTCCACCGTTCCGCGATAGCCGATAAGACCGCTAAACACGCTCGAACATTCCCGTCATCATCATGTCGCCGCCGAGCCTTTCGACGGACGTCACACGCAGGCCCCGCGTCTCTGCGAGCGTACCGCCGCTCACCACCGGAACGGCATGAGGCGAGTGCAAAAAGCGCGGCGCAATCAGCCAAACGAGGCGATCGACCAAGCCCAGGCGCAAGAAGCTGCCCGCGAGTGCCGGCCCGCCCTCGCAGAGCAGACTCATAATGCCGCGTGCGTAAAGCGCGTCCAAGGCGAGGTTCAAGTCAAGCTGCGGCGTTTCGCCCACGAAGAGCACATCCGCGGCTGGGCCGAGTGTGTCGACGGTTTTACGATTTGCACCGGATGCAAGAACGATCGTTTTCGCGTAACCGGGCTGTTCTGCGAAAATGCGCCGATCGCGCTGCGGAGGTTCGGTCCCGCAGAAAACAACGCGCGCATACGGAACGGCTCGCCGGCGCGCCGGCCGCACGGTCAGCTGCGGATCGTCGGCTTGCACCGTCCCGGCGCCAATGCCCGCGGCGTCGTGTTCGATACGCAGCTCGCGCACGAACGCGCGCGCCTCTTCGCCCGTTAGCCAGGTCTGCACGCCCGGCCCCGCGGCGGCAAACCCGTCGAGCGACATCGCCATCTTCAGCGTGACGAAGGGACGCTGCGACTGTATCGCGCGCGCGAACGGCGCTATGAGATCGCGCGCTTGCGGATCGTGCGCGTCTTGCGCGGCGACGCCGTGCTCGCGCAGATACGCGAACCCGGCGCCCGCGGTGCGCGGATCGGGATCGCGCGTGCCTGCAACAACGCGCGTTATGTCCGCTTGCGCGAGCGCATGCGTGCACGGTGGCGTGCGGCCGTGATGATTGCACGGCTCGAGCGAGACATAGAGAACGGCGCCGCGCGCGCGTTCGCCGGCGGCGGCTAGCGCAAGCACTTCCGCATGCGCCTCGCCCGCGCGATGGTGGTAACCCTCGCCGACAATCCGGCCATCGGCAACGACGACGGCGCCGACGGGGGGATTCGGCGAGATGTTGCCCAACGCGCGGCGCGCGAGCGCGTAGGTTCGTTCCAGATACACACGATCGGCCGGCGCGAGGCTCATCGTTAAGCTGTGAGCGCCAATGCAACCGCGCGCGAAACGGCGCCGCCGGCATCGCGTACGGCGCGCGCGCAATCTTCCAGGGTCGCGCCGGTGGTCACTACATCGTCAAGCAGCACGATACTCATGCCGTTGAGCGGTTCGCCGTGCCAGAGGAATCGCCCGCGTGCGGCCAGACGCTGAACGCGCGAACGGCCGCGTTGGCGATCGCCCCGCACTTGTCGCAGGTGCGGCAAGACGATGGAGCCGTTCCAGGCTGCCGCAACGTTCGCCATGAGCACGCAGCCGTCGAACCCGCGCTCGCGTCTGCGTGCGGCGGTCGTCGGCACAGGCACGACGGGGCAACGCTCTTGAAGCATATCCGCCAGCCGCAGCGCTGCGGCCCGTGCCACGTCGCGGCGCCCGCTTTTGAGTGCCAGCACGGCGCGCCGTAAAGGCCCTTCGTACAGCCCCGCTGCGCTCACGGTGATCGTTTCGAGCCGGCGCACGAAGGCTGCGCACGGCGGCGCGCATTCCTCGCAAAGACCCCAGCCTGGGCGCGCGCACCCGCCGCACTGCGGCGGAAAGAGATACTCGAGAACTGCCTGCAGATTCATGCGCGTCATTCACGACGCGGGGCGCCGTATCTATGCGGGCTCTCTAGGCCTCGTTGGCTACGATCGTATCTTCGATCGTCGTTGACGCCCCGACGCGATAGTTCATGCCGACAATCGCGTTGCGCACGACCGCGCCGGCGCCGATGAGCGAGCCCTGCCAGATGATCGAATGCTCGATGCGCGCGCCGGCTTGCACTTCAACGCCCTCGCCGACAACACTCGGCCCCAGAATGGCTGCAGACTTCGCGACCGACGCGCCCGCACCGATCCAGACGTTGCCGTTCGGCGCGCGGCGGCCCGGGATCGTGAAGATGCCGTTCAACACGTCGTCGGTGGCGCGGCGGTATTCGTCCGGCGTGCCGATATCGCACCAGTACGCGCCGCGCGCGTCAAAACCGTAGAATGCTTCGCCGGCTTGCTGCAACGCCGGAAACACGTTCTTGCCGAAGTCGTAGAACTCGCCCTTCGGAATGTGATCGAAGATCTGCGGCGAGAATGCATAGATGCCCGTGTTTACAAAGTTGCTCAGCTCGGTGCCCCTCGGGGGCTTCTCCTGGAAGCCCGTAATTTTGCCTGTTTCGTCGGTGACGACAACGCCGTATTGAGCGACGTCTTCCCGTTCCACCAGACCGATCGTCGCAACGGCATGTTTCTCGGCATGAAACGCGAGGAGCGCATCGAGCCGCAAGTCCGTCAAATCGTCGCAGCCTACCACCACGAACGGCTCGCCGCTGAAAAACCACTTCATCTGTTCGACGGCACCCGCGCTTCCGAGCAATTCTTTTTCGTGCAGATATTCGATGCGCACGCCGAATGCCGAGCCGTCCCCGAGCGCCTGCACGATCGCACCGGAAAGATAATGCACGTTGATCGCGATTTCGCCGAATCCGTACTGCTTGAGATACCGGATCAAATGCGCGGCGTTCGGCTCACCCAAAACCGGGACGAGGGGCTTAGGGACTTGCTTGGTCAGCGGGTACAAGCGGGTACTTAACCCGCCTGCTAAAATCATGGCGCGCATGCGCTACGCTTTACCCCGGCCAAGCAGAATCCGCACCTGCTCGTTTCCCGCGAGCAGCACGAAATACGGCAGCGCCAGCTGCCGGCGCCAGCGCTTGGGTTCGCGCAGCAGCCGGTAAAGCCACTCGAGATGCATCCGCCGCCAAAGCTGCGGAGCACGCTCCAGTTTCCCGCTAATGACGTCGAACGACCCGCCGACGCCGATCCCCGCGCCGCAGTGCGTCTGTGGGAGCCACTGTGCAAGCCAGAACTCTTGCTTTGGGAATCCGAGCCCAGCGAACAACACGTGCGCGCCGCTCGCGCGAACCTCTGCCGCAACCTGCGCGGAAGCACTCTCGGGGAAATATCCATCGCGCGCACCGGCGACAAGCAGGCCCGGATAGCGGCGCTGCAGTTGCGAGGCGGCTTGCTGCGCGATGCCGGGCGAACCGCCGAGCAAATAGACGCTGACGCCGTCGCGGGCTGCCGTTGCACAAAAATGTTCGATCAGATCGACGCCGGTGACACGTTCGCGAAGCGGCGCGCCGCGCGCACGCGCGACGGCAAGCAAACCGGCCGTATCGCACAACGAAAGCGCGCTGGCATTGATCAGCTCCCGGTAGCGCACATCGCGCTGCGCGTACACGACCATTTCGGTTCCGAGCGTCACGATCTGCGCACCCCGCTGCGCCTTTGCAAAACCGAGCACGGCTTGCGTTGCGGCATCGGCGTCGAGCGCGTCGAGCTTACACCCCAGAATGCGCAGCGTCACGGTACCGTTGCAACATCGGGCGCAGCGCGCCCGAAACATCCCCAGGGATCGCATCGAGCGGTAAGCGGCACTCACCCGCCGCAAAGCCGAGCTGTCGCATCGCCCACTTCACGCCTATCGGATTAGTCGCGGCGAACAGCGTACGAATCAATGGAAGCAGTGAGAGATGAATGCGTGCGGCTTCTGGCGCGTCGCCCGATTCATGAGCGCGGATCATCGCGGCGTATTCGAGCGAGCATAAGTGCGATGCGACGCCGACCACGCCGTCCGCACCCATCGCTAAGCACGGTAAGAACAAATGATCGTCACCGGCAAAAACGAGAAACCCCTGGTCGCGGCCCGCAAGCACCGTGCCGATCTGCATGAGGTCTCCGCTGGATTCTTTGACGCCCGCAATATTGGCATGCCGGCGCGCCAGCTCGAACAGCGTCTCGGGCAGCATATTCGCCGCGGTCCGGCCGGGGATGTTGTAGATGATGACCGGCAAATCCGTTGCCTGGGCGATTGCGCCGAAGTGCGCCAGCATGCCGCTCTGCGCGGGCTTGTTGTAGTAGGGAACGACTGCGAGAATCGCGTCGGCGCCGGCGCGCTGCGCGGCCGTCACGCTGCGCACGGAGTCCCGCGTATCGTTGCTGCCCGCATTCGCAACGACCGTGCGCGCGCCCGCCGCTTCCTTCACCGCTGCGAACAACCGCTCGCGCTCGTGCGCCGTGAGCGTCTGCCCTTCGCCGGTGGAACCGGCCACGACCAAGGCGGTGTTTCCGCGCGAAAACAGCCACGCGGCAATGCGGGCGGCTTCGCGCTCGTCGACATCGCCCCGCTCGTCAAACGGCGTGATCATGGCGGTAACAATCTTGCCGAACTGCGTCATGAGCGCACCTTCTCTTCCAAATGAAACTGGTCGTGAACGGCTTGTTCGGCGCGCTGCGCGTCAGCCGAGGGAACCAGCACGGAAACCGTGATATTGCTGTCGGTGCAATGAATAATCTCCACGCCGGCGGTTGAAAGCGCTCGAACGATGCGCTGAATCACGCCCGGCGTGTAACGCATTGCCGCGCCTACCACCGAAAGCTTCGAGCAGCCCTCACGCACGCGCACCGCAAGATTTAAATCGCCGAGCAGCGCCCGGATATCGGCGCCGCGATCGCCTTCGACGACGAACATGACGCCCGCCTGATTGATCGTCACCTGATCGATCGAGATGCCGGCGTCCGCGATGCGCACGAACATTTGCAGCTCGACCTGCATGCGCCGCTGCGCATCTTCAATATCGCCGCGGATGACGCGAATCCACGTGACGCGTCCCGACGCCGTGACGCCGGTAACCGGGCGTTCGGGCTGGAACGACTCGTCGACAAGGGTGCCGGTGCCGGTCCGCAGGCCCTTTATCGAATACGGCGTCGCCGTGCGCTGTGCGAAATCGGCGGCTTTGAAATGCATCACCTTTGCACCGTGCTGTGCGAGCTCGGTCATCTCTTCGGGCGTTGCGCGCGCGATCGTATGCGCGCCTTCGATGCGCCTTGGGTCGCCCGTCATGGCACCGCTGACATCGGTGTAAATGTCCACGCGTTTTGCGCCGAGCGCGTGTCCGAGCGCAATCGCGGTTAAATCCGTGCCGCCGCGCCCGAGCGTCGTGACTTCTCCCGTCTCGGTCGCGCCCTGAAAGCCGGCAACGACCGGTACGGCGCCCGCCTCGAGCGCTGCAAGCACGCGCGAAGGCTCGATGCGCAGAATCTTCGCGTCGCCGTGCGCGCCGTTCGTAACGATGCCGGCCTGCGCGCCCGTGAGGACGATCGCCGGCACGCGTAGCCGCTCCAGTTCGCTTGCAAAGACACCGGCCGCGATGATCTCACCGCACGCTAGAAGCAGATCGTTCGTGCGCGAGAACACATTGCAGCCGGCAAGCGCGAGCAGCGAATCCGTCGCATACGGCTCCGGCGGGCGGCCCATCGCAGAAACGACGGCAACCGGCGCGAAGCCGGCTTCGCGTTCGTCTTGCAGACGCCCAGCAGCGAGCGCGCGGTGTTCGGCGTTCGCGACGGACGTGCCGCCGAACTTCAATACCGCGATCTTCATGAACGGCGCCGCATGAGGAGCTCCAAGATCTGTACCGCGTTCGTTGCCGCGCCTTTACGCAGCTGATCGCCGCAAATCCACATTTGAAAGTGGTTGGGGCGCTCGCATGCCCGCAGCCGGGCGACGTGCACCTCGTCCGTGCCCTCGACCTCGCGCGGCGTGACGATGCCGTCACGATGAAACACGACGCCGGGCGCGCGTTCGAACGCTTCGCTGAGCTCACGAACGCCCGCCGGGCGCGCGGTTTCAAAAAAGACCGCTTCGGAATGCGCCGTACGTACCGGCACGCGCGCGCACGTTATCTCGATTGAGAGCTGCGGCAATTCCAAAATCTTGCGCGTTTCGTCGCGCACTTTAGCTTCTTCGCCGGTCGATCCGCCCTCACCGAACGAACCGATCTGCGGCACGACATTGCGCACGGCGGCGCCTTCCCCGCGATCGAACTCCTGGAGGGCAACGCGTCCCGCTCCGCTGATGGCTTGATACGTTGCCACCTGCGCGCTGCGTAGGCCCGCGGCATCGCGCACCGGCGCAAGCGCCAGGCACAGAATGATGGCGGTGCAGTTCGCAACCGGGAAAAGCAAGTCGTCCGCGCGCATGACGTGCGCGTTGACCTCCGGAACGATGAGCGGCACGCCATCGCGCATGCGAAACGTCGAACTGTTATCAATGACGATGCCGCCGCGCCGCACAATAGCGGGCGCCAGCGCTTCGCTCGCGTCTTCACTGCCGGCAAAGAAGACGGCGCCGAACGCAGCAAGGGCGCCCTCATTTGCCGCCTGCACGTCATCACGCGCGCGTGAGGCGAACTTGCCGGCATCGCTGCCGTGACCGCGCTCGCGAAGAACGCGCAGGATCGTTTCGCCCACGACGCCGGTTGCGCCCACAACGGCAACGCGCATGCTAAAGAACCGCCTCTAAACCCACGTGCAGACCGTCGAGCGCCCCGACGCCGCGCAGCGCGCGAAGAAGGCCGGCCGCGAACGAGTCACGCGAGAACGAGTCGTGACGGATGGTGAGCAGCTCGCCGGTGTTTCCGAACAGCACCATTTGATGCGCGAGCAAGCCCTCGAGCCGCACGCTATGAATTGGAACGGCATGCGCGCCGCCGCCCGAAGCGATGCGCGCTGCCGTCGCTGCGGCGGTGGCGCTGGGCTTGTCGCGTTTTTTCGCCCGGTGCATCTCAACGATCTCCGCCGTGGGGAAGTGCCGCGCGGCTTCCTGCGCGAAGCGCATCATCAGCACGGCGCCAATCGCAAAGTTCGGAACGATCAGCGCGCCCAGAGCGCGCTCGCGGCAGCGCAGGGCCAGATCGGCCCGCTCGCTTTCGTTCCACTCGCTCGAACCGATGATCGGACGCGCGCCGTGCGCGAGCGCACTCTCGGCCGCCGTCTGCGTGAAGGGACGCGCGGTGAAATCGACCAGCACCTCGGGCCGCTCTTCTAAGAACAGCTGCTCGAGATCGTTGTAGAGGCGTTGTGCCGGGTCGCGCGTGCGCGCGAAGCCGCCCGCGTACTGCAGATCGGGCGCCGCTTCGATGGTTTGGCGCGCCAGAGTGCCCATGCGCCCCAACGCTCCCGAAACGGCGGCGCGGGTCACACTTTTTCTAAGGGTGCGTATTTCAACATGACCATCTTCTGCCCCACGTTCGGGAAATCGATGGTCACTAAACCGTCCCCGCCTGCGCCTACGACATCGCCGATGATGCCTTCACCCCACTTGGGATGACGCACGCGGTCACCCTTTTTCAAGCCCATGCCCATACCGGCACCGGCGCTCTCGTGGATGGAGACCTCACGCCAGCGTCCGCCCGCGGGGCGGGGCAGAACCACGCCGCCGAGCAGTTCGACTTCAGGCATCTCTTCCAAGAAGCGCGATTTCGGATGGGCGAACGTGTTGCCGAACAGCGTACGCCGTTCCGCGTAGGATAAGAAAAGGCGATCCATCGCTCGCGTCACGCCGACATACGCCAAGCGGCGTTCTTCTTCGAGTTCGGTCATATCGACCAGCGCACGCGAATGCGGGAAGACGCCTTCTTCCAAGCCGGTGAGGAAAACGTTGGGAAACTCCAGACCTTTCGCGCCGTGCAGGGTCATGAGCGTCACGTACGACGAATCCGCGTCGAGCGTGTCCAGGTCGGTGATTAGCGCAATGTTCGCAAGGAAACCGGAAAGCGTCGCATCGCCTTCGTTTTGCTCGTACTCGCGAGCGACGCCAATCAGCTCCTGCAGATTTTCCAGGCGCGTGCGCGCGTCGGCCGTGTCTTCGTTCTTGAGTTCCCGCACGTAGCCCGACTCTTCCATCACTGCAACGAGCAGGTCGGCTATCGAGAAGCCGGCGGTCCGCGAACGCAGCGTTTCAATGAGCTCGGCGAACCGCTCCAGTTCCTTCGTTTTCTTGGGAACGGCTTTCTTGAGCAGTTCTTTATCGAAGACCGCCTGTCCGACCGATAGCCCGGCCGCATTTGCTGCCGTCACGAGACTCGCTAAGGTTTGCTGCCCGATGCTGCGGCGCGGCACGTTGACGATGCGTTTGAACGCAATGGCGTCGGCCGGATTCTCAATATAGCGCAGATAGGCGATGATGTCTTTGATTTCCGTGCGGGCGTAGAAGCCGACGCCGCCCACCACGCGGTACGGAATACCTTCCGCGATGAGTGCTTCTTCGAACACGCGCGACTGCGCGTTCGTGCGGTAGAGAACGAGGAAGTCGCGGTAAGCCGAGCCTTCGCGTACGAGCTCTTTGACTTTTTCGACGACGTACCGCGCTTCGGAACGCTCGGTGTCCGCTCCGAAGGCCGTGATTTTGTCGCCTTCCGCGCGCTTGGTGAAAAGCTTCTTTACCTGGCGGTGCTTGTTGTTTGAAACGAGCGCGTTCGCCGCGTCCAGAATCGTTTGTGTGCTGCGGTAGTTTTCCTCGAGCGTAAAGACTTTCGCGCCCGGAAAGTCTTCTTCGAAGCGCAGGATCATCCGGTAGTCGCTGCCGCGCCACGAATAGATCGACTGGTCGTCGTCGCCCACCACCGTGACGTTCTTATGCTTTTCGCCGAGGATGGCGATGAGCCGGTACTGCGCGAAGTTGACGTCCTGATACTCGTCGACCAGAATGTATTGAAACTTCTTCTGCCACTTCGTGCGCGTGGCGCTGTCCTTTTCAAACAGATCGATCGTGCGCACGATCAGGTCATCGAAATCTAAGCTGTTCGACTCGGAAAGACGGCGCTGATATTCGGTGTAAACGTTCGCGAAGCGCTCCCCTAAGAACGAGGTATTCTTCTCGTGATACTGGTCGGGCCAGACCAAGCTGTTCTTCGCTTTGCTGATCTCGCCCAGGCAGGCACCCGGCGAGAGCTGGCGCTCGTCGTAGTCCAAATCCGCCAAAATGTCGCGGACCAGCGAACGCTGATCCGCGTCGTCGATAATCGCGAAGTTCGAGGCAATGCCCGCACGGCCACCGTCGCGGCGCAGCATGCGCACGCACATCGAGTGAAACGTGCCGACCCACAGATCGCGCGCGGCGTTCCCGACCATGCGCTCCAGACGCGCTTTCATCTCGCCGGCGGCTTTGTTCGTAAACGTTACGGCCAGGATGCGATCGGGCGCCGTTTCCAGCTCGTTGAGCAGGTGCGCGATGCGGTGCGTGAGCACGCGCGTTTTACCGCTTCCGGCACCGGCAAAAATCAAACAAGGTCCGTTCGCGTAGCGAACGGCGGCGGATTGCACGTCGTTTAGGGTTTCCGTCTCCAAGATCATCACTGTCTACTTCTACAAAAAGGGTAAAACGGCCTCGCCCTGCTAACGTGCCCGCCGTTTACCGTCGCCGGGGTGCGATATTTGTCGCGTTCTTCGAGCAGTTCTACCGTGCAACCGAAAGCGTTGCCGGCGGGCGCGCCGCGAGCGCGTATGCGCCCGCCAGGTATGCCAGGGTCGACTCCGCGCCCATATTCATGTTCACGGAATCTTCGTTTAAGCCGTCCATGCAGCCGCCGTTGCGGGCCATCACCACGCCGCGGGAGTTGCGCCCGTAATACCAATCAAGGGCAATCTGCGCCGTTGTCCGGTATGCCGGATCGCCCGTTGCATCGTGAGCCACCAGCGCCGCATCGATCATTGCGGCCGCCTCCAAGGGCTGCTGCGAATATCTCGGCTTCACGCCGCCACGCTGAAACCAGCCTTTATTGCCGACCGGCACGTAGATGCCGTCCTCGACCGTAGCGCGTTCGTGGAACTCGAACGTGCGCAGACCAATGGCGATCAGCTCGTCGTCACGCAGGCTCAGGCCGGCGCGCAGCATCGCCTCGGGCAAACGGGCATTGTCGTACGTCATCGCGTTTTCGAACCATTGCCAGTCGCCCTCGCGCACGTCCAGATAGTTTTGCTTGAGCGAACCGGCAAGCGCGCCAATGTGGCGGCGATACTGCGCCGCTTCTTCATGAGCCTCACTGGATTGGAGCGCGTGGGCCAAACCCAGGATCGCATAGGCTTGCGAGCGCGGGTGCTGGAGCCACGCGATCGATGTGAGCGCCTTGTCGAACAACTTCTTGGAGGTGCGCTGCCACGAAGCGCGGGCGGCGTGACGCATGCCGTAACCCAGCGACCACAGCGCACGCCCGACAGAGTCGTGCGTTCCCACAGCATCGAGCCACGTGCGGTCGTAGCCCATGAAGTTGTGGAACCGCCCATCGTCGATCTGCGCATCGTGTAAGAACGAAAGATAGACCGGCGCAAGCCGCTCGGCTACCGAGTCATGCGGATCGATCTGCAGTTTGGCGAGCACGACCATGAACGCACGCGAGATGTCGTCGGTGCAGTAACCCGTCCCACGGTTCGGCACATCCTCGACCGCATGCTGAATCACGCCCACGTCGTCGCTGAGCGTGATCAGATGTTCGAGCGTCGGCAGCGAACGCGCGCCTTCTAACCTATGCAGAATGAACCAACTCCACTTCTTGCGGCGCGAGATGCGCAAACAGACGGCCGTATTCGTCGGCAACGTGCGGCCACGTCATCTGCCGGCCGTAGCGGTACGCGCGGCGCTCCGTCGCGCGGCGCAATGCCGGATCGTCGAGCAGGCCGTTGATGATTGATGCGATCGAGGGCGCGTCGCGAAATTCGCAGAGGAATCCGCGATGATTCGCAAGCACTTCTTTGGCGTACAGGTACGGCGTTGAAACGATCGCCTTGCCGCAACCGACGGCGTACGCAAGGGTGCCGCTCACGATCTGCGTCGGATTTAAATACGGCGTTAAATAGATGTCCGTCGCCTGCAGATACGTCACAAGCTCGTCGAAGTCCAAATATTTATCGATCAGATGAACGTTATTTTTCAGCCCGTACTCCTGCACGAGCTGCTGCAGCGATTCGCGGTAAGACTCGCCTTCTTGACGGCGGACAACGGGATGCGTCTCGCCTAAAATGAGGTATAGCGCTTCGGGATGCCGTCTAACGACGGCGCGCATCGCTTCGATTGCGAACTCCAAGCCTTTGCCGCGGTTGATCAATCCGAACGTCGAGATGACCATTCGCTCGCCGATGCCGAAGCTGGCTTTGAACGGAGCCGTATCGCGGAACTCGATGTCCGGCACGCCGTGATGAATGACGCGCAACCGGTCCGGATCGACGTGATAGACGTTCGCGAGAAGGTCGCGGCCGGTGTGGGAGAGGGCGATCACGACGCTTGCGTAGCGGCAAAGCTCGCGCGTCACGCGCAGCATCTGTTCGTCGGGTTCCGGAAGAATCGTGTGCAGCGTCACGGTGATCGGTTTTTCAACCGCACGCAGCAGATCGACCAGCCACTCGCCGCGCTCTCCGCCGAACAAGCCGTACTCGTGTTGGATGTTCAGCACCGCCGCAGGATGCGCGTTGACGATGGCGGCCACGTCCAAATACGATTCACGTCGCTCTTGCGAGAGACGGGCGACGACGCGCGGGCCGTACTGGCGCACTTCGCCGCCCGGCTCGTCGATCGCGATAATTTCACTGCTGGTTCTGAACGCGTTGTCGAACGCGTCCACGACGTCTTTGGTGAACGTGGCGATCCCACACTCGCGCGGCGGAAACGAGCCAAGAAAGAGCGTGCGCGGCACTGAAGCCACGGCGAGCGCGTCTTGGGCCCTTCCTATCACCAAAAATGTCTCCAAACGCCGGCTCGGGCAAAACTCAAACTCGCGTCAGGTGGCTAAGCCGGCAGAAGCCTCCTGCGGGTCACTCGTTTTTATACCCGTGCGTTCTTTACGGGTAAACCTGATCAAGCAGGCATTGGTTGCGCTTGGTTGCCTTACCCGGCGGCAACCGGCGTCGTCGGACCGACGCGGGAGTCTTCGGGCAGCTTCGTGCCCGCCTCGATGCGCACGTCATGACCTATCACGCTTCCGCGCCCGACGTGGACGCCGCGGCCGATTCGCGCTCCGGTGGCGATAATCGCCTCCTCGATGTGCGCGCCGTCTTCAATCACAACATTTTCCCACAGCACGGAATCGCGCACGAGCGCGTTCGCGCCGATGCGGCAGCCCGCACCGAGCACCACATTGGGGCCGATCGTCGCGCTCTGGTCGATAATGACGCCGTCGCCGATGTGCGTATGCGTTAAGGGCATCTTGCCGGAAAGGATGTCGCGATGCGCGTTCAAGTAGTGCTCCGGGCGGCCGAGATCGATCCAATAATCATCCGTGGTAAAGGCATACAGCGGACGGTCGCCCCCAAGAATTTTGGGAAACGTCTCCCGTTCGATCGAAACGTTGCGCCCCGGCGGAATCATCGCCAACACATCTTTTTCCAGCAGATATGTGCCGGCGTTCACTTCATTCGTCGGCTCGGTGCCCTTGGGCGGCTTCTCGACAAACTGCAGAATGCGCCCGTTGCCGTCGCTCACAACGCATCCGAACGCCGAAGGATCTTCGGCCTTAATGAGATGGAGCACGCCCAGGCCGCCCTTTTCGTTATGGAATGCCACCATGGCTTTGAGATCCAGGCTCGTCAGAACGTCGCCGTTCAGCACAAAGAACGGTCCTTTGATGTACTGCTCGACGTTCTTGATGGCGCCCGCGGTGCCGAGCGGTTCGTCCTCGATCACGTACGTGATGTTCATGCCCACGCGCGAACCGTCGCCGAAGTAATCGGTAATCGCTTGCGGCATGTAGCCCGCCGGGAGGATGACGTCGCGAATGCCGGCCTCGTGCAGCCGTTCCAGCGTAATCGCCAAGAACGGCACGTTCATGATGGGCACCATCGGTTTCGGCGTTCCGAACGTGAGCGGCCGGAGCCGCGTCCCCTCACCGCCAACCAACACAATTGCCTGCACGAGCATCCTCCGGGAGAAAAGAGAAGGTAGGAGCCGCAAAGCTGCGTCGCCGCAGCTTCATATTCCCTGCTAGGAGCGCCTCAAAGCGGTTCCGACGCTGCCGGAACTGCCACAGCCGGACGCCAGCTACGGCCGCCCGAATGCGCGCCGGCGGCCCTTGCATGAACGTTTGGAAGTCATGTAGTATAGGCTGCTCGCAGCGTTCC
>JBHEMM010000042.1:0-8224 GCA_046262595.1 Vulcanimicrobiaceae bacterium
GCCTTCGCACGAGCGTCGGGTGCAGGGCGTCCGCGGGGAGCGGCGTGCGGATCACGTCGCGCCTTCGCATGTGTGCGCGCGCGCGCGCGCCGCATGCATCATCCCCTGCTTTGCAGCAATCTTGTGGACGTGAAGAACCGGCCGCTTCCGTTCGTGCGCGAGATCGCCATCCCCAGCAGCGCGGCGAACGTGCATTTCACCGGGCTGCTCGTGCGTCAATACGCGCCGCACAGTCCGTGGGAGAACCTGTTCGGCTGGCGGTTTTTGGAACCGTTCGCGGTCACGGCCGAAGCGGCGGCGCGCGTACCGGACGGCGAGCCGTTCGTCGTGCTCTCGCATTTGGGGCTTTCGCTCGACCGTAAGTTGGCGCGGGCCGTGCCGCGCATCACGCTGCTGCTCGGCGGGCACAGCCACGACACCCTCGAGCAGCCCGAGGTGGTAAACGGCGTGCCGATCGTGCACGCCGGCCCGTACGGAGCGTTCGTCTCGCGCAGCGATCTGCAGGTGGAGAACGGGCGTTGGGGATTGCACGACTTTTCGCTGCTGCCGTTGCGGCCGTGAGCGAATCGTGCAGCGTGCTGTTCGTCTCGAACGGCCACGGAGAGATCGCGATCGCCGCACGCATCGCGCGCGAGCTGCCCGCGTTCGTTCGTGCGGATCATCTGGCGCTGGTCGGCGAGGTGGGCAGCGGCGAGCCGCGCCTTCACGAGGTCGGGCCGCGGCGTTCGCTGCCCAGCGGCGGATTGATCGCGATGGCAAACGTGCGCAACATCGCGCGCGATCTTGCCGCCGGGCTCTTGATGCACACGCTCGCACAGTTGCGCTTTTTGCGCGGCGCGCGCGGAACGTACGACGTGTGCGTGGCCGTCGGCGACGTCTTCGCGCTGTTGATGGCGCAGCGCGCGCATGCGCGTAAAACGGTGTTTGCCGGCACGGCAAAAAGCGTCTTCGTCGCACCGTACGGCGCGATGGAGGAGCGTGCGATTACCCGTGCGGATGCGGCGTTCGTGCGGGATGCGGCAACCGCGCAGCGGCTTCGCGATCGCGGCATCGCCGCGCAGGCGGCAAACGTCATCGTCGATCTCTACGCCGCCGTGGAGGCGCCGCATGCAACGCCGTTCGAGCCCGCGATAACGATCTTTCCGGGAAGCCGCTCCGGAGCATACGAGGACGCGGTGCGCTTATGCCGCATCGTCCGCGTGCTCGCGCGCACGTATCCGCGAGCGGGCGCCGCACTTTCGGTCGCTCCGGGCTTGGATGCAAAGCGTATGGCGGGCGCGCTCGCGCACGACGGGTGGCACGTTGAGCGATCGCTCGATCCGCCGACGCCGTTCGTGCTCTATGCCGCAGGCCGGCCGGTAATCGAGGCATGGACGGGCCCGCTGCAGGAGCTGCTCGCATCGAGCGCGCTGGTCCTCGGCCAGGCCGGAACGGCGAACGAGGCAGCCGCCGCAGCAGGCATTCCCGTCGTTGCGTGGGAGCACTCGGCCCGCACGGCATGGTACCGCAAGCGTCAGATGGGTCTGCTGGGCGATGCGCTGCTCATCGTCCGCGGCACGGTGGAGGAGGCGGCACGCGAGGTGGCAGCGCTGCTGCGCGACGCCGCACGCCGTGAAGCGATGGGCACCCTGGGCCGCGAGCGCATGGGCGCTTCGGGCGGGGCGGCACGCATTGCTGCGGAGATCGTGCGCTTGTGCGGATGACCCGCAGCGCCGGTTGGCTGATCGGCGCCGGCTTCGCGTTCGTGCCGCTTTTTCCGGCGTTCATCACGCTCACCGGCGTGAGCGCTCCGGGCGTCTCGCTGCTCTCGCGGCCGGCGGCGTGGTCGCTGTTCGGCCTAAGCGCGCTGCTCGACGCGCTGCTGCTCTGGGCCGTCCTGCAGCCGCCGCGGCGCGCGGCGCCCACGCTCGTGCCGCTTCTGTGCTGGCTGCTCGCGGCCGTGCTCTCGGCGGCCATGGGTTTTGCTCCGTTGGCGGGCCTGGTCTTCTTGGCGATCTACGCCATGAGCGTCGTCTGGCATGTGGGCGTGCTGCGCTATGCGGGCGAGCCGGCCGCCGCAGCCGTGATTTTCTGGTGCTTGGCATTTTCGGCTGCTGCCGCCTCGACGACGGCGATCGTGATGGAGGCGCTGCGGTCCCCCGCAGATCTCTACGCCGTCGGACATGGGCGGGCGATCGGCACGTTCGTTCTTCCGGGCGAACTCGCCGGGTATCTCATCGTCGTGCTGCCGCTGATGTTCGCGCTCAGCCGCGAGGGTGCATCGCGCGCGCTGCGCTGGGCCGCGGGCGGCGCGCTGACTGCGGGGCTTGCGGCGTTCGTCCTCACGTTCTCGCGCACCGGTTGGATCGGGCTGGCGGCGGCCGGAGCGTGCTATGCCGTTTGGAGCGGCGCAGTGCGCAGGCGTTACGCTCCGCTGATCGTCGCCGGAGCGGTGCTTGCGGTGCTCGCGTTGTTCAACGTGCACCACAATCCCGCGGAAAACTACACGCGTCTTTCCATTTGGCAGGCGGCGCTCGAGATGATCCGCCGGTTTCCGCTTACGGGCGTCGGCCCGTTCGATTTTGCTCGCGTTTACCCGATGGTGCGCGTGCCGGGCGGCGACGCGCAGGCGTTCCACGCGCATAACGTCGTGCTCACCATCTTTGCCGAAACGGGAATCGCGGGCGTGAGTGCGATGGTATGGGTTTGGTGGCGGTTTGCCGTCCTGTTGCGCGAGCGGCTCGCGCACGCCGCTCCCGCGAATGCCGCGCTGGCGCTCGCCATAGCGGCGGGACTTGCGGGAACGTGGGTGCAAGGGCTTATCGACACGGTCAGCGTCGTGATCTTCGGTTTATGGCTGCCGGTGATGGCGCTTGCGCTCGCGGTTGCGGGCAGCGGCCAGACAAAGGAGCAAAAATGAAACGGGCGTTCGCGATCCTGCTGGTGGCGGCCGCCGGCTGTAATCCGCAGCCCGCACGCACCGCCGCGCCGGCGCCAGCGGCAAGTGCGTCGGCGAGCGCTCCGGCGCTGACGATCACGGGGCGCGGCACGCGCTCGCAACCGGTGCGCATGTCCGCGCAGAACGGCAACCGCAAGACGTATCAGCTCGTTGCGAAATCATATACCGCGCATTCGGCTCAAAACGCGACACAAACGAACGTCGCGCTGCCGACCGTGACGTTTTACGCGAAGGATGGAACCAAGATGACGGCAACCGCGCCGCGGGCCGCCGTGCAAAGCGGCAAGGAGATCGTGCTTTCGGGCGGCGTGCACGCGACGACGAGCACCGGTTTGACGCTCACCTGCGATGAACTGACGTTCGATCAGCGCACCGAGATGCTGCAGGGCGAGCGGAACGTGCGCATCACCGGCATGCAGGGCGGTGCGCAGCAGCTGCTCACCGGCAACCACTTCACCTCCAACGTAAAACTAACGAACATGGTGATCCGCTAAATGGCGCAAATTCTGGTGCGCCAGTTGATGAAACGCTACGGTGAACGCACCGTGGTCAACGGCGTGAGCGCGGAAGTGCGCAAGGGCGAGGTCGTCGGGCTGCTCGGTCCCAACGGCGCCGGGAAAACGACCACGTTTTACATGGTGGTCGGTTTGGTCAAACCCGACGGCGGCACGGTGCTGCTGCAGACGGACGAGGCCGAAATCGATCTGACGAATTCGCCGATGTACATGCGTTCGCGCCGCGGCATCGGCTATCTCTCGCAGGAGAACTCGATCTTTCGCAAGCTTTCCGTCGGCGACAACATCCGGCTCATTTGGGAGATGCACGGCGTCTCTAAAAGCGAGCAGGAACGGCGCCTTCCGCCGCTGCTTGAAGAGTTCGGACTGCTGGGCTTCGTGAACGCGCGCGGCGACAGCCTCTCGGGCGGCGAGCGCCGGCGCGTGGAGATCGCGCGCGCCATCGCAACCGAACCCGCGTTCCTGCTGCTTGACGAACCGTTTACCGGCATCGACCCCATTGCGGTGTCCGACATTCAGGCGATGATCCGCCAGCTGCGCGACCGTGGCCTCGGCGTCCTCATCACCGATCATCAAGTGCGCGAAACGCTCGCGATCGTCGATCGCGCGTATATTCTGAATGCGGGCAAGATCGAAGTCTCCGGCACCGCCCACGAAGTGATGGAAAGCCCTATCGCGCGCCGCTTTTATTTGGGCGAAGGATTCCGCCTTTGAAGTTTGCGCGGCCGGCGATTCTCGACCGCTACATGCTGGCCGAGCTCGTCGGACCGTTTCTCTTCGGGCTTTCCGCCTTCACGCTGATCTTCGCGGCGACGCAGATCATCGCGATCGGACGCGTTCTTTCCGAAACGCACGCGCCGCTGTGGGCGGCAGTGGAAGCCTTTGTGTGGCAGCTGCCCGGCATGGTCGTGCTGACGATTCCGATGGCGCTTCTGCTGGGTACGCTGCTGGCGATCCAGCGTCTTTCCGGCGAGAGCGAGATCACGGCGATGAAGGCCGCCGGCATCACCCTGGTGCGCATCGTCACGCCGCTGCTCGTTGCGGGCCTGGCGATCTCGCTCTTGACGCTCGCCTTGCAAGAACAACTCGTTCCGTACGCGCAGTCGCAAGTTTCGTACATCGAAAATACAATCATCAACAACACCAGCGCTTTTGCATCCGATCTGAACGTCACCGCGCCGCTGCCGGGCGGCGGCAGCCAAACGACGTTTGCAAAAGGATGCGCAGATGCATGCCGGACGCTGCTGGGTGTAACGATCGTGCAATACGATCGGGACGGTCACCAAAGCCAAATCGTGTTCGCGGACCGCGCGCACTTTGCCGCCGAACAATGGACGCTCGAGGGCGCGCACGTTTACCGGTTCGAAAGCGCCGGGCAGAACGTGACGATCGCCAATACGCCGACCCTTCAGGTGGCGCTGGGCGAGCGGCCGGCGGACATCGCGAAGCGCGCGGCAAACAATAATCCGCAAAGCATGAGCCGCGCCGAGATCGCCGCCATCGTGCAGACGAATCAGCTCTCGCCCGGCGAACTCAAGAAATACGTCACGGCGTATCAGGAAAAGCTCGCGACGCCGTTCGCGTGCTTCGTTTTCACGCTCATCGCCATTCCGTTCGGATTACGCTCCGCGCGCGGCGGCTCGAATATGAGCGTCGGGTTCGGCCTCGCAGTGCTCATCGTGTTCATCTATTACATCGTCCAGACGTTTTTCTCGTACGTGGGACAGGCGGCTCTGCCGTTCGCCGGGGTTGCGGCGTGGATGCCGAACGCGATTTTCACGCTCATCGGAGGGCTTCGCCTTTACCGGGCGGCAATGGTATAACGTGGGCATCGTACGCGGAATCGGCATCGTCCTGTTCATTGTGGTTCTTGCCGGAATCATCGCCTACATCGGCGATCGCGTCGGGCATCAAGTCGGCCGCAAGCGCCTCACGCTGTTCAACATCCGGCCGCGCTATACCTCAACGATCATCGCCGTCGCAACGGGCATGATCATCGCGCTCGTCGTTACGCTGGCGGCGATTTTCGCAAGCAATCAGGTGCAGACCGCGTTCTTTCACCTCAACGAAATCAATGAAGACATCGCCAAAGCGCAAGCGCGCGCGGGCGAGCTCGAACAGAAGGTCAACAACTCTCCGGTCGTCGTGAATCTCGACCAGCTGCTCGTGCCGTCCGTGGGACGCGTCCCGGAAAACTATCCGCCGGCGGTACGCAAAGAAATCGTTCAGCAATTTTACGATCAAACCGTGAGCTACGTGAACCGCACCTACACGCGCGCGGGCTACGGATTGAAAAAATTCGTTCCGCCGGCGGATTTGAATAAGACGCTGGACGTGCTCGCGAACGGCACGACGATGCAGGCGATGAATTCCAGCGGCGACGTGCTGCTGCTCGCCGTGGCCGATCAAAATCTTTACCCGGGCGATCAAATTCACTTCAGCATTCGTGCCGAGCAAGATCGTCTGCTCGTGCCTGCGGGCCAGCCCATAGCGACGCTGACGATCCCCAGCGGGAAGAACGTGAGCGCCGATCTGGCGCTGGCGGAATTGCTCGGCAGTTATGTGCCGCGCGAGATATTGCGCCGCGGAATGCTGCCGTACTTCGCGAGCAACGTGCTGCCCGAGAAGATGCTCCCCGACATCGCGCACATGCGTCCGATGCTGTCTGCCGGCGGCAACTTCATCATGACCGCATTTGCAGCGGGCGACATCTACGAGCACACGTTCGGCGTGCCGGTCGTCGTGACACTGCAAAAGGCGCCGTGATCGCCGGCGCCATCCTGGGTATCGATCCCGGCACGCGCAAAGTCGGGTTTGCCGTGGCGTCCGACGCCGCTTCGGCTGCGTTGGCGCTGGGCGTCGAGCCGGTGGAGACGCTCGCGCAGCGTTTGCGCGCGCTCGATGCGCTTCATGCGATCCGCGCCGTGGCCCTGGGCGGCGGCACCCACGCGGCGCACGTGGCTCGGATCGTGGCGGCGCTCGGCGTGCCCGTGCACGTCGTCGACGAGACGGACACGACGTACCGCGCCAGGGCGCTGTACTTTGCCGACCATCCTCCGGCGGGTTGGCGGCGCCTCATTCCGCTCGGGCTGCAGTTACCGCCGCGTCCGGTAGACGACTACGCCGCTCTGCTGATTGCCCGGCGCTTCCTAGAGCAGGAAGTCGCACGGGATGGGTCTTCCGTCCGTTGAAACTCTGAGGCGATTTAACCGATAGTAGAAATTGCCCCTTAAGTGGGCACATGGAGGAAGTGATGACCCGGCTGTTTCGTATCGCAGGTATAGCAGCGCTGATTGCGCTATCCTCGATCGCGCACGCCGGTGCGCAGCTCGACCCCGCGCGCGTGTTCACGCGCGACTCCGGCTCGTTCCTTTCGGCCCTCACCCCCGCCGCTCGGTCTGTCTCGCTGATAAGCGCTTCCATCTTCGGTGAACGCGTCGCCGGCGACGGCATCTTCTTGACGGCTGCCCGCGCCGGCTTTGCGGCGGCGTATGCCGGCGCGGGAACCGTGAATCTTTCACTTCCGCATATCCGCTCTTCGTTTGAACCGGCGGCTGCAGAACTCGCGTTCAGCCCGCCGCAGGTGCCGGACTCGCAGCCGACGGTGCTGCCGCCGGCGGCCGTTGCCGCTCCGTCGTCTGCGCTGCGCACGCCGGCGCCCGCATCCGCTCCCGGACTCCCGCAAGGGCCGCACTTCGGTTCGTACAGCTCGTACGCGCCGGCCCCCGGCGTACTGTCCGGCGCGCCGGTCGATGTGCGCTTGGGCAGTGTGCGGTTTCAAACAGCGTTCGCCGCGATGCAAAAATGCGGCACGGCGGACGATTCCGCCGCCTGCGCCCAAGGTTTGAGCGCCGGAACGGCCTTCAACGTGCGCGCCGGAAACCGCAGCGTGAATCTGCGGCTGGAGAGCGGCGTGACGCATCTGGTCAATCAAAGCCCCGTGTTTCCCTACGTGCCGCTCGATCCGGACGCACAAGCGGGTCTTTCCTACCCCGGAGTCACCAATGTCTTCGGGCAAAATGTCGGCGCCCAGCTGGCGGTTCCCGTGACGCAGCGCATCACCGTCGGCCTTCAGTACGATCGGGCGCATTATCAGGGCAATACCGCCACGAGTGTGCTGCCGGGTTTTGAAGGCACGCGCAACACCTATTTGGGGAATCTGACGTATCAGCTCAAGGGTTCGAGCGCGATCACGTTGTCGGCGCGTCAGTACCGCTACCAAGATCTGCTCACGCCCAGCCTGACCGCCACGCAAACGCGCGCCGACCTCAACTTCACCGTAAAATTTTAGTGCCTGCGCGCCGGCGCGCGATCGCGATGCCGGTCGTCGCCGCCGCCGTTTTTGCAACGGCGGCGGTCTTTGCGTACGTTCAGATCGGATCGCTCGCCCTCTTCGGCGCCCTCGGCGTGCGCGGCTCGCTTCCCGCCGCGCTGAATCCGGCGGTGGGCGAGCGCGTGTACGCGTCGATCGTACGCGTGGCGCCGGCGCCGTACGCATTGGATATGCTGGCGCAGGCGGCGTTCGCTCGCGGCGACATCGCCGGCGCGGAGCGCACGGCGCGCCGGCTGCCGCAAGGCGCACAGCGTCTGCAGTGGCTTGCAAACATTGCACTGGCGCGTGGCGAGCGCGCAGGCGCGTTGCGCCTGTTCATTGCCGCCGGGGATGCCGCAGCCGCCCAAACCGAGATCGACCGCGGTTCTGCGGGCGGCCTAGGCGCGTCAATCGCTGCGGAAAAGGCGTTGATCGACCGTTTGCGGCGGGAGGGAGAGC
>JBHEMM010000042.1:8234-19212 GCA_046262595.1 Vulcanimicrobiaceae bacterium
CTCTACGGCCGGCCCGTCGCGCCGGACCAGCTCGCCGCCGCGCTCGCGGAGCATCCCGACGCCGTGGCCGACGCGTCTTGGAACCTGGGCATTCTTTGGAGCCGTGCCGGCCGGCCGGAACGCGCGCTGCAGGCCTACCGGGCGGCGTCGGCGCTTGCGCCGTTCGCCGCGAAGTATTTGCTCGCTGCCGCCTTTCAAGAACTCGATCTGCACCGCACTGCGCAAGCGCGCAACGGTTTTCTCCGTGCCATCGACGTCGATCCGGCGAGCGCCGATGCCTATGCCGGCGCGGGCATGGCCGCGCTCGTTCGAGGCGATCGGGCGCTCGCGCTGCATTATGCACGCCGCAGCGCCGCGATCGATCCGCGTGGCCATGCGCTGCGCACGCTCGAACGCGCTTTGCGGTGATCGTCGCACTCGACACCCAATTGGCGCTCGGCACCGCAACGGGCATCGGCGAGTATGCGCGCGGTCTTGCGGGCGCGCTGCGCGCGCAAGGCATGCACACGATCGAACTGCAGGAGCCGCGCCTGGACCCGTGGCGCTTCGACCGGCGCGTGTGGTGGGATCAGGTGGTGCTGCCGCGGCGCGCGCGCGCCAGCGGCGCCGGCCTGCTGCACTGCACCGCGGGGACGATGCCGCTGCGCGCGCCGCTGCCGCTTGCCGTGACCGTGCACGACGTCGCGTGGCTTAAGGTGCAGCAGCACACCCGCTTTTATGCGCGGTATTATTTCGGCAATTTTTCGCTGCGCCGCTACCGGCAGGCGCGTGCGGTGTTCGTGGATTCTCACTTCTCCAAAAGCGAACTGCTCGGCGCGTGCGATCTGCATGCCGATCGCGTGCACGTCGTCTATCCGGGCGTTGCCGCGGATTACCGCATCCCGCGTCCGGAGCGGGTGCGCGAGCGGTTTGTGCTCGTTCCCGGGACCGTCGAACCGCGCAAAAATCTTGAGGTGCTCGTCCGGGCGCTTGCGCTGCTTGCCGATCTCCGCATCGTGAGCGTCGGCCCGTTCACGCCGTATCGCGAACGCTGTTTGGCGCTGGCGGATGCACTGCACGTGCGTGACCGGCTGGAACTGCGCGGGTACGTTTCGCGCGCGGACCTTCTCGAGCTGTACGCGCGATGCGGCGTGGTGGCCGTACCGTCGCGCTATGAAGGCTTCGGCTATGCCGCGGCGCAGGCGCTATGCTCGGGCACGCCGCTGCTGGTCTCGGATTGTGCCTCGCTTCCCGAAGTTGCAGGCGGCGATGCACCGTCGCTCGATGCGGACGACGCGCATGCATGGGCGCGCGCGATTGCATCCGTCCTGGACGATCCGCAAACGGCAGCGCGGCGTGCCGCGGCGGCCGTCGAGCGTGCGCGGGAACGCTTTGCTTGGGATGCGAGCGCGAGAGCCGCGATCGCGGTTTACCGGGCGATGTTAGAAAACGGGTGAGCCGGGCGCACCCGGCGCGACGCTGCCGTCGTCCGGCGCGAACACGAGGCGCAGCGGATAGCTCGAACCGGAATCGGGAATCGTTTCAATCGTTACGCGCACGAACCCGCGTGCCGGCACGATGTATTGGCGCAGCTTGTAACGCGAGAACGGCGGCACTTGATGCGATTGCACCAGAACGCCGTCGATGAGATAACTGCCCGTCGCGCGTCCGCCGCGCGGATTTTCGTAGATCGCGATCGGTACGGGACGGCTGCTCGGGTTCTGTACTTTGATGACGAACGATTGGAGCACGCCATAGTCGCCGGAGAGCGCCTCGCCTTCCAGCGAGTTCGGCAACGGAATTTGCCCGATGGGCAGCTCAAGGTACTCGTCGTTGACACTCCACAGCCGGCTATAATGAAACTCGGGGATGCTGTAAATGCCGCGGGCGTGCGCATGGCCGCCGGTCAGCAACTCCTCGTTGGCGATCGGTTCGCCCGGATCGCTCGCCGCATTTTGCGCGAACAGCGTGAGATGCACGGTTCCACCGTTGAGCACGCGCAGCTGCAGCAGCGTGGAGGCGACGTCTTTAGCAGGAAGCGGCTGCTGCGAGAACTCCATCGTGCCGTTTGCCGGAATCACGATCACGCGCCCTTCGTTCTGCGCGAGATGTTTGAGAAATTCGTATGTCGCCACGTGCCCCGCCGCCATCTCGTTCGGGTCGGGGCCGCCTTGGCCGCCGATGTACTGCACGATCGCCGGCTCTTGTGAAAGATTTTGCGCGCGCAGCACCAGCCGCCGGTCCGGTTCTCCGGGCGGGTTGTAGTGAAAATAGAGGAAGCGCGAGGGTTGCGCGCGTTTGAGGTCCGCCGTGAAAAGCACGCCGTTTTCCGTTAGCTTCTCCGGATAATCGCTCACGAGCAGGCGGTCCGGCACGATCTTCGGCGCGGCCAGATTTTCGACTTGAACGTGCACGACGGCATCGACCGAAAAATATGCTTCGCCCTGCAGCAAGATCGGCACGGCCAGATTGGCCAGCGTATCCTGCGGCAGGGGTTTATCATAGGCGATTTGATCGGCGCTCGCCACGATTTGCGCGCCGCTGCGCACTTGCACGAGCGTCAAGGCGGCGCGCAATGCTTCGCTCTTCACGAATGCGGCGCTCGCCGGGTCACCGGTGATGCGGATCGAGATATTCGATTCGACGCTGCCGGCCAGAAACGCGACGCGCACCGGAACCGCAACCGTGACGCCGCGCTGATCGGCAATCGTCAGCGTGGCTGCGCCCGGGGCCCGGCCGGTAAGCGTTACGGTTTGCGCCGTTTGATCGATCGCCGCATCCGCAACGCCGGCGGGCGCAAGCGTTGCAGTAAGCGTGCCGAGCGCGGAGCCGACGTGAAGGCTCTGCGAAGCGCCCACGGCGACTTGCGCGGCGGCGGGCTGCACCAGAATCGGCGGCGGCGTCGGTGATACCGTTGAAGACGGTGAGGGCTGCGCCGAAGCGCTTGCGGCCGGCGATGCGCCCGGCGTGGCCGAAGGCGCAGGCGGATCGATCTGCTGCGCGCGCGTTGCGGCGTAGCCGCCGAAAACGCAAACTGCAGCAAGCGCAACGCTGCGCAGGCGCCGGAGCATCACCGCGGGTTCAGGCGATCTTGGCTTCGGCGCGGCTTACCGCGGAGGCGAGCAGCGTCTTGTAGCCGACACTGGGGAAAAGCACCGTCACCAAGTCCTTTTCCGTGCGCTCGACCGTGCCCTGTCCGAACTTGGGATGATACACGATGTCCGCGATGCGGTAGCCGCCCACAGGCCGCTCGATCTCGCCGCGCGTCATCGTGCGCGCCGGCAGCAGGCGCTGTTTCGAACCGGCATGCAGGCAGTTATCACATGCACCGCAGTTCGCGCTGCCGTAATCCTCACCGAAGTAGTTGAGAATAAACCGCCGGCGGCACGACGTCGTTTCGGCGTACTGCAGCATCATCGCGAGCTTACTTTGATCGTACGATTTCTTCGTGTCGTAGCTGGCCAGGTTGAGCACCAGATCGCGGTTCTTGCGCGCCGCATCGGTGAGCGCATACTTCGAGCGGCTGCTGGTATGAATGAAGCCGCCCTTTTTAAGCAGCGCCAAGATCACCTTGAGCTTCGTGAGCGGCAGCTGCAGAATCTTCCGCAGGTCGGTCATCGATACGCCGCCTTCCTGGGCGCCGAAAATTTCGAGCGTCCCGAAGACTTTCTGCACTTCTTCGATGTCGGGATACTTGCCCGTCAGGAAGTAGTTCTGCACGCGCGTGTCGCTCATGCGGTAGATCAGCGTGCAGTGCGAGGTCAGACCGTCGCGCCCCGAGCGTCCGGCTTCCTGCGTGTACGCTTCAACTGAGCCGGGCAGATCGTAATGCACGACGAAGCGGATGTTCGGCTTGTCGATGCCCAGGCCGAACGCGTTCGTTGCGACGACCGCGCGGATCGTCTCGTTCATGAACAGTTCGTGCACGGACGTGCGGTCTTGCTTTTGCAGTTTGGAATGATAGAGCGCCGCCGGAATATCGAGCTGATCCTGGAGATATTTCTGCACTTCGAGCGCGTTTTTGATCGTCGCGGTGTAAATGATTCCGGTTCCCTGGAGCTCGTCGTTCGTGAACAACTGCTTGAGGATCTTGAATTTATCGGCTTCTTTCTCCGCGCGGCGCACCTCGTACACCAGGTTCGGGCGGTCGAAACCCTTGACGATCGGTTTGACCGACGGAATGCCGAGCTGATGCAAAATGTCTTCGCGCACGGCGGGCGTTGCGGTGGCCGTGAGCGCGAGGACGGTCGGGTGCCCCAGGCGTTCGATGATGTGTCCCAGAGCCAGGTATGCCGGGCGGAAATCGTGGCCCCACTGGCTGATGCAGTGCGCTTCGTCAACGACGAACAGCGGCACGTTGATGCCCGAAAGCAGCTGCATGAACCGTTCGTCTTCCAATTTTTCCGGCGTGACGAAAACGATCTTGATCGATCCGCCCGCGATGCGCGCGAGCGCTGCGGCTTCCTGGTCTTCGGAGAGCGTCGAGTTCAGGGCGACGACGTCTTTGACGCCCAGCTGGCTGAGCATGTCGATCTGATCTTTCATCAGCGCGATCAGCGGACTCACGACGACCGTCGTGCCTTCCAGCAGCAGCGCCGGCAGTTGATACGTCAGGCTCTTGCCCGCGCCGGTGGCTAAAATGGCAAGCGTATCGGCCCCCTCGAGCACGCGCAGGACGACCTCTTCCTGGCCCGGCTGGAATGACTCGAAACCGAACTTCTCTCGAAGCGCAGCCCGCAAATCCACGTTGTACCTCTTCATTTTTTCAACGCCCGAAGGGGACGCGCTTTGCCGCTTCCGTTAAATAACGAACAGCGGTCTCGAGGCTAAGTATACCCCGCGGCAGGCGCGGCGAAACAGCGAAAAGTAGTACCGGGACGTGTCCCTGTATCGTACCTGGCGTCCCCAGAGTTTTAGCGGGCTCGTGGGCCAAGACGCTGTCGTCCGCACCCTTTCGAGCGCGCTTGAATCCGGCAAACTCGCCCATGCCTACCTTTTTTCCGGCCCGCGCGGGTCCGGTAAAACGAGCGCCGCGAAAATTTTAGCGCGCTGCATCAATTGCGTGAACGGTCCGACGCCCACGCCCGACAATACGTGCGAGAACTGCCGCGCAATCCTCGCGGGAACGGCGCTGGACGTGCTGGAGATCGACGCGGCGAGCAACCGCGGCATCGACGAAATCCGCGCGCTGCGCGATGCGGTCAAGTTCGCGCCGGCGGCCATGCGCAAAAAAGTGTACATCATCGACGAAGCGCACATGCTCACCAAAGAAGGCGCCAACGCGTTTTTGAAAACGCTCGAAGAACCTCCGGATCATGCCGTTTTTATCTTGGCGACCACCGAGCCCGAGAAGCTGCCCGTCACGATCCTCTCGCGCTGCCAGCGGTATGCGTTCCGGCGGATCGCGATTCCGGTGATGATCGGGCGGATGCGTGCAATCGCCGCGGCGGAACACATTGCGATCGACGACGCTGCGCTGACCGCCATCGCTTACCGTGCGGACGGCGGATTACGCGACGCCCTTACGATGCTCGAACAGGCGGCTTCCTTTGCCGACGGTCCCATCACGCCCGTAACGATCGACCGGGCGTTCGGCGCCACGGGCCGCGACTACGCCGGCGCGCTGGTGGACCAGATCATCGCGCGCGAGGCGGGGGCGATGCTCTCAACGATCCACGACGCGAGCGATTCGGGCGCGGACATGCAGGTGCTGGTGCGAAGTTTGATCGCCGAGTTCCGCAATATGCTTGTCGGCCGAATCGACCCGGCACAGCTGGCGCGTGATTTGGCCGCTGAGGACGCGCAAACGGCCGCGGCACGCGGCAGAAAGCTGACGCAGACGCAGATTTTGCGCGCTCTACGCTTGCTTACGGAGGCCCTTGCGACGGCGCGCTCTTCCGGGCATCCGCGCCTGGAACTCGAAAGCGCGCTCCTGCGCTACGTGTTCGCGGCTGAAGACGCGACGTTCGATGCGCTCTCCGCGCGCATCAGCGCGCTGGAAGAGGGCAACGCCCTCTCGCCGCTGATGCCGGCCGCCCGCATCGAACCCCCGCGCGCGCCGCCGCAACAGTCTGCGGCAGCGCCGCCCGAACCGGCAGCCCAACCGGCACCCGAACCGGCGCGCGAACCGGCGCGCGAACCGGAACCCATGCCTGCGCCGGCTTCCGCACCCGGCGGACCGCTCACGATTCAGAAAGTGCGCGCCGCGTGGCAAAATATCCGCACGAACATCGAGAGCGAAAAGCAATCGCTGCGGGTGCAGCTGGCGCGCGCAGTTCCCGAGGCGCTCGAGGGCAATGCGCTTGTCATCAAACTGCCAAGCTCGTTCATGGCCGAAACGCTGCGCGACCATGCGAAGCTGGTGGAGAAAGCGATGGCCGAGGTGCTCGGCACGCCGATCAAGGCAATCTTCAAAGTCGAAGGGGCGGCGCGCGGCAAAGGCGCGGCAGAAGCGCAGGCACCCGCGTCGAACGACAACCCCGAAGAACTTTTCACCTATCTCAACGAGCGGATAAAATAATGAATCAAGCACAGCTCATGGCGCAGATGCGCAAGATGCAGCAAGAGATGGCGAAAGCACAAGACGAGCTTGCCAACACGGTCGTAACCGGTACCGCCGGCGGCGAGAGCGTAAAAGTGGAGATCAGCGGCGACCACCGCGTCAAAAGCGTAACCATCGCCAAAGCGGTCATCGATCCCGAAGACGCCGAGACACTCGAAGATCTGCTCGTGGTGGCGCTCAACGACGCTTTAAAACGAGTTGAAGACACCGCGCAAAGCCGCATGGGCCGGCTCACGGGCGGAATGAAAATACCCGGACTCATGTGAGGAGCGCGCTCGCCGGCCCCGTTCAAGCGCTCATCAACGAGTTCAGTAAGCTGCCGACCGTTGGCCCAAAAACGGCCGCGCGGCTGGTCTTCCACCTGCTCAATCGTCCCCGCAGCGAAGCGCAGGCGCTGGCGGAAGCAATCGTCGCGCTCAAGGACCGCGTCCGCTTGTGCTCGTTGTGTTTTTCGATCACGGAAGAGGATCCGTGCTCGATCTGCAGCGACGATCGGCGCGAAGGTTCGATGATCTGCGCCGTTGCGGAGGCGAAAGACGTTTTTGCCCTCGAACGCACCGGTGCCTATAAAGGCCTGTATCATGTGATCGGCGGCCTGATCTCTCCGATGGACGGCATCGGCCCCGCGCAGCTGCGCGTCAAGGAGCTGATCGATCGCATTGGAGCGCAGTCGCCGGCGGAGATCATCATTGCCACCAATCCCAACGCGGAAGGGGAAGCGACCGCGCTATATCTCTCGCGTCTGCTTACGCCGCTGGGAGTAAGCGTGACGCGTCTTGCGTACGGACTGCCGATTGGCGGCGATTTGGACTACGCCGACGAGGTCACGCTCGCGCGCGCAATCGAGGGCCGCCGCGCGCTGTGAGCGTGATGCTCCGAGCTCGCGCCCACCGCGCGCCGTACGGCTACGCCTTCATTGCGCGAGCGTTGACTTTGTGATACAAAGGTGCTTGTGACGGATTTGGAACGCGCGCTCGCGGACATCGCCGAAGTGCGCGAACGCCTGGGCAGCGTGCAGCGTTTTAAAGGCTACTCGGGCTTGGCGGCGATGATCTCCGGCGCGCTTGCAATCGCAACGGGCATCGTCCAGCTGCTCGTGCTGCCGCACGTCCGCAGCGCTCACGATGCGCACCTGTATTTCGCGCTCTGGTTCGCCTGCTGCGGCGCCGCGATGATGTTGAACTACAGCGCTATCGCGCACTGGTACGTCAACGACGCAACCGCGCGCGAACGCTGGCAGACCGCAAGCGTCGGTTTTTCGATCCTTCCCGCGATCGTCGTCGGCGGCGCGCTCTCTTTTGCGCTGCTGCGTGAAAACGTGCCGGCGCTGTTGCCGGGCGTGTGGTGCGCGTGCTACGGAACGGGGCTTTTCGCCTCACGCGGAACATTGCCGCAGCCGGCGGTCTGGATCGCCGCAGCGTTCGCCGCATGCGGCATTGCGCTGCTTTTTGCACCCGCCGGGATCGCGTTGTCGTGGTGGGTGCTTGCGGTCGTTTTCGGCGTGGGACAGATTGCTATCGGAGCAGCCGTTGTACGCGTTTAGCGCTTTCGACCGGGTCTTTCACGAACGCGGGCGGCTGGCGATCTGCACGGCGCTCACCGGCGCGCCCGAAGGAATGGCATTCACACACCTTCAGGAAGTGTGCGATCTCACCGATGGCAACCTGAACCGGCATCTGCACGCGTTGGCGGAGATCGGCGTCGTGCGCACGGAGAAAGTCACCGGCAAAGGACGCCCGCAAACGATCGTGCGCATTACCGCGCAGGGCCGCGCGCGCTTTTTAGATTACGTGGATGCGCTCGAGGAAGTCGTGCGAGACGTTCAGCGCGCGCGTAAGCGCAAATCTTCGCCTACGCAGACGTTTCCCGCGCGCTCCACGACGCAGTAGACGCCCATCACGTTATCGCGCTCTTGGGCGACGTAACGCAAAACGGCCGGATCCGGTTCGCCGGTCTGCACGTCGTAGCTCGTGGTGACGCACCGGTCGATCGTCTCGCAGACGCGCAGCAGCGCGTCGCCGGCCTCGATCGCCGCACCGACAAGATCGTTCTCGAGCTCGGTGAAATCGGCCGCCGCGCGTACGAACACGTTCGGCCGCCAGCGCTGCGGATCGAGTTCAAGCGATAAACCGCGCGACGCTTCGTCCACCCATCGATCGAAGAGCAGCGAGACCGGACGCGCGTCAAAGAAGCGCTCCGCGGTGTTGGTTTCAAGGGTAGCCGTGACGCCGCGCCCGGCCGCAAGCGACAGGGCGTCTTGCGGATCTGCGCCTAAGTGCAGCAAATTGTGCTCTTTGCCGCGGTACGTTTTACCGATGCGCGCGTGGCCGTCGCGTACGATAAGGGCGCGTTCGCGATCCCCCGGCAATCCTTCGCGCTCGATGCGCGTTTGCTTGAGCGCAACCGGCGCCAAGCTTTTTACGGGGTAGATCCACAACGCGTCGATCCGTCCTAAAGTCCGCACGTCCCATACTACTATAGGAAGGGCGCCGAACCCTCAAGAATCTTGCGGACAGTTGCTTCTTTCCGGGGGGTGGGCCGTGCAACAGCCGCTGAACACCGTCGAACTGCGTCCTTTGCGGCTCGGTGAAATTCTCGACCGCGCCGTTACCCTTCTGGTCCGCCATTGGGTCCCGTTTGTTTTGGTTTTGAAGAAAGCGTTTTCCTGGGTGTTCGCATCGGGTCAAACGCGCAGCGTCTTTGCCGTCGCGCTCACGCTGCTCGTCATCCTCGCGGAGCCTGCGTGACGGGCGGCGGCGAGGTTCGCTTACAACCGCTCACCCTCGGCGAGATTTTCGATCGGACGATAACGCTTTACGTCCAAAACTTCACGGCGTTCGCGGTTATCGCCGCCATGACGGTGATTCCGGTGACGCTGTGCTCGTATTTCGCAACGGCGGGCGCCGATCAATGGTCGCAGCTGCTCGCGCAGATGCAGCACCCCGGCTCCGCGCACGACGCGCCGGCTTTCACCGCATGGTACGCGGCGGTCATCGCACTCTCGCTGCTGCTCACGCCGTTCACGTACGTCGCGCTCGCATCGGCGGTAAACGAGCTGTACACGTCTGCGCCGATCGATTGGCGGGCGTGCTACGGCCTCGCCATGCGGCATACCGGCGGCATCATCCTCACCATTCTCTGCGAGATCGTGGTTCTGAGTGCGGCCGTATTCGCGGGTGCGCTGATCGTCGGCGTTCTTTTCGGCTTGGCAGTGCTCTCGCTGCAGTTTTCGCGCGTTTTCGGTGGTATTTTGATGATACCGGCCGCAGCGGCGGGCATCGCGTACGTCCTCTTTTTTCTTCTCTGCTATCTTGCGGCTGCGATGGCGTTCGTCGCCATCGGCGCGGAGCAGTTGTCCTTTTCGCAAGCGATCCGTTCGGGATTCGTGCGCGTCTTCAACCGGCAAAGTCTTTGGCGGTCCATGCTGATCTGTGCGGCAATCGCCGTTTTCGAACTAGCCCTTATGCTGGTGGTGGGCGGGGCGGCGGCGATGGCTGCGCTGATCGTGCATCAGCCAGTCGTGAGCGCGGTTCTCCAAGCCGTGACGGCGATCGTGAGCACCGGCTTTTTGGGGGCGCTGCTTACCGTGTACTACTTCGACGTGCGGGTGCGCCGCGAAGGGCTTGACGTTCAGGCGGCACTGGAAACGCTGCAGCCGCAGGCGTGAACGCTCGCGGCTTGCCGGCGTTCGGTACCGGCGCGCCGCCGCTCGATCCGCGGCACCTCGCAGTGCGAATTCTCGCGGACCCGCGTTTTCGCGTGCAGATTCACCGCAGCGCCGGCCCCTGGTGGACGCGGCTGTTGGGATGGGTCGAGGCGCGCTTGAACGCCCTCATCGGGCACAACGTCCACGCGGGTGGCCCATGGCTGAACGCGATAGGCGATATTGCCGTGCTTGCGGCGGCCGGTCTCGTCATTTTCGCCACCGTGCGCCTGCTGTTGAACGTCGCGAAGGAACCGGAACAAACCGTCCACACCGTCCATCCGCTTGCGGCGCGCACCAGCGCGCGCGCATGGCACGACCGCGCCCTTTCCGCCGCCGCGCAAGGGCGTTACGGCGTTGCAGCAGTGTTGCTCTTTCGCGCCGCGCTCGCCATTCTGGATCTTCGCGGCGTCGTCCGCGACGAACCCAGCCGCACCGTCAACGAATCAAAAAGCGAGTTGCGCCGGCGTGCGCCGCAGTACGAGCCGGCCTTCGATGCGGTCGCACGCAACTTCACCGCGGCGCTCTATGCCGGCGCACCGGTGACGCGCGCTCACTGGGAGCAGGCGCAGAACGCATACGAGCAGCTGTTCGCGGCGGTGACCGGCGGTGAATAGCCGTAAAAGCGATCTCGTGCTGGCGATCGCGGGCGGGCCGAACCGCAGGCCCGTCTACAGCGTCACGCGCAAGGAGCACGACTTCCGCTGGCACTGGCGCCACACGCTCCCGCAGAC
>JBHEMM010000043.1:0-19183 GCA_046262595.1 Vulcanimicrobiaceae bacterium
CACCGGCGCGACCAGCGAGGTGTTCGATCCGATGAACGCGTCGCGCCCGATCGCCGTTTTATTTTTGCGCATGCCGTCGAAGTTGCACGTAATGGTGCCGGCGCCGACATTCGTATTCTCGCCGATCTGCGCATCGCCCAAATAGGTGAGGTGTCCGGCTTTGACTCCCGAGGCGAGCTGCGAGTTCTTCACTTCGACGAAGTTGCCCACGTGAACGCCGTCCGCGAGCACCGTTTGGTTGCGCAGATGCGCAAACGGGCCCACGGTGATATCGTCGCCGAGCGTACTGTCCAGGATGACGCTCTCGCGGATCGTCGTGCGCGCGCCGATCTTTGCGGCAGATAGTCGCGCGTTGGGGCCGATGACGCTGCCTTCCCCGATCTCCGATAAGCGGCCGACGGACGTGTTGGGATAAATGACGACGTCGCGCGCGATGGTCAGCTCCGGCTCTAAGTACGTCGTGTCGGGATCGACGATCGTCACGCCCTCGCGCATGTGCTGCGCGCAGAGGCGCCGGTTGAGTTCTTTACGCGCCAGCGCCAGTTCGGCGCGATCGTTGATCCCCAGCACGACCGCGTGGTCGTCAACGGGAAGCGGAACAACGGGACGTCCGCTGCGCGCCAGATGCGCGATCGTGTCGGTCAAATAGTATTCGCGCTGCGCGTTCTCGTTGCGCAGGTGTGCCACGGCGTCCCGTAAAGCGCTCGCATACGGCGCGGTAGACCGTTTCGTGCACCAGCGGCATGTCGCCGTAGGCGATCAGCACGCGGCCGCCCCGATCTTCGGAGAGCTCACGCAGCGCAACCTGCACGGCGTGGCCCGTACCGAGCTGCTCGCTTTGGACGATGCCGCGCACGCCGAACGCACCGACGCGCGGCTGCAGCTCCTCGTTCGTCACGACCACGATGTCGTCCACCCCCGCATCGCGCAGCGCGCGAATGACGTACCACAGCATCGGCCGTCCGCACAGCTCGTGCAGCACTTTCGGCGTCGCGCTTTTCATGCGCGTGCCTTTGCCCGCCGCCAGAACGATCGCGCGTATCATCAATGCAAGGCCTCCCGCGCCAAACGCAAGCGGCGAAGCGTCTCGACTTTGCCTAAAATCTCCGCCGCGTCAAAAAGCGGAACCGACGTTGGGCTGCCCGTGACGGCGAGATAGTACAGCCGCGCGACATCTTTGAACTTGCGGCCGAGTTGCGCCGCCGCCTCTTTGAACCGCTCGCCGATCGCGCTTTGGTTCCAATCGCCGTCCATCGATGCCAACGCTTCCTCGGCAGCCTGCAGTGCCGCCTGCGCATCCGTGCTCTCGAGTTTCACTTGCGCGAAATCGCTCTTCGCGAGATGCGGCATCGCGGTGAGGAACTCGATCAGCGGCGCAAACGCGGCAAGCGTTTCGATGCGCGGCTGCGCCACGCGGACAATATGCGCGCGGCTATCCGCCGAGAGGTTTTCCGGCCAGCGGTAGCCGTACTCGTGCAAAATTGCCTCGAACTGTGCGGGCGTCTTGCTGCGAAGATGCTGACCGTTGAGCCAGTTCAGTTTCTCCATGTCGAACACCGGGCCGCCAAGCGAGATGTGATTCAATTCGAAGTGCTCCGTCATTGCGGCCAAAAGCGTCTGCGTATTCTCGGCGTCTTCCACGAGTTTGTCGTCGTTGCGTCCGTCGATCAGCATGCCCAAAAAATGCAGCAGCGCCTCGGGCAGATACCCGCGTTCACGGTAGTACAGAATGCTGGTCGGATTTTTCCGTTTGCTGAGCTTGCTTTTATCGGGGTTGCGAAGCAGCGGCAGATGGCATAGCTGCGGGGCGTCCCAGCCAAAGTAGCGGTAGAGCAGCAGGTGCTTGGGAGCGGAACTGATCCATTCTTCACCGCGCACGACGTGCGTGATGCCCATGTCATGATCGTCCACGACGTTTGCCAAGTGATAGGTGGGAAAACCGTCGGATTTCGTCAGCACCTGCATGTCCACGCTTTTCCACTCGATCTCGATGCGTCCGCGCAGCACGTCCTCAAAGACGCACACGCCCTCGTCCGGCACCTTCAGGCGCACCACAAACGCCACGCCGGCATCGATCCGCTGCGCGATCTGTTCCGGCGCGAGCGTCAGACACAGGCCGTCGTACCGCGGCGGCATCTTCGCCGCTCGCTGCGCGACGCGCATCTCTTCCAAACGATCGGCCGAGCAGAAGCAGCGGAATGCATGCCTGCGTTCGAGCAGTTGCGCGACGTGCGCCGTGTAAATGTGCGACCGGTCGCTCTGATGCACCGGCTCGCCGTCCCATTGCAGCCCGAGCCATTGCAGCGAACGCAAAATCTGCATTTCCGACTCGCTCGTGCTGCGCGCGCGGTCGGTGTCCTCGATGCGCAGCACGAACTGGCCGCCGTTCTTGCGCGCCAAACACAGATTAACGAGCGCGACGTACGCCGTACCGACATGCGGATCGCCGGTGGGGGAGGGAGCGACCCGCGTTTTTACCGGGTGCTTATCCAACCAGTTCGCGGCGTTTGCCGCATTCGCGCTCGACGAATGAAATGATCTCGGAAAGCGGCGCACCCGGCGTGAAGATCGCCTGCACGCCCCGGCTCTTGAGTTCTTCAGCATCTTCGGGCGGAATGGTGCCGCCGCCGAAAAACACGATATCGGGCGCGCCCTGTTGTTTGAGTTGCTCGACGATCAGCGGAAAGAGCGTCATATGCGCGCCTGAAAGGATTGAAAGCCCGATGCCGTCGGCGTCTTCCTGGATCGCCGTCTGAACGATCTGCTCGGGCGTTTGAAACAAGCCGGTGTAGATTACTTCCATGCCCGCATCGCGCAGTGCGCGCGCGATGACTTTCGCGCCGCGGTCATGCCCGTCTAAACCGGCTTTCGCGACGATAATGCGCAGCGGTCTAGGCATCGGCATCCGCGCGGCAACGGCCGCCGACGGGCCGCGTTTGCTCGAGCTCCCGCGCAAGGCGCAGCGCTTCCTCGAGCTTGGCCATCACTTCCTTGAGCGTCTCTTCCGTGGTCATCAAAACGCCGCTTTCTCGGTGTAGCGGCCGTAAACGGCGACCATCGCATCGACGATCTCGCCCTCCGTGGCATAAGCGTTCGCCGCATCGATCAGATGCGGCATCAGGTTGTCCTGCGGATCGCTGCAGGCCGCTTTGAGCCGGTCCAGCGCCGCTTGCACGACCCGCGCATCCCGCTGTTCGCGCACCGACTGCACCGAGCGTGCCTGCCCGCGTTCGATCTCTTCGGTGATGCGCAGCAGCTCCATGCCGCCATTCTGGTCGTTCTTCTCGAACGCGTTGACGCCGACCACGATCCGTTCTTTGGTTTCGAGCGAGCGTTGATAGCGATAGCTCGCATCGGCGATCTCGCGCTGGAAGAAGCCGGCTTCGATCGCCTCGATCACGCCGCCGTATTCGTCGATTTGCCGGAAGTAGTCTTCCGCTTGTTTTTCCATCTCGCCCGTGAGCGCTTCGATAAAATAGGAGCCGCCGAGCGGATCGACGACGTTGGTGACGTTTGTTTCATAGGCGAGCACTTGCTGCGTTCGCAGCGCGATTTCGACGGATTTCTCGCTCGGAAGAGCGAGCACTTCGTCCATGGAGTTCGTGTGCAGCGACTGCGTGCCGCCGAGCACCGCCGCCATCGCTTCGTATGCGACGCGAACGATGTTGTTCTCGGGCTGCTGCGCGGTGGCGCTGCATCCGGCGGTCTGCGTGTGAAAGCGCAGCTGCCACGACCGCGGGTCCTTCGCGCCGTACTTCTGGCGCATGTGCCGTGCGTAGATGCGCCGCGCCGCGCGATATTTGCAGATCTCTTCGAAGAAATCGATATGCGCGTTGAAAAAGAACGACAGGCGGGGCGCAAAGGAATCAACATCCATTCCGGCGTTGATGCCGGCTTCGACGTACGCGAAACCGTCGGCGAGCGTGAAGGCGAGTTCTTGCACGGCAGTGGAACCGGCCTCGCGAATGTGGTAGCCGCTGATCGAGATCGTGTTCCACTTGGGCATCTCGTCGCGGCAGAAACGCATCATGTCGGCGATGACGCGCATATGAGGACGCGGCGGAAAAATCCACTCTTTCTGCGCGATGTACTCTTTGAGGATGTCGGCTTGAATGGTGCCGCCGAGCTTCGCCCGCGGGATGCCCTTTTTCTCGGCAGCAGCGATGTACTGTGCGAGCGCGACGCACGCCGGACCGTTGATCGTCATCGAGGTCGTGATATCGCCCATGTCGATGCCGTCGAACAGCGTTTCCATGTCCGCAAGCGAATCGATGGCCACGCCGCATTTGCCCACTTCGCCGCGCGCCTGCTGCGCGTCGGAGTCATATCCCATCAGCGTGGGCATGTCGAACGCGACCGAAAGGCCGTGTTGGCCCTGCGAGAGCAGAAAGTGATAGCGTTCGTTTGTCTGCGCCGCATTGCCGAAGCCGGCGAACTGACGCATCGTCCAAAGGCGGTCGCGATACATGTTCGGATGGATGCCGCGCGTGTACGGATATTGCCCCGGATAAGCGAGATCGTGCGCCAGATCGATGTGCGCCGTGTCTTCGGGGCCGTACAGCGGTTTGAGCGGCACATCGGAAAGCGTGCGGTCCAACGCACCCGAGCCCGGCCCCTTACGGCCTTTGCCCTTGCGGGAGGCCGCTTCCCAGTGCTGCTTTTGCTGAGCAAAGCCGGCGGCCGGCTGCGCGCCGGGCTCGCTCGGGCGCTCGATCATTTTTGCCACGATGGTGCTCCCTTCGACGCGGACCGCCGATTATTTTCCCAATATCCGCTCGGGCAGGCAAGCCCTTTTGCCGCAGACCCTGGCAGTGGGACGGCGTGCTGCCTTAGGTCAACCCCTTGACGGAAGCGCGTACGTGCGGCGGGCGGATCGGCTCGTCGCTGATTTCCGGCTGCACGCCGAAGTGCGCGAGCACGCGTTCTGCGGCGGCATACGGGTCGATCCCGGCAGCGATATCAGTTTGCAATTCGCGTTCGAGACGGCGGGAAAGATGGCCGAGCGCCAATTGCCGCACCTGATGACGGAACGCCTCGCGGCGCTTTTCATGCACCTCGCCGCTGCCGTGCAGATAGGCTGCATGCCGTTCGACGGCGGCCCACAGGTCGTCGATGCCCTCGCCGCTGGTCGCCTGCGTCATGACGAGTTCGGGCACCCATCCCGAGAAATCGAGCATCTCCATCATCGAGCGGATCTCGCGCTTGAGCTGGTTGGCCATCGGGTGGTCTTTTTTATTGACGACGAAGATGTCGGCGACTTCCATGATGCCGGCCTTGAGCACTTGGATCGAATCGCCGCTGCCCGGCTGCAGAGCCACCAGCGTGGTCTGTGCGAGCTCCGCGATCTCGATCTCGGATTGGCCGACGCCGACCGTTTCAATCAAAATGACGTCTAGGCCGAAGGCGTCCATCAACAGGACGGCATCCGCCGTCGCGCCGGCGAGTCCGCCCAGATGGCCGCGGCTTGCCATCGAACGGATGAACACATCTTTATCGGTGAAATGCTCGGTCAGGCGAATGCGGTCGCCCAGCAGCGCGCCGTGCGAGAACGGCGAGCTGGGATCGACCGAAATCACGCCGACGGTTTTGCCGAGCGATCGCGCTTTTTTCACCAGCGCAGAACCAAGCGTCGATTTACCGACGCCCGGCGGGCCCGTCAAGCCGATTGTCATCGCACGGCCGGTCTTGGCGAAAAGATGACGGATCAGCTGCGCTCCGCGTCCCGACTCGGCATGCGAGATGGCGCGCGCGAGCGCACGCGGCGAACGGTCTTCGAATTGGCGGAGCAAGTCCATCGGCAAGGAAGTGCGCTTCGTGAACGCGCCGGTCCTGGCGTTGCTGCCGGCGGCAGCGGCCGCTTTTTCGTTAAGCGCCGAAGGTGCGGCGGCGCGTTGCGAGCTGCGCGAGTGCATTCGTGAAGTCATCGCCGGTGAAGTCGGGCCAGAGGACGGGCAGCGTCAGAATCTCGCTGTACGCCAATTGGAAGAGCAGAAAGTTCGAGAGACGCTGTTCGCCTCCGGTGCGGATCACGATGTCCGGGTCGCTTACGTCAGGCAGAAACAAATGCTTGCGAAACTCCGCCTCGTCGATGGCGCCGGGCAGCGTTCCGGCGCGCGCGAGCGACTGTGCGGCGCGGACGATCTCGTCGCGGCCGCCGTAGTTGATTGCAAGCACCAGCGTCATGCGCGTGTTGCAGGCGGTGACCCGCTCTAAACCGCGCAGCGCCGAGCGGGCCGCAAACGCCAGCCGTCCGAGCTCGCCGCAGATGCGCACGCGCACGCCCGCGCCCAACAGATCCATGCGCCGGCGCTGCGGCACGATCGAGAAGAGTTGCATCAGCGCCGAAATCTCGCCGGGGTCGCGGGTCCAGTTTTCCTTTGAAAAGCCGAACACGGTGAGCGTGCGCACGCCGCCTGCAAGAGCGCTCCGCACGGCGGCGTACAGCGCCGTCTCGCCTGCCGCGTAGCCTTCGGCGGCGCTCAAACCGCGCTGGCGCGCCCACCGCCGGTTGCCGTCCATCACGATTGCGACATGCACATTTACTTTGTATCACAAAGTTAATGCGAGGGCAAGCGCGGCGGGACGCGTCCGCCGTGCTGCCAAACGTCGCCGCCTATGGATCAGGGTTATTACCGCTTTCCGGCGCTGGCGGGTGATCGCGTCGTGTTTGTTTGCGAGGACGACCTGTGGTCGGCATCGCTCGCCGGGGGCGCCGCTGCGCGGCTCACATCGACCGCGGGCGCCTGCGCGCTGCCGCGGCTCTCGCCGGACGGGACGACGATTGCCTTCATCGCGAACGACGAAGGCCATCCGGAAGTGTACGTCATGCCGGCGGCGGGCGGCCGTCCCCGGCGCGTGACATATCTGGCCGGAACGCTCGCTTCAATAAGCGCGTGGAGCGGAGACGGTTCGGAGATTTTTTTCACGAGCAATCCGGGCGCGTGGTACGCACGGGAAACGCGCGGTTTTGCGGTCACACCCGACGGCGGCACGCCGCGCGAGCTGCAGCTCGGGCACATGAAGTCCATCTTCCCCGGGCCCGAAGGCCGGTTCGTCATCGGCCGCAACGAAAGCGACCCGGCGCGCTGGAAGCGGTACCGCGGCGGAACGTCGGGGGAAATATGGATCGATGCCCAGACGGCCGGCGAATTTGAGAAGCTGCCGCTGCCGGACGGCAATCCGGTCTGGCCCATGTGGATCGGCGAACGCATCTATTTCCTGGCCGACCATGAAGGCATCGGCAACCTTTATTCATGCACGCTAAGCGGCTCGGACATTCGCCGCCACACGCACCACAACGATTATTACGCGCGCTTCCCTTCCACCGACGGCAAGCGGATCGTTTACAGCGCGGGCGGTGCGCTGTACTGCTTCGACGTCGCAGCGAATGCGGTGCGTGAAATCGCCGTTACGGCCGCCTCGCCCGCCCCGCAAACGGTGCGCCGCTTTCTGGCGGGTTCCGAAGAGCTCGCCGAGTTCGCGCCCTCACCCGACGGCACGCGGCTCGCGCTCGTCTCGCGCGGTCAGCCTGCCACGATGCCGCTGTGGGAAGAGGCGCCGCTGCATTATGGCACCGGAAGCAGCGAGCGTTTTCGCAACATCGCTTGGATGCACGACGGCGAGCGTTTCGCGGCAACGACCGACCGCAACGGTTACGAGCAGATCGTCGTGCTCGCCGCTTCATCGCCCGAATCGATGCGCGTGCTCACGAGCACCGATATCGGGCGCGTGACCGAACTCGCGTGCTCGCCCGCCAACGACCGCATTGCGTTTGCGAATCACCGTTACGAATTGGTGCTGCTCGAACCGGGCGGCGCGCCGCGCGTGCTCGACAAAAGTGTGGGAAGCCGCATCAGCGATCTGGCATTCTCGCCCGACGGGCGCTGGCTCGCCTACGTCTGGTGGCCGGGCGGAGACAACTCCGCGATCGTGCGCGTGGTGAAATGTAAATCGGGCGCGATTCTGGATGTCACGCCGCAGTTGCGCGTCGACAGCAATCCGTCGTGGGATCCGCAAGGCAACTACCTGTACTTTATTTCAACGCGCGACTTCGACCCGGTGTACGACGCGCTGCAGTTCAATTTAAGTTTTCCGCAAGCGCAGCGTCCGTTCTTAGTGACCCTGCGCAAAGACGTGCCGAATCCGTTCACGCCCAAGCGTAAACCCGTTCACCGCGAACACGAGCACGATCACGATCGGGAAGATGCCGCGCAGGAGAAGAAACGCGCCGGCAAGCCGCCGCGCATCGAGATCGACGCCGACGGAATCACCGGCCGCATTCTGGGTTTTCCCGTGGACGAAGGCGATTACGGCGATATCGCCGCGGTGCGCAACCGCGTGTATTTTACGAAGTTCGAAGTGCGCGGCATCAAGCCGGGCGATCGCGCGTGGGACGTCGAGGAGCCCGGCGGTACGCTGATGGCATACGACTTTGAACAGCAGCGCAGTGCTGCGATCGCTTCGGATGTGACGGCGATCGCACTGGGCAACGACCGGCACACGCTCGTGTACCGCTCGCAGAACCGTCTGCGCGTGATCGACGCGCTGGCGGATCTGCCGGAGGATCAAGACGACACGAAACCGCCCACCGAGCCCGGCAGAAAGAGCGGCTGGATCGACGTCGATCGCATCAGCGTTGAGGTGGATCCGCCGGCCGAATGGGCGCAGATGTACCGTGAGGCTTGGCGTATGCAGACCGAGCAATTCTGGGTCGAAGACATGTCCGACATCGACTGGGATCGCGTCAAAGATCGCTATGAAGCGCTTTTGCCGCGCGTGCGCACCCGCAGCGAGCTCTCCGACGTGATCTGGGAGATGCACGGCGAGCTGGGCACCTCGCACGCGTACGAGATCGGAGGCGACCTGCGGCGGCCGCCCGAATATGCGACCGGCTTTTTGGGCGCGGACCTTTCCTACGATTCGGGCGCGGACGGATGGCGCGTGGATCGCATCTACCGCGGTGATTCGTGGAACCGCGAGGTGGACTCGCCGCTCGCCGAACCCGGCCTGGCGATCGAGGAAGGCAGCATCGTTCTTGCGATCGCCGGCAAACGGTTGAGCGCGGCGTTCTCGCCGCAACAGGCGCTCGTGAACATGGCCGGCCGCGAGGTCTCGCTGACGCTTCGCGAGGGCGCCGGCGCGCGCACCGTCACGGTCCGCGTGCTCGAGAGCGAACAGCCGCTGCGGTACCGCGCGTGGGTCGATAAAAACCGCGCGTACGTGCATGCAAAAACCGGCGGAAAAATCGGCTACGTGCACGTGCCGGACATGGGCCCGTGGGGATTCTCCGAGTTTCACCGCGGCTATCTCTCCGAATTCGATCGCGCGGGCTTGCTCGTCGACGTGCGCTATAACCGCGGGGGTCACGTCTCGCCGCTGCTGCTGGAAAAGCTCGTACGCAAACGCGTGGGCTACGACGTTTCGCGCTACAGCAACAAACCGGTTCCGTATCCGCCGGAATCGGTGGCCGGACCGATCGTCGCGATTACCAATCAGTTTGCGGGCAGCGACGGCGACATCTTCAGCCACTGTTTCAAACTGTACAAGCTCGGGCCGCTGGTCGGAAAGCGCACGTGGGGCGGAGTTATCGGCATCAACCCGTACCACTCGCTGGTGGACGGCACGATCACGACGCAGCCGGAATTTTCTTTTTGGTTCAAAGACGTCGGCTGGAACGTTGAAAACTACGGCACGGATCCGGATTACGATATCGACATCGCACCGCACGATTACCGCGACGGCAAAGATCCCCAGCTCGATTTCGCGCTGAACGTCATCGTGCCGGCGGCGGAAGCGTACCGGGAGCCGTTCCCGGATCTCGACGCGCGCCCGTCGCTGCCTCTTCCGAACCTGCCCTAAAAGACACACGTACGGAGTACGTATCGCCCGTGAGGCTTCCTTGGTTCCGGCAGACCGCCTTTTTGGCCGCCGCAGCCGCATTCGTCGTCCATGCGGCCGCTAATCCGCATTACGGCTTCTTCCGCGACGAGCTGTATTTCATCATTTGCGGCCGGCATCCGCAATGGGGGTACGTCGATCAGCCGCCGGTCGTGCCGCTGCTCTCGGCGCTCACGCAGGTGCTCGGCCCGTCGCTTTTTCTTTTGCGTCTCGTACCTGCGGCATGTGCTGCCGCCGCAGTCTTCGCCGCGTGCCGCCTGAGCGAAGAATTCGGCGGAAAAACGTTCGCGCTGCTGCTTGCGGCAACCGGCACGTTTTTCGCGCCCGAGCTCCTGAGTTTCGGCATGAAGTCCGGCACGGACGAGATTGGCATGTGGGCGTGGCCGATCGCCGTGCTTTTTATCGCACGCGTGCGCAAGGGCGCCGATCCGCGCTGGTGGCTCGCGGCGGGGGCGGTCATCGGATTGGCGTTCGAAGCGAAGTATAGCGCGCTGTTTTTCGGTATCGCTGCCGTGGCGGCGCTGCTGCTCGCGCCCGGCCGCCGCGTGCTGTTCACGCCGTGGTTTGCCGCCGGCGCCGCGCTTGCGATCCTCATCGCGCTGCCGAACGCGCTGTGGCAAGCGCACTACGGTTTTCCGATGATAGAGCTGCTGCGCAACGGTCAGCACGGGAAGAACGTCATGGTCTCGCCGCAGACGTTTCTGCTGCTGCAGCTGCTCGTAACGAATCCGCTGCTTTCGCTCATTTGGCTTACCGGTTTGGTTTGGGCGCTGTCCAAACCGGATCTCCGTTGGATCGCGTACCTGTGGGCGATTTTGATGGCGCTGATGATTGCGGCGCACGGAAAAATGTACTATCCCGGCGACGTCTATCCGGTTGCGTTCGCGCTCGGCGGCGTTGCGCTGGAACGGCTGCTCTCCAATGCGGCATTGCGCGCCGCCGCGTTGGGCGTTGCGGTAGCCGCAGGCATCGCAATGGCGCCGCTGGTCTTGCCCATACTCTCAGAACCAGACGCGGTCGCATACGGGCAAGGTTTGAGCCGCACGCTGCACATCAACGCGCCGAAAACCGAACATCACCGCTCGGGACCGCTATCCGACGATTTCGCCGACATGCACGGGTGGCCGCAGCTCGCGCAAACCGTCGCTTCCCTATACGACGCGCTTCCGCCTGACGAAAAGCGCGTAGCCGCGATCGCGGCGTCGAACTACGGCGAGGCGGCCGCCATCGATTTCTTCGGCGCAGCGTACGGCCTGCCGCCCGCGATCAGCGGGCACAATCAATATTTCCTTTGGGGCACGCACGGTTACAGCGGTGAAGTGCTCATTGACATCGACGGCGACTGTGGAGCGGGCATGCATCTGTACCGGAGCGCACGGCGCGCCGCCGTGTTTTCCGCGCCGTGGGCGATCGCTTACGAGCAGGGGCTGCCGATCATGGTCTGCCGCGGTATCGACAAACCGCTCCAGCAGATTTGGACCCGCGTCAAAAACTACAACTGACTGCAGTTACTTCAACTTCATGTCCCCGACCGCAATGAAGTGCAGCCGCGCCAGCAGCGGTTTGTCTTCCTTCACGAAGTTGATGAAGTCGGCGATCTGCGCGGACGGCTGCCCATTGGTGAGCATGTACTCGTACGACCACAGCGCGTACTTTCCCGACTCGACGTTCGCGTCGGTGGGCGGCACGCCGTCGATCGACACGGCGACCTGCTCGCCGGGCTTTACGTACCCGGCAGCGAGATAAGAAACGGCGCCGCCCGTCTGCGCCACCATCGCGGCGACCGTCCCCGACGAATCCTGCGTGAGGCCCGCATCCGTCGGCTGCGCGCCTTGCATAATTTTGCTCACAAACACCGCGCGCGTTCCCGAGCTCTTCGGACGGTTGATGATCGTAATCGGCTGATCGGCGCCGCCCACGGCCTTCCAGTTCTTGATCTTGCCGCTGAAGATCCCGCGAATCTGCGCCGAAGAAAGATTCTTCACGCGCGCAGCGGGATTCACGGCGAGCGCGAAGGCGACCACGGCGACTTGATGGTCGACCAGCGAGGGTTCATGCACGGGCAAGACGTCGGAATCGCCGATGTCCGCTCCTTTTTGCGCCGCTTGCGTCACGCCCGTCATCGAACCGCCACCCGAAACGCTGATCTTGGCGTCCGGATGTTTGGTTTGGTAATCTGTTGCGGCTTGTTTGACCAGCGGTAAGAGCGCCGTCGAACCAACTGCGGTGATCGACGCGGACGAAGAGGAAGACGACGAGGCGGAATTTCCGCTGCAGCTCGCCGCGGAAAGGATCGCCGTGGCGGATACAGCGCAGACGAGACCACGGATCATCGCAAAACCTCCGGTAAGAGCCCGAAGCGCCGGGCCGTACCGGCCCAATTCTTAGCGCACGATCAAATACATTTTAGCGCGCAACGATTTCGAGCAGTTGCGGGTAGACCAGGTCTGTTCGCGCCTTGGGGTTGTCCGGCTCGATGATGTCGTGGTTGCGCGGCAAGCCGCCCAATGCGTGCGCGAACGCGCATCCGGCTTTGCGCGCGTTCCAATCGCGCACGACGGCCGCCGTGGCCGCATTGTTGACCGCCGGATCGTTCACATTCATCACAACGTCGATCCGGGCGGCGCGGATGGACGTCCGTTTCGAGGCAGTACGCACGTCCGCTGCAATGCGCAGCGTCTGCGCCAGAGCGTGCGTCGGGAAGCGCGGATACGCCGTCAGCGGATGCATCCCGTTCTTCACGCGCGGATCCCACCAGAGGAACGCATTCGGCAGAACGCGCATTGCGGCCGCCGTCGCCTGCGAGAGGGCATAGGAGAAATCCAAAATTGCAAACTCAGGCGCAATCACCACGCCGTGCTGCACGTCTGCGCGGTACTGCGCGAAATACGCGGCAAGCAGTCCGCTCGAGGAAATGCCGGCAACGCAGACGCGCTCGCCCAAGCCGCACGCAATGTCGAGGGCCTGCGATGCGCGTTCGATCAGCGCCGGCGCGGTGAGATGCGCGAGCCGCTTTGTCAGCCGATCGCGGTCGCCGTGGCCGGGCAGACGCGGAATCAGCACATTGAGGCCGCGCGCGTGCGCGAGCGGTGCGAATTCCCGGAATTGGCCCGGATGATTCGTAAACCCGTGCAGCAGCACGAGCGCCAGCGGCGTACGCGCGCCGTGATGCAGCAGCGCGCTTCGCGCTTGTGTTAAAATCTCCGGACCGTCACGCCGCTGCAGCCGCTGCATGGCGGCCAACGCTTCTTGAAACGAACCGGCGCGGTTTACGGGCGGCGCTTGAAGCATGTCGCCGCGTGATCGTCCACCAAGCCGGCGGCTTGCATGTACGAGTAACAGATCGTCGTCCCGGTGAAGCGAAAGCCGCGCTTGCGCAGATCGTGGCTGAGGCGGTCGGAGAGCGGCGTGCTTGCCGCAGGCGCGGCGCCATGCCCGCCGCGGCGCACCGGCTTGCCGTCGACAAAGCGCCAAACGTACGTATCGAACGTGCCGAATTCGGACTGAACGCGCAGGAACGCGCGCGCGTTGCTCACCGCCGATTCAACCTTTAACCGGTTGCGCACGATGCCGGGATCGAGCAGCAGTTGTTCGATCCGTGCGCGCGAGAAACGCGCGACGCGCGCCGGATCGAAGTTCGCGAACACCTCGCGGTACCGTTCGCGCTTGCGCAAAATCAGATCCCAGCTCAAGCCGGCCTGCGCACCTTCCAAGGTAAGCAGTTCGAAGTGCATCGGATCTTCGTGCACGGGCACACCCCATTCGCGATCGTGATACGCAATTGCGAGCGGATTGGCCGCCCAAGCGCAACGCTTCACCGGTCGATCAAGTCCGCGAGGAGCGCGTTCACGCGTTCCGCAACGGCCGGGTGACGCTTGGGTTCGACGATGTCGTGCAGCACGGGCAGGCCCTTTAACCAAACCACTTCAAGCGCGCCCGGCTTGCTGGCCGTCCACGCGCGGGCGAGCCGTCTGATCGCGCGGTTGTTCACTGCCGGCTCGAACGGATTAAGCACTAACGCGAGGCTTCTCGCTGCGGGTGCATCCAGTTTCGCGCGCTCGAACAATTCGTCTGCGAGCGCAAGGCCGTGCGCGACGGCGTGCGTGGCATAACGCGGGTAACCATGTTCGGGCTGCTGCCGTTCGCGCAGCACCGGATCCCACCAATAAAAGCGGTTCGGAAGTTTAAGCGTGAGCCGGACCGCCGCCATGCGCAACACGGCGGGCAAAAACAGCACGCCCAAAAACGGCGAGAGCGCGACGGCGCGTTCCACGGCTTGCGTCTGTCCTACGTAGCAGCTCAGCAGACCGCCCAGCGAAAAACCGGCAACGCGGACGTGCGTTCCCATGCCGCGCGCGATTTCAAGCGATTCGAACGCGCACGCTTTGAGCTGTCGCGAATCCATGGTGGCCAAAGCCTGCGAGAGCCGGTCGCGATAACCGTGGCGCGGCAGACGGGGAACCAGCACGTTATGTCCGCGCGCGTGCAGCGTCTGCGCAACGCGAAGGAGCTGCCGCGGACTGGCCGAGAGGCCGTGAAACAGCAGCGTCGCGCGTTCGGTTTGAACGCCGTGATCGAAAGCAAGCGTGCGGCACGACTCGGCGATGCGTCCGGTGTCGCGCGCCATGAAGCGTTCGAGCCGTTCGCGCATCTGCGCGTGCGTGGTTGGCGTCATAAAAAGAGGTTGGCTTCCCGAAAGTCCTTAAGTGGACGACTATTATGGCGAACGTTCGCGAAGGGCAAACCAAATACATAGCGGCTGAACAGACGTATGGAGCGCACAATTACGATCCGCTCGATGTGGTGGTGCACCGCGCCGAGGGCGTCTGGCTCTACGACGTGGAGGGGAAGCGCTATCTGGACTGCGTGAGCGCGTATTCCGCGGTGAATCAAGGTCACGGCCATCCGAAGATCCGCGAAGCGCTCGTGCAGCAAGCGCAGCGCGTGACACTCACCTCGCGCGCGATGCGCAATGACCGGCTGCCCGAGTTTTTGATGGCGCTCACGAAACTGTGCGGTTTTGAGATGGCGCTGCCGATGAACACGGGCGTGGAAGCGGTTGAAACGGCAATTAAACTCGCGCGCCGCTACGGCTACGAACGCAAGGGCATCGCGCCCGACCGGGCGGAGATCATCGTATTCGAGAATAACTTTCACGGCCGCACGATCGCGGCGATCAGCGCGAGCACGACGCAAGAATACCGCCGCAATTTTGGGCCGCTCACTCCGGGGTTCGTCCACGTTCCTTATGGTAATTTTGAAGCGCTCGCCGCCGCGCTGAACGAGAACACGTGCGCCATTCTGATCGAGCCGATTCAAGGCGAAGGCGGCGTGATCGTCCCCCCGGACGGATTTTTAAAACGCGCATGGGGCTTGTGCCGCGAGCACCGCGTCCTGTTCGTCGCCGACGAGGTTCAAACGGGCTTCGGACGCACGGGCGACCTGTTCGCGTGCGATCATGAAGCGGTGCGCCCGGACGTGCTCATCGTCGGCAAGGCGCTGGGCGGCGGATTCTACCCCGTTTCGGCCGTGCTCGCGAGCAGCGAATTATTGCTGCTCTTCAAGCCAGGGGAACACGGAAGCACGTTCGGCGGCAATCCGCTGGCCTGCGCCGTGGCGTTGGCTTCCATGGAAGTGGTGACGGAGGAACGGCTCGCAGCGCGAGCCCGCTATGCGGGGGCGAAGGTCATGCAGGGTTTGCGCGCTCTCAATGCGCCGGCCATCCGGGAAGTGCGCGGGCGCGGGTTACTCATCGGCATCGAACTCGACTGTCCCGCGCGCGAGTTGAGCCGGCGCCTTTTGGAACGAGGCGTCGTTGCGAAAGACACGCACGAAAGTGTTTTGCGCCTCGCTCCGCCGCTGACCATCGGCGAGAGCGAGATCGCGTACCTGCTCGAGCGGATTGCGCAAGCGCTTTGTACGCCATTCTCGACGGCCTGACCGCCGAGCGGCGGGCGGGCCTCGTTTTCGTCGATTCCTCGGGACACCGCCGCGATTACACCTTTGCCGAAGCCGCCGATCAATCGCAGCGCTACGCCGCCGTTCTTCGCGCGATAGGCGTTCAGAAAGGCCAGTTTGTCGCGGTCTGCAATGCGAACACGGCGAAGTGCATCTTTCTGCTCCTGGCATTGGAGCGGCTGGGCGCACAGCCGGTGCTCTGCGGCGACGATTTAACCGGCGAGGAGCTGCTGGCCAGAATGCAGGCCTTTGCCGTAAGCACCGTCGTCACGAACCGGCGGGGCCGCCGGCATGTCGAATGGGTCCAGGCATTCCTGCCCGCGGGCACGCGTTACGTGCTCGTCGGCGAAGAGCACGAAAAGTGGGCGCGGATGGACACGCTCGCGCGATCCGCCAAACCCTACGCCGCGTCGTCGCGCGAGCCGGCCGCCGTCGGCGCACGCGTGCGTCACATTGCACACGATCTGCTGCAAGCGCGGACGACGGATCGTGTTTGGAGCACCTTTCCATTCGGTACGGACCGCTGGCTTACGTTTGCCGGCGCACCGCTCGTTTGCGGTGCTGCGACGATCGTCCACGAAGGCCCGTTCAAGGCACACGAACGGCTCGATCTGCTGCACGAACTCGAAACGACCATTTTGTGCCAAACCGCGCACGAATACGCCGCCCTGCTGGACGCGGGAGTCGGGGCGGACGGCGTGCGCCTGCCGCGGCTGCGCCGCTGCATCGCTTCGGACGGATTCCCGGAGCTGACGGCGCGCTGGCAACAGGCGACAGGCAAAGTTCTTCATCTTGCAGCCGTGGGTACGCTGCAATTATGAACGCCGGATCTTTCCCGCGCCTGCCCGACTATCCGGTTCAGCAACGTCTGGAGATCGGCGGAATCAGCGTCGTGCTCTTGCGCGTGCCTCCCGCGGAAAGCCTTCCTCAAAACATCTTCGGGCTCAATGAAAACGGCGATGCGCTTTGGCAGGTCGAGCCGCGCCCGTCAACCACGCCGAACAACAAGTATACATCCATGCGCGATGAACTGGGACTGCTGGTCGCCAGGACCGAAGACGGCGCACAGCGCAAGATTGACGCGCGTACCGGGCGCGTGTTACACGAAGAACCGGCGCCGCAGACTTAACGGATCGCGTAAAGAGGCGCCTCGTCCTGGAAGCAACCACGCGTTCCAGTGCTAAAAAGCGAAATGAAGCAACCGTCCGCGTGTTAGGATCCGGGCGGCGGCGGCAGTATGCGGACAGCGAATGCGGCGACGTCGTCGTGCAGCGAGTTGCCGGCAAAGTCCTCGACTTCGCGTAAAAGCTCTGCGACGAGCTCTGTGGGCGAGCGCTCGGCGTTCCGCGCAATCGCTTGGACGAGCCGCTCCATTCCGAAAAAGCCGCCATCACGCGAGCGCGCCTCAGTGACGCCGTCCGTCGTCGCCACAAGAAGCGTGCCGGGAGACGTGTCCACAAAGCCTTGCTTAAACAGATGGTGCTGATCGTCGAAAATACCGATCAACGGTGCAGTCGGCGGCAGGACGTACGGTGCGGTGCCCGGCTGAACAAGAACCACTGGCTCATGCCCAGCGGAAGCATACGTCAACGATCGCCGGCTGTCGTCAAAAATGCCCAAGAATACGCTGGCAAAAGACTCAGCACGCTCGAACGACATATTTTCGAGATAGACGCGGTCAAGTGCGCGCAGCGCGCTCTCCGGAGTCAGTCCAGTGGAACAAAAACAGCGGATGCCGTACTTCACGAGCGCCGCATGAATCGCGGCTTGAGCGCCCTTCCCGGAGATGTCAGCGATCGAGAAAGCAACACTGCCGTTATCGAAGTGGTAAACATCCACAATGTCGCCGCCCACCGCCCCTCCGGCAAGTTTGTACGCCGCGCCATATTCGAGCCTATCGATGCGGTGGTGCGCCGGGGCAAACAGGTGCTTGATGAGCACTTCCGCAGCACGTCGATCGTCGCTTGTCAACGAGCCCTCGTACGGTGCCTCCTCAGCAGCAAGACGCTGTGCGGGCGAGAGCGTTGGCTTCGTCGCGAACGGCCGGGCCGGCGCTTTGTTAGAGCGTTTCATAGGCTGCTTCTACCCTCAAACGCGATCGGTGCTCTGCTTCATGGTCCAGGATGCACCACGCGCGGCGATGGCCGAGTCGCCTTGAATACTTCGATCTCCCCCGGACGCGCGAAACACATGTTCGCCGCCGGCAGGAGCGAACGAGCAACGTCGCGCGTTCGAGTATCGCGTGCTCCTCAAGCACGCAGTCCCTCCTTTTTTCGCTCGCTCCCGCTAACGTCAACGTACGGCGCGTAGTCTTTACGATCGAACGATTCGCTGCGGGCACGTAACAACGGCATTCATTTGGTGAAGCAGCGGGAGAGAGTCTCGCTCGCCTGCCTTTTTTGCTGACGCCGATCGGTGAACGCCTTGCGCATTCAAGGCCCTGGCTCGCGCCCTCATTGAGAAAAGTCCTGTACCGAAGAAGGTTCGCGCCGCTCTGCATAAAGCGTTGTTTCCGACACGCCGGACAAGCGGGGCCGACAAAACCGGAGCGGGCCACGCCACCGGGCCCGCGCTGCGTTCGCCGATGCACGCAGACGCCGCCAGCGCCAGCGCCTGAAGCATGGGGCGCCAGATTCCTTGACTCCTACCCCCGTCCCCGTGGTATATTGCGTGAGCCGAAGTAGGGCCCGGGCGGGCTCTCACCGGATGCCTCACGGCGATCCGGTCTTCTTCCGAGGAACCGCCGGTAGGTTCCAACGATAGGGGTTACTTCGGTAACGCCTTTTTCTTTTCCGCGCACGCATCGCGATCTTACGGAGTACTTAGCTCATAGCTCGACCGCTCAGAATAAACGACCAGATACGCATCCGCCAAGTGCGCGTGATCGACGACGACGGAAGTCAGCTCGGCATCATGCTCACCGAAGATGCGCTGCAACGCGCGCGAACGTCAGGGCTCGATCTCATCGAGGTCTCGCCGACCGCGCAGCCCCCGGTCTGCCGCATCGGGGATTACGGACGCCTCAAGTACGAGCAGTCGAAAAAAGATAAGGACACGCGTAAGAAGCAGAAAAACTTCGAACTCAAGGAAGTGAAGCTGCGCCCGAAGATCGAGACGCACGATTACGAGACAAAGGCCCGCATGGCCGAACGTCTCTTGCTGGACGGCAGCAAAATCAAAGTCACGATCATGTTTCGCGGGCGCGAAATAACGTACACGGGATTCGGCCGCAAGCTCTTGGATCGCATGGCCGTCGATATGACGCCCATCGCCATTGTCGAGCGAGATCCGAAACTCGAAGGAAAAAACATGTTTATGATCCTCGCGC
>JBHEMM010000044.1:0-253 GCA_046262595.1 Vulcanimicrobiaceae bacterium
ACTCTAGGGGGCGGCGGGCGTTGAAGCCTTCGTCCATTCCGTGCCAGTGGGTCAGGCGCTCTTCGCCGGCTTTCCAGCACAGATAGACGGCGCGACCGTCACGCATGGATGGAAAGTCGACCAGCCCGAGATCGATGTCCTTTACTAAGCAACCGTATGCTTCTATGCGGTTGATGAGACGGACGATTTCGGCTTTCTGTTCGCTGAAGCGGCCCGGCGTGAACGGCGAGCGTGGCACTGCCATGCGGTTGTA
>JBHEMM010000044.1:263-10692 GCA_046262595.1 Vulcanimicrobiaceae bacterium
CGGTTGTACGCTGTGCGCTGGTGGCCGCCGCGAACGACGGGGTCCCACTCCAGCAGGCGGATTGCCAGGTCGCGCCGCTTGGTCCACAGCTCTTCGATGAGGGGAGCCACCTTGGGGATGAGGGCGTTCGCCTTTTCGGGCGAAAAGAGTTTCATGGCCGTTCAACGCTCCGCGCGGTTGGTTTTTGTCACAGGTCTCTCCGGCGCCGGCAAAAGTCAGGCGATGAAGACACTTGAGGACTTGGAATTTTATTGTATTGATAACCTTCCTCCGAAGCTGGTGCTGCAAACCCTCTCGCTGCTCAAAAACGCGCAGGTACGCGAAATCGCTATCGCCTTAGACGTGCGCAGCGGCGGCGCGCTCGGTGAAGCGGTGCCGATGCTTGGCGCCTTTGCCGGCGATGCAACCGAACCGTTCGTCTTATTTTTGGACGCGCGCGACGACGTGCTCGTGCGGCGGTACAGCGAAACGCGGCGCAGGCATCCGTTTGCATCCGTCGGTTCGCTGCGCGATGCCATCGCCGTCGAGCGCACGACGCTCGCGCCGCTGCGCGCGCTGGCCACGCACGTGATCGACACGAGCACGCTCACGCAGGCCGCACTCAAAGAGCGCATCGCCGCCTCGTTCGAGTCCTCGCACCCCGACCGGCATGTGGCGATCACCGTCGTCGCGTTCGGATTTAAATACGGCATTCCACTGGACTTGGATCTGCTCTTCGACGTGCGGTTTCTGCAAAATCCGAACTACGTGGATAAACTGCGGCCGCTGACGGGCGCCGACCCCGCTGTGGCGGAATACATTGAAACCGATCCGTCCACCCAACCGTTCCTGGATCGGTTGTTCGACATGATGGATTTTTTAATGCCACGCTTTATGACCGAAGGAAAAGCCCAGCTCACGATCGGCGTTGGCTGCACCGGCGGGCGCCATCGCTCGGTCTACGTTGCCCGGCGGCTCGCGCTGCATCTGGAAGAGAACAGCACGATCGACCTTTTTCTCGACACGCGGGACGCGACGCGCTAATGCACCGGCTCAACCGTTTGCCGCCGTTCCTTCGCTGGGCCATTCCCGGCTTAGGCGTGAAGCGCTGGCTCTTCTTCGTCATCGCCGGGATCTTGCTGTTCGTGAATGGCTTAGACCGTTATTTGGTGGCCGTCGGTTACAACGTACACGCGAATGAAGCCGTGGATCTCTTCGTACACGACTATTTCGAGCCGAGCTGGCTCAAGTGGATCTTCATGCTGCTCGGCATCGCGATGATCTTCGTAGGCATCCGGCAATGGCTGCTCGCGATCTTGCGCGCGAGCGAGTCGGGCGGCGGTGGACGCATCCTCGACACACTCTATCAAATGCGTCTGCGCAACGGTTACAAGATTGTCGCCATCGGCGGGGGAACGGGCCTATCCACGCTGCTGCGCGGCCTTAAACGCGTCACCACGAATTTGACCGCGGTCGTCACGGTCAGCGATGACGGCGGCAGCTCCGGACGCTTGCAGCGCGAACTCGGCGTGTTGCCGCCCGGTGATGTGCGCAACTGCCTCGTCGCGCTTGCGGACGACGAAGCAATGGTCACCGACTTGTTCCGTTACCGCTTCCAGGAAGGCGAAGGCTTGAGCGGGCATTCGTTCGGCAATCTGTTTCTTGCGGCAATGACGGGCATCACCGGCAACTTCGATCGCGCCATCAAAGAGTCGAGCCGCGTGCTCAACATCAAAGGGCGCGTGCTGCCCTCCACGCTGGGCGTCGTGCGGCTGTGCGCGCGGCTCGCGGACGGCACCGTCGTCGAAGGCGAAACGACGATTTCAAAATCGAAACAGCCCATACGCCAGGTCTTTTTCGATCCGCCGTATGCCGCGCCGCTGGGTGAAGTGATCACCGCCATTCGCGACGCCGACGCGATCGTGCTTGGGCCCGGAAGCATTTACACGTCCATCCTGCCGAACTTTCTGGTTGACCGCGTCGCGCGCGAAGTTGCCGCATCGACTGCGCTCAAAATATACGTCTGCAACGTCATGACGCAGCCCGGTGAAACGGACGACATGACCGCCGCCGATCACGTGCAGGCGCTCATCGATAATGCGGGCGCTAAAGTGTGCGATTACGTCATCGTCAACGACGAGCCGCCCTCCAAACTGCGCGAAGCGTACGCAGTGGAGGGGCAGTTACCGGTCAAGCCGGACATCGAACGGATCAAAGCGATGGGCATGACGCCTATCGTTTCGGAGATGATCAGCGAAACCGCGACCGTCCGCCACGATCCGCAGGAGCTCGCGCAAGTGGTGATCGGCGTCATCGATCGCAGCATCGCGCGGCGCGCGGCCTATATGCGGCCGGCACGTGTTTACGCTACTGCGACAAAGTCACTATGAGCGTGAGCGGCTTATCGGGCAGCAAGTGCGCCGTCTGCGATGCGCTCGCTTTGTACGGCGAGTTGGCCGGCGGCGTCACCGCGTAATCGACCTCTCCGACGGGCACCCGTTCGAACGAAAACTTTCCCGATGCATCCGTCGCTGCGGTGAGCACGGTGTCGACGGTGACCGTCGCACCGGCAACCGGCTTATTTGTCGCCGCGTCGAGCACCACACCGGAAACACTCTGGTATGTGCCGCCCGGCGGAAGTGCGGCATCGTTGCACGCGGCAAGCATGCCGATGGCGAAAAGTGCCCCAAGGATGAGTCGTGCGCGTTTCATGCTGCCTCCACTTCTGATTCTATAGTACCCGGACGGGCCAGCGTGACCAAGCGTTTTGCAGAGCAAAGGGCCGCAGAGTGGGTGCGCGGAACCGCGATTGCATGACTACAACGGCGTCCGACCCGCGCGCGGGCATGCACTATTACAGCGATGCTCTGGACGCGGTCGGCCACACGCCGCTTATCCGGCTGCACAAGGTAACCGACGGCGCGAAGGCGCTGATGCTGGCAAAAGTCGAGTACATGAACCCCGGCGGAAGCGTCAAGGACCGTCCGGCGGTGCACATGCTCAAAGCGGCCGAAGCCGCCGGACTGCTTAAACCGGGCGGAACGATCGTTGAGGCAACCAGCGGCAACACGGGCTCCGGCCTTGCGATGGCGGCGGCTATCCGCGGATACCGCTGCATCTTGGTCATGCCCGACAAAATGTCCAAAGAGAAGGTCGATTTGCTGCGCGCGTACGGGTCCGAGGTGGTCGTAACGCCGACGAACGTACCGAACGATTCTCCGGAGTCGTACTACGGCGTCGCGAATCGTCTGGCTTCCGAGATTGCGGGCGCCTTTCAGCCGAATCAATTTCACAATCAGGACAATCCCGAAGCGCATTACTATTCCACCGGTCCCGAAATTTGGGAACAGACCGGCGGACGCATCACGCACTTCGTAGCGGGCATCGGCACGGGCGGCACGATCTCCGGCACAGCGCGCTACCTGAAAGAGAAAAATCCGAAGATTCACGTCGTCGGCGCGGATCCCGAGGGTTCGATCTACTCCGGCGATACACCGAAATCGTATGCTGTCGAAGGCATCGGTATGTCGTATCTGCCTGAAACGGTCGATTTGAAAGTGATCGACGAAATGGTGCGCGTTTCCGATCGCGATTCGTTTTTGATGGCGCGCCGCATTACGCGCGAGGAAGGCTTGCTGGTGGGCGGCTCCTCCGGAACCGCTGCCGTCGCCGCAGTGAAACTCGCGCAAACGCTTCCCGAAGATGCGGTCATGGTAGTGCTGCTGCCCGACTCGGGGCGCGGATACATGTCCAAAATTTTCAACGACGAGTGGATGATCGCCAACGGCTTTATTGCTGAAGGCAAGCGGCGCGCCGTCGTGGGCGACGTGCTGCGCAGCAAACGTCCGCTGCCGCCGCTCATCACAGTAAAGGACACCGACGTCGTCAAAGACGCGCTCGAGCTGCTGCGCAACTACGCCATCTCGCAGATTCCCGTCATGCGCGGGCACGAACAAATCGGCAGCATCAACGACGTCGCCGTCATGCAAGCCGTGTTCGATCAGTCCGATATCCTGCATAAGCCCGTGAGCGAAGTGATGGGACGGCCGTTCCCCGTTTTGGATCAAAGCGAAGAGATCGAGCGCGCGTATAAGTTACTGACGTTGGCCAATTCGGCGGTGGTGGTCACGGACGAAGACGAACCAATCGGCGTGCTCACGCGGCAAGACATTATCAGCTATCTCTCTGCCTCCAGCGAAACGCCGATACCGGAATAACGGTGCTGCCGGTTTTTTCTTGCCGCGACCGATGCGATCGGAGGCGCTTTGCTGACCGCGCCCGTGAACGGCAAGTTCGCCGGCGCCGCGTTTTACCAACCGCACGCGTACCGCCCGCACCCCGTCTTCGGACACCATTGAAGGACGACCAGATGAAGTTCAGCACGAAAGCGATTCACGCGGGCCAAGGCGCCGACCCGGCGACGGGGGCGACGATCGTTCCCATCTATCAGACCTCGACGTACACGCAGGACGCGGTCGGCGCCCACAAAGGCTACGACTACAGCCGCTCGATCAACCCCACCCGCGTCGCGCTCGAGACGCAGCTCGCGGCGCTGGAGGGCGCGCAGTACGGATGCGCGTTCGCAAGCGGGATGGCCGCCACGGCGGCCGTGATGAACATTTTAGCATCGGGCGATCACGTCGTCGCATCGGACGACATGTACGGCGGCACGTACCGCCTTTTCTCAAAAGTGCTCGAACGGTACGGCCTGCAGTTCACGTACGTGGATATGGCCGATGCGAATGCCGTGCGCGCCGCGATACGCCCCAACACGAAGCTGTTTTGGATCGAAACGCCGACCAATCCGCTGCTTAAATTGATCGACATTCGCGCCATTGCAGATCTCAAGACCGCCGGCGCAATCGTCGTTGTCGACAACACATTTGCGACGCCGTATTTCCAGCAGCCCCTGGCGCTGGGCGCCGACGTCGTCGTGCATTCGACGACGAAATATATCGGCGGGCATAGCGACGTGGTCGGCGGCGCCGCGCTCACGAGCGACAAAGCGCTGTACGAAACGATCAAATTTCACCAGAACGCAGCCGGCGGCGTCCCGGGACCGCACGACGCCTGGCTCACGATGCGCGGCGCGAAAACGCTGGCCGTGCGGATGCGCGAACATGCATCGAACGCGCAGGCTGTCGCGGAGTTCCTCGAAGCGCACGCGGAGATAGACCGCGTGTACTACCCCGGTTTGCCCTCGCATCCGCAGCACGCGTTGGCGAGAAGGCAGATGACGGGCTTCGGCGGCATGGTGTCGTTTACCCTAAAAGGACCGCAGCAAAGAGCGATCGATTTTGCGAATCAAATGCAGTATTTCAGCCTCGCCGAGAGCTTGGGCGGCGTTGAATCGCTGATCTGCCATCCCGGGCGCATGACGCACGGCTCTATTCCGAAGGAGTTGCGCGAAGCGCGCGGTGTCACCGACGGGCTCTTACGGTTGTCGGTGGGGATCGAAGATATCGAGGATTTGATCGGCGATCTTCGCGGCGCGCTGGAGCGTGTTAGTAGCGGTACCTTGGATACGCTACGGCGCTGACGTTGGCAAGATCGGCGCGCGCGTGCCGATCGTCAACATTTCCGTAACGCGACGTTTCCGCGAGGGTGACGCCGCGCACGCCGTCGGCCCACAGGTAGCGGAAGCTCGAAACCTGCGCGAAGCCGCTGCCGACCGTGACTTCTTCCCACACCGCGGGCATGCCGTTCGAAAGCTTTGCATCGCTGCGTTTGATGAAGGCCCCGTCGGCACTGCTGCGCGTATCGTTGTCGGACGTCATGGCGAATGCCGCGGCAGTCCCCTCAAAGTTGTCCATCGTCAAGGTGATCGCCGTCGCGTCTTGAGTGCCCGGATTTTTCACATAGACCGCAACGACGCTCTTTTGCTCGAACGTGCGGGGATCGTGCGGCGGAATCGGCACGCGGCGGAAGCCAGCGGGCGGCGTGAACGACATCGCCGGATCGTTGTACGTGTTGGCGTCGTCCGCGGCGCGGACGCCGGTGCAAAGCGGTGCCAGCATGGCAAGCAAGGCGAGCGTCAAAAGGCCCAGGCGTCGGATCGGCACTCGTTACTCTCTGTCTAGAACGGCGGCAAGCGCCGGCAGTGATACTTCGTAGCGGTACCCGACGTTTCGATGATCGTCTTCGAACTCTTCGTGGCGCACCTCCATCCCCATCCCGCGCATGCGCGAGACCAGCACTCGTGCGCCGATATCGAGCGCGTATTCATCGCGGCGGCCGCAATCGACGTAACGCAGACGCAGACGCGCAAGTTCCGGACGCTTGTCCAGGCACGCCTGCGCCGGGTCGAAAGCAAGCCACCGCGCGAAGATGTCGTCGCGCAGGGCGCCGGTTTCGCGCTCGAACGGCAGATCGAGGTCGAACGCCTTCGCGCTTGCGGGCGAATACGCGGCCGTATAGGCCAGCATCTCCATCGTCGCATATTCGTTCTGCGCGCGCTTGGGCTTGCTCTCGAAGGACTCGACGAACGCCTCGATGTTCCAATCGAACCGCTCGAGCGTGCGCTGCGTGTCGGCGAAAGCGCGCGGATGCGCGTATGGAAAATACGCATCGCCGCTGTGCGAGGCAAATGCCGCAAACGTTCCGGGATAGTGCATGCTCAAGTGCAGCGCGCCGAAGCCGCCCGATGATTTCCCGAGAACGGCTCGCCCTTCTTCGCGCGCGACCGTGCGGTACCGGCTGTCGATGTGCCCGATGACGTCGCGCACGACGTACGTGGCATAGTCGCCGTTGTGCACCGAGTTCACGTATTGCGATCCGCCCAGACGCGTGAAGCCGTCAACGATGACGAGCAGCGCGGCAGGCATGCGCTGCGCCGCGATAAGATTGTCCATCCACTGCACGACGTTGGTTTCCCACGGACGAGCGGAAAGCAGCGCGGCCGTGTCGCCCGTATATCCGTGCAAGCAATAGAGAACCGGATAGCGCCGGGAGGCATGCGCATCGTAGCCCGGCGGCAGATAGACGGCGATGGGGCGTTCGGACGGATCGCGGAGCGCGTTGTTCGCGAGCGCGGGGCTCTGTATGAAATCGATGCGCACGTCGCCTCGTATGCGCAGCAGCCGCGCGAGAGGCGATTGTTTTGCGTCCATGCGCGCGCTTTTCGCCGCCAGGGCCGCCAACTGCTACACCGAACACGGCCCGGCACGATGATTCGCGGCATTTCTCTGCGCGGGGCGGTCAGCCTGAACACGATCACGATGATCGGCGTCGGCCCGCTCATCACGATACCTCTCGTCCTGCAAAAGCTTCCCGGGACGATCGCGCTCGCTGGCTGGGGGCTAGGCGCCGTGGTGGCGTTGTGCGACGGTTTGGTTTGGGCGGAGCTCGGGTCGCAATATCCAGGTGCGGGCGGGACCTATGCGTATCTGCGCGATATCTTCGGTGCGCACGGCGCCGGGCGGATGATGGCGTTTCTGTATAACTGGCAGTATTTTTTGAGCGCATCGCTGATTATCTCGACCGGCTACATCGGCTTCTCGCAGTACGCCGCGTATCTGTATCCGCCGCTGGCTGCAAACGCGCATCTCACGCAAGCGCTGGCGGTGACGATCGGCGTGGCGAGCATCGCGCTGGTGTACCGCCGCATCACGGCCGTCGCGCGCACCGGTACGGTGCTCGCGTTCTTTGCGATTGGGACGCTGCTCGTCGTCGGCGCGGCGGGGTATTGGAACGGCACGCCCGCGTACCTGTTCTCTGCCGGCGCCGGCGGCAGCATCGCGCCGTTTTCGCTGGGCTTCCTGTACGGCTTGGGAAGCGCGCTCTACATCACGCTTTACGATTACACAGGATACGCACAGATCGCGCTCGTGGGCGAGGAGGTGCAGCGCCCGCATCGCACGCTGCCGCTCTCGATCGTCATCTCGGTGCTTGCCGTGATGGCGCTGTATCTGTTTTTGCAGGCGGGCGTTCTTTCGAGCATCCCCTGGCACACGCTGTTCGATGCACACGGCGTGCCGACGCCGCAGGCGCAGTTCGTCGGTTCGACCGTCGTCGAACGAGCGTGGGGCGCGCATGCCGCCGTTGCCGTTACGCTGCTGGTGCTGGTGACGGCGTTCGCTTCGCTTTACGGAAATCTGGTCGGTGCGGCGCGCGTGCCGTTCGCCGCGGCACGCGATAAGGCGTTTCTGCCGGCGTTCGCGCGGCTTCACCCGCGCGGCGGCTTTCCGCACGTCGCGCTGCTCGCTGTAGGCGCCGTTTCGCTCGCCGGGTGTTTCTTCTCCCTGGATCTCGTCATTGCGGCGTTGATCGCCGCATCCATCTTGGGCGGCGCTTTGCCGCAGATCGTTGCGCTCTTCGTCCTGCGTTCGCGCGGCGTACATGCGCCGTTCCGCATGTGGCTCTTTCCGTTGCCCGCGCTGGTCGCGTTGGCGGGATGGATGCTCGCGTTTTGCAGCACCGGCGCGATCGCGATGTGGCTGGGAGCGCTTTGGCTGGCTGCGGGCGTCGTCGTTTATCTCACGCTTGCGCGCAGTCAGCGCGCGTGGCCGTTCGCCGTTGCGGCAGCACTTTCGCTGCTGGCATTCGTTCCCGCTCCGACGACTGCGGCGCAAAAGCCGGCGTTCGTCTACGCCGCGTCATTCTTTTACGAGCGGGTTCCCCGCAAACAATGGGCGCCCGCTTTGCGCGCCTACCGCGCGATGGGGATCAACACGATCGACCTGTACACGATGTGGAATTGGCACGAACTTTCCGACGGCGATTACGACTTCAACGGCCGCACGGACCCGCAGCGCGATCTGCGCGGCCTGCTGCGCCTGATCCACGACGACGGCTTTGCGCTGATCGTGCGTCCGGGCCCCGTGATCCGCAACGAATGGCGCAACGGCGGCTATCCCGCCTGGCTCTTACGGCGTCGTGAGTATGCGATGCCCTTGCGCGACGTCCTCGAGGGCCGCTATCCCGCAACAGCTACGTTTCAGAACGCGCACTCCGATGCAGCCGCGGCGCAATGGATGGGCAACCTCACCCACATGCGATACGCTGCGCGATGGCTGCAGCGTGTACTCGCGCAGGTGCGGCCCTACCGCGACGACATCATCGCGGTCGCGCTCGACGACGATCAGGGCGCGTACATCGACAACGACACGTGGCCCGGTGCACGTTTTCACCGGTACCTGCGCTTTCTGGCCCGCAGCGTTCACCGCACGCTTCCCGGCATGCCGGTTTTCATCAACACCTACCAAATGAAGGTGACCGCGTCGGCGCCGGTGTGGGCGTGGGGCAACTGGTACCAAAGCGACGCGTATAGCATCGGCGAGCATGACCGCGCGCAGATTGAGTTCTCCACCGGCGTGCTGCAGACGCAAGTTGCCGCACGGCCCGTCATGGTCAGCGAGTTCCAAGCCGGATGGCTCCAAGGCGCCGATCAATCGCGTCCGCGCGCCGCGGATCCCGCCGACACGACGCTCGCGCTGCACACGTTCCTGCAGATGGGCGCGCACGGCGTCGTCAACTTTCCGGTGCAGGACACGCTTAACCCGGCCGGTTGGGAAGCGCCGTGGACGAACGCGTTTTACAGCTGGGACGCGGCGCTCTCGGTGCAGCTCACGCCGCAGCCCCGATACGCAGCCACCGCGCGTTTCGGCGCGCTGATCGCGCGCTACGGCGACGCGCTCGCCCAAACGCAGCCGGCTGCAGATGCGGCGATTGCCTACATGACGAGCGCTTATGATGTCCGTCGGCTCTCCAATACGCAGATCATGCAGATCGCGCAGGCGACACTCTCGGCACAAGAAGGCTGCCGTGCCGCTCATATCACGTGCGCGCTGGTGGATCTGCGCTACGTTCCGGACGCGGAGCTGGCAAAGCGACCGGTGCTGATCGTGCCGCCGTCCGGAACGACGCTGCCGTACGTGAAGGGCGTTGCCGCGCGTCTTGCAGCATTCACGCGCAGCGGCGGGCGCATCGTTTCTCGCGCAGACCGAGCGCACGTTCGCCGCCCACACGCCGGCGGCATTCCCGACGCGGCGCTGCTCGTATCGCGTGACGGACGGATTGCGTTTCTGGATATCGTCAATTACTTATCGCGTCCGCTGCACACACCGCGCGCGCGCGTTTGGTCCGGTTCGTTTTCGGCCGTTGTTCCGGCGCAAACCGTGTCGCCGCGCGATGCGCGCCTGATCGCGCTGCGCGCGCGTTCTGCTGCGGTTGCGCTGCCCGCACTTCCCCTCGTGCGCCCAATTGTGGGAAGCATCCCGCTGCGGGCGGATAGTTGGGTCGCATCGATCGACGGCGGCAGCGCGCTTGCGTCGCAAACGGCGCGCCTGATCTACGCTCCGTGCGCCGGGGGGCGGGTATTCGTTTTCGAAGATCGTCAACACCGGGATAACTTATTCACCACGATCGGGGCGCTGCGCGACGCGTGGACGCCGGAATTCCCGCCCTCGCCGCGCGACTACATCGCAGCGTACACCCACCCGATTGCGGCGGG
>JBHEMM010000044.1:10847-14692 GCA_046262595.1 Vulcanimicrobiaceae bacterium
CGTTCAACCGCTGCTACCGGACGGTTCGCGACCACGGGCGTGTCACAATGTCGTATGCGGCGCAGGATGCTCCGCCGCACGGCGCACGTTTCTCAAAAACGATCGCGATGATCCGGAACGGGTTTTGCGAAAAAGTATTTGCGGCGTTTCCCGGCGGCACCGACGAGCGCGCGAGGCAGTTGACATCGTTCGCCTTTCCGGCCGGCACGATGGTTTTCGAGCGGTCTGATGCATATGCGCTCTTCGAGCCGCGCATGAACCGCGTCGTCATGGTTGCGTGGGAGGCGCCCGCCGTCGCGCAGCACCGGCTTGAGCCGCATGTGGGCGACGCGCTGCTCGCGCTCACGTTCACCCGCGGCGTGCCCGCAGGCGTGCGCTTCGGCTTCGCGCGGGCGACCGGCGCTGCGCAGGCGCAGGCACGGCTTCGGGCGTTCGCGAATCGGCGTGCTTGCGCCGGGGAAGTGGCGGAACGGTAGACGCAGCCGCCTCAAAAGCGGCCGGGCAAAACTCGTGTGGGTTCAAATCCCACCTTCCCCATGGAAATGACGAGGGAAATGCGGCCGATTCGCGGTTGACTATTAACATGCTGATAGCGAAAGCAAGTCTTGGCCGCCGGGAGCGTTCGGAATAGAGCTCTGCCGCGGCGTACGGGAGTGGGCACGAAGTGAAGATAGCATCAGTTTTGGTTATATGCGCATCGGTCTCGTTATCGGCTTGTACTACAGCGGCCAGTCCGAATGTCGCCGGTTGCCCGACACCGTTTCCGCCCGTCGGCGGCGCCCAAGCAGCACCCGCACAAATGCTCTATCCAATACCCGGCGCTTCAAATGTCCCCGACGGCGACTTCACAATGGTCACGGCATACGCAACGTCACTGACCCTTACGGCTGGTGCGCAGATCGTGGTCCTGCCGCCGCCGGGAAGCGCGCCCTCGCCACTTCCATCTCCGATGGCGACGCCTTTTATTCAAGGCGAACCGCTCCAGGGTGAAGCGGTGCCGTCATTGCAGTCACACACGAGCTACGCCGTAACGGACCAACGCGGGACGCGCAGCAACTGTAATCCGCCAACAAACATCGGCTCGTTTACGACGCAGTAGCGGCTCAGCGCGCTCTTTCAGGACTTCGCTCTCGGGTTCGATCTCCTCGGCCTCGTTCTTGGTGAGGGCTCCCGAGTAAAGTGCGGGTTTTATGGACCAATGCTAGCAGAAACCACGCTCTTCAAATCGTTCGAAGATGCGCGAATGGGGACCGGGGACGGCGCAATAGGGCGGCGCGCCTCACAGCCGAAGATGCGCTCATGCTGACATCTCTGTTTTTCGTTCTTGCACTCGTTCACACGCCCCCTCCGGCTTCGGTGACAGAGGCGCAATGCCGGCCCTATTTTCACGATGCCTGCAGCGAGGCGATGGGCAAATGGCTACCGTATTTCGGGTGGTGGAACGCCGCGTGGCAAGCGGGAAGCGCGCGCCGCGTCGCAAAGGGCGATGCGTTTCGCGGCGGCGAACCGGACCGCGGCACATTTTTCGTTTACGGAAGCGCCGGGCCGCCGAGGGGCCACGCGTTTTACGATGCCTCACACCGCATTGCATTTTACGAACAGGGCTGCTGTTCGTGGCACCAGGTCGTTGCGGCAGCCAACGTGCCGCCGCCGCCCAAGATGCTCGCGTCTCGCGATCTGCGCGGTTTGCAAACGCTCGCCGGCGCTCGTTTGGGCATGACGCCTGCACAGGTTACGCGGATTTACGGCCCCACGCACTTCTCCCGGGTTCCCGGCCAGAACGGCGTTCGCATGCTGGCGTACACGGCGCCGCCACCGAAAACGCCGGGATTTTACTGCGACGCCTTCGAAAATTTTTACTTTCGCGACGGGCGCCTCATGCTCATCGACCTCACGCGCGCCTGCTGAACAGCCCATGCTGACCTTCCACGGCGGTCCGCTGCATGGCGACGTGCGCGTACCCGGCGATAAATCGATCTCGCATCGCGCGTTGCTGCTCGGCGCGCTGAGCCCGCACCCGATCCGCGTCACCAACCTTAATCCCGGACGCGACGTGCTTGCGACGGCGAACGCGCTGCGCGCCATCGGCGCGCGCATGGAACCGGATGGCGAGGGCGCCATGCGCGTGCAAGCGGGTGCGCTGCAAAACCCGAACGAGCCGATCGATTGTTTGAACTCGGGATCGACGGCACGAATGATGATGGGCGTCGTGAGCGGCGCCAATCTGCGCGCGCAGTTCGACGGCGACGCCTCGCTGCGCCGCCGCCCGATGGAGCCGGTAGCTGCGCATCTGCGCGCATTCGGCGCGCGCATCGAAACCTCGAACGGCACGCTGCCTGCAACAGTACGCGGAACGCCGCAGCCGCAAACGCGGCGGTTCATCCTGGTCACACCGTCCGCGCAGATCAAAACGGCGCTTCTTTTGGCAGCCGCGTACGGCTGCACGCCGATCGAGATCAGCGCAGATAAAGGTTCGCGCGATCATACCGAACGGCTGCTGCGTTATTTCGGCGCGGGCATCACGTTCGATCGCAACGGCACGGTCTTTGCAACGATGCCCTTGGCGTTTCGCAATATCCAGGTTGCCGGCGACTTTTCCGCCGCGGCGTTTTTCATCGTCGCCGCAACGGTGGCTCCGGGAAGCGATTTGCTCATTCACGATACCGGCATCAATGGTTCGCGCACCGGTTTACTGGACGCGTTGCGCGAGATGGGTGCGAACATCGAGGTGCAGAACGAACGCGAGGCGGGCGGCGAGCCGGTGGCCGATTTGCGGGTGCAGGCCGCCGCCCTTCGCGGCATCAGTGTGGGAACCGATCTCGCGTTGCGCGCGATCGACGAGATCTTGGTCTTAGCAGTCGCGGCCGCATTCGCGCACGGCGAAACGCGCATTACCGGCGTGCGCGAGCTGCGGACCAAAGAATCGGATCGGGTTGCCGCGGTCGAGCGGCTCTTGCGCGGAGCCGGAATCGACGTGGAAACGCTGCCGAACGGCATCGCAATCCGCGGGGGCAGCCCGCGCGCCGGCGGCGGGATGCTTGAAACGCAGGGCGATCACCGCACGGCAATGGCGGCGGCGGCGCTGGCTGCGGGCGCCGGAGCATTGAGCATCGATGACGAATCAAGCATTGACGTGAGTTTTCCGGGCTTTGCCGATCAGTTCCATAGGGCGCAGGCGTGAACGCCGAGCCGCGCTATTCCGCCGATGAATTCGAACGCGAAGCGCGCTATATCGACAACCTGATCTGGGACGCGCTCGTGATCGAACGCGGCACGCGCGTGCTGTTCTGCGGCTATGGCGACGATGCGCGCTGGATCAAGCGCGCGATCGATGCGGGCGCAGCGGTGAGCGTCATCGATCACGATCAGGAACGCCTGCACAAATTCGAGCATTTGAACGCCGTTGCGCTGCGCGGCAGCACCTCGGTCATCCCGGCCAAGAATGGGTCGTTCGATCTGGCGATTGCGTTTCACTATTTGCACGAAACGGATCCGTTCTTTCACGCGCAGATCGTCTCGGAACTCGCGCGCGTTGCGGCTCGCGTTGCCATCATCGAGCCGGGCCCCCCCGCGGACCGCTTGGGCAAGAAGATAGCGCGCTTGTATTCGCAAGCGAAACGCGAACTCGGCCAGTTCGAGTACTATCAGCCGCTGGACTATTGGCGCAAGTTACTGCACGCCGCAAAAGTGGACATCGCGCAGCACGTGTTCGCGTTTGCAAAGATTCCGCCGCGCGAATATCTGCGCGATACGATCGACCTGCTCGGCCTTTTCCCGCTCCTTCTCCAGTTTGTCCTGCGCGTCGCGCTTCAATGCCTGCCGTCGGATCAGCCACGCGATCCCGC
>JBHEMM010000044.1:14702-18258 GCA_046262595.1 Vulcanimicrobiaceae bacterium
ACAATGAAGGCTGAAGAGGCGCCGGCCGGAGACTTGGAAGAGCTGCGCGAGATAGCGCGCCGGTCGGACATCATGATTTTGCCGCCCGCGCGTTTCGTTCTGATGGGCGCCGCCTCGGGTGAACTGCTGCAGCCGGTCTTTACCCCGCGGGAAGAACCCACGCCGACGCCGGAGATTGCAAAGGCCGCGCAGCGCACGCAAGCCGCTTCACCGCCGGCCGCCGCTGCGCCGTTGCCGCAAACCGCCACGCCTGCCGCGCAGCCGGCTGCACTACCGGCGTTCGAGTTCCCCGCGCCTCCGCCGTTTCCGGCGCCTCCGGCCTCACCATTCGCGATGCCCGCGGCGCCGGAGACGCCCGCTCCGCCGCCGTCATTCGGCTTGCCGTGGCAGTGGGAGCCGCCCGAGACCGGCGAAGAGCCTAAGCCCTAACGCAGTTCGTCGACCAACGCGGCGATATCACGGCCGGCCTGGTCGAGCGCGCGGCGCGCGTGCGGCAATTCGAGTTCGCGCCGGCTTTGCGCGATCGAAGCGGCGGCCGCACCGGCGCGTTCGCGGAGCGGCGCCACCCTGGCGCCGAACAATCTCATGCGCTGCGATTCGCGCTGCAAACCTTCGAGTGAGCGAGCCAGACGCGAGTTCGACAAGGCGTCCACGCGGCGGCGCAGGCGCAAGGCCGGCGTCACGAGCGCGAGCAGCGAAAAGAGCGCGAGGATGATGCCCGCAGCGGCGAGCGAGGCGCAAACGGCGGCCCAGCCGTGCATCATCGCTGTTAGGCTGCCGACTCTTTGCCCGAAGCGGGCGCAGGCGGCGTCTTGGGGCTCTCGCCGGTGGGGGCGTCCGTTTTCGGGGCGTCGGTTTTGGTCGCATCCGTCTTCGGCGCGTCGGTCTTCGGCGCGTCCGTTTTCTTCGTTTCGGCGGATGAGCGGCTTTTGCGCGAATCGGTAACGTAAAAGCCGGATCCCTTAAAGACGATCGGCGCGGGATTGAACACGCGCTTGAGCACGCCGCCGCAATTGGGGCACGGGGCATCGTGCGTGACGTCGAATCCGTGACGCACTTCAGTCGTTTGCCCGCACGCCGGGCATTGGTAATCGTACAGCGGCATATCGAACGTAAGTATACTGGCGGTCAGCAGTCGACGTCAACGACTGCTAGAAATCCGCGAGCAGTTCGTCCTTGGCGGCATGGTTGAATTCGGCCAAATGCTTGAACTGCGTGAGCGATTCTTCCAGCTGCGTTGCGAGCTTGCGGCCAGCCCCGATGCCGTCCATCATGAGCGCCACCTTGCCGCCGTAGGCCGGATATTCCACACGCGCGGTTAGCTTGCAGCGCGCCGTCTTCCGCTCGAGGCGGAAATCCAGACGCCTTCGCGTCGAGTATGCGCCGACGAGCGAGAGTTGGAAGTTGGTAATGTACCGGTCAACTTCAAAAAGTTGTTCCGGTTCGCCCGGAATGGCCGAGCGCAGCACCACTTCGCTTCCCGGGCCCAAGGGCGTTTCGTCCGGAACTTCGGCGCTGCGTAGGAATGAGAGCCAAACGGGCCACTTCTCGATGGCGCACAACAGCGCAAACGCCGATTCGGCGCCCGTCTGGAGATCAACCGAAGCACTGAGCGCGCGCACGCCCTGGCGGTCAACGGCTTCGCGCAAAATAGCCATGCTGATTCGATTCACCACCACTACATCTTGTGCCTCTTCGCCGGTTGTCCACAACGCGTGGTACCGTTATGCACAATGCGCTCGCACGTTTATGCGAAGCTCAGCGCTCCGGAAGTGACCGCACGGGCAAACGCCGCAAGGGTTTGCGTGCCCAGCGGCAATGCGCCTTCGTCAACGCGAAATTGCGGGCTGTGTCCCGAATGCGTCGATCCCGACGCTTCGCTGCGAATTCCCAAACGCACGTGCACGCCGGGTACGCGCTGTGCGAAATACGCAAAGTCTTCGGCACCCATCGTCGGCGGCGGACTCTCGATGCGCAGCCGGGAGTGCTCGCTCATGTAACGCAGAAAACTTTGCGCGAGCGCCGTGTTGTTCACGACGGGCGGATAGCCGTAGAGCACTTCGAGCTTCACGCGCACATTATACGCAGCGGCGACGCCTTCCAAAATGCGGCGGGCGCGCGCTTCGAGCCCATCGCGGATCGCGGGTTCGTGCGCGCGAAACGTGCCGCTCATCTTCACCTCGTCGGCGATGACGTTGTTGCGGTAGCCGCCGCTGATCGTGCCGACCGTGACGACGACGCTCTTCATCGGATCCGTTTCACGCGCGGCGATGTTTTGCAAAGCCAAAATCATCGCTGCCGTTGCGGGAATGGCGTCCACCGCCGTGTGCGGATAGGCGCCGTGGCCGCCTTTGCCCTCGACAGTGATATGAAATTCATCCGCCGATGCGTTCACGGGGCCCGGCGTAATGCCGATCGTGCCGGTTTCCAGCCGCGGATCGACGTGCAGCATGGCGACTGCATCCACGCGCGGATCGTCCAACGCGCCCTGAGCGATCATCGGCTGCGCTCCGCCGGGCCCTTCTTCGGCCGGTTGAAACAGCAGCACGACATTGCCGGCAAGCGATTCGCGACCGTTTTGCAGCATGCTCGCGGCGCCCAGCAGCATTGCGGTGTGCGCGTCATGACCGCACGCATGCATTTTGCCTGCGACTTGCGAGCTGAACGGCTCGCCCGACTTCTCCGTAATCGGAAGTGCATCCATATCGGCACGCAAACCCGCCGTCCGGCCTGGCTGCGCGCCGCGGATGACGCCGACCACGCCGGTTTGTGCGATGCGGCGGTGCTCGATGCCCAGAGCGGAAAGTTCGCGCTCGACGAGCGCTTGCGTTTTGAATTCCTCGAAGCCGAGTTCGGGCTGCAGGTGAATTTCACGACGCAGTGCGACGATGTGCGAGCGGATATTCTCGCCCGGCTCGATGACGTTCATTCCGCAACCTTGGCTTGGCGGTAAAGAGGCCCCTCCGTGCGGAAAGAAGAGGTGATGGTTCCGGCGGATATCGAGGTTATCAATCTTATCAACCGTACGGCGACGGCCTACCTCGCGCGCGCGCCGGCCTTTATTACGTATCGCGAGCTCACCCATGCCGGTGCAGCAAGCTTAGGACGTTCGCAAGACATCAACCGGTATGTGGCCGTCCGGCAAGCGGACAACTTCGCCATGAGCGCCGACCGGTCGTGGGTGGTCATGGACCACTCGAAGGCAGCCGCGCCCATCGCCGCCATCTCCACGTTCGAGGCGGTCGGGGTCGGGTTGGCGGTCCTCGACACTCTGGCCGCTGCCTGCTCCGGACGCTGCGGCGACCATGTCCGTGACGTACATCAACTTCTGGGCGCCTTCGTATCTGCCGGACTCCTCGCCATCGCGGGTGCACCTGCGCGTGCTCCCGACGCCTGCACTGCAGGCGGGCCAGTACTATCCCTACGACATCATCGAAGACGCGCCAACGCAGCTACCCTCGCATATCGAGCTGCGGTTCGTGGGCGATCCAACGCGTCTGCAGATGGATTATCAAGTGCTCTCCGGACACTGGGTGATGACGCATGCAGTCTATAC
>JBHEMM010000045.1:0-16848 GCA_046262595.1 Vulcanimicrobiaceae bacterium
CACCTCGATCGCCAAGCACTCACGGGTGAAATCGTCGACGATGTTCATGGTACGAATCGTTCTGCCGGTGGCAAGGCGGTCGTGCATAAAATCGATGGACCAGCGTTCGTTCGGCTGCGAAACCATCGGCACCGCATTGCCCCGGACGTAGCGCACTTTTCGCTTTTTACGCGCACGCACTTGCAACCCAAGATCCCGATAGATACGGCGAAATCGAAATTCTCCGACGTCGATCTTCTCGCGTTCAGCCAAGATCAACAAGCGGCGCCAACCCCAACGAGGCCGTTCGTGCGCAAGCTCGTTCAGGCGTTTCGCGATCGCGTCGTCGTCTTTCGGTTTGCTACGATAGTGCAGCGTGCGCCGCGGCTGGCCGACAATGGCGCATGCGCGCGTTTGCGAAAGTCCGTACTCTTGCAAGGCCCTCACCGCTTCTCTTCGCTGCGAGGGCCGAAGACGTTTTTTGAAATCAACTCGCGGACCGCATCGACTTCCATCGTCAGCCGAGCGATAATCCGGTCTTTTCGCCGGCTCTCATCTTCGAGCTGCTTGAGCCGCGCTAAATCGCTCGTTTGCAGCCCGGCGTACTTGTCTTTCCATAGGCGGATCGTGTTGGGATGAATGCCGTGCCGACGTCCGAGCTCCGTCGCCGGCGTTCCGGCATCCAATTCTTTGAGGATCGCGACGATTTGCGCCTCGCTGAAGCGACTTTTCTTCACGTGAGTTCTCCTTGGGCCAGAGGCCCTGGAACTCACAGTTTCAACCTGAGCCGTTTTGCCACCTCAGGTCATGCCATTAACGTTGCGCCTTGATAATCAATATGACCGACAATATGTCCGGTTGGCTCTAGAACATCATACGGCAAACCATTGCGTTCATTCAATACATGGAATCCTGAATTGCGATCTGATACGGCCGCAGCAACCATTTCGCGTCTACCGCCGCAACGCCACACGCTCAATAGAGCGTTGCTGTTTACACAGTGTTCGTCTTCGTCCCAGCATGGGTGGCGCGCGGGGAGCACGCGACTTCGCAGCAGAGCGCAATTAACAAGATCGCCGCAAGCCTTTGATGAACGCGGTTCGGAGGAACCGCACGTTGTTGCACAGACGTCGTGGCGCTTTTTCGACCTACGGATAGCCCGCTCTTATGTGAAGTCAACCGATAAACCTCGCCTTCAGTTTTGGTCTACGCCCCGGCTCATCACGAATCGGACTTTATACGTGACCGTTGAAGTGGCATGTGCGTTTTGTGTAGATGTAAGTTGCGTCAGGCGCTCGATACGGGACATTTACTCGTGAAGTTCAGACCGCAGCGCGTCAATGTGAGGCTTGAGTTCGCTGACGAGACGCTCCACCTGCTCTCGGAGCATCGCGTCTTTTGGATATTGCGGGATCTTTTGTACCCGATGGACGCGAACGAATTTGACGTTGTCCAGAGATCGGCCGACAACATCGTCAACCACCGCCCCCTGCACGAGAATGATCTTCGGTCGGATGACATTTAGCTGGTCCCAAAGCAGGTTTCGGTCCGTCATGATGTCCATGCCCTCCCGGTCTACCGCCGTACCCGCCGGCAGCGGACACTTCACGAGCGGAAGCCACGCAGTTTCCTCGGAACGCACGCCGAGCGCCTCGAACAACGGGGCTTCCCAACGGCGATAGAACGGCACTTGATCGCGGAACTGCAGCCAACCGGTATACGTTGCGACGTAGTCCGAGACTTCGCCGGTTTGACCCCACCGCTGGAAAGCAGCGCGCGCGAATTCGTATTCGTGCGACGGCAGATTACTCTCATTCGGATAATACGAGATCGCAGTCAGCAACGGCTCACGATCGACCGGAATGAACGCCGGCTCAAGAGCGCGCTTCGCGTTCTTGCCGATCGCCTCCTAACGGGTTTTCGGATCCATCCGAATTATCGCCGAACCGGTTCGGGCGAACTCCGCCAGAGTGTGCCGATAGTCTTCGCTTGAAGTCCCGTCATCTTTTGCTCCTGTTTCACGAGCGGTTCGGCGTAAGCCCGTACTGCGAGGGTTCGGCGAAGCTGGCGTCTGTATCGGATAAGTATCTACACCATGGTGTCAAACCACGCCTACCGCCGCAGCGTGCGCTCCAGCCAGGACGCCTCCACGCGAAGGCGCTCGACCCGATGCAGCGGGGAACCCGTGCGCGAGAGGTCGTGATTCTCGCCCGGAAACACGACGTATTCCGCGGGTTTGCCCAATATGCGCAGCGCGTTGAACTCTTGCAGACTCTGATCGACCGGCGTGCGGATGTCTTCTTCGGAATGCAGAATCATCACGGGCGTCGTCACGTTCTCCACGTACGTGAGCGGCGATTCGGCGGCGTTGTTGCTCTTGGGATCCCACGGGTTGCCGAAGCCGTACGTCGTGAATCCGCCAAAACCGTTGTTCGAGGCGAAATCCGCGGCGAGTTCTTCGCTCGTTAAGTTCGCGACCGCACGTTCGGCAATCGCGGCCTTATACCGGTGCGTGTGCGAGATCACCCACAGCGTCGCGTAGCCGCCGTAACTTCCGCCGCTCACCGCGAGATGCTGCGCATCGACGCTTGGGCGCTGAACGGCGGCGTCCATAACACGCTGAACGTCGTCGAACATCGCCTCGCCCCATTTACCGTTGAGCGCGGCTTGAAACGCCTGGCCGTGTCCCGTGCTGCCGCGCGGATCGGCAAACACGACGTTGTAACCGCGGCCCGCCCAATATTGCAGCTCGTGAAAAAACGTTTGCCCGAATTGCGTTTGCGGGCCGCCGTGAATGTCGAGCAAGGTCGGATGTTTGCCGCCGTGGCCTCCGATGGCCGGCATGAACCACGCCTGCACGTGAAATCCCGCATCGTCGGTAACGCTGAACTCCTGCGGCGTCGAGAGCTGCACGCCCGCCAGATACGCATCGTTCATGCCGGTGATGCGCGCGCTTTTACCGGTGTCGAGGTCCAGCACGTACACTTCGCGCGGATGCGTGAAGTCCGAACGTGTATAGGCGGCGTAGCGGCCCGCGCGATCCATCGTACATTCCGCCGCTTCACCGCTTTCTGTCAGTTTCGTGAGCGCGCCGGTTTGCGGATCGAGCTTCACCAGCGCGCTATAACCGGGCTGTTCTTCATCGGTGAGCGCGAAGCGATCGCCCGGAGCGAACTGCGGGCCGCACATGCCGCCCGGTTCACCCATGTCGGCGAGCACCGAGTCGCCGAACTGCACGGCATTCGTTGCGACAACATCGCGTGCACCGCTGCCGTCAACGTTCGAACGCACCAGTGCCGCAAACTCGCCCGGGTTGGCCACGCCGCCGCGAAATTGCCAGATGTGCCCCGAGCGATCGAAGCCGAGCAGATAGTTTCCCGGATACCGCGAGCGCAGCCGGTGCATCGCACCGCCCGCCGCAGAAATCGTGTAGACGTCGTTCGGGCCGCTGCTCGGCGAGACGAAGCGCTCGGAATCAAATGCGATCGTCCGATCGTCGGGCGACCACTGCGGATTGCCTTCCGACCATTGCGTACCGCTGGTAAGCGCGCGCGCCCCGCTGCCGTCGGCGTTCATCACCCAAAGATGCGCATGTCGATCGTACGTGTAGCCTTCACCGTTGTTCTCGAATAGAATATTGTGAATGATCCGCACATCGGTTTTGCGCTGGTCTTTGGCGGGTTTGAATCCGGCCGCTTGGAAATCAGCGTATGCATTCGGGACGCGGTCCAGCGTAACCGAACCGAACGCGATGTGTTTGCCGTCGTGCGACCACACCGGCCCCGACGCGCCGCTCTTGACGTGCGAGAGCTGCCGCACCGCGCCGGTCGCGACGTTGTAAGCGAAGATCTGCGCGTGCGCGCCCTTCTTTGCGGGCCCGCGGACAAACGCAATCGTGCGCGAATCCGGCGACCACGCGGGGCTCGAATCACGGCCGGTGTTCGCGATGCGCTTGAGCGCGCCGCCGCTGCGATCGACGATGTAGAGATTCGTGTCGTAGCGATCTTTCGGCCCATTCGCGCGCGCGACGACAAACGCGACCCGCGAGCCGTCCGGCGCAATCTGCGGGTTCGAAATGAAGTTGAGCTTGTACAGATCTTCCGGTGCGACGGGCCGCGCGGCTTGTGCCGCGCCGTGCGCGATAAGTGCGAAGACCAGCGCGAGAGCGCCGGACGAAGAAACCAAACGTGCGTTCATCCCGCGACTTTAGGACGCGGCGCTGCGGGGTCCTGCGGCTAGTTATCGCGCAGGTCGAGAATGGCGCGCAAGCCTTCGTCCACTGATGCCATCGTTTTTTCACTGACGCGCCCCAACATCTGACCACACAACCGCAACTGATCGACCGTACGAATCTGATTCAAAACAATGAGGCTGTCTTTCTTAAGTTGCGCTTCGGGCCGACGCACGAGGACGTTGAGGACATTCGCGGTTTTGCCGTGTGCCGAGCTGAGCGGACAGACGATAGTCGTCGCGGACGAGGCATTTGCGCTGTCGCGCTGCACAACAAGACACGGCCTCGTTTTTGCCTGTTCGCTGCCAATCGTGCGGTCTAAGGCAACATACCAAACGCCGCCCCGGACAGGAGCGTCGCTCACCGCCCGGCGTACGGGTCGTCGAATGCGTCGCTTAGGCCATCCCCAAGCGTGCCCTCCCATTCCGTAGCCAGAGCGCGGTCTCGCTGCGTCATCTCGCGGCAGGCTGCTTCGACTTCCGCATCAAGTATTTCACGCTTGCGCCGGCGCGCGGCAACAAGCGCGGCGTCGACCATGAACGCGGTCCGATTTTCAGCCACCGAGTCGATGATATCGAGGAACTCGTCCGGAATGAGCATAGAGATTCGAGGCATACGTACAATATATATCATTTGTATGCATACATCAAGCGGCCGCTGCGTGCGGCGTGCCGCTATCGATACAAGTCGCGCCGAGTCGCCGGCACCCCCGAAACGCCATCCGCAAGCGGCTTGGCGAGCAGCGACTGGAACAAACCCATGCGCCCGGCGTGGAAGCCTTGCGCGCTGCCGGCTAAATACAAGCGCCACGCGCGGTAGCTTTGCTCCCCGGCGGCCGCGACGGCGCGCTCGCGGTTGCGTTCCAAGTTTGCAATCCAGGCGCGGATGGTGCGGTGATAATGCTCGCGCAGATTCTCCACATCGCGAACTTCAAACCCGGCGTCTTCCGCCCGCGCCAGCGCATCGGAAACGCGCACCAGTTCACCGTCGGGGAAAATGAACTTGTCCATGAATCCCACGGCTTTGCCGTCGCCCGGGCCTTCGTGCGAAATGCCGTGATTCAGGAACAATCCGCCGCGTTTGAGCAAACGGTGCGCCGTACTGAAATAGGCAGGCAAATTCGTGCGGCCGACGTGTTCGAACATGCCGATGCTCACGATCTTATCGAACGAGGCGTTGGGTAATTCGCGGTAGTCGCGATACTCCACGGCCGCTTGACCCTTCAGCCCTTCGGCCGCGATGCGCCGCTGCGCTTCTTCTACTTGCCGCTCGCTCAGTGTTACGCCCACAACGTGTGCGCCGAACTGTTTGGCCGCACGAACGGCGAGCCCGCCCCAACCGCAGCCGATGTCGAGCAGCCGTTCACCCGGGCGAAGGCGCAGCTTCTTGAGCGAGTAATCGATTTTCGCGATCTGCGCATCGTCCAGCGTTTGCACGCCCTCATCGAAGTATGCGCATGAATACACGAGATTGCTATCCAGAAACGTCCGGTAGAACTCAACCGGTTGATCGTAATGAAAACCGATGGCCGCGCGATCGCGTTCGATCGAATGGCGCTTGCCATGCAGATGCGCTTCGCGCAGCCGCGGAAGCGCGGCTTTGGGCAGTTGACGCAGCAGCAATCCTAAACGCAGCAAGTGCAGGCCGGCGCCTTGGGAGACGCGGCGCATAAGCGTGTCGACGGCAACTTCGGCATCGCCCTCGATGTCGATCAGGCCCGCGGCAAACGCCCGCCCGACGTTCAAGTCGATCGGCGGCCGGAGCGCCGCGCGCAGCGCGCCCGGATCGTTGATCAGCAGCGTAAAGGCGCCCCGTTCCCGCGCCCCCAGTTGGGTACCGTCCCAGAGCCGCACGGAGAACCGCTGCAGGTAGCCATCGCCGAACAGGGTCTTGAGTGACTGATTTGCTGCCTTGGCATAGTCGCGCATCGTACCATTAGTATACGCTGTTCGCTGTTACGATTAAACCGGCAGGCGCACCCCGGTACCCTCCGGAAGCGATGCGTCCGGCGGAGCAACAATCGACAATACCGGAGTCGATGAACTCGTCGTGCCCGGCTCGTGGCACTCTGAACGACAGCACGAGTCGACTAAGGAGTTGTGCATATGCATCGTCTCTTTCAACGATTTGCGGTTGTGCTGGTCCTTATCGCCGCAGCGCTCCTTATCCCGGCAAGCGCACAAGCCGGGCGGCACGGCGGCTACGGCGGAACACGCGGATATTCGCACCGCTCATATAGCCGCCGTCCGTACGGTACACGGCCCTATCACGTGCGCGCATACCGCACGCACACGCGTGTCCATCGCTCGCGTGAAGCGCGCAGCGCGTTCGAACGCATGACCGGTTTTGCGCATGGGCGGGCCGGCTACGTCATCGATCATATCGTACCGCTGGCATGCGGCGGCGCGGACGCGCCAAGCAATATGCAGTGGCAAACGATCGCGCAAGGCAAGGCGAAGGACAAATGGGAGCGCAAGGGCTGTTCGCATGGGCACCGGCAGTAACCCGCAGCGCTTTAGTGTTTTGCCGCATGCGACGCGACGTCGCCAGGGAGCAAAAGCATCGTCCCTAAACGCTAAATCCGGAACATCTGCGCGAACCGCGCGAACAATTCGCGATCGCCGGTGATGCGGACCAATTTGTTCTTCATCGCGGCTTCGGGCGTAATCTCTTGCGCCATGATGGCGCGAATCGCCGGCCCGGATTCGATAACGACGTCGGGCTTCTCGATCGGCCCCTTGCCGACGCTCAGGCTGCGGTTTTTCACGATCGCATGAATCACGATCTCGCCAAGGCGCAATTCGTAGCGGGCGCTCGTGCGCGCCGCATGCTCCGCGCGAAACGTCGAACGCAGCGCCATCATCATCGAATCTTCAGTCACGATCTCGCCCGGCCGCGGCTCACCCAGCAACGTTGCACCCCAGCGGCCGAGCGCGATGACCGGCGCTTCGAGTTCGCGGCCCTTCGCGGTAAGCTCGTACGCGACGCCGGCACCGGCGGATCGCGCCATCGCCTTGCGCTCCACCACGCCGGCCTCTTCCAGTTCTTTCAAGCGCGCGGTTAAAATATTACTGGGAATCCCGCGCAGCCCGCGCTGGAGGTCGCTGAAGCGCTTGGGTCCGGTCAGCAAATCGCGCAAAATCAGCAGCGCCCACCGCTCCCCAACGATTTCCAGGGCGCGCGAGAACCCGCAATACTGCCCATAGGCACGATTTGCCATGCTCCAATACTACTCTTTACTTTCCTTTATGTATAGTACTTGCTTTTTACAAGTGCACGTTCTAGAATAGGGCTACTTTCACCGGCCGCCAGCAAGGAGCACTCACATGCCAAGTCCCGTCGTTCATTTTGAAATCGCGACCAAAGACCCCGACGCGCTCACTGCCTTTTTTCGCGATGCGTTCGATTGGACGATAGCGGGCACGCACGCGGGGACGGGCGAAGGCGACATCCCCAAGTACATCGTGCTGCGTCCGACCGGCGAAGAGGAGCCGAATATCGGCATTAACGGCGGCGTCGGCGGCGTGCCGCAGGGTTACGATGGTCATGTCACGTTTTACATCGCGGTCGACGACATCGAAGCGGCGCTGCAAAAAGTTGAACAACTCGGCGGGACACGGATAATGGGCCCGGAGCAAGTGCCCGGCGGTCCGCTCATCGCGTTGTTCAGCGATCCGCAAGGCCACACGATCGGCCTGGCAAAGCCGGATATGTAAATGAAAACGGCATCAACGATTGCACGCCTTCTGCTTGGCCTGCTGTTTGTGGTGGTAGGCGTGAACGGCTTCTTGCTGTTCATGCCTCCCCGGCCGACCGGCATCCCCCCGAACGCCGCCGCATTCAGCGGCGCGATGTTCGCCTCGCACTACATGTACGTGACCGCCGGCACGCAAGTGCTCGCGGGGATTCTCCTGCTGGTGAACCGGTACGTGCCGTTTGCGATCGTCGTATTGGCGGCGGTGCTGGTCAACATTCTCGCGTTCCACCTCACGATGTGGCCGCAAACGCTGTTTCCGATGCCCGTACTTGCGGTTATCTTGTGGTTTCTCACGGCGTGGCCGCTTCGCGCGCACTTCGCCCCGTTGTTTGCGCGCACGGTAAAGGTGTAGAGCGGCCGCGACCGCCGTGCGCCGCGCGGCTCTACGTCCCTCTGCCGGCTCCGAAATAGTGGATCCACTTCATAATGAACTCCGGGACGGTTGAAAAGGCGCTCGCATCGCCGTACACGGCATAGATTTCATCTGTGCCGTTAAACGTCCGATGGTACGCCGCGGAGAGGTTCCACCCGCTTTGAAAAGGCGGCACGCGGTCGATCATCGGGGGCGTGCCGATGATGCGGCGCACGCCGAATGCCAGCGACTCATCGCTGTTCGCTTGATACGTGTAAGCGGCGCGCTCGAGCCATTGGTGGTAGGCGCCCCCGGCATCGAGCATTTGCGTATTGCCGTCGACTTCGAAGGAAAGCAAGCCGCGCCGGGCTGCGCGCATCGTTGACGTGAACGTGAGCGAGTTCAAGCGCCCGGGGCCGAACCGGCCCGTGGAGTAACCAATCGTCGTCGGCGTCGCACTAGAGCCGTGCTGCGCGCCGTTGTTGATGCTCGAGTTCTCCGCGCCGCTGCCGAACGTTAGAAAGACGCCATTTTGCGTGACGGGATAGAACGGTTCATCCGGTGTCAGCCGCACGTAACTGGAACCGCTTTGCACGTTGACGTCCAGCAAACCGCGAGTGAGCAGATCCAGCGCGATGCTTTGGTCTCCCTGATCGAGCTGTCCGGTGCGGTCGTGGTAGCGATCGAAGAACAGCGAATACGTGAGACTGCGCAGCGGGGCGCCGGGCTTGAAAAGATCGGTGTGCGCGAAAAAACTGCCCCAGCCCGCGATGTCGGGGTGCCACACGAAGCCGTCGGCGGGATTGAAGTATTGGCCCACTTTGCGCACCGTGACGGCGGCGATCGTCTGCGGCGTCTGCCAGCCGGCGCCGAAGTCGTAGAGCTGGGCCCGGCGTCCGGATTGCACGTTCGTGCCGCGATCGCTGCCGTAGTCGAAATACCCGAAGACGTGTTTGTGGTCGGAATATGTCGTGCCCAGCTCCAGAGCATCATCGGAAAAGCCGGGTTGATACATGCCCACGCGCTGAATGGACGCGGAGACCGTGTGACTGCTGTTGTGCCAGCTCAGCGCTTGCGCGCCGTCGGTCCGATCGTCGCCCGTCGCATCGAAGGCGCCGTAGGTGACCTGCCCCTGTTTGCCTTCGACGGCGAAACCGCGGCGCGGCGTGGGAATCGCCGGCGTGTACAGGGTCGTGATGCCGTTGCACAGGTCGCACGAAAAGTTGTTATAGGCCGCATTGCCTTGCGTGAAAAACGGCCGCACTTCTCTGTAATACCGGCGGAAAGCCGTTGGCGAAATCGACTGCTGGTCCAGTTCGACGTTGGAATAGTCGGGATGGATCGTGCCGTAAAACGACGACGTGGCGGTATAAGGCACCGAAAAATCCAAACCGGTGCGCGAGGTAGAGCCGCCCGCGGAAGCGCCGGCGATGCTGCCCAAATTGTAGAGTTCCAGCCGCGGCTTCGGGCGAACGGCGACGGCGCGAATTCCGGTCATCGCGCCTGCGTACACCGACGTCGTGGGATCGGTTTCATTTACGTCGTACGACCACACGTCGATGTCGCCCGTCGCTTCGACGCGCCGCGAAAACTGCACGAGCCACTGATGCGAAGCCGCGCCGTGAATTGCGGAGAGCGGGATCTTCATCGTGACGACGTACTCGCCCGCGCGAACCGTTCCGGCGGACCACCACGACGGCCGGTATCCGGAGTTTTCCGACGAGCTTTGGTAGTGCGTGCCGATGGGATTCGCGCTGAACTGATAGAAAAATCCGTTCGTTCCGCCGGGCCAAAGATCGACGTCCACTTCATCATCGGTGCCTTGGCCCGCATCGTTCGTATGCTGCGTCGCGACGATCGCCGAACGCTGTTTCGCATCGAACGCGACGTACAGGTAGGTGCCGTCCGTCACGACATATGCCGACGTCGCATCGGGCGCCGCTTTGTGTCCTTGCAAATCCCACGCTAGCGACACCGGCTGCGCATGCTGCCAGGCCGGGTGCTGCAGCGATCCGTCAACCGGCGGCCCGGCGGAAACGGTGCCCACGGCCAGCGCCGCCGCGGCGGCTGCGGCATGCGCCCAAAGCGGCAGAACGATAGCGCAGAACATTGCCGCCGGTACGATGCGGACCACGAGTCTTTGAACGACAGTCAGAGCGGCCACGATACGTCTCCTTATAGGCGCGCCGAAACAAGCGTATGGCGCACGCCTTGAATGCAGAACTAATTCAGGACTAGGGTGTCGTTTGGAAGCCGGTGCCGTTTACGATGTGTGCGCCGCCTTGGGTGAGCAGTGAGGTGTCTACGCCGTCAAAGCGGCAATTGATGAACGTCGTTCCGGTTACGTGCGCTCCGTCGAACCGCGACTGCCGGAAGTCCACGCCGGTAAAGGTCGATCCGGAAAGGTTTGCACCCGTGAGATCGGATCGTTCCAGGTCGACGCCGGTCACTCGAAAGTGGATATCGGCGCCGTGCAGATCGAAACCGCTGAAGTCGCAGCCGCTACTGCAGCCCCGCAGCAATGCCGTTGCCTGCGAGGGCACCGCCTTCACGCCGCTCACATCGCAAGCCACCATTTTAACGCCGGTAAAGTCGGCTTGAGCGATGTCGGCATTGCTCAAATCGCATTCAGTCAACCGCGCGTTGGCAAAACTCGCATGACGAAGGTCCGCGCCGCTGAAATCACTTCGAATGAGCACGGTGTTCGAGAAGTCGGCGTTTTGGGCGTTCGCGCGGGAAAAGTCGGAACCGATTATGCGCTGCCCGCGGAAGCTGCGGCCCGATACATTTTTACCGCTGTAATCGCAGCCCATGCAGTTGAAGTTTCCGCCGCGCGGGCCGGCGTTGAATGCCTGCTTCATCGCGTCGTTGACTTGGCGCGAAATCTGGGCGCCGAAATCGGCTGGAAAAAGTGAGCCCGGGGGCATCGGCGGCATCGGCGGCATCGACGGACGAACGATGTGCACGTGACGCGACGGAATGTCGACGTTGACCGCCGGGATATGAATCGTGCGCGCCGGAATGTGGATGTGATTCCCCGGAATGTACAGGTCTGTTGCCGAAGGCTTCGGCGCCGGCGCGGCCGTTGCCGGTGCCACGGCGACTTCCGTCTTGCGGACGATGAGCGTGTGCCGGGCGATCGGCGTTTTCGCGACGATCTTCGCGGGCGGGTTGGCAGAATTCATTTGCGGTAACGTGAACGCGAACGACGGCGCGACGCTTTGCAAAACGAAGAACATGACGACGAGCGCGGCCACCACGGCGCCGGCCGGACCCATCGAAACGGTGGTGTGAACGTTGCGGCCGGCGCGAAGCAGACGCTCGACCCGAATCGACAGACCGCGGCGCGTAACAAAGACGCCGGGCGCCGCTAAAGGACGATGCGGCCATGCCGTCACTTCGGCCATTTTTGTTAAACACGTGGCGTAGGGCCGCACGTTTTTCGTTTGGTGCAGCACCCAATCGTCGCAGGCGACTTCGCGTTCCAGGTCGAGCTGCTGCGCGACGTACAGGATGGCGGGATTGAAGAACAACAGCGCTTGAATCAGGCGTTGCACGCCGTTGGTCCAGTCGTCCGCGCGCCGCAGATGGCCCAGTTCGTGCAGCATGATCTGATCGATCTCGCCGGGCGAGAGCGAGTCCAGCAGATGCCGCGGAATTAAAATCATCGAATCGAAGATTCCGACGGCCACCGGCACGTCGGTGTCGTCACAGATGCACAGACGCGCCTCGCGCGCGCCCTTGTCGGCGGCGGTCCACTGCGCGAGCCGTTCGCGGTACTCGATCGGAAGCGGCAGCGCGTCGCGTTTGAGGCGCTCGAGCCGCCACAGGTTCAGCGCCAAACGCGCCAGCAGCAACAGCGCGGCAAGCGCCCAAGCGGCAAAGAGCGCGAGCGCGACGTACTCCGGAAGTGAAAAACGCAGCCGTGAAGGCACGCGGAATGCGCTGCGCGCGGCGGCCGGTCCCGACTGCATCGAATGCGGCGCGGCGGCGGCTTTCGCCGGCACGATCGCGGCGCTCGTGCGTGTGACGGCAACGCGATGCGATGCCGTCCATACGTGTGCCTGCTCGACGCTGATGTGCGGAACAGCCGTCAGTACCGGCAGCAGCAGCGAGCCCGCGAGCGCCACGCACCACGCTGCATAGCGTGTGCTCGCGTTCACGTTCGGAACCAGTCGCAGGATCGCCCAAACGGCGAATACCAGAATGGCCGCTTCCCATACACTATTGAAAAGCGCAGCAACCGTGATGCGCGCGACCGGCTCGATGGAACTGATGAACGGCGGCATTAGCGCTGCTCCTCGTACTGCTCGATAAGTTTCTTGAGACGCTCGAGTTCTTCGTCGCTCGGGCGATGATCCTCAACCAAACGTAGCGCCAGCGCGCCGGATTTGTTTCCGAAAAAGCGCTGCACGAGCTGACCGACGGCAGAATTGGCGGCGTCGTCGCGTTGGACGAGTGGCTGGTAGACGTACGCACGGCCTTCTTCTTGGTGGTTGACGTAGCCCTTTTGCTCGAGGATGCGCATCGTGGTGAGGATCGTGTTGTAGGCCAGCGGCGGCGGCGGCAGCGCTTCGTTGACCTCGGCGACGGTCGCCCGGCCCTTCTGCCAAAGGACGTCCATGAGACGCAGCTCCGCCTCGGTGAGGGTGGACGACTTTTTCCGGGCCATGCGGTACCTCCACTCGTCTAAACTAATTCCTTAGGAGACTATACCGCCCGGTCGACCGCGTGTCAACTAATAGTTTAAGAGCCACCGCGCCGGAAATATCCGCCACTTCCCAAACCGACCGGTTCCGGCCGTAAGCGCGCGGCGCTTGCCATGCGTATGGCACGCCACGGCGTTATGATCGTGCCATGAAGTGGAACCCGCTCGGCGGCCGCTTTGAGCCGGATCCCATTTGTAGCGGTCAAAACCGCTCGCCCCTTCTGTCCACGTGATTGAGGAACTCGAAAAGGCGACCGCGCCTTCCAATGCGCGAACCGCAAACGCCACACGTATGGCATGCCACCGAACCGGCTCCGGCATGACGCAGGGAGCAGACCGCGAACGAATGGAGACAAGGTGCAACTGATTGATGGACGCTACGTCTATTCAGCGTCTGATTTAAACAATTACCTCGAGTGCAAGCATCTGACCGAGCTCGATCGGCAGGTAGCACGCGGGGAACGAACGCGCCCGCCGCGCGATGCCGGCACGGATCTGATCGCACGAAAAGGCGACGAGCACGAACGCCGCTACTTGGAACGCCTTCGCGACTTGTATGGTGACGGCGTCGTGGCGTTCGAAGAACGCGCGGAAAACAGCACTGCCGGCCTGCTGGCCGCCGAAGCGCAGACCGTAGCGGCGATGGCGCAAGGCGCGCACTTGATCTATCAGGCGACGTTTTTCGACGGTGAGTTTTTGGGCCGCGCCGATTTCTTGCGCCGCATCGAGGTGCCGTGCGAGCGATGGGCGTGGAGCTACGAGGTCATCGACACGAAGCTCGCTCTCAGCCCCAAGCCGTACTTTCTGATTCAGCTCTGCCATTACAGCGAGCACCTCGCGCGCATCCAGGGCACGACGCCGCGCTACGGCTACATCGTGCTGGGCAGCAGCGAGGAGCGCCGCTTCACACTCAGCGACTACTCCGCGTACTACCGCCACGTGAAGCGCTCACTGCTGGACTCCGACTCTCACGCTGAGCCCGTTGAAGCACCGCCGAAGCCGCAAACCTACCCCTTGGAATGCACGCATTGCGCAATCTGCCCCTGGGACGTCACCTGCGAAAAACAACGTGATGACGACGACCACTTGAGCATCGTCGCGGGCATGCGCGGCGATCAGATCAACAAGCTGCAAGGCGCCGGCATCACGACGTTAGCGCAGCTCGCGTGCGCAACGGCGGAGCAGCGGCCGCATAAAATGTCCGAAGTGACGTTCGACTATGTGCGCACGCAGGCGGCGCAGCAGCACTTGCACCGCCAAGCCAAACGCAACGGCGATGGCATCAAGCACTTTTACAAGTTCCGCCCGCAAGCCGACGATCTGAGCGGCTTTGCCAAACTGCCCGAGCCGGCCGCCGGCGACGTCTTCTTCGACATCGAAGGCGACCCGCTGTACCGCGCGGACCGCGGCTTGGAATACTTGTGGGGTGTGTACGTTCCGCCGTGTCACCCGGAAGGCATCGAAGGGGCGTATCGCGCGTTTTGGGCCAAAGAGCCGGCGCAGGAACAAAAGGCGTTCGAGGATTTCGTCGATTTCGTCGTCGAGCGGCGCAAGCAGTATCCCAAGATGCACGTCTACCACTACGCGGCCTACGAAGTCTCGGTGCTCAAACGGCTGATGGGGCGCTTCGCATCACGCGAACGTGAAGTGGACGACTTTTTGCGCCAAGGCGTCTTCATCGATTTATATCCGGTGGTGCGGCAAGGCATGTGGATCTCGCAGCCGTCGTATTCGATCAAGAAAGTCGAAGCGTTCTACGGCCTCAAGCGTTCGACGCAAACCAAAGGCGGCGATGATTCGATCGTCATGTTTGAATCGTGGCTCGCGAGCGGCGACGATCGCATTCTGGAAGACATCCGCGCGTATAACGAGGACGATTGCCGCTCGACCTATCAACTGCGCGAATGGCTCACGCATTTACGGCAGGAGCTGAATGCAACGCTGCAAGCGCCCATTGCCTGGCGGCCGGATCCGCAGGTGAAGCCGGCCGAGGATGATACCCGCACGGAACTCGAGCACGCATTGCTCGACAACCTGCCGGGTCCCGACTCGCTGCAGGACCTGCGCAATTGGTCGGAGCCGCTGCGCGCGCGCTGGCTGCTGGGCAATCTGCTGCAGTATCACCGCCGCGAGGCGAAGCCCGAATGGTGGAAGTATTTCGACCGCTGCAAGAATCCCGAAGATCTGCTCGAGTTTGACGACGAGGCGATCGCGGGCCTGGAATGGTCCTGCGGCGTTGCGCCCTACAAGGTGAAGCCGACAGACCGCAACAGCGTCTACACGTACACGTTTCCCCCGCAGGAGCACCGGCTCGGCCGTAAGCCGCACGATCCGTATACGGAAAAGAGCGCGGGCGACATCGTTGCCCTCGATGGGGCCGCCCGCCGGCTGCAGATCAAACTTGCCGGCGGTCTCGAGCCATCGCAGCTTCGCGCGCTGATTCCGGGAACGCCGATCGCAACGGTTAAGAAGCGCAAGGCGCTCGAAACAATCACGAGCGCGTATCTCAGTGGGAATCTTGAGACGCAGTTCGCCGCAACCGCCGGCATTCTCTTAAATCGGCCGCCGGTGCTAAACGATCGGCCTATCGGATCCACGGTGCAGCCCGAGGTCGTTTCGATTGAAAGCGTCACGGCCACCGTTCGCGCCTTAAACAACAGTCACTTATTCGTTCAAGGGCCGCCCGGTTCGGGAAAAAGCACCATCGGCGCTGCGGTTATCGTGAATCTCATCGCGGACGGCAAACGCGTCGGGATTGTGGCAAACAGCCACAAAGCGGTACACAACCTGCTACGCAAGGTCGAGGAAACCGCAAAAGTACGGGCCCTTCGCTTCAACGGCTGCCATAAAGAAACCGACACCGACGGTTCGACATATGAGCCGTATGCGGAGTGGCCGCTGATGCAGAGCGTTCAGGACATCGAGGAATTAACTGCTCAGGGCTGCCAACTTGCTGCCGGCACGACGTTTGCGTGGGCCGATGAGCGGCTTGTCGCGCAGTTTGACTACCTGTTTGTCGACGAAGCGGGGCAAGTCTCGCTCGCCGATGCGCTTGTTGCATCGCTTGCCGCCAAGAACGTTGTCTTGTTGGGAGATCCGCAGCAGCTGCCGCAAGTTTCGCAAGGGTCGCACCCGGTCGGCTGCGATTTATCGGTCCTTCAGCATCTGCTCGCCGACGCGGATACCGTTGCGCCCGAGCGCGGGCTTTTTCTCGATAAAACGTACCGAATGCACCCATCCATCTGCGCGTTTCTCTCAAACGCGGTCTACGATGGCCGCCTTGCAAACGATGCGCGGACCTGCAATAACGCCGTGTCGTCACCCGGCTTGTCGGGTGGGGGGCTCGTTTACGTTCCGGTCGATCACGCAGGCAACGGCAGACGTTCCGATGAGGAAGCGGACCGTATCGTTCGCGAGGTCACGCTTTTGCTCCAAGGCAATGTCACGGTCAGCGGCCATTCGCGGCGGCCTATGACGGAGCGCGACATTCTCATCGTCGCGCCCTACAATTTACAACGCTTGCGCATTCAAGAACTCCTACGCGCCGCCGGCTTGGAGGGCGTCAAAGTCGGGACCGTCGACAAGTTCCAAGGCCAAGAAGCACCCGTTGTGTTTTATTCCATGGCGACCTCGAGCCATTCAGATATGCCGCGCGGAATCGAGTTCTTGTTCGACCGCAACCGGTTTAACGTGGCGATCTCGCGCGCCCAATGCATGAGCGTGTTGGTTTGCAGCCCGCGTTTATTGGATGCTCGGTGCCCCAAGCCGGAAGCAATGGCGCTCGTGAACTTACTCTGCGCGTATGCCGAGTCAGCCTTGCC
>JBHEMM010000045.1:16905-17194 GCA_046262595.1 Vulcanimicrobiaceae bacterium
AATCAGAAGGGCAGTCGCACGCTGCTTGAACGAGTTGTCGCAGCTCAGTGCTTGACAGGGTGCGACGTTCTTGCGACGGGATACTACATGGAGCGACTGAAACGTCCGGTGCCGAATCCGGCCCATTCTCGCTTATTTTTTGAGCGACCGACCTTCACGTTTCCTCGCAAGTGCCGTGACTCTTTCATGAGCAGCCGCTAACGAGCCATGTAGCTCAGTGGCCACACCTAGAACTGGTATGCGTAATAAAGTTTTATGGGGAAAATCTGAAGGTCGTGCACCCTTCTTG
>JBHEMM010000046.1:0-16184 GCA_046262595.1 Vulcanimicrobiaceae bacterium
GGCTACGTCATTCTTAAGAAAGACACGCAGGATGCTCGTTCTAAGACAGTCTTCTTCACGGAAGCCGGGTGGAAATTGATGATGGATAGCTTCATCGTGATTGAAGAAATCGAGCAGCGCTGTTCTCACGTATTGGGCGCTCAAACCATGGAGGCCCTTCGAAAGGGACTCGCTGCATTCATCAACGCTTACGAGTCGGACTCCAACGAAAAATCCGGGGTCTCCGACGAGGCGTCCACCTCGTCACCGTTCGAATAATTCGAGCGCACGAAGCGACCAGGCACCAGCAAGAAAAAGAAAGCGGTATATGCAAATTACACTTATGTAAGAGCGATCGAAACCGTTACACTACGGATGCCACCACCGCCACACGCGGGGCGGCATTTTTTTTGCCTTGCCGCAGAGATAAAGGAGCTTCCGTGCGCTACTTAAGGTTCGTTGCCGTGGTTGCGATCGCGATGCTGGCAGCGTGCTCGTCCGGACAACCGCCGCCGCTCGTGTCATCCGCGCTCTCCTCGCAAAACACGCGGAGCGCGAACGGCATACAGTCGCAAACGTTTACTTTAGACAACGTTTTGCTGGTTTTTCAATCACGCTTGCCCGTGTCGCCGTTTAGCGCCTCACCCGCCGGCGCGAGCAGCCAAATGGCATGGTCGCTGCAGCGTTCGCCGATGCGCATGGTGGACGTCGAAGCAATCCCGTACGGCTTCGGCTCTCCGCTCGAACGCACCCTGCAGTCTGTTCCGGGCATTGCCGGCGCGCAGCGTCAAGCGCTCGCGGCGAGGCATGCGAGTGAACAGCACGTGATTCAAAGCGACGTCGTCGCGACGATGTTCGGGCAGGCCGTTCACGGTACGGCCTATGTCGACGCCGACCCGCACGCGAACGCAGGCTTCCGCGGCACGGCGCATTTCGTCGCGGAAGCGGGCTCTCGCTTGTGGCAAATCAATATATCGCAGGAACTTTCCGCAGCCGGCGCCGCAGCGTTCGCGGCATCGCTGCGCGATATTGCGCTGAACAGCCCGTCGGTGAACCGCCCGACGACGATGGCGCACGACGATCTTCCCTCGCGCGCCGCCTCGCGCATGGAATCGCCGCCGCAAAGCATCGCGACGGATGCGGCCGCCGGCTTGCGCAGCCGGATGGCGTACACCGGATGGTACATCACCAACCCGCCCGGGTGGTGGACGCAGCAACCGAACACGCCTTGCGATTACGAACATTACTGGCTCAACACGCCTTCGACCGTTCCGGCCGCGTTCCAATTGTATTCCGGCCAAGCCGGCGTGAACAATCCCTGGCACGGTCTCGTCGCATGTGGCCCCAACCCGTACAAGTACGCCAACGCCGACGTGCTCGAACAGTTTTACAGCGGCGCGTGGGGCGAATACGAATGGGAATGCGTCGAGCTCTCGATGCGCTGGATGTGGGAAGCGTACGGCGTGCAGCCGTACAGCGCGAACGGCAATACCATCGCTAGTAATTACCGGAGCACGGACGGCGGCAACGTCGAGTACATTGCGAACGGCGGCTATCCTCCGCTCCCCGTGATGGGCGACGTGCTGCAGTATTCGGGCGGGACATACGGTCACACGTCCGTCGTCGTATCGGAATCGCACAATTCCTCAGGCACCGGCTCGCTCACCGTCATCGAGCAAAACAACGGCAATTACGCCGGCAATTCGCTTACCGAGACCAATTGGTACGTCAACTGCGCATCCGACGGTTCGGGTTGTCCGACCGCGTGGCTGCATCGTCCATAACGAAAGGCATTTGAAATTGAAAAAAATATTTGGCATATGTGCCGCCGCCGCACTCGCTGCGCTGGCGGCGGGTGCGGCCGCATCGGCCGCACCCGCTAATACCGTGTCGCGCTACATGGCGACGACGAATACGACGACGCTCTACAACGAAGGCTGCAACATGGGCAAGGCCGGTCAAAGCGGCGTTGTGGTGCTCGATTACGGTCAGCCTTGGACGTCCGGCTCGACCCAAGGCACGTACGATTACGGCAGCGCGTTCGCGTCGGACTCCTCGATCGTCGCTGCGGCGGAATCATATCTCGACGGTTTTTGGAACTGCTCCGGGTCCTCACCGCAATTGCGCCTGGCAATCGGAAGCAGCAACTACGGCAGTCAAGTAACGAACGCTGCGGGCCAAGCCTGGGGCAACGCCGTCAACACGCTGAACACCTACATCTCGAACAAGGGCTACGGCTCGCAAGAATATGCGCGCGGCGCCATTGACGCCGAACCCGGCTGGGACACCGGATTTACCAATACATCGAACTGGATCACCGGCTACAACGCAGCGACATCGACGCCGCTTTACGACTACGGCTCTGCCGACGATTGCCCGTACAGCGGTTTCAGCGGCAACTGCGACGGCTGGGGACAGCACGGCTTCTGGTGGGTCGCGTGGGGAAATACGGACGGCTATCCCTTGCCCGAAATTTACCAGTGGTCGATGGCGGATCAGTGGTATTACGGGAGCGTCTATTCCGCCACGACGCAGTCGAACGGCAAAATGGATTTCCTCGGCACGATGACGCAATATGCGGCGTGCGGGTGCGGTTCGAGTACGTATACGCCGGCGCAAGGTTTCAACACGCTGCAAAATCTTCTCAACGGTGATTCACGAACGGCCTATGCCATGTCGTATTCCACCGACATCACCTGGGCGAATTAGGAGGGATGCACATGAACAAGCTGTTTGCTTTTGCAGCTGCGGCCGCAACCATTGCGTTGAGCGCTTGCGCCCACGGCGGCAACAACGGCACGATACCGGGCACGGGATCCACCTCACAGCAGCAAGCGATGAAAGCCGAGCGCGAGGCGCAACGCGTAACCAGTACGTTTGTTGCCGCAAAACACCCCGGATTGATCGCCGAAACGCCGCAGCGCATCGATTGGCATACGGGCATATCCGAAGCGGGCGAAGCGCCCGTTCCGGGCGGGATGTTCGCCATTGAAAACCAGTACAACGCCGTCCAGAACGGCCGGTACGTCACCGTCTATGCCGGCGCGCAGAAAACGGACGGGCAAGGTATCTTGCTGATCGTGGAACGTTCAGCCGATCTGCATAGCGTCACGGTGCGCACGCAAGTCGTCGCGCCGTCATCCGTGCGCATCGAGGGCGCGCAGGGCGGGCAGCTGCAGCTGCGCGAGAGCGCGAGCGGCCGCGCCGTTCGCTACGACGTGTAAAAACCGGCTCGCAGGCGAACAAAACAAAGCGGGGCGGGTGCCATTCAAACACCCGCCCCCATTGCTACTGGACGACAACCGTCCCGATCATGTTCTCCGTGTCATCGTGGAACAGGCAGTGATAATCGTACGTACCCGCTCGCGTAAACGTGAGGCTGAAGCTTTGGCCCGGCATGAGCGGCCCCGAGTTTACCAGTTGCGTGCCGTCGTACGATGAGGGTCCGCTGGGTGGCGAGAACGGGTTCATCTGCGGAAACGCTTGCCCCGCGATACCGAACGTTACGGTGTGCGGCATATTGCTCGAGAGATTCGTCCAAGTGATTGTAGTGCCGGCGGGGACGGTCGTCGTGGTATCGCTCAATGACGGCCCGGACAAGAAACGCATGACCGATGAAAGTGCCGGCGGGCTTGCCGTAGCCAGACCCTCGGATATGCCGACGGCGACATGCGTGCCTCCCGCTGCGTACGGGAACTGTGTGATGGCGTTCGCAGCGGCGCTCAAGTCGTTCTGTTCCGCCGTGGCGGCTCGTGCGCTGATCGCACTCTGCGTGGAGGGATAGGGCGCCCCGGCATTCTGCACGGTGATCGTTTGCTCCATCCCCGCGTGGATCAGACAGTAGACTTTGTACACGCCGGCTTTCGTAAACGTCAGCGAGTACGTCTTTCCAAGAAGCAGAAATCCGGAGCTCGTGTACGTGGTGCCATCGTAAGTCGTGCCGCCGGCGGGCGCCGAAACAGACGGATCGCTGGGCGGAGGCGGCGCTGCTTGCGGGCCGAGCAATGTGACGGTGTGCGGTTCGCCGCTGGGAAACGTCCAGGTCACCGTATCTCCGGCGTCGATGGTGATCGCGTTCGGATAAAACTCCAGACCTTGGTACGCTTCTTGTTGACTTGAGACACCGGCTTGAACCTGCCAGGTCTTCGGCACTTGCGGCTGCGGTATATTCGGTGACGACGCCGATGTACACGCCGACACGATGCCGGCGCACACGACGGCTGCAATGATTGCAGAGGTGCGCGTGAACATTAGGGAGCCTCCGGATTCAAGGGGCCGTGCAGGCAGTATGCTTCAGACACGGCATGAGGTGCATAAAATGGGATCCGATGCGCGGCCGGCATTCCGGTGCGGCGCATTGCGCGCGCGGCGGGGTCCGAGAGAGCGTGAACAAAGCCCATGCGTGTCACTTTACGAGATAACCGCGCAAGCCACGATGGGGCGAATCCCTACTCTTTGCCCAGAGCCGGATAGAGGTCTCGGTCGTCGGCCTCGAGGAGGTCGAACGTGAGCGGGTAGCGGCTGCGCAGATACTCGGGGTAAAGGGAATCAAAGTGCCCGCGGTGTTCGGATAAAATATCTTCGTGACGGAAGCCGCTTAAGGACGCGTTCGCGCGTTCATACTGCGCGAGGTCGGCATGGCTTCGTAACCATGCCGCTACGTCATCGTCTGCGGTTGCCGCGATGATTGCGTCGCGCAGCGCGCCCAGCTCCACGCCAATGATCATCAGCAGCATTTGGCTCATTCCCGGCGTGATGTGATACGGCCCCAAATCACCGCCGGGAAGCGTAGCGCAAATCTTGTCGATTGTACGCGGCATGAGCACGAGCCCATCGAGCCGCTCACGCGGGCTGCGCGGCGGGCGTATTCGCAGATCCATGGCTGTCATGGCCACAAACGTACGTCCGGCCGCCCGCGGGCGCTATGGGGTGAATCCCTACTGTTCGATAAAGATTTGGGCGAGCGCCCCGACTGCGCCGGCGCGGTTGTTTACGTGCAATTTCTCGTACAATCGCGCAAGGTGTTTCTCGACGGTCTTCTCGCTGATGAAGAGCTCCGCCGCCATCGCGCGATTGCTTCGCCCTTCCTGCAACAGCTGCGCGATCTGCAGCTCGCGCTCAGAGAGCTGGTGTGCCGCCCGCGGCGATCCGAGCTCGCGGGCGCGGCGTTCGTGATGCACCCATCCCATGGCCGCATACAGCGTTCGCGCTCGGGCAGCGGCGGCGTCGCGCGTAACGCTGTCGCCCTCGGTTTGCGCGCAGAGCGCTCGGACCATTGCGGCAGTCGCGGCAAATGCGGGCGCGCATGCGTCGTGATACGGTTCGAGCAGACGTTGCGCTTTTTCGCGCACTGCCGGACTGCCGATCTCCGCCATTGCCGTTAATGCTTCCCAGGCTGCGAATGGGCGCTCCAGACGCTCTGCCGCCGCATCAAGAACGCGGCGCGCAGTACGCATATCACCTTTGCGCGCCAGCACGCGCGCGAACGTTCCGACGAGCGGCCCGAAAAACTCGTTGCGTCCCCCCGAAACGATCGCTTCAATTTCACGCGGTGCCGGGACTGACGCCGGATCGGCCAACATCGTGTTGAGAAGAACGTATGCGTGGAGCGCAGGTACGGGTGCATCGTGCGCTGCAGCGAACGCGGCGTATCGGGCAAACGCTTCGCCGTCGCCGTGCAGCCATCGCTCGAACGCCGCGTGAGATGCATACGCCGCTTCATAGACGCCCATTTTCAGCGTGCGCGCCAGCGCGAAGCACTGCTCGTACAACGCCATCGCCGGAAACCCGAGAAAGAGCGCGTTCGCGGCGAGGTTGCCGAAGTGCCCGACATATTGCCCGTCCGGCTGAACGGCAGAAACGTTGTTTTTAAATGCCGATGCGGCGCTCTTCCACCCTTCCGCATCGCCTTGTGCGGCGTGAAGCGCGCCGCTGATTGCGTAGTAGCCGCCGCCGGCACGCCTTGCGCTGATCGATCGTTCGTCGACGCGCTTGAGCCAGTGCATCCCGACTTCCGGATCGACGTCCGCGCCATAGAACGCTGCTTGCAGATTGAGTTCATTGCTCAAGTCGCGCGAGAGCTCCGCGAGTTCAGCGGTCGCGCGTTCCATGAGGGCGAGCGCCTCGCGCACGCGGTCTTGGTTGTACAGGCTGCGCGCCAAACTCTGATAGAGCCGGCCGGCCTCTTCCACGGCGCCCGCAGCGCGATAGATGTCGATCGCCGACCGATACGCGCGTTCTGCTTCTTCCAAGTCTGACGCGCGCAGCAACGCATCGCCTTGCCGTGCGTGCGCGCGAGCGCGTTCAAGCGATCCTGGTTCGGCGCACGACGCTGCGTCCGCGTAAAACAATGCTGCATCGACATAGGCGTGAACGCTGTATGCCAGTCCGCCAGCGCGCATGCGGTACGCATATGCCTTTGCAAGATCTTGCGCTCCGGCGTGGTGATGCGCAAGTTGCGCGAAGCCCAGGGCGTCGAAACGGCGGCGCTTCTCCAGTGCCCGTGCCGCCCGTTTGTGAAAGTCGATGCGCTGCGCGGAGGTAAGATGCGCGGCGAGCACCGCGCGTGTGAGAGCGTGCGCAAAGCGAAACTGCGCGGCGCTCTGCTCCACGACGACGCCGCTGCGCTGAGCGTTTTCCAGGCGCTTGGCAACGCTTGCCGCCGTCGACTGCAGAACGTCCGCAAGCAGCTGCAGCGCAAACTCTTCGCCAAGCACCGCCGCCGCCTCAAGGGCCCGTGTTTCCGCGGGCCGCAATTGGGAGACGCGCGCCTCGATCGCGCTGCTCAAGGTGAGCGGAATCTCGCCTGTTTCGGCGTTCTTGGAAAGCTCGCCGGCGAAAAACGGATTTCCGCCCGATAAAGCGGCGATACGCTCAACACGCTTGGGCTCGGCGCCGCCGGCTGGCAACAGCGCTCGCACGAGGTCGGCGCATTCGCGCGAGCCTAAAGGCGCGAGTTGCACGACAACGGCCCATGCCGCGCTCGAAATGCGGCGCACAATGTGATGCGCTTCGGACGAGCGCGCCGTGGCGACAAGCAGCAGCCGCCGCAACGGCGCAATCTCGGAGAGTACGACGTGCAGCAGATCGAGTGAGCCGGCATCCGCCCAATGCAAATCTTCCAGTTCGACAATGGTGGACCGCCGCTGCGCGCACTCGCGCAGCGAACCGACAAACGCGTTATACATCGCCGCTTTGTCGTCGAAGCCCTCGCCCCCGGGACGAATCGCTTGCACCGCTTGCGGAGCAACTGCCTCGAGCGCCGCGATCCAAGGCCCGAAGGGCGAACGTACATGTTCGAGCGCACGGCCCATGCCGATCGCCGCCCGGCCACGCGGCACGTCGCGAAGAAGCTCCGCCACCAAACGGGACTTTCCGATACCCGGCTCGCCCGCGATGAGAACGAACCGTCCGTAGCGGTGCGAGTCTAGTCGAAGTTGCGCGAGGTTTGCGAGTTCTCGCGAGCGCCCGACGAACGCGCCTTGCACGTCACGATGTATCCCCACGCGCCTTCACATTCGTTGCTTGCGCGACTGCTCCGCTGCGCGTCATGGACACAACGCTCTGCGCCACGAGCAGCAGGCACGAAACCGCCCGCCGGACTGCACAGATCTCCCGAGTGGTCGCCCGTGGCGCGATCGAGCGTTTGTCCCTCCGTAAGTGGAACGCCGGGCGCTGATGCCGAAAACGGCGGCATGCCTCGCCTTTTCAGTCATATAGACCTGCGCGTACGCAACCTCGAGCGCTCGGTACGATTCTACGATGCGGTGCTTGGCACGCTCGGCTTTCGCCGGCAAACATATCCGCTTTTTGCCGAGAACGAAGCGGGTTGGCGCGCTGAGGGCTGGTCGCCGAACGATGAGTTCTTCGGCATCGTCATCGACGAGGCGATGCAGCCTAATGCAAACCGTGTCGCGTTTTGCTGCACCAGCCCGGAACAAGTCGCGCGCATCGCGCATGCGGCGCGCGCGGCTGAAGTGGTGCGCTCGCTCGGCATTGCGCCGGGCACCGGCTCGCTGCGCACGATAACAAACGGCGATCGCGATGCCTTCGAGCGCAGCGTCCGCGAGATTTTAACGCCTTAGCCGGCCGGCTCGTCCTTTTCGGCTTCACGCAGCGCCCGTGCAGCTTGGTGAAGGTCGGTTTCCTGATGCAACTCCTTGGAATCGCCCGACGTGTCGATGCGCGGATGTTCGCGGCGCAGATCTTCAATGGCGTTCAGGGCCTGGGTTACCTTGCGGTCTTGAATCATCATGAGCTGAAGCATCAGGCGCGCGCGTTCTTGTTCGATTGTGCTTTCGGTGTTTTGGTGGCTTAGAATAGCCACGACCAGTAAGAAACTCGCTAACTGCGCGAACGTGTCGAGGGCCGTAAAGGAATGGTCGCTTAAAAAGGCCCATGCGGCCAAGCCGATTGCCAGCGCCAAAATAAACCGCGGCCTCCCGATGCTCTCGACCAGGCGTTGGACGGCACGCTCCGCCCGCGGCATTTGGCGGTGGCGCTGAGCGCGAAGTTCGTCGATCGCCTGCGCGGCTTCGCGTAAATGGTCGGGTGCTTCGTTCTGCGGTTCGGCGTTCACCACACAACGGTAACATGAAACAGCCAAAAGAAAAGCCCGACGCTCGCGACGGCGAGCACGGCGCCCGCGATGACTTGTAAGACGGTGTGTGCCTTCAGATAGACCCGGGCCCAGCAGACCGCGGGCACGAGCGGCAAAAATGGCAGCGGCTGTTCGCCGTAGAGCAGAAACAGCACGAACAGCGGCGCGGTGATGCCCAGCGCGTGCGTGCTGATCTTCCAATATCTGGTGATGTACTGCACCACGATCGTCGCGAGCGTGTAGCCCGCCATGGTGGCGATCAGCAACTGCGGCGCGTGCGTAACCCAAAGCGTCACCGTGCCGAGCAAATAGAAGACGACGAACGCGCCGAACACTTTTTCGCGCTCCGCGCGCACCGACATATCCAAATCGGAAATCCGGTCGGTCGCGTAGAGCCAGAAGATGAAGAGCATCGGCAAGATTGACGTGAAGGCCGTGCTCAAAAGCAGTAGGCGCCAGAACTCTGCCGTCGTGTCGGTACGTACGCGTGAGAGAATGACGAAAAGCGCGAGCGCGGTTAAGAATGGATTGAAAATCGTCGAGAGAATCTTCGCGACGTCACGCCAGACCCGCCGGTTCTTCATTGGAATAGGCGTCAGCGGCGCAGGATAATCCATCACTGCCGACTCGCTTCCTTACCGGGCCCCCGGTGTCATCCTCCCGGTGCCGGGCGGTCTATTTCAAATGCGTAAAAACATAAGCGGCAGCGTCGTGCAGGTCGCTTCGGCCGGCCTGGCGCTCGTGGCCGCGCAACCGCTCGTCGTACGTGCCAACAAGACGGTAACCAGGAATCTGCGCATGCGGCTTCTTACCCGTGTTCCAATCAGTGCACGATGTACACGTCCGACGTGTACCCCGCCGAGCGCAGTTGCGTCAGATGAACGCCCGCGACTGCGAGGCAATGGGGCTGTACGCGCATTTCGATTCTCCACCGCTCGCCCGCATTGATCTCGAAATCCGGAACCTCGCATTGCGTATAACCCGCGGCCGCTTCGGTCAGCTGATAATGTCCGTCCGGAACGCCGAAAAACACGAATTCGCCGCGGCTGTTTGTGAGCGCGGTCTGTACGTTGCCGGGCGAGGACAGCTGCATCTGCACGCCGCCGAGCGCACGGTGTGACACGGCGTCGATGAGGCGGCCCTGCACCAAGCCGCCATCGGCTTGCGCGCGTGCGTGTAATGTCGCAGCCGCGAACGCAAGGATGCTCAGAACGGCCGCTAAAGATCTCATGTCCGGCATTATACCCGCAGCCCGCACGCGTGATGCCAGGGCAGCTGATTCTCCCCTCCGAAGCGTAGAACAACGCTATGGTGATCGAACGCATCCGAACCCCCGACGACGTCAAAACGTTGAGCCGCGCCGAAATCGACGCGCTTGCGCAGGAGATACGCGATGAACTCATCGCCGTATGCGCGGTGAACGGAGGCCATTTGGCGCCGAATCTCGGCGTGGTCGAACTCACCTTGGCCCTGCACCGCACGCTCAATCTGCCCGAGGATCGCATCGTCTGGGATGTGAGCCATCAGGTGTATGTGCATAAGTTGCTTACCGGACGGCGCGAGCGCTTCGACACGATTCGCAAAGGCGGCGGCCTTTCGGGGTTCGCGATGCGCAGTGAATCCGAGTATGACAGTTTCGGCGCAGGCCATGCGAGCACGAGCGTGTCGGCGGCACTGGGCATGGCGCGCGCGCGCGATCTGCATCAGGGCAAAGAAACCATCGTTGCCGTACTGGGCGACGGTGCGCTCACGGGCGGCTTGGCATACGAAGCGCTTAACAACGCCGGCCAGATGCGCACGAACTTCATCGTGATCTTGAACGACAACGAGATGTCGATCGCGCCCAACGTCGGCTCGATAGCATCGTATCTCTCTGTGCTGCGAAGCAAACCGCTCGCGCAAAATTTGCGTGCGACCGGTAAAGCCGTGCTCGATCGCGTTCCGCTCGGCGGCATGGCGCGCAAAGCGATCGAATCGGCGGAGATTGGCGCGATGCGCTTTATCGCGCCCGCGGAAAAAACTGCCGTCATTTTCGAAGAGCTCGGCTTTCGCTATATCGGCCCGGTTGACGGTCACAATTACGATGCGCTCTTCGAAGCGCTCAATACCGCGAAGCAAATACCGCGCGCCGTCCTCGTGCACGTGCGCACGGTTAAGGGAAAAGGCTACGCACCGGCCGAGAAGGACGCGCGCACGTTCCACGGTTTGGGCGCCTTCAACAAATCCGACGGTGCGGTGATCAAAAAGGCCGATGCGCCGCAAACGTTTTCACAGGCATTCGGCGATGCGATGATTCGCGTTGCCGAACGCGACTCTCGCGTCGTGGGCATCACGGCCGCCATGCCCGATGGGACGGGCCTTGCGAAGTTCGGCAAGGCGTTCCCCGAGCGGTATTTCGATGTCGGCATCGCCGAAGCGCATGCCGTCTGCTTTGCGGCGGGCGCTGCAACGCGAGGTTTGAAACCTGTCTGCGCGATTTATTCGACGTTCTTGCAGCGCGCGTACGATCAAATCGTTCACGACGTGTGCATTCAAAATCTGCCCGTCGTCTTCTGTATGGATCGTGCCGGTTTCGTGGGCGATGACGGCCCGACGCATATGGGCTTGTACGACATCGCTTACCTGCGCACGCTGCCGAACATGACGGCGATGGCGCCCCGAAACGAAGCGGAACTCTTGCCGATGCTCGAACATGCGCTCTCGCTCGAGACGCCCGCCGCGATACGCTATCCGCGAGGCTCGACATCGGGACAGCACAACGACCCGGTCAGCCCCGTCGTGCAGGGTTGCGCCGAAGTGCTGCGCCGCGGCAGCGGCACGGCGATTCTGGCGTACGGCAACACCGCCGACATCGCGCTGGACGCCTACGATCTTTTGACGGCGCACCCCACGGTGGTGAACATGCGCTTCGTGAAGCCGATCGATGAAGCGCTCATTATCGGGCTTGCGCGCGAGCATACGCACGTGATTACCTTAGAAGAACATTCGCTGCAGGGCGGCTTCGGCACGGCCGTCCTCGAGGTGGTGGCCGAGCATGGCCTGCAACTCCGAGTGGAGCGCATCGGGGTGCCCGGGACGGTCCTGGTGCAGCACGACTCGCAAGCCAAGCAGCGCGCCCTATTCGGCCTCACGGCCGAGCACGTTGCCGCCCGCGTGCGAAGCGTTCTTGTGGCCCCCGTATAACCGTGGTACAATTCTCCAGTTTATGCCCTCCCCCACCGGAAGCAGCCCTGTAGGAGTACCTTTGACCGCTCTTTTGCTCGCCGCCGCGACCGCCGCCGCCAAAGCCGCCCCCGCCGCGCTCAAGGCCGGCGCCGTGAAGGCAAAGGCCCTGCCCGTGCAGATCCAGCAGCCGGTTAACCAAGCGCCCATCGTCGCGCCGCAGCATATGACGTGGTTTCAATTGCACATGGCGTGGCTCACCCACGGCATTGCGGGCGTATTTTTGCTCAGCGCCATCTCGCTTATTGTGCTGCTCGCCGCGCAAACGACGAAACAAGAGGGCCTCTCAGGGACGCTCGGCGGGCGGGTGGAATCCGCATACGGACGGCCCGGCATGGAAGAGCAACTCAAGCGTGTGACGGGTCTGGCCGCGACGTTCTTCGTCGTGTGCGGCACGATTCTCGCACTCACGGGCATCTAACAGCGCCCCGCGCATGCCGCTGCTTGAAGTCCGCAACCTCCGCACCGGTTTTAATACGGAAGACGGCCCGGTTACGGCAGTAAACGGGCTGTCGTATTCTCTGGACGCGGGGTCCACGCTCGGCATCGTCGGTGAATCGGGCTCGGGCAAATCGGTGAACGCGCTCTCGATCATGCGGCTGATCCAGCGCCCCGGCTTCGTCGATCCGTCCAGCGAGGTGATCTTCGACGGTCAAGACTTGCTCAAGCTCGGCGAGAACGAGATGCGCAAGATCCGCGGTAATAAGATCGCGATGATTTTTCAGGACCCGATGACTTCGCTTAATCCCGTACTCACGGTGGGCGAACAAATCGCCGAAGCGGTCGAGCTGCATCTGGGCTACAACCGCAGAGACGCGATGGAGAAAACGCTGGAGATGCTGAAGAAAGTTCGCATCCCTGCGCCGGAAAAGCGCGTGAGCGAATACCCGCATCAGTTCTCTGGCGGCATGCGTCAACGCGTAATGATTGCGATGGCGCTCTCGTGCGATCCGCAGCTGCTCATCGCCGACGAACCGACGACCGCACTCGACGTGACGATTCAAGCACAGATTCTCGAACTGATGAACGAGATGCAGCGCGACACCGGTGCGGCGATTATCATGATCACCCACGATCTCGGCATCGTTGCCGAAGTGTGCAAGAACGTGCTCGTCATGTACGGCGGCAACATGGTGGAGTACGGCACGGCGGAACAGATCTTCGAGAATCCGAAGATGCCGTACACGCAAGGGCTGCTTGCATCGCTGCCGCGCCTGGACGTACGCAAGCGCGCGCGCCTCGAACCCATCCCCGGCCAACCGCCCAACCTTTTGCGCTTGCCGCCCGGCTGCGCGTTCGCGCCGCGCTGCCGCTACCGCATGCCGATCTGCGATGAGCCCGTACCCGTGTACGATTTCGGGCGTGGACACGTCGCCCGCTGTTTCTTGTACGACGAGCGCGCGAAAGATCAACGCCCGGTGGACGTTGAAACGGCTCCGATCGTTTCCGGAGCACCGGTATGACCGCGGCCGCGACGGAAACCAAAACGCTTCTCGAAGTCAAAAACCTGTTCAAATATTTTCCCATCCACGCGGGCCTGCTCTCCAAGCACGTGGGCGATGTCAAGGCGGTGGACGGCGTCGATCTCACGATCAGAGAAGGCGAAACGCTTGGACTCGTTGGCGAATCGGGTTCTGGTAAAACCACCATTGGACGCGTGATTCTCAACCTGCTGCCCGCAACCAGCGGCGAAGTGTGGTTCGAGGGCCGCAGCATCCTGGATTGCACTCGCACGCAGACGCGCAAGCTGCGCAGCAAGATGCAGATCATTTTTCAGGATCCCTTCGCCTCGCTGAATCCGCGCATGACCGTCGGCGACATCGTCATGGAGCCGCTCAAAATCCATCACATCGCCTCAGGGAAAGCGGCGCAGGATCGCGTGCAGGAACTGCTGCGTTTGGTCGGCCTGCAGCCGTATCACGCCAATCGCTATCCGCATGAATTTTCCGGCGGCCAGCGTCAGCGCATCGGCATCGCGCGCGCGCTTGCGGTGAATCCGAAGTTCATCGTCTGCGACGAACCGGTTTCGGCGCTCGATGTTTCGATTCAGGCGCAGGTTATCAATCTGCTCGAGGATTTGCAAGAAAAGCTGGGCCTGACGTATCTGTTTATCGCGCACGATCTTTCCGTCGTCCGCCACATCTCCACGCGCGTTGCCGTGATGTACGTCGGAAAAATCATGGAACTGGCCGACCGCGATCGACTCTACGAAAACCCGCTCCATCCCTACACGCAATCGCTCCTCAGCGCCATTCCGATTCCCGATCCGAAGGTTGAGCGCCGCCGGAAACGGATTGTGCTCACCGGAGACATTCCCTCACCGGTGAATCCGCCCTCGGGCTGCCGGTTCCACACGCGGTGTCCGATCGCATTCGATCGCTGCAAAGTGGAAGTCCCCGCGTTCAACGAATACGAACCAGGGCACTTCGCCGCATGCCACTGGGTCGAGGAACACGGCGGCAAACGCCCCGACATCACCTCGAACACGGGCATCGCAGCGGGCGCTGTCGTGGTTGCGCCGGGGTCGCAAAGCGGCGAGTAATTGCCGATACGTAAAAGCAATGCTGACCGGCCTGCTGACGTGGTTCTCGGGGAGCCCCGAAAACCGGCGGCGCTATCCGCGCCGCACGGGCGGAGCGCGCGCGTGGGTCGCCTCGGAGAAGGCGTGGACGGCGCTGGGAGTTATCGACGTTTCGGCCAGCGGCATGGGCGTGATCTCGCCGCGCAAATTCGAGAAAGACGAACTCAATTTCCGTCTCGTGGTCGAAGAAAAACCGCTGCTCGTACGCGCTAAGCAGATGTGGTGCACGCCCGGCACGCTGCAGGGAAAACCCGTCTGGCGCTACGGCGTGCACTATACCGGCATCGCGGCCGACGACTGGGATGCGCTCGTGCGCTTCTGCAGCGGCGGCACAGTCGACGAAGCGAACAAGGGCCAGCAGGATCTCTCGCTCATTCGAATGCAAGCCGACGATGTCTCGCGGCTCATCCCGCTGCGGCTGCAGTGCCGCCTGCTCGAGATGCTCGTGCAAATCAAGCGCTTGGCGCCGGTCGACGAAAAGACGCCGCTCGTGCAGTACTTTTACGGCGGCCTCCTGCAGCGCGGCGGCAAACCCCGCCACCGCCTTTCGATTCACTCGCGCATCGTGGAAGAACTCAACGCTGAAACCAAAGCATACGATACGCAGTTTTACTTCGATGACGCCGGTAACGATATCGAGATGCTCGCCGGCGGGGGAGAAGCATGAAAACCGATGCGGAATGGCGCGAGCAGCTGGGACGAGCGCGGTATCACATTTTGCGCGAGGCGGGCACGGAGCCGCCTTTCAGCGGCAGCCTGCTCGAAGAGCGCGGTCCGGGCATGTTTGCTTGCGCGGCGTGCGGCGAAAATCTGTTCGCATCGGAGGCGAAGTTCGATTCCCACTGCGGATGGCCAAGCTTCACGCATCCGGATCAGCAACAGCGCGTCAATCTGATCGACGATAACTCGCTCGGGATGCACCGCGTCGAGGTGCGCTGCAAAGCTTGCAACTCGCACCTGGGCCACGTATTCGACGACGGCCCGGCGCCCCGCCGCACACGCTACTGCATCAACTCGCTCTCGCTAACGTTTAAACCCTCGCCCGTGTCATCCTGAGCTTCTGGAAGGACGACATCTTCGATCGGCGCGGCATCCCGGGGCGTGCGCCGACCCTTGTCTTTCTGCACGAAGGTTTGGGATCCGCGCAGCTGTGGCGCGACGTTCCGGATCGTCTGGCGCGGCAAACCGGCTGCGCGGCTCTGGTCTACTCGCGCTACGGGAACGGCCGCGCGCCGGTTCTGCGTGAAGCGCGCACCGTGAACTACATGCACGAGGAAGCGCGCACCCTCCACCGGGTGCTCGAAAGGCTGCAGATAAACGACGCAATTTTGATCGGCCATAGCGACGGCGCATCGATTGCGCTGATCGCCGCAGGTGCCGGCGACCGGCACATCCGCGCCTGCGTCTTGCTCGCGCCGCATGTTTTCGTGGAAGACCATTCGCTGCACGGCATCGCCAAAGCTCGCGATCTCTACGAGTCCACCGATTTGCACGCGAAGCTTGCGCGCTATCACCGCGATGCGGACGCGACGTTCTACGGATGGAACCGCATTTGGCTCGACCCGGCATTTTACGCTTGGAATATCCGGCCGATCGTCAAAAACGTCCGCATTCCGCTTTTCGCGATTCAAGGAGCGGACGACGAATACGGAACCTTCGCGCAAATAGAAGCGCTGCACGCCGAGACGCAAGGCCCGCTTGAGATTCTGCATCTTGCGAACTGCGGCCACAGCCCCCAACGCGATCGGACCGACGACGTGCTTCGCGCAATCGGCGGTTACGTCGGGCGGATCACCGCCGTAT
>JBHEMM010000047.1:0-333 GCA_046262595.1 Vulcanimicrobiaceae bacterium
GCTTTTTATAGCGGCAGCGTTTATCTGTGCGCTCTTTGCAACGGCTGGTCCGGCCGCGGCCCAGCAAACGACGGGAACCATTTCCGGAACGGTCACCAACACTTCAGGCGCACCAGTTGCCGGAGTGCGGGTGACCGCCGTTTCGACCGGGCAGACGGCGTCAACCACCACCGACACACGCGGGTTCTATGCGCTCCAATCGCTAACGCCCGACACCTACACGGTGTCGTTCCAGGGCAAGGGCTACAGCGATGTTTCTATTGCCGGTGTCACCGTTCAGCAGGGTTTAGTCGCCACGCTGAACCAGCAACTCGGCAAAACGCTGCAGACGAT
>JBHEMM010000047.1:352-14437 GCA_046262595.1 Vulcanimicrobiaceae bacterium
CAACGTGCGCTCGCGCGGCGTCGGCAATCTGGTGCAGCCGAATATCACGGCTGACGAATACACGGTCTCCGGCGAACAGTTGGATGCCGCTTCGCTCGGCAATGACATGCACAAAACGCTGTACCAATACATTCAGGTGGTCCCGGGCATAACGGCATCATCGTTCCAAGGCCAGCCGCGCATTCACGGCGGTTCGGTGACCGACGAGCAGTATGAATTCGACGGCATCCCGATTCGCGAACGCATGACGGGCTTCTTCACGACGAATCTTTCGAACGTCGGCATTGCGAATGTGCAAGTTTACACCGGCGGTCTTGACGCCTCGCAAGCGGCGGCCGGCCTCGGCGTCATCAACACGGTTGTAAAGAGCGGCTCGTATCCCGGATACGCGCGGTTCACGTACGGCTCGGCGATCGATGGGTCGCTGCTCAACAACTTTACGTTCGAGTGGGGCGGCGCAACGTCGAACCGGCGCTACTCTTGGTACGGCGCACTCGACAATACCGATGCAAACAACACGTTCGCATCGGGCATGACATATCCGGCGATGGCGGTCGAAGGCTACAATGGGCCGGGGCCCGTTAAGACCATCGATCTCGTCGCGAACCTTCACTACCGCCCGGACGAGCGGAACGATTTCCAATTTCTAATTCAGAACGGCGTGGGAACGTTCGACTTCAATTACCTCATGAGCGCTCCTAACGGCAGCCCGCAACCGGTAACGGCGCTGCCGTGCCCCGGGTATACCGTGAATCCAAACACCGCATCCGGCGCCAGCGGCGGCCTTGCGCCGAACGGCCAAACGTGTCCCATCGGTCTGTACTTCGGCCAAGCAACAGCCAACGGCGCGAACAACTGGTACCACTACTCCGGCATCGGCAAGATCCAGTGGAACCACATCCTGAACGATCATTCGAATCTTTCGCTGCGTTTTGCGGAAAACTTCAACCAATACATCTTTCAGCAGCCGGTTGTTGACGCGAATATCGCCGCAATCGACAACAGCCCAGACTTTCAAACCTCAGCGGCGTGCACGGCGCTGTTTCCTGCGCCTTACTCGATCGGAACGCCGATTCAAACCTCGGGTCCCGGCGGTACGGGCTCCGAGTGCCAACAACAGCAAAACTGGTTCAGCACCGGTTATTACGGCGACCGCCGCTCGAACATGTATTTGGGATCGCTGGACTACACCAACAATCTCAACGCCAATACGACACTCAAGGCCGGCATCGGCGACGAAGTCGACAACAACTTGTGGAACACGTATTTCTCGTTCTACTTCAACGGGGACGGTTCGTGGCCGGGTGACAATTCGAGTTCAACGTATCCGGATCACGTTATTGACGGCTACGTCGATTTGTCGTCGCGAATCGGCAAATTCCGGCTCGATCCCGGGATTTTGTATCAGCGGATGACCTACGACTATCCGGCGTACGGCGGTAAACCCGGAGGCCCGTTCGGCGTAGGTATCTGGAATCCGACGTTTTCCCTCACGTATACCATGAATCCAAGCAACGTCATTCGGGGTTCATACACGGATTCAACGTCTTTCGTGGGCACCGGATACGTGTATCGCCAAGGCTCATCGGTTTATTCACCCAGCAACGCCGGCAGCGGCGGTATCTTCAGCGCCAGCCCGACGATGATTCACAGTTATGACCTGCAGTGGGAGCATCAGTTCGATCCGGATACATCTCTCAAGTTCGGACCATACTTCAACAAGTCGACGAACGTGTTCCAAATCTACCGCCCGGTCAACTTCGTCGATGCGAACGGTGAAGTGCATTATAAGCCGGCAGTAGCAACGAACAACGGCTTCCGCCAGTCCTTCGGTGCGGAACTGGGGCTGAGCCACATCAACCGTGGACCGGTTGGCGTGTCGTACTTCTTGTCCGTCACGTATGACAACTTCTGGACGAATTCGACACAGTCGCTCACCGGTTCGTACGGCGGCCCCACAAACAGCTCGCTCGCGTACTTCCCGCGCGTGCGCAACACCGGCGATCCGCTGATCAGTTCGACACTCACTGCGGAACTGCACATGAACCGAGTGCGGATCATTCCTCAGCTGTACTACCAGGGACCGTCGTTCTATCAAGTCGGACAGTGCGAGGCTTCGGCGTTTTGGCAAGGATTGAACGGCGTCGGGACGCCCTACTTCCCGTGCGGTTCGACCACGTCGCTGATCGCAAAGCCGGCGCACTTGCTCCCGGAACTCAAGTCCAACGGCTGGTGGTGGTCTAATCTGGCCGCCATGGTTGACGTGGGACCGCAAAAGGACCTGACGCTCGGCGTTCAAGTCACGAATTTGTTCAACCAGGTGAACGACACCGCGCCGTGCTGGGTGACGCAGCAAGTGAACACGCCGAGCCTTTATCCGGGATGTGCGCCGTACTATCCGTCGTCGCCGCAGTCCGGCGTAGGCGCACCCAACCACTACACGTATCAAAACTACTCCGAGACGCCCCGGCAGATCCAGATCTTTCTTTCGAAGAAACTGCCATAGCCGAGGTGCTCTTCACGTAGCCTAGAGGAAAAGGGGCGCTGCTTAGGCAGCGCCCCTTTTCTTATCACAGCCTAGGGTCCGAACGAGGGGAAGCCGGGCATACAAGCGTTCCCGCGCAGGCCTTTGGACAAACTGGTACGCGGCGAAAGGTAACGCCCGTCATTGCGCCGGAAACTCCCCGGCAGCGACGAGCGCGGGACCGCGCCGGTCGCCTTTCTTTTATTCGGACGGCCTACGCCGGGATGCAACGAGCAACGGGATGGACCGTCCGGGGGAGTGGACAATGAGAAAATTTCTAGCTGCGGGATTGTTGGCAGCGGCGATGCTGCTGCCAAACGTTGCTTCGGCGGGCACGACGGGCACGATTGCCGGTGTCGTCGCCGACGCACAGAGCGGTCTACCGGTAGCCAACGTTCGCGTCACCGCGACGTCGGCAAGTCAGACCCAAAGCACGACCACCAATGCAACGGGTTTTTACTCGCTGCAGGCACTCACGCCCGATACGTATATCGTTTCTTTCCAGGCAACCGGATATGAAGCGTCAAGCCAGGCGGGCATCAACGTCCAGCAAGACCTCGTCTCCAAACTGGACGTCAAAGTAACGAAATCGCTCAAGACCATCGCCAGCGTGAACGCTCGCGGCGCCGGCAATTTGGTCAAACCGTATGAAGGCACGGACGTATACAACGTCAGCGGCGCTCAGCTGAACGCAGCAACGGGCGGCGACAACCTGCATCATACGATTTACGAGTATCTCGACACCGTCCCCGGAGTAACGCCTATCGGCGGCGGTTATCCGGCCGAACCCTCCATCCGCGGCGGCTACGACGTGGATAACGGCTACGAACTCGACGGCATTCCGATCACGGAACGTATGACCGGTTACTTCACGACGAACTTGACCGATCTCGGCATCGGCAACGTGGAAGTATATACGGGCGGTTTGTCGGCGCAAAACGCCGGAAACGGCGTGGGCGTGATCAATTCGGTTATGAAAACCGGCACGTATCCCTCCTTCGGATCGTTCAGCCTCGGCTTGACGGGCCCGGACTTCAACCACTTCTTGCGCGCCGAGTATGGAACCGCAACGCAAGACCACCGCTTCTCGCTCTACATGGGTTTTGATGCGGCGAACTCGCAAAACGACTTCAACAACGGCAACGTCTCGTTTTCTCTGCCGCAGGTCGGCATCAGTTCCGGCAATCCCGGCTACATCGAAACGCGCGACTTCGTTCTGAACGCGCATTTCCGGCCGAGCACACGCGACGATTTCCAGTTCTTCTATCAAAACAGCTTGTTCAACGACGGCGTCAACTACGCGCTTTACTCGGGCACGAGAACCGCGCCGCTGCTCTCGCTGCAGCCGTGCCCGGGCGCCGTGGCAAGCGGCACTTCGGCTTCCGGCGCAACCGGCGGCACGGCGCCCAACGGACAGTCGTGCCCCGACGGTCTCTATTTTGGGGCGCTTGCGAACGGCGCCGGAAACTTCTTGGGTCACTATTCCGGCATCGGAAAGATCCAGTGGAATCACATCATCAATTCACAATCGAGCTTGGCGCTCCGGTTGGCGGAAAATTATAACGGCTACATCTTCAACCAGGAACTCACGGATCCGAACCTGCCTGCTCTCGTTCAGCCGTACGGCGACACGGGTTGTCCGGTCTACCCGTATGCGGCCGGGTCGCCGCTACAGGAAGATGGCAGCGGCAGCCAATGCACGCAAGACCTGGGCGATTATTACCAGAACCGTTACGGCAACGACTACTATCTCTCGCTCGACTACACGAACACGCCGAACGAGAACACCACGATCAAGGCCGGTGCCGGACAGGAGTACGACAATCAGAAGCGCGACGTTCGTTATCTGAACCTGTACAACAATCCGAACAACCCGAATACGGCAGGCACGTGCGGCGGCGCAACGTTCTCGTACTCATGCCAAAACGCGCTCACCGACATTCCGCTGCACGTTCCGTACGTCTACGCGCAGGCGTCCATGAACATCGGAAAGTTCACGGTTCAGCCGGGGCTGCGCTACTCGCGAGCATCGTACGCGATTCCGGCGCAACCCGGTATGACGGGCCCGTTCCAGCCGAACGGCATCCCGGGCGGCACGGCTTCGACGGGCTTTTTAGCGCCGTCGATCTTGGGCACGTACCGCGTCAACCCGAACAACGTCGTGCGCTATTCGTACGCAACGACGGGCCAGTTCATCGGAACGGAGTTCGTCTACCGCTTAGGCTCCACGACATACAACCCATTCTACATACCGCAGAACGCGACGACGGGCGCGGCGCTGTCTCCAACCAGCATCAAGCCGCAGGTCAATACGAGTTTCGATATGCAGTGGGAGCATCAGTTCAATTCGAACACGTCGCTCAAGATCGGACCGTACTACCGCTTCTCAAATAACTACTTGGACATCTATTCGCCGCTGATCAACGCACCCGGGCCCGGCATCGCGCCGAAGTACGGACCGCCGATCGTCGCGAACAACTTGAAGATCCGCTCGTTCGGTATCGAAGCGGGGCTGGCCCACGAAGACAACCGGCCCGTCGGCGCATCGTACTGGATTAGCGGCTCGCTCAACAACTACTGGACGCAGGTTTCCGCTTTCGGACAAGTTGCATTCATCAACTATCCGATCGCCGATTACTTCCGCAACCAGGGCATCATGGTGCGCAGCCCCTACGTTCCTCCGTTCGCGGCAACGATCACTGCCGATCTGCACGCGAACGGCTGGCACCTGATTCCGAACTCGTACTACACGTTCGGAAACTTCTTCAATACCGGCGCATGCTTGCGCTACGTCGGTGGTGCTCCGGCAACGCCCAACGGCTATACGCGTCCGGTATCGTGTACCGGCAGCCCGGGAACCAACGGCCATACCCAACCGCCGGTGTTGGCGCCGGAAATGCGCGGCATGGGTTATTGGAAAGTCAACGTGACGCTGGCGAAAGATATCAACAAGCATCTGACCGCCGGTCTTCGCGTCCTGAACGCCTCGAACAATCTCCATGATTGGGACGGCGCGACGATCCCGTGCTATAACCCGCAGGATCCGGCACTTCCGACCGGCTACGGCTCGGGCTGTTTCAGCAACAACGGCCCGACGTCAGGAACGAATGCACCCGTGGGATATATCTACCAGAACCAGACGGAAAGCCCGCGAAGCTACGAAGTGTTCTTGAACATCAAAATGTAGCTACGGTCTTCCGCACGGAAGAAAGGGCGATGCGGCAGCAGCATCGCCCTTTCTTTTTGTAGAAAGAGGCGGTATGAACGCATTGTGGCCGCTGATCTTCTCCGCGCTGCTGGCGCAGTCGCCGACGCCTGTCCCCAACGCCTCGCCGACGCCGGCGGGCCTCATCTATTACGGCAATCCCGCGGTTACGTTCCGCGTGGAATCGCGCCCGCTGGGGTTCGATCCGGACGGCAATGCACGATGGCTGCTGATCGCGCATTATTTCGATGCGCAGGGCCATCCGACGCGCATTATGGCGAACAGCGATTTGGATTGGCTCTCCCGCGACGGATACGTGCAGTGGCAGACGCGTCTGCGCTACGGGCAGCCGTCCGCCATTTTGAAAACGCACCGCAACGGCGTCCTGACGATGATCGTACGCTCGAATGCGCCCAAACTCGGCATCATAACGCTGCATACCGATACGCGCAGGTGGCGCGGTGCACGCGTCACCGCGCAGGCGCTAGGGCCGCATGCCGTGCAGGTCGGGTGGTTTCCGCAGCAGACGCAAATGGCGCGCGTCGTGCGCGTGGATGGCAGCGGAGCGCGATCCACGGTCGCCGAGATCGCGGGCCCGAGTTCCACGTTTCGCGATATGCGCGTTTCGCCCGGCAAGCATTACCGCTATATCGTATACCGCTCCGGCTCTGCCGCCGCGCTGCTTGCGCCAGTGCTCGTGCCGGTGGAACCGCCCGCAACGGCGGTCGCGAACGCGAGCGGAAAAGCGATGTGGCTGTACTTCACAGCCAATCCGACGGATGCGATTTACTACAAGCATTTGCATGCGCAGGCGATCGTCGATCAAGCCGTGCGCGCCGGTCTGCACTATGTGGAATTGCGCACGGCGTACGGCGCGTATTGGGAAGTGACGCCCGAAGCGAAGCCCACAATCGATGCCATCATTGACGGGCTTGCCGCGCACGGTATCGGAACGATCGGTTGGACCGTGCCTCGTGACACGACGTTCGAAGATCTGCAGGCGAGCGTGCGCACCGCGTATTACCGCACCGCGAAAGGCACGCCAATGACGGGGCTTGCGGTCGATCTGGAACGGGGCGATGAATTTATGGGAGGCGATCCCAACGGGCTGAGCGCGCTTTGGATGTACGTGCAGGCGCTGCGCGCGGCGGTCGGACCGAAGTACCTCATCGTTTCGACGATCGAGGACCCCTATCTCGAACATCTGGATGATGCGAAGTATCCGTATCCGCAGATCGCGCGGTTCTCGGATGTCGTGCAGCCGATGGCGTACTGGCGGATGATGCGGCGCAAGCCCACCGACCCCGCGCAGGTCCGCGTGCTGCTCAAAGGTTCGTTCGACCGCACGCGCGCACTTTCTGCGCGCAACATTCCCATCAGCATCGGCGGACAAACGGATGCCGAAGGCCGCAACGGCTTTCCGCCGGCCGGCGAGATCACCGCGTCGCTTGCGATCAGCAAAGAACTCGGGGCGATCGGTGAGTGCTTCTTTGCCTGGGATGCGACGCAGAGCTATCAGTGGGACGCGATTGGAGCTTTTGCTTGGTAACGCGCTTAAGGTGACGGCGTATGTCGTGCGTCGGATTTTGTGGGGCGTGCCGGCGTTTTTGGGCGTGACGGTGCTCACGTTCGTGCTGCTGCATCTGGCGCCGGGCGGCCCTGCGGCGGCGCTGGCCGGAGAGAAGGCGACGCCGGCGCAGATTGCGCTGCTAACGCATCAGTTCGGGCTCGACAAACCACTGCCCGTGCAATACGCAGCGTGGCTTGGTGCCGTGCTGCACGGCGATCTGGGCTTCTCATATGCGGCACAGCAGCCGGTCATCGGGCTGCTCGGGCAGCGGTTGCCGCAAACGCTGCTGCTGATGGGGTTCTCGCTTTTCCTTTCCATTGCGATCGCGATTCCGCTCGGCGTCTACCAGGCGTACAAGCACCGCACCGCGTTCGATCGCGCCGCGAGTGCGGCGGTGTTCGTTGCTTGGTCGATGCCGACGTTTTGGTTCGGCACGCTGCTCATCGCGCTATTTGCCGTCACGCTTCGCTGGGCGCCCGTGGGCGGGCTCCAAACGATCGACACGACGGCGTTCGACGTTCCCTCACGTATCGCGCATCTGGTGCTGCCGGCGCTCACGCTTGCAATCGTCAGCGTCGGTGGTTTCAGCCGGTACGTGCGCGGCAGCGTCGTGGAGCAGCTGCGCGAGGATTACGTGCGCACCGCGATTGCAAAAGGTTTGCCGCTGCGTGCCGTGCTGTTCCGGCATACGCTGCGCAATGCGCTTATTCCATTCATCACCATCCTGGGCAGTTCGCTGCCCGCGCTTTTCGGCGGCGCCATTATCACCGAGCAGATCTTCGCGTATCCCGGCATGGGGCAACTGTTTTGGCAGTCGGCGATCGCTCGCGACTATCCAACGCTGCTCGGCATGACGGTCTTCACGGCGCTGCTCGTGATTGCAGGCAATTTGCTGGCGGACGTATCGTACGCCGTGGCGGATCCGCGCGTTCGCTATGATTGAACGCATCGCCGCCGCGTGGTTGGTGCTGATCGCCGCGGCATGCTTGGCCGGGCCTGCGCTGCTGCATTTGGACGCGCAGCACGTGGACGTCGCGCATGCGTATGCGGCCCCGGACGGCGCGCACGCGCTGGGCACCGACGGGCTGGGGCGCGACGAATTGGCGCGCGTGCTTGCGGGGGGGCGCATTACGCTGCTGGTGGGCTTGGTTGCGGCAGTCGTGGCGATGTTCGCCGGCACCGTGTACGGCGCGGTGAGCGGCTTCTATGGAGGCTGGATCGACACCGTGTGCATGCGCGCGGTGGACGTGCTGATGAGTGTGCCGACCTTGTTTTTGCTGCTGCTTCTGGCCGCGATGTTTCACGGCAGTTTGGCCGCGCTGGTGCTGGTGATCGGTTTGACGTCGTGGCTTGGGCCCGCGCGCCTGGTGCGCGGCGAAGTGCTTACGCTCAAGGAGCGGTTGTTCGTCGAATCGGCGCGCGCGGCCGGTGCGGGCGATGCGCGCGTGCTGTTCGGGCACATCGTTCCCAACGCGTTCGGCACGATTGCCACGACGAGCACGTTCACCATCGCGGCGGCGATGCTCGCGGAAACAGCGCTCTCGTACTTGGGAATCGGCGTGCGTGCGCCCAATCCGTCGTGGGGCAACCTCCTCTCGAGCGCGCAGAGCGACATTTTTGCCGGAGCGTGGTGGCTGATATTGCCGCCGGGCCTGGCGATTCTACTCAGCGTCTGCGCATTCAACTTCTTGGGCGATTGGCTGCGCGAGCGGGCGATACGCGCTTCGGGCGGCCTGGCGTAATGCGCGTCCTTAGGATGCCATCGGTTCTGGCAATCGTCGCGGTGCTGTTGACCGGCGGGTGCGGCGCGCGCGGTGCGGAGACCCGAGACCCGGATATGATTGTCGCGGGGTGGATCGCCGGTCCGGATGGGTTCAATCCGCTTACCGCGGTGGGCAGCGCGGCGCACATGGCGTACGATCAACTCTTCACGCCGCTGGTTGCCATCAATGGAACGCTGCGGCCGGATTGGGCGCTAAGCCTCGCGCAGCGCGTGGAGATTCGCGACGGCGGCCGGCGCTACGTGCTGCATCTGCGGCGTAACGCGCGCTGGACCGACGGTGTGCCCGTTACGTCGCGCGATGTCGTCTTTTCGTTGGAACTGGGCAACAACCCCGGCCTGCTCGAAGGCAACAGCAGCGACTTCACCTTGATGCAGTCCGTGCACGCGCTCGACCGTTACACCGTGGAACTGGTTCTTTCCAAACCGTCGCCCCCGTTTTTGGAAAATGCGCTCGGCGAAACACTGCCGCTGCCCGAGCACCTGCTCGGGAAATTTCCGCCGAATTCCGCGCAAGAAGCGGCGTTCGTCAATGCCGACGCCGATTTTGCGCAGCACCCCGTTACCGACGGGCCCTTCCGGCTGCTTCGCAACGTGCCGCAGGCGTATACGATTTTCGAACGCAATCCGCTCTATTGGGCAGCGCCGACGGGGACGGCGCGCATTGCGTTTCGCGTGTACCCGCAGCAAGATTCGCTGTATGCGGCGGTCGACGCGGGTGAGATCGACGTCACCGACATTCCGCCGAACCTTTGGCGCGTGCATCAGCGGCTCCGCGGCGATCACCGGTTCGTCAACTGGCCGTGGAACGTGACGTTCTTGCTGCTGCCCAATTATCACGATCCGCAGATCGCGTGGATGCGCGAGCCCCGCGTGAAACAAGCGCTGATGTATGCGATCGATCGCGGTTTCATCACGCGCGGCATCATGAGCGGGCAAGCGGATATTTTGAACGGGCCCGTTCCAGCGTTCTCGCCGTATTACGATCGCAGCGTGCAGCGGTATGGATACGATCCGGCGCGCGCGCGGGCGATGCTGCAGGCGGCGGGATGGCGTCTGCGCGGCGGCGTGCGCGTGAAGAACGGTACGACGATGCGCGTCACGCTGAAGACGGGCGGCGCGACCGATGCGGTGGCCAGCAATATCGCCGAGCTCATCCAAGCGAACCTCAAAGCCGTGGGCATTGAGTGCGTTTTGGACAACGAAGAGATACAGACGTTTTTTGAGGACTTGCACGGCAGCCGCTTCGAACTTGCGCTGCGCGGCGTTATTTTGCTGCCCTATCCGGACGATTACAAATTTTATGATTCCACGCAGACGCGCGCGAACGGCGGATACAACTACGGCTTCTTCAGCAGCCGCGACATCGACCGCGCTATCGAAGACGCGCGAACGGCGCCCGACGCGGCGCGCGGGCGAGCCGCGCTCGACCGCTACCAGGAGCTGGCAAGCCGCGAGCTGCCGGTGCTGTATCTCTATTCGAACCGACTGGGCGCCGCGATACCGCGGGACCTGGGCGGCTTCGACCTCAACCCGCTCGCGCCGGCGGCGCTGCCGATGGGCATGCAGTTCTGGCAGATGCATCCGCGGGCGCCTGCCGCACGTTCTAAGGGTGCATGAGCGCAACGAGCGAGACGGCGACCTTCGCCGCAGGATGTTTTTGGGGCGTTGAAGCCGCGTTCCGGCAAGTGCCTGGCGTAAGCGAGGTGACTAGCGGATACACGGGCGGCAACACCGCGAGCCCGAGCTACGGCGAGGTCTGCAGCGGCACGACGAATCACGCCGAGGCGGTTCGCATCACGTTCGATCCGCAGCACGTTTCCTACGAGAAGCTGCTCGAGATTTTTTGGCAAATCCACGACCCCACGACCATGAACCGGCAGGGGCCTGACGTGGGGTCGCAATACCGTTCGGCGATTTTCGTGCACGACGAGTCACAGCGCGCGGCGGCGCTGGCTTCGCTCGAACGCGAGCAGGCGAATCAGAGCCGGTCCATCGTCACGCAAGTGACGGACTCCGGGCCGTTCTATGACGCCGAAGAATATCACCAACGCTACTTTGAGAAGAACGGCGGCGCGGCATGCCACATTCAACTTTGAACCGCGCTGCATGGCTGCGCGGTGCGGCACTTGCGGGCATTGCGGCCGTTGCCGGCGCGCGTTCGATTGCGCGCGCCGGTTCGCCGGCGGACGAACGGTGGCGCAAAGCGCTCACGCCCGAGCAGTATCACATTCTGCGCGAAGGCGGCACGGAAGCGCCCAACAGCAGCGCGCTCTTGAACGAGCACCGCGCCGGGACCTACGACTGCGTTGCGTGCAACTTGGCGCTGTTTTCTTCGAAGACGAAATACGACGCGGGCGAAGGCTGGCCTAGTTTTTGGCAGCCGCTCCCCGGCGCGCTCAAATCGCACGCCGATTACGAGCTGATCGACGAGCGCACGGAAGTGCACTGCGCGCGTTGCGGCGGCCACCTCGGGCACGTCTTCAACGATGGGCCGAAGCCGACCGGCCTGCGTTACTGTATTGACGGCGTCGCGCTGAAGTTCATCCCGGCTTAACCGGCGCTGGTCACGTCGGCGCGTACCGGCTCGTTGAGCCGACATGCAGCGACGTTTTAAGTTTCTTTGCCTGATGTTGGCATTTGCGCTTCCCTTACAAGGCAGCGCTTTGCCCGTGGAGCGCGCCAGCACCGTAAGCGCCCGCGAACTGGTGAATCTGACCGTTTATAGCGGCGGAACGGCGCTGGTGCACGACCGGCGGCGGGTCCGTTTGGACGAAGGCTTGAACCGGATTGCGTGGCGCGACGTCAGCGAACAGATCGACGCCACATCCGCCTTGCTCGATAGTCCGCACGCGCCGGGCAGCTTACATGTGCTCGAACAGAACTTCGATTACGATCTGCTCGATCCGCAGGCGCTGCTGCGGCGCTATGTCGGGCACACAGTTACCGTTGTGCACGACGCGCGATTTGCCGGCGACCGTGAGACGCGCGAGCCAGCCAAAATCCTGAGTATCAACGGCGGCATCGTGCTGCAATACCGCGATCGCATTGAGACGCAAGTGCGCGGGCACATTATTTTTCCGGCCTCGCCGGCGAACTTCCGCGACAAGCCGACGCTGGTGCTCGACATTGCCAGCGGCAGTGCGGGCGTGCAAACGCTCGACTTGAGCTACTTAACCGGCGGTTTGAGCTGGAGCGCGGATTACGTGGGCGTGCTCTCGGCCGATGAAGCGCACTTGGCGCTCACGGGTTTGGTGACGCTGTCCAATACCAGCGGAACCGGCTACGACGGCGCCCATCTGCAGCTGGTTGCGGGGAACGTCAATATCGCGCGTCCGCCGACGCTTCCGCAGATGCGTACGATCGCCTCCGTTCAAAGCGACACGTATTCCGTCAACGTTCAACAGGAGAATTACTTCGAATACCACTTGTACACGCTGGCCCGGCCGACGACGATTGCGGATAAACAAACCAAACAACTCTCGTTGCTGAGCGCGAAGGGCATTCCGGTTAAAAAGACGCTTGAACTGCGCGGCTCGCCGTCGTATCAAAGCGAAAACGCCGATTTGGGCGACCGCATTCCGGTGGGCGTCTACGTGACGTTCGTAAACGCGGGCGGCGACCTGGGCATTCCGCTGCCGGGCGGTACCGTGCGGCTGTATAAGGCCGATTCGCGCGGGCTCACACAGTTTCTGGGTTCTGACACCATCACGCATACGCCCAAGAACGAGCCGGTGCGGCTGCATCTGGGCGATTCGTTCGACGTGACGGCGCGCAAGCGCCAGACGGCATACGAACAGAGCGGCGGATGCTCCAGCACCAGTTCCTACGACATCATCATCTCCAATGCGAAGGACGCCGCGCAGGATGTGCTGGTGGTCGAAACCATCGGCGGCGACTGGCGCATCCAAAGCGAAAACCTCAAGCACCGCAAGTCTTCCGCAACGAGCGCGAATTGGCTCGTGCACGCTGCTCCGGACGCGCGAGCGACGCTTTCGTACAGCGTGCGCGTGAAGTGGTGCTAGCGGTGCGCTAGAGGGCGCCACGGTTGGCGCGCGCGATAATGTCGTTCAACGTGACGATTTCGATCTTCGCTGATTCCCGGATGTACGAGCGGAATTCTTCGGACAGATAGAACTCGACCAAGCCCGCGCTGAAGCCGTCGCCGCCGATGACGATGTACGCTTTATCATAGACGGGACTCTCGCGCAGCGCGTGCAGCAGCTTAATGACCTCGAAGGGCACTTTTTCTTCGGCGCTGCCGGCGGTCTGCTGCCACTTGAGCGAAACCAAGAACGTACTGCCGTTCGGGCGCATGGCGACGATGTCGGCTTTGTGTTTTCCGCCGCCGGGCTTGGAACCGACCAGCACTTGCTTTTGCACCGCGTAGCTGTTGTTGAGCAGCACCGCTTCGACGGTGACTTCCAGCGTCGAACCGGTTTTCGTGCCCATGCTGCCGGGAAACAACATGCCCATTACAGGTTCCTGACGGCGAGCATCTCTTGCGCGTCGTCGCGGTTTCCATCGCAGCTGATACGCCTGGGGGCGGCGACTTTCTTCACCGTAAAACCCAGGCTGCGATAAAGTTCGAGCACGCGCGGCGTGGCTTGATTTGAGGCCACGACGGGGCCCCGGTGCGCCGCAAGCCACTGCGCGAGGCGCTGTTGGTCGGGCCAGCTGAAGCCGCCCGCGAAATACGAGGTGAACTCCACGTCGTACGGCGGATCCGCGTAGACGAAATCGCCCGCGCGCACCGCCAGCTGCTCGAAGTCCGCGCAGATAAATTCATACGGCGCAAACGCGGCTTTAAACGGCGTGAAATCACGGGTGTAATCGATGCGCTTGTAGCGGCCGAACGGGACGTTAAATACGCCGCGCGCGTTGAAGCGGCATAAGCCGTTGTAGCCGGTGCGGTTGAGGTAATAGAAGAGCGCGGCCGCTTCGGGCGCATCGCCGCTGCCTGCTTGCACCAGCTCGTTAAAACGCGCGCGGTTGTGGGCGTACAC
>JBHEMM010000047.1:14554-14951 GCA_046262595.1 Vulcanimicrobiaceae bacterium
TATCGCGCACGTTCAGGCCCGCTTGAAGCCGTTTGTAGAACGCGATCACGTGCGGGTTGAGGTCGTTCAGGAGCGCGGTGCGCGGCTGCAGCCCGAGCGTAACGGCTAGGCCGCCGGCGAACGGTTCGACCAACCGGCGGCGTTCGTGCGGACGCCACAGCGGCTGCAACTGCGGCACGAGCCAACGCTTGCCGCCCGCCCACTTTAAGGGCGGCGTCAAAACCGTGAGCGGATCGGCTTTGCGGACGGCGAGGGCCATAGCATCATTGTTGCGCGCACGCATGCCATACGCCTGTCATCGCGCCCGCGCTTACGTGCCTTTCTGGGCACCGATGTAGCGGATCCATTTTAAGAAAAGCGCCGGCGTTGTGTGAAAGCTGTTCGGATCGCCGTACAC
>JBHEMM010000048.1:0-13972 GCA_046262595.1 Vulcanimicrobiaceae bacterium
CGGCATGACCGTGCCCGACGTGCTGTCGACGAACGCGCGCCTCAATTACTGGTACGCGCTCGCATTTCTCGTCGTATCCGCGATTCTGCTGTTCGGCCTCTCACGCTCGGCGATCGGCCTCATCCTGCAGGCGAGCGGCCAAGATGCGACCGAGGCTCAGGCGCTGGGTTTCAACGTCACGAAGCACAAACTCGCGGCGTTTTCCATCAGCGCGATTTTCTCCGGCATTGCCGGCGCCATGCTGATTTTCTACATGGGTGCCGCGTCGGTCGGAACGGTAATCGACATCGCCATCGGCGTGCAGATCATCATCGGCGCGGTGCTCGGCGGCCGCCGCACCATCTTAGGCGCCGCGGTCGGCGCCGTGTTTTTGGTCGTGGCAACGGAGGTGTTGCGGCCGCTGGGTCAGCTCAATACGTTCGTCGTCGCCGCGGTCGCGCTGGCTGTGATTTTGTTCTTTCCCGGTGGGCTGCTGGGCAACGTGCTGCGTCCACGAGAGAGCGATTGAGCGCGCCGGCGCGGCTCGAGGTGCGCGGGCTGTCGAAGCGTTTCGGCGGCTTGGTCGCGGTCAACGGCCTCGGCTTCAAGGTGCGCCCCCGAGAAATCCTCGGACTCATCGGGCCGAACGGCTCGGGCAAATCCACCGTCATGAAATTGATCATGGGCATCGAGCGGCCGGACGCGGGAAGCGTCGCCGTCGAGGGCGTCGATATGACCGGCTGGCCGCCGTACCGCATCGCGCGCGCCGGTGTCGGCATCGTGTTCCAGCATTCGCGGCCCTTACACCGCCAAACGGTGCTCGAAAACATCAAGCTCGCGCTGCTGCCCGACTCGTTGCTTCGGCTCGCCGCGGCGCCCGGCGTCGACGAACGCGCGCGGAGCATCGCGCGCAGCGTCGGCCTGGGCGACGTGCTGCATCGCCACCCGTCGACGCTCGCGTTCGCCGACTTGCGCCGCATGGAAATGGCGAAGGCCATCGCGCGCGATCCGAAGGTGGTGTTGATCGATGAGCCGTTCGCGGGGCTCACCGTCGGCGAAGTCGCCGCCTTTTCCGAACTGATTCGCGGTTTGCGCGACCAGGGCCGGGCCGTGCTCCTCGTCGACCACAACGTCAAGAGCGTCGCGGCACTCGTCGATCGGGTGCTGGCCATGTATTTGGGCGAACGCGTCGCCGAAGGCACCGCAGACGAGGTCATGCGCAACGAAACGGTTCGGCGCGTGTATCTCGGCGGCACGCTAACGGCCGTCGAGCGCCGCGAGGGCACCGCGAACGGAAAGCCGGCGCTGTTGGAATTGGACGACGTCAGCGTCTTGTACGGCAAAGCGCAGGCGTTGGACAAAGTCCGGCTCAGCGTGCACCAGGGCGAGTTCGTTTCGATCGTCGGGCTGAACGGCGCGGGGAAAACGACGCTGTTCAACGCGGTGTCCGGGCTGGTGCCGTACGGCGGTACGATTCGTTTCAACGGTAGCCCGCTCAAGGGCATGACGCCGGGCGCGATCGCACGGACGGGCGTCGTGCAGTGTCCGGAGTCGCGCGAGCTCTTCCCGCACATGACCGTGCGGGAGAATTTGGACTTAGGCGGTCAGCACTTGTCCGCGGCCGAGCGCGAAACCCAACTCGCGTGGCTGTTCGAGCTGTTCCCGATTCTGAAGGAGCGGCACAAGCAAGTCGCGCGGACGCTTTCCGGCGGCGAGCAGCAAATGCTGGCCATCGCGCGCGCGCTGATGATGCAGCCGAAGCTGCTGATTCTGGACGAGCCGACGCTCGGGCTCGCACCGGTCATTCTCGAGCAGCTGTCGCATGCGCTGCAGCGTTTGAGCAGCACTACGCCGATTACGTTCTTGCTCGGCGAGCAAAACGTCACATTCGCGCTGCCGCACGCGGACCGCGTCTACTTATTGGAACACGCGCGCATCGTGTGGGAAGGCGACGCGGCCGCTTTCGCGAGCGAAATGGGCGAGGGCTACTTATGATGCTCGTGAAAACGAACGCGTTGCAGTTGAGTGACGCAGAACGCATTGCGGAAATCGACAAGCGTGTTGTGACGATGGAGCGCATGTTTCTGCAGTGGGCACAGCGCGCGAAGGCCGGCTATCGCTTTTTCAACAGCGCAACGATCATCTTTGGTGCCGCCGTACCCGTGATCGTCTTACTCGCGCCGCTGCTTGGATCGGACGGCCATGCTCCGTGGGTGCCCGCAGTCGCCGGCATTCTTGGTGCGCTGGCGACGCTCAGCAAGTCGATTGACTCCTTGTACAAGAATCACGAGACGTGGCTGCGCAATAACGACGCATACGCCAAGCTCAAGAGCGAGCATTTCCTATTTTACGAACGCGCCGGGCCCTACAAAACCTTGCAGGCCGAAGATCCGATCGCGACGTACGCGGAACGAGTCGAGGCCGTGATCGGTTCGGAGACGACGCAATGGTCGGGCGCCGAAAAAGCGCCGCTGGGCGATCAACGCTAGCCCCGCTACGTGCGAGCGTTCGCCGGCGCGGCGCCGCCGTTTTGCAAAATCAAATGCATCGCTGCAAAGTCGAGCGTCACGGCGTAGTGTTCCAGGTAGCTGTGCGACACGATTCCGGCGCTCGTGAACGGAAACGTTTGCAACGGTGATCCCGACGGCGTGTAAACGCCCGGGATATCACGCTGGCACGCCGTCGACAAACAAAGTTTGTCGGCGACCACGGGGATAAATTTGACTGGCCCACCGCCGCCGATGCCGGTTTGCTCTTTGTCCGGAAACGTGCGCACCTTGGCTGCGGCGATCGTGCTCGTTTCGGGCGCGAATCCGCTGCCCGCCAAGCCGGAATCGATAAAGAACAACTGCTTCGCAAGATCATTCACACTGCCGCGCGCGAAGATGAAGTGATCGCCGACAAGCCACATCGGCATCATGGTCGTTGAAGGGCCGGCACGCGCCGCGGCCGTGCGTGGCCGCAGAATCAGTTGATGGTTGGGGTAATCGATCGTCGATAGGAAGCGGGAGAGGAACACCGTCCCGACCACGCCATCCACGCGGCGGCTACCGAAGAACGGAAGATTGCGCGACGGCAAAATGTCGACCTTGAGATCGCGAAGCGTTATGGGCCCCACTTCCATCGACGGTAGGCTGGCTTGGCGGACTTGCGCCGTTTGACCGCCTGCAAAGGTTCCCATTTGGCCGGCGACCACGGTAAGACCCAGTTCTTTTGCAAACTCCGGGTCGAGAACGACGTCCGGACCGCCCGTATCGAGAAGAAAGTTGCCCGCGCGTCCGCCAACGGTGAACTGCATGAGCGGGAGCGGTTCGCTCGCGATAAACGGCACGGTTACGCCCGGAGCCGGTACGCCGAGCGCGGCAGCACTTGCGATGACGCGCCGGCGTTCCGCGATCGTTTGAACGAGCCGGGCGGCTAGCGCATGTTTCGGATCGGCCTTTAGGATGGCGTCCAATCTCGTTGATGCACCGTCCAGATCGTTTTCGTACAGCGACACGCGGGCAATCCCGAGTTCGGCGTCCGTATCGGTCGGATTTGTTTTCAGCGCCGCGGCGTATGCCGATTTCGCTGCAGTAAAATCCCCCAGTTTGAAGAGAGCGTCCGCCTGCGGTGCCGCCGCGCGGCTCGCTGTTGCATCGCACAGCAACAGCACCAACGCGAGGGCGGCTTTCGCCCCGCAATACTTCAAGAACTGCGACCAGTCATGTGTTCTCCTCATGCCGATGCGATCGCGCCGATTGTTCTTCGTCCGATGCCACGCCGTGCTGCGACCTTGACGAGGGCCGGTCCGAACTATTCTCGCTGAATCGAAAGAAACCGGCGACGACACCCCTATGCTCCGCCTGGCCTCCCATGCTCACGTCGATTCGGGTACAACCGACTCGATGGAAACGATCGCAATCACGACGCGCGACGGCACGTGCCGGGCGTACACGTACCGGCCGGCCGGTGCGGGCCCATGGCCCGCAGTGCTTGTGTTCATGGACGGTCTGGGGATCCGGCCCGCAATGCTCGAGATCGGCGAACGGCTCGCGACCTACGGCTATTACGTGCTGTTGCCGGATCTCTTCTACCGCTCCGGCGACTACGCCCCGATGGATGCGCACCACGTATTCGGCGATCCCGCGAAGCGCAAAGAGCTGATGGATAAGTTCGTCGCGCTCGCGACGCCGGCCAATATCATGTCGGATACGGCGGCGTTTCTCGCGCACCTCGAAGCGCAAGACGAGGTGAAACCGGGCCGCATCGGCACGACGGGGTATTGCATGGGTGGGTTGATGTCGCTGACCGCGGCCGGCACGTATCCCGAACGGATCGCTGCCGCCGCCTCATATCACGGCGGGCGCCTCGCGTCTGAGGCGCCCGACAGCCCGCACCGTCTCGCGGCACACATGCAGGCGCGGGTGTATGTTGCCGGCGCGATCGACGACGCGTCGTTTCCCGACGACATGAAGCAGCGGCTCGAGGATACGCTCAGCGCGGCAGGCGTCGCCCACACCGTCGAGACGTATCCGGCCAAGCACGGGTGGGTGTTGCGCGACATGCCGGTGTACGACGCCGCGGCGGCCGAGCACCATTGGCAGACGCTGCTCGCGCTGTTCGACGCAACGCTGAAACCGTAGCGTTCGCGGCTTACGCGGCGCGACGGCGGGCAGCCACCCACGCGGCCGCAGGCCACGTCTCGCGCCGTTCCGCGGTTTTGCGCTTTGTCGCGCGGTGCCACTCACGGCATTGCTTGCAGCGGTAAGTGACCTGATGCTTCGGGCAGCCGCGGCCGGCCTCGGAGCGTGAGGCATAGGCTATCTTCTCGGTGCCGTCGAGCCGCACGCAGCTGCGCGGGCGAACGGCGCGCGGCATCAGCACCTGCGTCCCGTTCGGCAGCGGGTGCGCGACGAAGACGACGTCGAGTTCGGCGAACGGCAGCGGCATGGGGACCTCCTGAACACAGGAAACCACGCACCTGTGCCATATGCTTGGCGCACTTGCCGGGAGGTGCGATGACGGTGAACACCGAGACCGCTCGTCGGGCGCCCCTCAGGAAGACGACGCGGCGTTAGGCGGATTCACGAAGCCGGCGCGCATTCACCGTGTGAGGCCGATAAGTGCCGTCTGCGGCGTCGGAAGCAACGGCCCGAACTCGCTGCGCGTGAATCCGGCGCTGCGAACATCCGCTCGAACTCGGCGAGCGTGGACGCATCGCCGTTCGGGGCGGTCGTCAACATCGTGTAGGCGAAACCTGCACGGAATGGGTGGAGAAACGCGGTCCGCGTCCGGCACGAACTCGACCGCGATGGCCGTGCCGCCTGGTTTGAGTGCGGCGCGAACCTTGCTCAACAGTTCCCACATTGCGCGCGATACCGAGCGTTCTCTTTTGCAAGCAAGTCGCACTTCACGAGGAAATCGCATAAAGTGCGCACCCCGCGTTCCGACAGGTTCATCGGCGGACGGTGGCGCGCAGGTTTGTGAGGAACAGTACGCTTGCCCTGTGATTCAACCCCGGCCTGACGCCGGCCACCGATGCGCCGCGCCAACGTGGAATGCGGCTTGGAAGAGAACTGCTCGGCGGCACGAACGGAATGATGTTACCTTCGGCGGCCGTGCGCCGCCGTTCTTCGCTCGGGGGCATGAGTGAATCGATTGACGCGTGGAGACTTTGCTCGCTCGCTCGCGGCCGGCGCAGCGGCAGCCGCCGGTGCACCGCTTCTCGGCGCCGGGCCCGCGCCGTCGGGCGACGCCGCGGCGCTGTACGACGCCGCGAAAAAGGAAGGCAAGGTCGTGTGGTGGACGGCGCACTACGCGCAGGGCCCGGCCGAACGCGCGCGCGATGCGTTCATCAAGAAGTATCCGGGTATTGAAGTGGAGCTGCTGCGCCAGACGGCGCAAACGATTTTTCTGCGTCTCTCGCAAGGATTGAAATCCGGGGTGCACGAGGTCGACGTTTTTGCATCCACCGACGAAGCGCATTACCCCGTGCTCAAGAAGCAGGGTGCGCTCGTGGCGTATGCGCCGCCCGACATCCGTTCGCTCTCGAAACAGTTCGCCGCCTCTGATCCCGACAACACGTATCACACGGGCGCGATCGGTTTCGTGCTGATCAATTACGCGAAGAAAGTGACCGCGCCGCCGCGGCGCTGGACTGAGCTGACCGATGCGAAGTGGAAAGATCAGCTGACGACGGGCCATCCGGCGTTCAGCGGCTATGTCGGTCAATGGGTGCTCGCGATGAACGACAAGTACGGCTGGGATTACTTCAAGAAAATTGCCGCGAACAATCCGAAAATCGGCCGATCGGTCAACGACACCGTTGCGGACATCGTCTCGGGCGAACGCAGCGTGGGCGCGGGGCCCGACAACCTGAGCATCGAGCAGCGCAACGCCGGACGGCCCATCGACGTCGTCTTTCCGGAGGACGACGCGATCGCGATCATCAGCCCCGTCGGCATCATCAAAGACTCGCCGCATCCGAACGCCGCCAAGCTCTTCGAGAACTTTTATTACAGCCGCGAATATTCTGCGGCGATGGCGCAAACAGCGAACTTCCCGCTGCGCGACGACGTGAAGAACGGCTCGGGCGTCGATCTTGCGAAGCTGAAGACGTATCGCAATAAGTCCGAGCGTTTGGCGGTCGGGGTGCCGGAGGTCATCGCCAAATGGCGTGAGACGTTCAACGTCTAGCGGCGGGCCGCTGACCGGCATTCGCGTCGTCGAAGTCGGCAACTACCTCGCGGCGCCGTTCTGCGCCGCGCAACTCGCCGATTTGGGTGCCGACGTCATCAAGGTGGAAAATCCGGACGGCGGCGACATGTCGCGTCAAGCCGGTCCGTTTCTGGACGGCGAGAGCTCGGGCTTCGTGCGGCTCAACCGCAATAAGCGCAGCCTCGGGCTCGATCTGAAGTCGGAGCGCGGCAAGGAGCTGTTTCGCAAGCTGGCCGCGCAGAGCGACGTCGTCATCGAGAATTTGCGGCCGGGCACGATGACGCATTTGGGACTCGATTACGAGCCGTTGAGCGCGATCAATCCGCGCCTTGTGTATTTTTCAGCATCCGGTTGGGGCCAGGACGGGCCGTACGCACAGCGGCCGGGCTTGGACATCATGGCGCAAGCGATGAGCGGACTGATGAGCATCACCGGCGAGGAAGGCGGCAACCCCGTCAAGGTCGGCGTGCCGATCACCGATCTCGCGTGCGCGCTGTACGGCGCGCTCGCGATCGCCTCGGCGCTGTATGCGCGCGAGCAGACCGGCCGCGGCCAGCACATCGACGTCTGCCTGTTCGAGGCAGGCGTCGCGCTGTCGGTGTGGGAGGCTGGCAAGTACTTTGCGACCGGCGAAATTCCGCGCCGCAACGGATCCGCGCACCAAACGAGCGCGCCGTATCAGGCGCTGCGGTCGAGTGACGGATACTTCACCGTCGGTGCGACGTCGCCCAAGACATGGACGGCGTTCTGCGCCGTACTCAAGATTGAGGATTTACGCGACGATCCGCGTTTCGCGCTCAACCGTTCGCGCAAAGAAAATCTCGACGAACTCCTGCCGCTGCTGGAAGCCGTTACGACGGCGCAGCCGACGGATCACTGGGTGACGGCGCTGCAAGCCGCCGGCGTGCCCTGCGAGCGGCTGCAGACGTACGATCAGGTCTACAACGATCCGCAGCTGACCGGCCGGCAATTTTTCAGCGACGTGCCGCACGCGAAGCTCGGCCCGATCCGCGTGATGGGTTCGCCGATGCGCTTTTCAGAGACGAAGGTCGCGATGCGCGCGGCCGCTCCGGTGCTCGGCGAGCACACAGCGGAAATTCTCAGCGATCTCGGCTGCCAGCCGAGCGAGGTGCACGACTTGATAAACGCCGGAATTGTTGCGGCCGCGACGGTGCACGCATGAGTACCGAGACCGCTGCCGCGGAAGCCGAGATCCTGACCGAACGCCGCGGCGCGGTACTATGGGTGACGTTCAACCGCCCGAGCGCGCGCAACGCGATGACGTGGTGGATGTACGACCGCATCCTGACGCTGTGCGACGAAATCGACGCCGACCCATTGCTGCGGGCGGTCGTGTTTACCGGCGCGGGCGAAAAAGCGTTCGTGGCCGGGACCGACATCTCGCAATTCCGCAACTTCTCGACGGCGGATGACGTGCTGGGTTACGAAGCGCGCGTCGATCGCGTTTACAGCCGCGTCGAAGACATCAAAATCCCGACGATTGCCGCAATCAAAGGCGCCTGCACCGGCGGCGGCGCCGGCTTCGCCTCGGTATGCGATGTGCGCATCGCATCGCCCAGCTCAAAATTTGGCTTCCCGGTGGCACGCACGCTCGGCAATTGTCTTTCGATCAAGAATCTGTCGCGACTGGTATCGCTAATCGGCGCAACGCGAGTGAAAGAAATGGTCTTCACGGCGCGGCTCTTCACGGCTGCCGAAGCGTACGCAGGCGGCTTCTTGAACGAAGTCGCACCCGACGAAGGGTCGTTGCTGCCGCGCGCCGACGAACTCTCGCAAACAATCGCAGGCAATGCGCCGCTCACGATACGCGCCACAAAGGAGGCTTTGCGGCGCCTCGCGCGCAGCTCGCCGCCGCCCGACGGATCGGACCTCATCACCGCATGCTATTTGAGCAACGATTTCCGGGAAGGCATTGAGGCATTCTTCGCTAAGCGCCCCGCCAATTGGACGGGAACGTAGTTCCGGGTCATCGCCCCCAAACGCTTCAGCAACGGCTCGATAAACCGGACAATCTTGTGACGATGCGTTCCTCGAAACGCCTGTCGCCCGGCGACGCGCGCACGAAGCGGCACGTCTGGCGGTTGACGATCCGGCTTGCCGGGGTGATGCCGATTGTGTGGCGCACAATCCTCGTCCGTCCGGACACGAAGCTGGCAATGCTGCATCGCTACGCGCAAGCCGCGATGGGCTGGCGCGAGTGTCATGCGTTCGCGTTCACAATCGATGGGCGCACATACGGCATTCCGGACCGTGAATGGGCGGACGCGCCCAAAACCTACGACGCACGGCGCTATACGCTCGAGCGTCTCTTTTCGACATTTCCCGCACGATTCGACTACGTCTACGACTTTGGCGACTACTGGCAGCACCTCATTGAGATCGAGGGGGTGGAAGAACCGGAATTTCGCAAGCAGTATCCGGTATGCATCGCCGGTGCCGAGCCATGTCCACCCGAAGATTGCGGCGGTCCGGGCGGTTATCGCGAATTCTTAGCCGTCTTGAACGAAGGGAGCCATCCACAGCATGCCGACTGGAGTGCATGGGCGAAGGGGCAGCAGTATCGTCGGGACTTTCGCCCGGAGACGGCAACCTGGACGATGCGGGACGTCCAGCGGGGCTACATTTGAGCCGCCGCAAATCACGGGAGGTATCATGTTGATGCGTCACTTGCATGCCGCGATGTTCACGATGGCAACGCTCTTTGGTATTGCAAGCCCGGGCCCCGTCGCGGCGGCTCCGAATGACCTCGCGTTACCTGATTGCGCGGGGAAGCCGATCGTGAAGCCGTCGAGCGCCATTCTGACGTGTGCGGACGCCGGCGTTTCTGCAAGCCACATTCGCTGGACAGGCTGGGGAAATACGTTTGCCGCGGGGGTCGGAGCGGCGTCCGTGAACGATTGCAATCCCTATTGCGCCGCGGGTCACTTCCACACGTATAGAATCGTCCTTCTCGCGGACGGACGACAACGGTGCCCGAACGGTCGACCTGCATACGCTCGTGTCACGTACGCCTGGATAGGCCGTTCCCCATATCCCTCGAGTGGTGGAAAAACGACAGAGCCGGTCATTCCGTATCCATGCGGCCCGCGGCGTTAACGCCTTCGGCATGTGCCGGCGCCGCGAACTCTTGGAGCTAACGGTTCGTTCGATCGCTGCTGACGAGAAGAGCGTTCGCGGGTACCGAAGATGTGCGGGCGATGGCTGACGTGACGCCGACCGGCAGTACCGGCGACGTGTTGTCGCGCCTTCGTGCGAAGGTTACCGCCGCGCTCACGGACGCAACCCGCAACAATCCGCTGATTTATTACCGCAGCGCGACGACGGGCTTCGATACGCCGGATCTCGGCTCGGACTTTGTGACCAAGCTCCTCGACAAGTCACCGCTTCGCCGCGAGGATTTCGGGCCGCACGAAACCGCCCCGAAGGCGGGCCCAACCGTCGACGTCGCGCCCGCCGCTGATGGCAAGGTCGGACCGCCGGTCGACGCGCTTTAACCGGCGGGGGTGGGTCGATGCGACTCCGGCGGTAACGTGGTGCGTTGATCGCAAAAGCCATCGCAGCGCCAAAGGCGATCCTTCGAATGCAGACTATCTCTGGTTAGCGCTATTTTACTCGGCCTTACCCCAACAGGCCGAGCTGCAAGGGACTTGGAAACGCTTGAGAACGCATCGAGGAGAACTTTCGTGCTCCCGGTGCCATCGTGGAGGACTGCGTTTGCAGCCGAACGACACCATCGCTAGCGGCATCGAAACCGCACCAAGCCGAGCAAACAACTCCGGACAAGCGCTCGGCGGATCGTCCGTGGAAATTGGCACCGCCAAGCCGCCCACGAGAGCGAACGCGGCGCAGGTTCTCATCGAGCATCTTTTTGCCGACACCGACGCGCGCATCCCCGGCATCACCTATGCTGTGGCCTATCGGCTCGCCGAGGAGTTTATCGGCGGAGACATCGTCGACGTCTATCATTTTGATAACAATTCCGTCGCACTCTCCATTGCGGACATCTCCGGCAAAGGGGCTCGAGCGGCTGTGCATGCCGCACTCATAAAATACGGCCTGCGTGCACTCTGCAGTCACGGATTGACACCAGAACGCGCATTACGTTCGCTGGACCGGCTCTATCTCGAGAACAACCACTTTGAAAACAATGACTCGTTCGCGACCGTCTTTTTCTCGCTGGTTGACCCCAAGCGTCGCATCATTACCTATGCGTCGGCGGGTCACGAGCCGGTCATCATCGTGCATGCGAACAGCGAGGTCGAGGTCTTGGCGCCCACGGCTCCGCTCATGGGCGTGTTTGACGACCAACATCACCTGTTCACGCAGGAAGCAATTCCCGTTTCGCCCGGTTCGGTACTCGTCGCGACAACCGACGGTCTGACCGAGTCGCGGAACGCGGATGGTGAGATGTTCGGTATGGAGCGCTTCATCGCGTCCGTCAAGGCGAATCTTCACGATGACCTGCGCAAGACGATTGCTGCCGTTATTGATGAAGCGTTGGCGTTTGCGGGGAACCGTCAAACCGACGACATCGCCATCCTCGCAGCACGCATCTTATGAGCGTTACAGGCTCCGGCCCCGCAAACCGCTGACACGCCCAGGAATCACGACACCGGCAATTCACGGGCGCTCGTGCGACCAACCTTCGAAACATTCGAATTGGTATTCCTATAACGTGCCGCTCCATGCCGTAGCCGCCGCGCCGCGTCGTGGCCCCGAAGGCGTTCACGGCAACTTCGGCAACGTATTCGGTGCTAAAGCACGGGCTAATGAAGAAAATATGGGGATGCTTGCGTCTTTGTGGGCGCCCTTTGCATCGAAAGCGCCAGGTTCAAACGTCACAACGGCCGCAATAGCCAGTTTTCTCGACGGGAGATAACCGACGGTCGCGTCGTTACCGGCAAAGTCCTTGGTTTGAGTGATCCAGGGACCCGAATTCAGCACGCCGAGACCGTAGTTAAATTTTACCGTTAATTTCCGACAAACCGGACATTTCGTATCGCTGTGCCCGAAGTCGACGAGGTTCGGACCGACCTGTGCGGCAAACGATTGTTTAGAGAGAACTTTACCGGTCCCAACGGCCTCCATCGTCTTGTTCATGTCCGTGATGTCGGTCGTCTGAATCGCCCCCTCGGCGGTCGTCCACGACGGATTCCAAAACGTCGATTCTTCATAGAACGGGTACTTCGGGTTGACGCCAAGGTCGGCGCGACGCTCGGACGTGAACGCATGCAAAACGGGCTGCGGAACTTCAGGCGTGGCAGAGCCCCGTGTCTGCTGGAGATCCATCGGGCCAAAGATATATTTCTTCATCGCTCGTTCGAGAGGCATGCCGGTCAACTTCTCGAGCACACGACCGAGGATCACGTAGTTCGTGTGCGAGTAGCCCCAGTTCGTCCCGGGTTCGAACATCATGGGCTTCGATACGCCGGCTGCAATGAGCTCCTCGGATGTCCACTGCCGAAAAGGATTCAGCGTCGTTCCATTTAGCAATTCGGGTTGATAAACATAATCGGCGTAGCCGGACGTCATGTTCGCCAAGTTGCGAAGCGTAACGCGGCTCGCATGCGGCAGGTTCGGCAAAAATTTTGAAAGGCGGTCGTCGAGGGTAACCCTTCTGCGGTCGACGAGTTCGAGCAGCAGCGTCGACATATACGTGAACGCCATCGCACCGTTGCGGAAATGCATCGCGGGGGTAGCGGGGACACCGCTCATCGACTCACCCAGACCGATCGTACACACATTCTGCGCGTTGATCCGAACCTGTAGGATCAGCGACTTGACGTGATACCGTTTCAGTGCATCGCGCGCGACGGTTCCGATAATTATGTGGTTCTCGCAGCCGACACGGTGTGTGCGAGCGGGTGAGATGCCCACAACGCTCGAACCGTGCCCGTGAGCAAATTTGTCCGTCGATGCCCCGATGCTTACGCTTGCTGCAGCGCGTGGAGCAGCGAAAAGTGCGGCGCACAAGAGAACGGCGCAACACGGCCAGAAGCGCCTAACGGGAATCGATTGCATTTGCACCTTGCGATAATGGCACGCTGTACGGCGTCACGGATCAAAGAACCGGTTCGCTTGGAGGCGCACTCGCAAACGCGAGGAACGCGTTCCTAAATGCTTAGGAAACGACCTGCAGTTCATTTCCAATACTAATAGGGTAGCGGGAAACGAACATCCTGTTGATACGAAAAAGTCACACCAGGGATCGAGGATCGCTTGCTCGCCAAGCGTTTGTGTGCGAGACTTATAGGACGAACCGAATAGCGGTCATTATAGTGTGCGCGAGGATGTCGCACTTGAGTTTCCCGCCCGCGGTTTAAGAAGGACTATCATGGGTTATGGAAGCGCGGCAATCACGTTAACGGCGACGTGCCTCTGTCTTCTGGCATGCAATAATTCATCGTCGCCGACCGGACGCGTTATACAAACGAACGCAGCTTCGGTCGATGAAGCGGTGGCTCCGTATATCGGCACGCAAACACCGGGCTTGTCGCTTGCGATCGGCTATCAGGGTAAAGTGATCTTCGCGAAAGCGTATGGAACGGCGGATTTGGCAAGCCGAGCGGCTATGACGACAGAAACTCGCCTAGCGGTCGGATCACTTTTGAAACAAATGACATCCGGAGCACTGTTGACCCTTCAGCGCGATGGACTGTTGTCGATAGACGACAAGGTCAACGTTCTACTACCACAATACGTCTTTGGGAATCGCATGACGTTGCGCCAGTTGAGCTCGATGAGCGGCGGCTTGCAGGGTGCGGACGAGAACCCTCTGGGCGATGTAACATTCGGCATCGTCGGTGCATTCACGGGTAACAGCACCGTGCCGCAGATCTATGCGAATTTGAATGCGAACGCGCCCATTCGACCACCGGGTACGAAGTGGGACTACGCAAACGTCGGCTACTGGCTGCTCGGCCGCACGATCGAGACGGCAACCGGAGACACCTATGCGAACGCAATGCAATCTCGTGTCTTCGGTCCACTAGGAATGAAGACCGCATACATTCGCGGGGCGCAACCCGATGTGAACCTCGCAGCCGGCTATTCGCGCTTTCAAGACGGCACGTTTCACGCGTGCCCCGAACTCAATTTGACGACGAGTGATGCTGCCGGAATGGGGGCGATGACGGCGAGCGACGTCATCGGTTGGGATGAGGCCGTGCGCGCGCAGCGCCTCGTGCAGGGATCGCTGGCGCAGGCGATGTTCACACCGAATGGCTTAGACGTTGGAAGCGCAGGACTGCCCGGCGATAGCTACGCGATGGGC
>JBHEMM010000049.1:0-4448 GCA_046262595.1 Vulcanimicrobiaceae bacterium
AGCCTATGCGTCCTGGAAGCGATGCCGCCTGATGACCGAGGCCGAATACCATCGCGCCGCCTTCGCCGCGCCGTCGGGCGCCGAGCGCCCGTTCCCGTGGGGCAGCCTGCCGCCGGACGCCATGCACGGGAACTTCGGCTTCGAGCGCTTCGACCCGCAGCCCGTGGACGCATCGCCCGCCGGCGCGAGCGCGTGGGGTGTCCGCGACTTGATCGGCAATGGCTGGGAATGGACGTCCACGGCGTTCACGCCGTTCGAAGGCTTCGAGCCGATGGCAAGTTATCCGCAGTACAGCAGCGATTTTTTTGACGGCCGGCACTTCGTCATGAAAGGCGCCTCGCCGGTTACGGCCAAGGAACTGATCCGCCGTTCCTTTAGGAACTGGTTCTATGCGGACTACCCCTATATGTACGCGAAGTTCCGCTGCGCGTATTGACCCGGAAAGAACGGAGCTTTCGACGCCCGATGATCACTGCTAAAAAAACCGCTATTACGGTCGCGCACGGCGACGGCATCGGCCCGGAGATCATGGAGGCCACGCTCGCCGTCATTCAAGCGGCAGGAGCGGCGCTCGACATCGAGCGCATCGAGATCGGCGAGAGCGTTTATAAGCGCGGCTTGAGCAACGGGATCGAAGACAGCTCGTGGGATTCGCTGCGCCGTACGAAAGTGTTCTTGAAGGCGCCGATCACGACGCCGCAAGGCGGCGGCTTTAAATCCCTCAACGTGACGGTGCGCAAAACGCTGGGCATGTACGCGAACGTGCGTCCCTGCGCGTCGCTGCATCCATTCGTTGCGACGAAACACCCGAACATGGATCTGGTGATCGTCCGTGAGAACGAGGAAGACGTCTACGGCGGCATCGAGCACCGTCAGACCGACCAAGTCACGCAGTGTCTCAAACTGATTTCGCGCCCGGGAAGCGAGCGGATCGTCCGGTACGCTTTCGAATACGCGCGCGCGAACAAACGCAAAAAAGTGACGTGCTTCACCAAAGACAACATCATGAAGATCACGGACGGGTTGTTTCACAAGACGTTCGATACGATCGCTAAACAGTATCCCGATATCGAAAACGAGCACTGGATCGTCGACATCGGCGCGGCGAAAATGGCTGACACTCCGGAAGTTTTCGACGTGCTCGTCATGCCGAATCTCTACGGCGACGTGCTCTCGGACGTTGCGGCGCAGATCACCGGTTCGGTTGGCCTGGCCGGTTCGGCGAACATCGGCGATCACTGTTCGATGTTCGAGGCAATCCACGGCTCGGCGCCGAGGCGCGCGGGACAAAATTTGGCGAATCCCTCGGGACTGCTGCACGGCGCCTTGCTGATGCTCGCGCATATCGGTCAAGGCGAAGTAGGCGAGAAGGTGCACAACGCGTGGCTGCGCACGATCGAAGACGGCGTTCATACCTACGACATCTACAAAGAGGGCGTAAGCAAGCAGAAAGTGGGCACGCGCGAGTTCGGCGAGGCGATCATTGCGCGCCTGGGGCAGAAGCCGCAGGAGCTCAAAGAAGCCAAGTATGCCAAAGACGCGCAGATGGATATCAGCGTGCGCGCTGCCGGGCAGCGTACGGCAAAGGTTGCGAACGGCGTGGACATCTTCATCGACAAACCGGACGGCAACCCCGATGAAATCGCCGCGCGGCTGCAGCACGCGGCCGTTTCCGGAACGAAGCTTGCCGTCATCAGCAACCGGGGAACCAAAGTATGGCCCAACGGCAATCCGGACACGTTCTGGAGCGATCATTGGATTTGCCGGTTCGAAGGACCGGATTTCAATACGGCGCAAATGGTTGCGCTCATCGAAGCCGCCGGTAACGCCGGCTTCGAGGTGATTAAAACCGAGGGCTTGTATACGTTCGACGGCGAGCGAGGATACAGCTTAGCGCAGGGGCAGTAGCGCTGCATACTGTTCGGCGCTCACTCCGAGGCTGAGCAGTTTTGCACCGCGCGCGCCGCGCCTCACCTGCGTGAGCGAGGCAGGCTCGAAGCGGAACGGCACTTCGCCGAAAAGCAGATCGAGCATCGCATGCAGCGGTCCGGCATGCGTGACGATGAGTACGCGGCCCGGTCCCGTACCGATCCCGTCGAGTGCCTCCCTTACTCTTGCGCGCACGTGCTCAAACGTCTCGCCGCCCGGCGGTGCATAAAGACGCGGGTTGATGCCCGAATCGACCTCGTCCACCGTCCGGCCTTCCCACGCACCGAACGCGAACTCACGCCAGCGCGGCTCGGCTTCCACCGTGCGCGGACCGGCAATGGCGCGCGCCGTTTCCAGCGCGCGCTGGAGATCGCTCGACACGATGCGCCCGAACGCCTCGCTATGCAGCGTTCGCGCGAGAGCGCGCGCCTGCGCGCGCCCCGGCTCGTCGAGCGGCACGTCCGTCTGCCCTTGGAAGCGGCGCTCGCCGTTCCACCGCGTGCTGCCGTGACGGACGAAGAGCAGATCTATCCGGCGTGCTGCTCCAGCAAATCGCTCATATCGTTGGCGTGCTCTTCTTCCACCGCGAGGATGCCTTCGAGCATCCGCCGCGTCGTCGGATCGTCCTGGCCGAAGAAGCCGATCATCTCGCGGTACGATTCGATCGCGATGCGCTCAGCAACGAGATTTTCTTGGATCATGCTCACCATATCTGAGCCTTCTTTATACTCGGAATGACTTCGCGAGGCCAATCCTTCTGGGTTGAGATCCGGCTCACCGCCCAACTGCGTGATGCGTTCGGCGATCTGATCGGCATGCTGCTGTTCCTCGTTCGCATGCTGCAAAAATTCTTGCGCCACGGAATCTTTCGCAATGCCGCGCGACATGAAGAAATGCCGCTTGTAGCGCAGCACGCAGACAATCTCGGTTGCCAGTGCCTGGTTCAGCACGCCGACGGCTTGCCCGATGTCGCCGCGATAGCTGTTGGTCACCGCGCCGCTCATCATGTTTTCGCGGGCGCGACGCCGAAGTTCCTGAACGTCCGTTAGAAACGGTTTCGTCGTATTCATAGCGTCCCTTCTACCCACTCAAAGCGCTTGACGCGCGGCGTCCGCCGCAAGGCCGCCTAAATGGTCCACCACGCAGTCGGCCTGCATCCTCCATTGCGCGCCGTCAACCTGGAACCGCGCGTATGCCGCATTGAGCGCGCGCACGTCGCGCAGGCCGCTTTGCTCCCGCCCGGTCTGCGCAAGGATCGCCAGACGCACGACCACGTCATGGGTAACGATCAGCGTGTCGGCATGCGGCCGGAAGCCGCGCGCGAACGCGTTCCACCGCTCGGCAACGCTGCCTAAACTTTCCCCGGCGGGAAAGGCGACCCGTTCCGGGTGTTCGCGCCATTCCCAATACAGCACCGGCTCCGTCTGCGCGATCTCCTCGCGATAGCGTCCCTCCCACGTGCCGTGCGCGATCTCGAGCAGCAGCGGATCGGTTTCCACCGGAACGTTCGTGACGAGCGAGAGCGGTAGCGCCGTGTGCACCGCACGCGAGAGCGGGCTCGAGATGATGCGACCGATGTTCTTCTCGCGCAACGCCCGCGCAAGCGCTTGCGCCTGCGCCTGGCCGAGCGGCGAGAGCGGCGCATCGATGCGGCCTTGATAGCGGCCGACTGCGTTCCAGGTGGTTTCGGCGTGACGCGCGATACGCACGATTGGCACCTTAGAGCACCGCGACGTCCACGCGCCGCATGCCCGGTATCGCGCGCATCGCCGCAACATGCTCGCCGCCCGGGGCACGGTCGACGGCCAGAACCATGAGTGCGGCTGCGTGCTGCGCGTCGCGCGCGACTTGCATCGTCGCGATGTTCACGTTCGCTTGGCCGAGGATCGTTCCGATGCGGCCCACCATGCCGGGCACATCCTCATGGCGCGTGACGATCCACGCACCGTGCGGAATGGCATCCAATTCGTAGCCGTCGATGTCGACGATGCGCGGACCGCCTCCCAATACCGTCGCTGCAATTCGGCGCTCGCCTGCCCATAACGTCATCAGCGAAGCGAACGCCGGCGCGGCATGCTCGGCGACCACTTCGAGCGTTACACCGATCTCCTGCGCGACGGTCAGTGCGTTCACGATCGAAACGCGCCGCTCCGTGGTCACCTGCAGCAGCGCGGCGAGAAACGCGGTGCGAAGCGGCGCGGGATCGGATTCGGCGATTTCTCCGGAGAGATGCATGTGCAGCGGCGCCGGCAGTGCGTCTTCAAACAGCTGCGGCAGCAATCGTCCGAGGCAGTCGGCCGCTTCGATGAAGGCGCGGACGCGCTGCGCATCGGCGCCTGCCGGCGCCGGCGCATTCACCGCACCCGCCGCCGGCTTTCCGCCGCTGAATCGTGGCGACAAGCTGTGTCAGCCGGTCGACATCCGTTTTACTCTGCTGCGTTTGCGCGAGCTTGAGCCCCGCCTGCGCCTGCTGGAGCGCCGCATCGTACTGCTGCGTCTCGCTCAGCGCAACAGTATAC
>JBHEMM010000049.1:4458-13133 GCA_046262595.1 Vulcanimicrobiaceae bacterium
CTCGAGCGCCTCGTACGTCGATCCTCCCAGGTGCGGCGTTGCCAAAACGTTGCGGTGACGGTGTAACCGCGCGCCCGCCGATTGGGGCGCAGGCGGTTCTTGCGCGACGACGTCGATGCCGGCAGCGCGCAGCGCACCGCGATCGAGCGCATTTAAAAGCGCGTCTTCATCAATGATGCCGCCGCGTGCGCAGTTGATCACCACGGCACCCGGCTTCATCAAACCGAGCGCGCGCGCGTCGATCATTCCGCGCGTCTGCGCCGTTAGCGGCACGTGCAGCGTCACGATGTCCGCTTGCGCCAAGAGCGCATCGAGCGGCTGCAGCTCGACGCCGAGCGACTGCGCGCGCGCCGGCGGTACGAACGGATCGTGCGCGACGACGCTCATGCCGAACGCAATCGCGCGCGTGCTCACGGCGCCGCCGATGCGCCCAAGACCGACGACGCCGAGCGTTTTGCCGAATAATTCGCGGCCGACGAACGGCGCGCGCTCCCAGCGGCCTTCGCGCACGCAACGCGAGGCTTCTGGCACGTGCCGCATCAGCGCGAGCAGCAGCGCCAGCGTTTGTTCCGTCGCTGCAATCGTGTTCGCGGCCGGCGTGTTGACGACGACGATGCCCGATTCGGTTGCAGCTGCCACATCGATCGCATCGACTCCCACGCCGGCGCGTCCGATCACGCGCATGCGCGGAGCTTGCGCAAGCAGATCGCGATCGACGCGCGTTTCCGAACGCACGATCAGTCCGTCAGCTTCACGCAGTTCGCCGAGCAACGCCGCCCGCGTGCTGCCCACACAGGAAACGACCGCGACACCGCGCGCTTCCAGAACGGCCAAACCGCTCGCATCGAACGCTTCGGCGATGACGACTCGCATGCTCCGCTCTTGCTAGGCCAGGGCAGGCCGCCCCTTGCGTCGTAGGTCGCGGGGTGGCTAAAGGGGATCGCAACCGCCTGGCGGTTCGAAAAATGTACAAGCTGTTCATCAACGGCGCTTTTGTTCGTTCCGAGTCGGCCCGGAGCGACCCCATGTGGGACGGGCAAGATTTCGGCGCCAATATCGCACGCGGCTCGCGCAAAGACGTGCGCGACGCCGTCGCCGCGGCGCGGGCGGCGCACGCAAAGTGGCGGGCCGTCGCGCCCTCGACGCGCGGCTTGGTGCTTTACCGCCTGGCCGAGATGATCGAAGCACGGCGTGCGGAGTTCGAAGAGCTTACCGGTGATGCGCGCGAAGTGGACGGCGCAATCGACCGCTGCGTGTGGTATGCCGGCTGGTGCGATAAGTTCGGCGCGCTGCTTTCAACGCGCAATCCCGTAGCGGGGCCGCACTTCAATTTCTCGACTGCCGAGCCGACCGGCGTCGTGGCGCTGCTTGCGCCGGACGAACCGCCGTTGCTCGGACTAATCTCGACCGTTCTGCCGGCCATCGTGCCGGGCAACGCGGTGGTCGTCGTCGCATCGCAAAAGGATCCGCGAACCGCTATGGTGTTCGCCGAAGCCATCGCGGTCAGCGATCTGCCGCCCGGCGTGGTGAACATTATTACGGGGCACCGCAGCGAGCTCGCGCCGGTGCTCGCCAAGCATATGGACGTGAACGCTTTGGGCTTTCCGCAAGAAGAGCTTGCCGCCGAACTGCAAGCGTTAGGCAGCGAGAACGTCAAACGGGTGCGCGTTATCGATCCGTCGGTTCAAAGCTTGGACGAGATCGCGGCGTACTGCGAAATTAAAACGATCTGGCATCCGGCCGGTATGTGAGGCGGATCGGCTGCGAACTTCTGAGCGCGGGCTTGCGACGAACCGCATTTCAAGGCATTTCGACGCCGCACGCCTAATCCGCCGTCGTCGATATCGGCGCAGCTTTCGGCGCCCTACCGCCTGCCTTTGCGGATAGGGAGCTCGATCCAAAGCGACGATCGCCAAGGGGCAAGTGGGGTGCCCTGCCGGCTTTGCCGGTAGGGGGCGCGCAGCAGAACGCGGAGCGCCTGGTAAACACTCCATGAATTCCATGGGAATTTATGGAGAGGTGGCAGAGTGGTCGAATGCACTCGCTTGGAAAGCGAGCAGACCTTCACGGGTCTCGGGAGTTCGAATCTCCCCCTCTCCGATGTCTCTCCAAGTAAGCGCACCCTTGTTTTCTTCTTCGTGATTACTCGTTACGCTTAGTGAAGAGAACGAACGGCTCGTGCCGTGCGTTTAGGTTGATAGGCGTTATGGCACGCATTTTATTGCAGACAACGATCCCGTACGTTGAGGACGGTTGGCACGCCGGCCGTTTTTCTGCACTCGCGAAGCTGCTTGAGGCCGACGGCCATGACGTCACCGCGCGCAATCGCGAACCGGACGCGCGGGGCAGCGATCCCGTTCTTACGCGTTTAGCGGCGACCGGCTTTGACGAGCTCTGGCTCATGGCTGTGGACGCCGGCAACGGCTTGGCGCCGTCCGATGTGCGCGGTATCCTGACATTCCGCGAAAAGGGCCGCGGCGTGCTAACGGCGCGCGATCATCAAAATACCGGCGCGTCGATCCTGAATTTGGGTGCGATCGGCAGCGTGAACAATTTCAACAAATACAACCGCGAACGTGATATCCGCCGCCTACGGCGCGACGACCACGACAATGCGCTCATCACGTATCCGAATTATCACTCCGGCAACAACGGCGACTACCAGCGGATCGTCGCGCTCGAGCCGGTGCACGAGGTCCTGCGCACCCGTCATTCGCCGAGCGGCGTCGTCGAATATTTTCCAGCGCATCCGCACGAAGGCGCGCTTTCGGTGCCCGAGGGTATGTCGTTTGCGCGGGTTATCGCGACCTCTCTCAGTACGCAGACGGGACGCAGCTTCAATCTCGCCGTTGCCATCGACAACGAGCCGTCCATGAACGGACACGCGTGCGGACGCGCCATAGCACTTTCGACGTTTCAGCACCTCACGGATTATAATTGGGGTGAGAGCGACAGTGCGCCCTCGTTCGTGACGGAGCCGCGCGGAACGCAATTCCGCGACGATCCGCAGCGCATGGAAACATACAAGGACTACATCCGCAATCTGGCGCGGTGGCTTTCACCGCCCGATTTCTAGTTCTTCCTCGATCAGCGACTGCGCGTGCGCGCGCCAGAAGTTAAACGAAGCCAACGCCTGTGACTCCAGCATCGCATCGCCTTTGACAATCTCGCGGTGCACTTGACGGCTCAACGTCGACCGCGAGCCGTAATTCGTGTCCATGACCCAGTCCGCGGCAAGCAGCGCCTCAACCATTTCCTCGCGCAACTTCACGCCGCTGGGCAATGTGGAAATCACAATTTCCGGCGCATGCTGCGGCCACGGGTGCGCCTCGAAACGCTCGCACAACTTCGCGACTTTTTTTTCGTCGCGTCCCCAAACGTACGTATAGGCATCCGTTTCGTGCAGCTGCGCGAGGATGGCGCGCGCGGTTGCGCCGGTTCCCAAAATGCCGATTCGTTCCAGTGCGACGGGCTGGCCAAGCAGTTGCTCGAGCGCACCACGTGCTCCGATACCATCCGTATTGTGGCCCACGATCGCGCCGCCGAAAAAAATCGTATTGACGGCGCCGGCGAGCGCCGCTTCTTCGGTGAGCTCATCGCATGCCTCCAGCGCTTCTTCTTTAAGCGGATATGTGACATTTAAGCCGGTGTAGTCGTCGATGCGCATGCGGCGAATGACGTCGACCGCGTTGCCGCGCGGCACGCGAATGGCCACGTACGAACCCTGCATTCCCGCTTCTTCGAAGAACCGCGCATGAAGCCGCGGGCTGTGGCTGTGCACGACCGGATCGCCTATCAGTGCGAGCTTCACCGGCTGCGCCGCTCCCGCAGCATCAGCCGCTCGAAGAAACGGAACATCATGGTGATGGGAAAGTCTTTGCTTTCAATAGGCTCTGTTAAAATCGTATAGAGGTTTCCGCTCAGTTTCGCACCGAGCACGTCGGTGAAGAGCTGATCTCCGACGACCGCTACCTGTTTACGCGGAAGATTCAAGCGCTTCATCGCGCGCCAAAACCCGAACGGCAGCGGCTTGAGCGCGTTGGGAATGCATTCGATGCGCAGCCGGGCTGCTATCGTTCGCACGCGTTCGCTGAAATTGTTGCTGACCATGACCATCGCAAAGCCGCGCTCGTGGGCCTCTTCAACCCAAGCGACGTGTTCGGCGGCCAGTTCGGTTTCGCGGAAACCCAGCAGCGTGTTGTCCAGGTCCACGATCAGGCCGCGAATGCCTAAGGCGGCTATTTCTTCGAGTGAGATGTCGTGCAGGCGGACCGCAAAGCGGTTTGGACCGAGCATGGAGCTCGTTTGCCCGAGTTCTCCCCGCTATCCTCGGAAGTTTCCACAGCCCATTCACGCAGGCTACACCTTTTCCACTGAAGCAAGCGGCCTCGTACACAAGAAACTTCGTTTCTCGACACGTTACGCACAAGGACGCCTAGCACTATATCTTGTATGTGGCCGCACTCAGTAGTACAATTTATGGGTATCCAACGCCCTTCGGCCCTCGCCGTATCGAACAGGTGTTCGATTTCTATCGCTCGAAGATTACGGGTCCTCCACGCATCGGAGGAAGGAGCCTCGATGAAATTCAGCCGCGTCTTTTCCGCCCCCGGCGACACCTATGCCGGCTTGACGTTCGAACCGCGCGCGTCACGGATCGTCAATCCCGACGGCTCGGTGATTTTTGAAGCCAAAGACGTCATGGTGCCGACCGGATGGAGTCAGGTCGCGGTTGACGTGCTGGCGCAAAAATACTGCCGCAAAGCGGGCGTGCCCAAAGAACTCAAACGTATTGCCGAACCGGGCGTGCCCGAGTGGCTTTGGCGCTCCGAGCCGGCGAGCAGTGCGTTTGCGTCCGAGACCGACGCGCGTCAGGTATTCAACCGGCTTGCGGGCTGCTGGACGTATTGGGGGTTTAAGAACGCATACTTCGATAGCGAAAATGACGCGCGCACGTATTACGATGAGATGTGCGCGATGCTTGCGCGTCAGATCGGCGCGCCGAATTCGCCGCAGTGGTTCAACACGGGCCTTCACTGGGCTTACGGCATCTCCGGCCCGCCGCAAGGGCACTATTACGTGGACGCGGCCTCGAAAGATCTCATGCGATCGACGAGCGCTTACGAACGCCCCGCGCCCCATGCATGCCTTCCCTACTACGCCGAAGTGACGACGCCCGATGGTCCGGTCGCAATCGGTGACATCGTCACGAAAAAATTAACGGGACTCTCGGTGTACGACAAGGACGGCATCACGAAAGTCGTTGCCGTCAAGCACAACGGCGTTAAGCCCGTTTATCGCGTCACCCTCAAAAACGGCAACTGGATAGAGGCGACCGCCGATCATCTCGTGCTCGTTCGCAACGGATCTAAGCGAGCTGAGTCTTGGCTGCATGTAGCCGACTTATCGCCCGGCATGCGCCTGGTCCAACGTACCGACACCTCCGCTGATTCACCACGATCCAAGATGGACGAAGCGCAAGCGGCGCTGGCCGCGTCCGCGCCTCTTACCGGCCGGCAGTACACGCACACGTCGAACGCTTTGCGAACGATAGAAGTGCATCGCCCTGTCCAAACAGCGGCTTCCCGCCTAATAACGCGTCGCGGTGAGCCAATCGCGTCGATCGATTACGTCGCGGACCAAGACGTTTACGATATTGAGACCGAGAGCCATAACTTCCTGACAAACAACATCGTCGTACATAACTGCTTTATCCAAAGCGTCGAAGACGATTTGGTGAATGAAGGCGGCATCATGGACCTTTGGGTTCGTGAAGCGCGCATCTTTAAGTTCGGCAGCGGCACCGGTTCGAATTTTTCACACATCCGCGGCGAAGGTGAGCGGCTTTCGGGCGGCGGCACGAGCTCCGGTCTGATGTCGTTCCTTCGCGTCGGCGATCGCGCCGCAGGCGCCATCAAGTCCGGCGGCACAACGCGCCGCGCTGCGAAGATGGTGTGCTTGGACCTGGATCACCCGGATATCGAAGCGTTCATAAACTGGAAGGTCAAGGAAGAACAGAAAGTCTCCGATCTCGTCGCTGGCTCGATTTCGTGCGAGAAGCACTTGAACGCCATCTTGAAGGCCGCTGCCGACGACAGCGTGCCCGAAAGCGCGCGACTCGACCCGGCTCTCAACCCCGCGCTGAAAACGGCTATGCGCGCCGCGATCACGGCCGGCATTCCGCAAGCCAACGTGCAATATGCGCTTGATTTTGCCAAACAAGGCTACAAGCACATGGAAATTGAGACGTACGACACCAATTGGGACAGTAAGGCGTACGGCACAGTCTCCGGTCAGAACTCGAACAACTCGATCCGCATTCCGAATTCGTTCTTCGAGAAGCTTGACGCGGGCGCGAACTTCGACCTGATCCGGCGCACCGACGGCCGCGTTCACAAATCGATCCCGGCAGCGGATTTATGGGAACAGATCGCGATCTCCGCATGGCAATGCGCGGACCCCGGCACACAGTACGACACGACGATTAACGAATGGCACACCTGTCCTTCAGATGGGCGCATCAACGCTTCGAATCCGTGCTCTGAGTACATGTTCCTCGACGATACGGCGTGCAATCTTGCGTCGTTGAACTTGGTCACGTTTGAAGACGCGAAGGGCGACTTCGATGCGAAACAGTTCGCCGAAGCGTGCCGCATCTGGACGTTCACGCTCGAAGTCAGCGTGCTGATGGCGCAGTTCCCGAGCAAAGTTATCGCGCAGAAATCGTACGACTACCGCACGTTAGGTTTGGGCTACGCGAACCTAGGCACGCTGCTCATGCGCATGGGCTTGCCGTACGATTCAGAGGAGGCGTTCGGCTGGTGCAGCGCCATCACGGCGTTGATGCATGGCGCGGCATACCGGTGCTCTGCCGAAATGGCGCAGCAGCTTGGCGCCTTTCCGCGGTACGAGGAAAACGCAGGCGACATGCTTCGTGTCGTGCGCAATCACCGCCGCGCCGCATATCAGGCTCCGAACCACGACTACGAAGGCTTGAGCATCAAGCCCATCACGCATGCGCCCACATTGTTCACGCAAGAGACGTGGACGCTGGCCCGCAAGTTATGGGACGAAGCGCTCGCAATCGGCGAGGTTGCCGGCTATCGCAACGCCCAGGTTACGGTTATTGCGCCGACGGGCACCATCGGCCTGGTCATGGATTGCGACACGACAGGTATCGAACCGGACTTCGCTTTGGTAAAATTCAAGAAACTCGCGGGCGGCGGATACTTTAAGATCGTCAATCAGTCCGTCGAGCCTGCGCTGCGCCGTTTGGGCTATAACGAAACGCAGATCCGCGAGATCGAAGCGTTCGCGAAAGGGACGGCCACGCTGGAAGGCTCGCCTCACATCAACCGCGCAACGCTTCGCGCGAAAGGCTTCGAGGACGAAGATCTCGCGCGCGTCGAGGCCGGGCTCATGGGTGCGTTCGAATTGCAGTTCGCATTCAACAAGTATTCGTTGACCGAAACGTTTTGCAAAGACCGGCTCGGCCTAACCGACGAGCAGTTGAACGACTGGAACTTCTCGCTGCTTCGCGACGGCTTGGGTTTCACGCAGCAACAGATCGATGAAGCGTCGGACGTGATTTGCGGACGCATGACGCTCGAAGGCGCGCCGCATCTCAAAGACGGGCATCTAGCGGTCTTTGACTGCGCCACGCCTTGCGGCAAGCACGGCGCCCGCTTCATCCGCCCCATCGCGCATATCGATATGATGGCAGCGGCACAGCCGTTCGTGAGCGGCGCTATCTCCAAGACGATCAATTTGCCGCAGTCGGCGACGATCGCCGAAGTGAAAGAAGCGTATCGTTACGCCTGGGAGCGCATGATTAAAGCGGTCGCGCTTTATCGCGACGGCTCCAAACTTTCGCAGCCGCTCGCGGCGAGCTACGATCTCGGCCTCGAGGACGGCGAGGAACTCCCCGTGCAAGCCTCATTCCAGACACCGCTCCAAGTTGCCGAACGCGTTGTCTACCGCTATATTGCAAAACGCCGCCGTTTGCCCGAGCGCCGCAGCGGTTATACGCAAAAAGCGATTGTCGGCGGTCACAAAGTATACTTGCGGACGGGCGAATACGAGGGCGGTCAGCTCGGCGAGATTTTCATCGACATGCACAAAGAAGGCGCCGCCTTCCGCTCGTTGATGAACAACTTCGCGATTGCGATTTCCCTGGGTTTACAGCATGGCGTACCGCTCGAAGAGTTCGTCGAAGCCTTTACGTTCACGCGCTTCGAGCCCAACGGCCCCGTTGTCGGACACAACCACATCAAAATGGCGACCTCGATCCTCGACTATATCTTCCGCGAACTGGCTGTAAGCTATCTCGGCCGCTACGAGCTGGCACATGTGCAGCCCAGTATGGAGATGGACGCGATGGGTCCGGCGGTCGCCGAGGAGGAGTATCTAGCCGAGGAATCAGGTGAAGTGCATTACGTTCCGGTCGGCGTCAGCGAGAAATTGCATCCGACGAGCACGCATCTTCGCCCGCATCAGCACGGTCCGGAAGAAACACCGCACGTTGCAGCCGAGGAACGCCGCCACGACCGCCGCGATCCCTCGCCGTCAACGCCGGCAATGGGCGTGGCAACGGTGCAGCGCGCCGATCAAATCACGGCAGCGCGCGCGAAGGGCTACACCGGCAACGCCTGCAGCGAATGCGGCCAGCTGACGAT
>JBHEMM010000050.1:0-3377 GCA_046262595.1 Vulcanimicrobiaceae bacterium
GTCCAATACACTCCCGATCGCCGCAGTCGAGAACGGCATTTACGTACACCAAGCCATCAAGGCGCGTCCATACGTAGGTGGCGTCGGTCGCCCAGCGCACGTTTGAAACGAGCGCCACGCTGGGGCTGCTTTCGACGCGCGGTGAACAGCGTTTCTTCAGGCGGCGATGACATTGCCAACGCTTGAGCTGCATGATACGCTGCACGGCCTTCTTGTTGACTGCGATGCCTTGCATACCAAGCCGCGCCCAGACCATGCGATAGCCGAGGTACGGTTCATCATCGATGAGCCGCTTGATGCGTTGGGCGAGAACCTCGTCCACCGCCGGAATGCGTTCATGCTCGCGATAGTACGCGGTGCTACGAGCAACGTGCAGAACGCGGCAGATCACGGCTTTGGACCATCGTCGTCGAGCAGAGAGCCGTTCAACATCGGCTCGACGGAACTGAAAGGCCGCATGGCCTCCTTGCGGACCTCGTTTTCCATCACGAGCTCGCCGATTTTGGCCTGCAGCCGTTTGACTTCGGCTCGGTACTCCGCTTCAAGGCCCTTCTTGTTGACCTTGAGCGCATCGATGCCGCCTCGGTGGTACTCATCCGCCCACTGACGAAATTCGCCTTGCGTGATGCCGTGCTTGCGGCAAGCCTCGGGAACGGAGACCTTGCCTTTGAGCACATCGAGGATGATTGCCGCTTTACGTTGCGCAGTCCAGCGCTCGAACTTCTCGTTCTCTTCCGGCTCAGATTTGGCCGGCGGGGATGGTTTTCGCATTGAACACCTTTTCGCTTAGTAGGTGTCCAGCTCCCGAGGGGGTCACTTCAGTCGATCTGTTCGTCGATTCCCATGAGCGCAAGCGCGATCGGCAGATCGAACGACGGCCCCTCCTTACGAACGTCTGCCGGTGAAAGATTCACCAATAAACGCCCGGCCGGATAGCTGAAGCCCGAGTTGAAGATGGCGGCGCGCACGCGTTCGCGCGCCTCGTTCAGCGCGCGGTCAGGCAGCCCGATGATTGCCAGGTTCGGCGTTCCCGGGGAGCTGTCGGCTTCCACACGTACGACGTATCCGTCGATCCCCAGCATGGCAGCGGAAAAAGCCAGCGAAAGCAAGAGACACCTCCACTACCGCTCTCACGCTGAAAGGTACGACCGGCTAGATGAACGCGCAAAACGAAAAGGCGGCCCGCCTGCGCGCGCTGCACGTTCCCGGCGATCCGCTCGTCCTCGTGAACGCCTGGGATGCCGTAAGCGCGCGTATCGTCGAAGAATTGGGCTTCCCGGCAATCGCCAGTTCGAGCGGAGCGGTCGCTTGGGCACACGGATTCGCGGATGGCGAGCACATGCAGCGCGAGGCGATGCTGCGCGGGGTAGCGTGCATCGCCTCGGCGGTGCAGGTGCCGGTTACGGCCGATTTGGAGCGCGGATATGGTCCGCGCGTCGAAGATGCCTGCGCCACGGCACGCGGCGCCATCGAAGCCGGTGCTGCCGGACTGAACTTTGAAGACTGCGACGCCGAGACGCTTTTCGATGCCGAGCTGCATGCGGAACGCATCGCCGCGATGCTCGCGGCGGGCGAAGAACGCGGGGTCCAACTCGTGATCAACGCGCGCACCGACGTCTATCTCGCGGAGATCGGCGACAACGACGCGTGGCGTTTTGCCGAAACCGTGCGCCGCGCGAACCGGTATCTGCAGGCGGGTGCGGCATGCGCCTTCGTGCCCGGCGTCACGGATGAAGGCTTGATAGAAAAACTCGTCGCGGCAATCCACGGCCCGGTGAGCGTGCTTGCGGGAGCCGCATCGCCGCCGGTTGCGCGGCTTGCGGCTCTGGGCGTTGCGCGCGTGAGCGTTGGAACGGCGGCGATGGGATACGTGCTTGCGCAGCTGCGCGGCTTCGCTTCGGACATCAAAGAGCGCGGCGACTTTGGAGCGATCGCACAGCGTCTGACGCATGCGGAGGTCAACGCGCTGTTTCTTTAGCGCCTAAAGCGCGTCGTGAAAAATGATTCCGAGCGCAAAGCGTTCGCCGCGGCGGATCGTGCTTACGCCGTGACGAAACGTCGTGCGGTAGTAGCCGTTCTTGCCAAGCACCGGCCGGTGGCGGTTTGGGACGATCAGCGCATCGCCCAGTTCCGGCTGAAGAACGATCGGACGGCTTTGCGCGCGCGGGCGTTGCTCGACCAGCACATATTCGCCGCCCTCGTAATCGGCCCGCAAGTTCAAAAATACGGTCATTTGAAAAGGAAACGCGATCGCGCCGTATGTGTCCTCATGCAGGCAGTTGTAATCGCCGGCACGATAGCGCAGCAGCAGCGCCGTCGGCCGCGATTGGCCATGCTCGCCGCAGAGATCCAGAAACTGCTGCGCGCGCGAGGGAAAGCGTTCGGTTTTTCCTAAGCGCGCGTTCCACTCGTTCGCAACGGGTGCGAGCCGATCGTAGAACTGTTCGCGCAGCCCGGCGACCGGCTCGCATAACGGGTAGGCGAAATACTTGTATTCGCCTTTGCCGAAGTTGTGGCGCTCCATGACGATGTGCTTACGGAAGAGCTCGTCGCGCTCGAACATCTTACGCACGTCCGCGCATTGCGCGGCCGTGAGCAACTGCGGAACGTGCACGTAGCCTTCACTAAGAAGCGCGCCTTCGATCGCGTTAAAGTCCGCGTTCGAGTTCAAGCAGACGCTCCTTGCGCGCGGGACTCCAGCGGTAGCCGCCCACCCCGCCCGCTTGGGGCACGATGCGGTGACACGGAATGAGCAGCGCAATCGAATTCGCAGCGCATGCATTTGCCACCGCGCGAGCGGAGCGCGGCGAGCCGATGATGCGCGCAAGATCGCTGTAACTCACTGCGGTTCCGGGAGCAAGCGCGCGCATTGCGTCCCATACGCGCGTCTGAAACGCGGTGCCGCGCACGTCCAGCGGCAGCACCGGCCACGGGCCGGACCCCGAGAGATAGGCGACGATGAGCGAGGCCGCCGAGGCCAGTGCATCGTTTTCGCGCGCGATGGCTGCGTGCGGAAACTCGGCATGCAACCGCGCTTCCAACGCGCCCGCTGCATGATCAATATCGACGCGGCATACGCCGCGCTCGGTTGCCGCGACGAGCACCATGCCGATCGCCGAACGTACGACGGCAAAAGCGATGCGCACGTTCTTACCGCCGGCCGCAAACTGCGCGGGCGTCATGCCTAGCGGTGAACCGCTCTTGGCGTACGCTTGCGAGGGCGAGCTCAGGCCCGCGTCATAAATCGCATGCGTCGCAGAGGCAGCGCTTTTCAATGCAGTGCGCAAGCGCTCGCGCTTGATCGTCTGCGCGTACGCTTTAGGCGAGACGCCGATGGCCGCTTTGAAACGCCGCTGCAGATGTGCGGGGCTCAGGCC
>JBHEMM010000050.1:3387-12955 GCA_046262595.1 Vulcanimicrobiaceae bacterium
GCTTGATTTCGATGAAGCCCGACGTCAGGAGCTGATAGAGCACCTTGGTGGTGTCGAATTCGCCGAGATGCGACCGCCGCGCGATGGCGGCGAGGTCGCGCAGGTCCGGCAACCGTCCGGCCTGCTCGATCGCGCGGCACAAGGCGATGAGGCGCTCGTCCATGACGGCTTTCGCGCGGTCCGGTGCGCAGCGTTTGCACGGGCGGTAGCGGGCCGCCGCAGCGCTTTGCGCATCGGCGAAAAATTCGAGATTGCGCAGCAGCGGCGTGCGGCTCTTACATCCCGGCCGGCAAAACACGCCGGTCGTTTTCACGGCGTAGAAGAAGAGCCCCTCGAAGCTCGCATCGCGGCGGACGACGGCGTCGTAGCGTACGTCTTGCTGTCTCGTATTCATGGCGTTATTGTCGCTCGTTTTCCCGGCGCCCGCTATCCGTTTCTTGCCGTGTTATTCGGACAAGGCAGCCCGCCCGGCGAAACCGAACGGCCTGCGCATGCACCTTACTACGCTGGATTGGGCGATTATCATCGTCTCAGTCGCTATCATGTTCGTTCCCGCCATCGTGCTGGCGCGGCGCGCGGGTAAGGATACGGCCGAGTTCTTCGCGGCGGGCAGGCAGGCGCCGTGGTGGCTCATCGGCATCTCGCTGGTCGCCACGACGTTCAGCACCGACACGCCGAACCTTGTTACCAACATCGTGCGGCAGGGCGGGGTTGCCGGCAATTGGCAGTGGTGGGCGTTTTTGCTCACGGGCATGGCGACAGTGTTCTTTTATGCGCGGTTATGGCGCCGCAGCGGCGTGCTTACGGATCTCGAATTCTACGAAGAGCGCTATTCGGGCAAAGCGGCTTCGTTCGTGCGTGGTTTCCGCGCCGTGTATTTGGGGCTGTTCTTCAACTGCGTGATCATCGCGAGCGTGAGTCTGGCCGCATCGAAAATCGCCGGCATTCTTTTCGGCGTGCCGCAGTGGGAGACGCTCGTCGTCGGCGCGATCTTCCCCGTCATCTTCGCCTCGATGTCGGGCCTGTGGGGCGTCATGGTGACGGATATGATTCAGTTTTGCATCACGATGAGCAGCGCGTTCGCCGCCGCCTATTTTGCGCTGAAGGTGCCGCAGGTGGGCGGTTTGCACGGGCTATTTCATCATATCGCGCAGACGCATCCGAATTACTTGAGCGTGCTGCCCGTCTTCAGCGACTGGAAAACGACGGCGGCGATCTTCATCATTCCGCTCACGATCGCTTGGTGGTCATCGTGGTATCCCGGTGCCGAGCCGGGCGGCGGCAGTTACGTCGCACAGCGCATGCTTTCGGCAAAGACAGAGCGCGACTCCGTGTTCGGAACGCTGTTCTTTCAAGCGGCGCATTATGCGCTGCGGCCGTGGCCGTGGATTATCGTCGCGCTTGCATCGATGCTCGTCTATCCGACCGTCGGCGACATCGGGCGCAGTTTTCCCGGCGTCGAGCACCGGCTGTTGGGGGATGACATCGCATATCCCGCGATGCTGGTTTTCTTGCCTGCCGGCTTCGCGGGCTTCATGGTCGCAGGTCTTTTCGCGGCGTACCGTTCGACGCTCGAAACGCATTTGAATTGGGGCACGTCGTATCTCATTCACGATCTGTACCGCCGCTTTATCTCACCGGGCCGCGCAGAACGGCACTACGTTCTTGCCGGGCGCGTCGTCACGGTGCTGATCATGATCCTCGCGGGCTTACTGACGAGCGTACTCAACGATGCAAAGCAAACGTTTAACCTGATTCTGTCGATAGGAGCCGGAACGGGCCTGGTGTATCTGCTGCGCTGGTTTTGGTGGCGCATCAACGCGTGGACGGAGGTGGCGGCAATGGCCGCTTCGTTCATCGTTTCGGCGGCGTTTTTTATCGCGGCCCGCAGCGGCACCGCTATCGACGCGAGCGTGGTGCTGCTCGTCACCGTCGCGGTGACCACGGCCGTTTGGCTTGCGGTCACGTTTCTCACCGCGCCCGTTGACGAGCCGACGCTCGATGCGTTTTACGAAAAAGTGCGTCCAGCCGGACCGGGCTGGGCCGCCGTTCGCGCCCGGACCCGCGCACCTGCCTCGCCCGATAGTCTGCCCCAGGCGCTCCTGGGATGGATTGCGGGCTTGCTCGCCGTGTACTCCGCCCTGTTCGGAACGGGCGCATATTTGTATGGCAACAATCTGGCCGGCATCGCGTATACAGCGATATTTATCGCATCCTGTGCGGCCGTAGTCCGCCTGACATCGTCGATTTGGGGCCACTTCTCCACACCGCTCACAGGGCCGTCCGGCTCGCCTGTGGATAGAGCGCACGACGGAGGCACGCGCCCTCCGGGAGCGTAAACCCCGCGCCATGAAGACTTCATCACCGCTTCTCGCCGCGTTTGCGCTTGCTCTGCTTGCGTCTGCCTGCTCGTCCACCTCCTCGAGCAACGGCACCTCTTCGCAAACGGCTCGCGCGGGCGGCGCCGGCAGCAAAACAATCGGCGTTTCGATTCAAGATTCCGAGGCGCAATTTTATCAGCAGATGCAGGCCGGCATGCAAAACGAGGCCGCCAAGTACGGTTATAAAGTTGTCGTCGTCGATGCGAACCGCGACAACGCGCGCCAACAGCAGCAAGTGGAAGACTTTATCTCGCGCAAGGTCGATGCCATCGTGCTCACGCCCTACGATTCGAAAGCGATCGGCAGCGCGATCACCGAGGCGAACAAAGCGAACATTCCGGTATTCACCGCGGACATTGCCAATGCAAGCAAACAGGGCATCGTCGTTTCGCACATCGCCTCGAATAACGAACAAGGGGGCGCCCAAGCGGGAACGCTCATGTGCAAAGCGCTCGGCGGCAGCGGAAGCGTCGCCATCCTGGACGAGCCCGAAGTGACCAGCGTGCAGGATCGCGTGAAAGGTTTTAAAGCGGCGCTTGCGCAGCACTGCCCGAACGTCAAAGTGGTTGCGGACACCGATTCCAACGGTTCGCGCACCAAGGCAAGCAACGACATGAGCGATTTGCTTCAGGCGCATGCGGATCTCAAAGGCGTGTTCGGCATCAACGATGACTCCGCGCTCGGTGCGGTAACCGCAATCAAGACCGCAAATAAAACCGGTATCGCCGTCGTCGGATACGACGCTGCGCCCGACGCCCGCGCCGCGATAAAGAACGGCCAAATGTACGGCGACGCGATCCAGCATCCGGATCAAATCGGGAAACTGACAATCGACGCCATCCACAATTATTTCGGCGGCAAGAAAATCGCCAAAATGTACGCCGTTCCGGTCGGTACGTTCACCAAAGCGGACGCGAAGTAACTGTCTTGCTGCTCGACATGCGCGACATCGGGAAAAGTTTTCCCGGGGTGCGCGCACTCGACGGCGTAACGTTCGACCTGCGCGAGGGCGAAGTGCATGCGCTCGTCGGTGAAAACGGCGCAGGAAAATCCACGCTCATGAAGATACTCGCCGGGGCGCAGCCCGCGGATTCCGGCACGATTGCAATCGACGGGCAACCGGCGGCCGTGGATTCACCGGCTGCGGCCGAGCGCTTGGGCATCGGAATGATCTATCAAGAGTTCAATCTCGTGCCGGCGCTGACCGCCGTTGAGAACATCGTGCTCGGGAACGAGCCGGTGCGCGGCATGCTGCTCGACGAAAAGGCGGCGAGCGCACGCGCGCGCCAAGTGTTCGACGAGCTGGGCATCACCATTCCGCTTCACGAGGAGGTTTCGCGCCTCTCGGTCGCTCAGCAGCAACTGATCGAAATCGCCAAAGTCCTCTCGCGCCACGCGCGCATCATCGTCATGGACGAGCCGACCGCGGCGTTGACGGAGCGCGAGATCGACCGGTTATTCGGCATCATTCAGAAACTCAAAGCCCGCGGCACCGGCATCGTTTATATTTCGCACCGGATGGAAGAGCTGCCGCGTATCGCCGACCGCATCACGGTTATCCGCGACGGCAAAGCGATCGATACGCGCGCTATCGCTGATTTTCCGCCCGACGATATCATCCGCGCGATGGTGGGGCGGCGTCTGGTATCGCACTTCCCGCAGCTGCCGGACGTGTCGGCGCAGGCGCCGGTCGTCCTCGACGTGCGGGATTTGCGCCGCGCTCCTGCGGTCAACGGCGTTTCGTTTCAAGTACGCGCCGGCGAGATCGTCGGTCTGGCCGGTTTGGTCGGCGCCGGCCGGACCGAAATTGCGCGCGCCATCGCTTGCGCCGACGTGCCGCAAAGCGGCACGATCACGATCGCGGGCAAAACGCAGAAGTTTCGCGCGCCTATCGACGCCATTCTTGCGGGCGTAGCCTTTATTACCGAAGATCGCAAGGGTCAAGGCCTCGTACTGGGCATGGCGGTGCGCGAAAACGTGACGCTCGCGCACCTTGCGCAGTTCGTAAACCGCGAGATGCTGATCGACCGCGTCAAGGAAACCGCCGTCACGCGCGGATACATCGACGAACTGCGCATCCGCACGCCCGGGCCCGAACAGGAAGTGCGCAATCTTTCGGGCGGCAATCAGCAAAAAGTCGTGCTGGCCAAATGGCTGCTCGGCGGTGCAAAAGTGTTTTTGTTCGACGAACCGACGCGCGGCATCGATATCGGCGCGAAGGGCGAGATTTACAACTTGATGGTCAACCTCGCGCGCAACGGCGCCGCCATTGTCATGGTGAGCAGCGAACTGCCCGAGGTGCTGGGGATGTCGCACCGCATTTTAGCGATCAGCGGCGGGCGCATCGTGCGCGAATTCGCGCGCGGGGAAGCGACCCCCGATGCCGTCATCGCCGCCGCAACCGGAGCGGCGGCGTGAAGTTGAACCTCAAGCCGGAAACGCGCACGCTTGCGATCCGCGTGCTGGTCGGCCTCGTCGTTTTGGCGGCGATCGCGTTTGCGATCAACGCCGCGGCGCACGGCACGTTTTTGCAGACCCGCAACGTGCTCTCCGTGCTGCGGCAAATCACGTACAACTGCATTCTGGGCGTCGGTGAGACGTTCGTCATCATTACCGCGGGAATCGATCTTTCGATCGGCTCCCTGATCTCACTGTGCGGCGTCATCATGGCGCTGGTGGCGAACATGCTGCCGTTCCATGGTTTCGCGTTGATCGCGACGACACTGCTCGTGGGGCTGGCGGTCGGCGCTGGCGCCGGCTACATCAATGCCCTGCCGGTGGTCAAGCTCAATTTGCCGCCGTTTATCACAACGCTTGCCATGATGCAGGTCGCGCTCGGACTTTCCTACATCGCCTCGGGCGGGCGGCCCGTGGAACTCAATTCGACGGACTTCCAGGCCACCGGCGTCGGCTCGTTTCTGCACAGCGGCTTACCGAATCCGGTGGTTTGGATGTTCGTGGTGCTCGTCGTCACGTCCATGCTCCTGATGCGAACGCGTTACGGCCGTTACGTGTTTGCGCTGGGCGGCAATGAAGAGGCGGCGCGTCTGGCCGGCGTGCGCGTCGGGCGCGTAAAAACGCTCGTTTACGTCATCAGCGGCATGTGTGCGGCGGTCGTCGGCTTTTTGTATATGGCGCAGTTCTCTTCCGGATCGCCGCAGACAGGCACGGGCACGGAGATGCTCTACGCCATCGCGGCCGTCGTCGTCGGCGGGACGAGCTTGATGGGCGGGCGCGGGTCGATCGTCGGAACGTTTTTCGGCGCGCTGCTTATCGGGCTGTTGAATAATGCGATGAACTTACTGGGTATCAACTCGTATCTGCAGTGGGTGGTCCTCGGCGGGGTCATCCTGCTGGCCGTCGTCGTCGACGAATTGCGCAAACGGTATCTGCGAAAGGCATAACCGCCCTGTCCGAACCTAAACATCCTGCGGTCGAACCGGTGCGTTCCCGGCGGCACCGCACGGAACCGATCAGTGCGCTTTCGCTTGCCGCGCTCGGCGTCGTCTTCGGCGACATCGGCACGAGCCCGCTGTACGCTTTTCAGCAAACGCTGACCGGACAGTTCGCCGCAGCGCAAACGCGCGCCAACGTGCTGGGCCTTTGTTCGCTCATCTTTTGGGCGCTCGTTTCGGTGGTATGCATCAAGTACGTCACATTCATGCTGCGCGCCGATTACGAAGGCGAGGGCGGCGATCTGGCGCTGCTCGCCCAACTCGTCAAGCATAAGCGTACGGCCATGCCGGCGGGTTTGGGGCCGCTCGCCTTGATGGTGCTGTTCGGCGCTTCCATGCTCTCAGGCGACGGCGCAATTACGCCGGCTATCTCGGTCATCTCAGCGATCGAGGGTCTCGATGTCTGGACCCACGCCGCGCATCCGTTCATCGTGCCGCTTGCCGCGGCGGTGCTCGTCGGCCTGTTCGCCGTCCAGCGGCGCGGCACGGGCAGCATCGGTATTTTCTTCGGGCCGATTATGCTCGTGTGGTTTTTCGCCATCGGCATTGCCGGTTTGCTTTCCATCATGCACGGTCCGCAGATTTTGCTTGCGCTGCTGCCATTTTATGCGGTGAAGTTCGTTATCGCGAACGGCTTTCGCAGCCTGCTGATCTACGGCGCGGTCGTGCTGTGCGTCACCGGCGCGGAGGCGCTGTACACCGATCTGGCTCATTTCGGGCGTAAGCCGATCACGTTTGCATGGTTTGTGGCGGTGTTCCCCGCCTTAATTTTAAACTATTTCGGGCAAGGTGCGCTTGCGCTGCGCGATCCTGCCGCCACGGCATCGTCCACGTTCTTCGCGCTCATACCGCACGTGCTGATTATTCCAATGGTTCTGCTCGCGACCATGGCCACCGTGATCGCCAGTCAAGCGCTCATCTCCGGGGTTTTCTCACTCACGCAGCAAGCGATGCAGCTCGGATACGCACCGCGGTTTCGCATCGTTCACACCTCCAAGCGGTTCATGGGCCAGATCTACATGCCGACGATCAACGCGATGCTGGCAATCGTTTGTATCGCGCTGGTGATTACGTTCCGCTCGTCGGCTGCTCTGGGCGCGGCGTACGGGCTTGCAGTGACCGTGACGATGCTCACCACGAGCATCGCTTTCATGCAGCTGCTCCGCACGCGCTGGAATTGGCCCGTTTGGCAATGGGCTCCGGTCATTGCGCTGTTTCTGCTGTGGGACATTCCGTTTCTCATCGGCAACGGATTCAAGATTCTTTCCGGCGGCTGGGTACCGCTGGTGATGGCGTTGTCGCTCTTTACGCTCTTCACGACATGGAACCGCGGGCGGCGCCGTTTGCTCGCCTCGCTCTCCTCGCACGTCATGCCGATCGGCCAGTTCTTGTCCGAGCTCAAGGAGCCCACGACGATGAGCGGCACGGCATTCTTTCTGAATCCCGATCCGACCGGCATTCCGTTCGTTCAGCAGCACGAATGGGTGCGTACGCATATCGTCTTCGACACGATCGTTCTGCTCACGATCATGCACGCGGGGCGGCCTTACGTTTCTTCGGACAAGCGCATCGAGGTCGAACAGCTCGCCCCGCGCGTGCTGCGCGTCAAAGCGTGGTACGGATTCATGCAGGAAGCGCGAATTCACGACATTTCGAAATACTTGAGCCAGGCGCGCCCCGAGATCGATCTTTCCCATTCCACGTATTATCTGGCGAGCCCCAAGATCAACGCCGATCGTTCGCCGCACGGTTTGCCGTCGTGGCAGCGCAATTTGTTTCGGTGGATGGCGCGCAATGCGCGACCGCTGACCGACTCACTGGGCTTGCCGCCGAACCGCGTGATCGAGTTCGGCGTCGAGGTCAAGGTTTAGAAGGGAAAGTCCGACTCAGAAAGGCGCGTGTTGGCCCTTAAATCGACGAACCTCTCGTCGGGCACCGACGTGCCGCCGCGGTAACGGATTTGGCGCACGGGAAAGTGCGTCGACCGGTTTCATGTACAGGACCGTCCGTGTGCGGCTAAAGCGACTCGGTTCCGCCCGCTTGCGCCGCCTCGTCCACGAGGATCGTACCGTGCTGGCCTTCCACGCCGATAAGAACGTCGCACTTGGCGTTGGCGGCGATCTGCTCGATGTCGCGCCCCAGCGGCGCGCCGGTGTACTTGCCTTCGTGGTAGGAGCCCATGACGATCAGCGAGGCGCGCTCGCGCTTGGCGATGTCGAGCACGGCTTGCGAGATGTTCCGATGATGGACGGTTTCGGTATGCACCTCGACGCCGAAGCGCTTCGCAATCGCTTCGGCCGATGCGAGGATATCCAAACCCCTGCGGTCGTCCTCTTCCATCACGGCGTTGGTGGGCAGCGTGAACGGCACTTCGATGACGTATACGGCGAGAAGCGCCGAGTGCTGTCCGCGGGCCAAGCGCGCCGCGAGCACCATCATGTGTTCCGACGCGATCTCCGGAGAGAAGACGACAAGCACGGATCCTAAGCTCGCGCGAAGCGTTTTTTCTGCGGCGGTCGCGGCAATATCGGCCTTACTCTTGGGAGGATGCAGCATCCACCATAGCGTTGCGATGACGCAAGCGACCGTCAGCACCGCGCCCGCAACGCCGGCGGGTTGAATGTGCACCGGATTCACCGCCGCGCGCGCGCCATCAAGGTGATGCGGTATGCGCCCAAGGCAATCATCGCGCCGCCCAGTGCGATGCCGGGAATCGCTTCAAAGCGCAAGCCTGCGTAGCGCACGATCTGCCAGATCACCAGCGCGCCGAGCATCACGAACAGCGGCGCGTTGGCGCTCTTCACGGCATTTCTCACGTGATCTTCACCGTAAAGTCCGGGTCGCGCTCTTTGAGCTTCGTGAGCAGCTCGTCCATCAGCTCCAGTTCGCCGGCGTTCTTCAGAATTTGCACCTGCTCGCGGTTCCAGTCCCGCCGCTGCGAGCCGAGAAACGGCAAGCCCTTACCGAGGCGGTAAACCGCATAGACGATGAGGCCGAACAGCAGCCACGCAGGTCCGGCGATGCGGCCGATGTGGTGCGTGAGCAAAACGAAGATCAAAATAGCGAAGATGCCTGCAAAGCCGACAACCGCAACGAGCGGAAATTTGACGCGCTCGCCGCGGAAGTTCATGTTCACGTTGAACGGAATGAGAAACTTGCGGGGGGTGAGCGGGTCTCGCAGCCGCAGCGCGATGAGCGCGATGAAAACCAGCGTATAGCTCGCCGCCGCACCGAATGCATACAGGTCGCCTAAAAACTCGTAACCGAAATTTCCCTGTAGAGCGGCAAACACGAGCTCGATTGCGGCAAGCATGCAGAACACGAGGATCGAAATCACCGGCGTCTTGAACTTGCGGTGCACGCGCGCGAAGACCGCGGGCAGCAGTTGAAATTGGCTCATCGAGTAGGCGATGCGCGAGCTTCCGAACACGCCGGAATTCGCGCTGATCAAAAGCAGAATCGCGCCCAGCACCGGCACGTAAAATGCCGCGACCATGCCGAAGTAAGGAATGTTGGAGGCCATGACAGCGACGGCCTTATCCTGGTTTTGCGTCGACCCCAAATACTGCCAGAAGGCCTGCGCATGCCCGGCTGCGTCGTGCGGAACGGGATACCACGGCTGCATCCCGAGCGCCAAGTTGGAATAGGCGAGCGCGAAGATTAAGATCGTCAGAATGAGCGATATGGACGTGCGCGGAATGATCGACGCGGGCCGGCTGGTCTCTTCGGCGG
>JBHEMM010000051.1:0-405 GCA_046262595.1 Vulcanimicrobiaceae bacterium
GCGCAGCGCCGCCAGCGGCGCGACGCTCTCGCACGCTTGCGCAATGCGTTCGCGCACGCTGCTGCACTCGAGCGCACTGGGGCCGGCGGAAAGATCGAGGAGCGAAAACTCGAACATGCCCTCCAGCAGACGGCCCATCCGCAGCGCCTCGCGGCGCGCCGTTTCCAAGAAGCGGCGCGATGTCGGCGCGTCGACCGGTTCGTCGAGCAGCGTCTCCAAATAGCCGCGAATCGACGTGAGCGGCGTGCGCAACTCGTGTCCGACCGCCGCAAAAAATTCGTAGCGTTCGCGCTCGCGCGCCCCGCGCTCCAATGCGAGCGCGATGTCCTGCTCGAATTCCGGCCGGTCCCGCGACGGCGCGCAAAGCGACCAGCCCGTCTCGATGCGCACATCCACGCTCAGGCT
>JBHEMM010000051.1:415-4746 GCA_046262595.1 Vulcanimicrobiaceae bacterium
TCACCAACGACCGCGGCGCGGCGCTGCGCCTCATCGGCGACCCGGCCCAGCACAGCGCCGTGGCCGCCGGCGGCGGGTGGCGGCGCCTCCTGGAGGACTACGCCGGCGATCGGGCCGAGGGGCACCAGCGCCGGCGCCAGCAGGGCGATGACGAACAATTCGCTTGCCGGATCGTGTCCGATACAGTCGCCCTCGCGCAGGACGCGCGCGCAGCCACGGCTGAAGGCCGCGGCGGTTTTACGCTCGAGCCGGCGTGCGGCGCTCTTTCCGCGAAGCCACGCTTCGCGCTCGAAACCACGCAGCCGCAGAACGAGCAGCGCGTAGGCCGGCCCGCCAACCTGCTGCACGCGCTCGATCAGGGCTTCGAGCGGCAACAGCGCGAGTTTATGCGCGCGCGAATTTATAGCCGAACCCGTGTACCGTTTGCAGCATCGCACGATCGGCTAGGCGCAAACGCAGACGGCGCACGTGCACGTCCACCGTGCGTTCGTCTCCGTTGAAATCGAAGCCCCAAACGCGGTCGAGCAGCGTTCGCCGCGAAAAGGCAACGCCGGGATTGCTCGCAAGCGTGTATAACAAGCCGAATTCACGCGGCTTGAGGCGCAGATCGACTCCGTCCAGGCGCACTTCGCGCGCCGCTTCATCGATCTCCAAACTGCCGAAACGCAGAACAGCGGTGCGCTGTTCCGGAAGCGGCCCCGCGCGCCGCAAAACCGCTTTGACGCGCGCCACCACTTCGCGAGGGGAGAACGGCTTGGTGATATAGTCGTCGGCGCCCAACTCCAAGCCGACGATCCGGTCGATCTCCTCGCCGCGCGCGGTAAGCACGACGATCGGGAGTTCGCGCCGCTCGCGGCGAAGACGCCGCACGACCTCCAGCCCTTCGATCGCTGGCAGGCCGAGATCGAGAATCAGCACGTCGGCGCCCGAGCGCGCGGCGCGCAGCGCGGCATTTCCGTCCGCCACGGCGTACACTTCAAAACCTTCGCGCTGCAGATTATGCGCGAGCAGCTCGCGGATCGCCGCGTCGTCTTCCGCCAAAAGAACTTTGAAAGCGGGCATGCACGCGATAGTGCCCCGCGCGTGGCGGCGGCGGACCGCGGGTAAACGGCGAGCATGCAGGACGATAAGCAATCCTCCGCGCCGCAAGAAACGTCCGGGAATCTTGTGAACTTGAGCCGCGGTGAAGAGCACGAGGTGCGCAAACGCGTCAGTCTGCGAGCGGCGGTGGTGTTTGAAACGGTGCGGCGCGAAGGCGAAACCGAACTGCAGCGCCCGGCACTCGCGCTCGCCTTCTCCGGCTTGGCCGCCGGCATGTCGATGGGCTTCTCGCTCGTTGCATCCGGCGTCTTGCAAGCAGCGTTGCCCGACGCGCCCTGGCGCCCGCTCATCGTGAACTTCGGTTACACGATCGGATTCCTGATCGTCATCTTGGGAAGCCAGCAGCTCTTCACGGAAAACACGCTCACAGCATTGCTTCCAGTGCTCGACGATGAAAACCCGCGCAGCAAACTGCTGCAGATGCTCCGCCTGTGGGGCATCGTTCTGGTTTGCAATGTGATCGGCGCCGCCGTCATCGCGACGGTGTTGGCGAAGACCGGCGCCTTTGACCCGCAGGTGAAAAGCGCGTTTCTGCATATCGGCATGACGGCGCTGCGTCCCTCGGTCGCCGATATGCTTTGGCGGTCGATTCTGGCCGGCTGGCTTATCGCGCTTGTCGTTTGGCTTCAACCATCTGCAGATGCACAGCGGCTGTGGGTGATCGTTCTGATCACGTGGCTCGTCGGCGCCGCGAACCTCAGCCACGTGATTGCCGGTTCGGTCGAAGCGCTCTATGCGGTCGCGAGCGGCGCGTATGCGTGGAACGCATACGTGGTTCATTTTTTACTTCCGGTTCTGTTCGGAAACTGCATCGGCGGATGCGGTTTAGTGGCGCTTTTGAACTACGGCCAAATCGTGCCGGAGTCGGGCAAGGCTTAGGCGGCCGTATCGGCTCCTTACCGTTGCATTCCGGCAAACGGCCCATGCTGCGCGGCGTGCTCGCGCAGTTTGCGGTAGATGAGCGAGGCCGGGAAACCGAGCCGCTCCAAGGTGCGCGCCGCCGATTGATAACTGGTGCCGGATTTGGTGCGGAATATTTTTTCCAGAGCCGATTCGGCACGGACGGCCTCTTCGACGGACGCCGCACGCACCGCTTGCGCGGCGCAGTCCCGATCGATGCCCTTCTTCACGAGCTCGCCGACCAGCCGCGCATCGCCCACCGCTTTGCGCTTCTGCTCGACGTAGAGCTGGGCGAAGAGTTTATCGTCGACATACCCGTCGCGTTCGCAGCGCCCTACGGCGCCGCGAACCGCATCTTCGTCGAAGCCCTTGCGCTCGAGTTTCTGCACGAGCTGCGCGCGCGTAAGGCGCCGCTGCGCAAGCATGCGCAGCGCGCAAACGTACGCTTTCACGATTATTCCGCCGCTGCCGGCGCCGCCGATCCGTTCTTGGAGACGGCCGCCTTTGCGGCCAGTTCTTCGCGAATTTTCATCGCGATCTCATCGGCCATCTCGCCGTGCTCTTCCAGAAACACTTTCGCATTCTCGCGGCCTTGACCGATGCGCGTCTCGCCGTACGTATACCACGAGCCGCTCTTGCCCACGATATTGCGCTCGAGCGCCACGTCGAGAATCGAGCCCATTTTGCTGATGCCGTGACCGTAGGTGATGTCGAACTCCGCTTGACGGAACGGCGGCGCGACCTTGTTTTTCACCACTTTGACGCGGGTTCGCGAACCGACCACGTCTTGGCCGACTTTGATCTGTTCGAGCTTGCGCACGTCCAAGCGGATGGACGCGTAGAACTTAAGCGCGCGTCCGCCCGATGTGGTTTCCGGACTGCCGAACATGACGCCGATCTTCTCGCGCAGCTGGTTGATGAAGATCATCACCGACTTGCTGCGTGAAATGGCGGAGGTGAGTTTGCGCAGCGCCTGCGACATCAGCCTCGCCTGCAGACCGACGTGCGTGTCGCCCATGTCGCCTTCGAGTTCCGCTTTGGTCACCAGGGCCGCGACCGAGTCGACGACGACGACGTCGACCGCATTGCTGCGCACGAGCATCTCTGCGATATCGAGCGCCTGTTCGCCGGTGTCCGGCTGCGAAACGAGCAAGTTATCCAGATCGACGCCGAGCGCCGCTGCATAATTCGGATCGAGCGCGTGTTCGACGTCGATGAAGGCGGCCGTGCCGCCGCCCTTTTGCGCTTCCGCGATAGCGTGCAGTGCGAGCGTGGTTTTACCGCTCGATTCCGGACCGTAGATCTCGATGATGCGTCCGCGCGGAAAACCGCCCACGCCGAGCGCTAAATCGAGTGCAATCGACCCCGACCCGATGACGTCGAAGTGCATCTTCTCGCTGAACTCGCCCATCCGCATGATGGACCCTTTGCCGAACTGACGCTCGATTTGGGCCAGGGCGTTCGTTAAGGCTGCTTGCCGTTCGTCTTGCGCTGCCAAGTTGAAATCTCCTAAAACTTCTGCAATTCGATGTTCACGCTACGATGGGACCGTGACAAGGGGGTGGCATTAAAAGTCCGAGCCTTCGAAGAGAGCTTCGATGAATTCGCCGGGCGAGAACGGGCGCAGCGCGTCCGCCGATTCGCCCAGACCGACGTACTTGATGGGAATCTCCAGCGTATCGACGATGGCGACGAGCACGCCGCCTTTTGCCGTCGAGTCCAGTTTCGTTACGACGACACCGGTAAGTGCAGCCGTTTCGTTGAAAAGTTTTGCCTGCGAGATGGCGTTTTGACCGGTGGTTCCGTCGAGCACCAGCAGCGTTTCTGCGGGCGCTTCGCCCAGCTCGCGTTCGATAACGCGGCGCATCTTCTTGAGCTCTTCCATCAGGTTGGATTTGGTCTGCAGCCGTCCGGCGGTGTCGATCATTATGACGTCCGCCGCGCGCGCTTTGCCGGCTTGCACGCCGTCGAACACGACCGATGCCGGATCTGCACCTTCCTTGCCGCGCACGTAATCGGCTCCGCTTCGTTCGGCCCAAATGGCGAGTTGCTCCGCGGCCGCCGCGCGAAACGTGTCAGCCGCGACGAGCAGCACGCGTTTACTTTGCGCGCGCAGTGCCACGGCAAGTTTGCCGATAGTGGTGGTTTTGCCGCTGCCGTTGACGCCGACGACGAGAATGACGGACGGCCGCTTCGAGACATCGAGCTCCGGCGCGGGAAGCGTGAGGAACCGTTCCACGTCTTTACGGAAACGCGCGACCAATTGATCGCTGGTGCGCCAAAGCTCTTGTTTGGCGACGATGCGCAGACCGCCCGTGATTTTCTCCGTC
>JBHEMM010000051.1:4756-12654 GCA_046262595.1 Vulcanimicrobiaceae bacterium
CGCCGAAATCCGCGAGCAGAAGCAGTTCTTCGAACTCGTCCCAGACCTCGGGAGTGAGCGGTTTGCGCGCCCGGCCCAGTGCTTGAACGCCGCTGAGCGTCTCGCGCGCTTTGCCGAAGGAGGCCCGGATTTTGGAAAGCCAGCTCATCGGAGTACCGTTTTTCGGCCGCGGGAAATCGAACTCCTGTTCGATTCGGGAAGCAAGGCAATCAGCGTGTGTGGCTGCGCGCCGCCGCCTCTTGGTCCACGCGGAAGACGTATGCCAGCACTTCAGCGACGACGGCATACAGCTCGCGCGGGATCGACTCGCTCATCTCCAGGCGCGAGAGCGCTTCAACGAGTTCGGCGTCCTCGAGCAGGGGAATGTTGTGCTCCTTGGCCAGGCGCACGATCTCTTCGGCGGTGAACCCGCGCCCCGCGGCGACGACCTGCGGCGCCTCGTGTCCCACAGGGTCGTACTTGAGCGCCGCCGCCGCGGGACGCGGCCGGACGTTCTTGCGGAAATCGTAGTAGCGCCCGCTCATGCCTGCGTATCCACGTTCGCCGCCGGCGAGCCGGGACGGGGCGCGCCCCGACCGGGCGCCGCTGCTACGGGCGCGGTTGCCTGCTGGAGAACGGCTGCCGACGCCGATGCAACGCGATAGCGTAAATGCTCGAGGCGCTCGCGCAGCGCCGGCAGCGTGCCGGAGAATGCGGACGCTGCTTTGACCGCCTCGGTTTTCACATCGACTTTGACTGTTCGCGCGGCGGTCTGGACGTCGATCGCGACTGTGCCTAGATTCGCCGTGTCCAAAACGAATGCAACGTGGAAGTTATCCGCGTCCATGGGCGTGCGCGCGCCGTTTGCGTCACGCGATATTCGCAGATACGCGGGTTTACCGCCGTCGTGAAAAAATGCCGGCACCGCGAACGTAAGCGTCCCGGGCGTCTGCACGTTCGCCGCAGCGGTATTGACCTGCGCTGCGGTGATGGTAATGAGCGATTCGTTCAGCGCCTGTGACAGCGACGGCATGCGCGCGCCGGGCGGATCGCGCAGGAGCGAGAGAATAAGCGTTTTGAGGTCGTGTTCGCTCGCTGCCAGACGCTCGAGGACGTGGCCTTGGGCGGCCGCCGGAACGTTTGCGCTCGCCGTGTGCAGGTTGAGCACCGGCGCGTTTTGGATGGGCGGCCCGTTTTGTGCGGCGGCATTTCTCGCAGCTCCGGGCGCTGCAGATGCAGCCGGCGGCGGTTCGTCCTGGAAGGCGGCTTGCGCAGCATCCGCCTGCGCCAGAGCGCGCAGCAACTGCGCGGTTTTTGCTTCAGCGCCTTCGACGAGGTGCGAAACACATGCGGCGATCTGCGCGGGAAGCGTCTCCTCGCTCTTGAGGTTCAGCCCCGCCGTGAAACCGATCAGCGTGCGCAGCGTTGCGGCGCGCGCATCGCCGGGAACGCTCGCGAGCGCCGCGTCGAGCCGCGCAAGCACCGGCGCCAAACGTTGCGGCGCCTGGTGCGCGATCGCGGCGGCCGTTCGCGTGAACGCTGTATCGGGCAGGCGCACGGCCCGAAGCAGGTCGCTCACGGTGCGCAGCGGCTGCGCCGCCGGCGGCGGAAGACTTTGAACGATCGGCGGCACACTTTGCGGGGCGCGCGGCGGCAGCGCGCGCGCCGGCGGAGCCGCACGCTGCGGCGTCTGTGCCGCCGCGATGCGCGCGTCGATGAGATGCGTGTCGACGACAGAACGAAAGAGCGGCGGCGCCTGCGGCAAGGGCGCCGAAGCCGGCGCCGGAGCGCGCAGCGATGCGGCAGAAAACACATCGCGCGACGGCGGTGCAGTGGAGGGTTGCGGCGGCGGATTTTGCGGATCGAGCAGGCCGAGATTGCGCACGAGGATGCGGTTTGCTTGAAAGCCGGTAACCTGCAGCAGGATCGTCTCGCCGGGGCGCACGTCCGGCGGAAGCTGCGCCAGCACGGTTTGTCCGAGCACTTCGATGCGATCTTGTCCATTTTGCGGAGGCAGTATCGCCGCGGCAAGGACATCGCCCGGTGCGATTTGCGCCTGCAGCACTTCGGCGGAAGCACCCGCAATGGTGAGCGCTGATTCAAGGAAGGCCGTATCGGCAGCGCTGACCGCTGCGCTCAGCGCGACGGCAATCGCGGGATCGATGCCGGACACGCGTTCCTCTTAAGCCGTTACGTCGATGAAGTGCTCGCCCTCGGCGGGCGAAGGCGAGCCCGCTGCGGGCGTCGTCTCTTCGCCTTGCGGATGGGGCAGAAATTTTCGGCGCCGCGGTTCCCCCTGGGAGCGCTCGCGCTGGCCCCGCGGGTTCACTTTGCCGCCCTTGCCTTGCGCGGTGCCCTCGACATGTTCTTCGCGCTGCTGTACTTGAGCGGCGAACGCGGCGGCTTGCGCGGCTTGCGCGGCTGCGGGCGATTCCTGAGCGCTGTTGAGCACGGCCGCACTCTGAGGCGCCGCCATATACGCAAGCTGCAAATCGACCGGTCGAATCGCCATGCTCGTACCGCCTATCCGGCTCTTACGTTATCGGCGGCCGCGGGCGGCTTGCGCAGATACTTTTGCTTGACGCTCGGGTCGCCGTCCCGGTACCCCAGATCGCCGCGCAGTTCGCGCAGCTTGTGGCGCAGATGGATCACCGCTTGCGCGTGGATCTGCGAAACGCGCGATTCTGAAACGCCGAGCGCGCTTTTGATTTCTTTGAGCGTAAGGCCGTCGAAGTAGTAAAGCGAGATCACCGTGCGCTCCTGCGGCGCGAGCGCTTCGACCGCACCGACCAAGGCGCCGCGAATCTCGCCCGCCTCGACGGCGGTGGTGACGTCGTTGTCCGAATCTTTGAGCGTGTCGACCAGAGGAATCTCGTAGCCTTTTTCGTTCGGCAAATACTCTTCGAGCGAGAGCACCGCGGTGCCGCGTACGCGCTGCATGAGCGCATCGAGCTCTTTGTTGGAAATGCCCAGCTTCGCGGCGAGTTCCGGTGCGGTCGGCACGCGCCCGAACTGCGCTTCCAATTCTTGATAGGCCCGTTCGAGCTCGCGCGCACGCTGACGTACCGCGCGCGGCACCCAGTCGAGCGAGCGCAGCGCATCCAGAATGGCGCCGTTGATGCGCGTAATGGCGTACGTTTCAAATTTGACGCCGCGGTCGTCGTCGTATTTTTCGATCGCGTCGATAAGGCCCAGAATGCCGTCATTGATCAGGTCGTTCAATTCGACGTTGGGCGGAAGATTCACGGAAATGCGGCCCGCCACGTACTTCACGAGGTGCAAGTACTTGTGCACGATCTCTTCTCGTGAGAGCTCGACACCGCCGATGACGTAGCGCTGCGAACTTCGGTTAGGCCTCAATGCACGCTCCGGGTGGGTTGGCCGCGAGTTATCGGTCATATTTCCCGGAAAACGTACTGCTCCTACTAAAGGCCGACCCGGCTTGACGCAGATTCCGTTAAGAGCCTGCGAAGGACGTGTTCGTGAGCTCGCACATCGCCTGGGCCATCCCGCTCAGCGGCAGCACGAGATCCACCAAGCCGGCCTGCGCGGCGGCGCGCGGCATGCCGTAAACCACGCAGCTCGACGCGTCCTGGCCGATAACGAAGCCGCCGCAGTCTTTCAGGCGGCGCAGTCCGATGATACCGTCTTGTCCCATGCCCGTGAGAATCGCGGCTAACGCCGACGCGCCGTACATGTCGGCAACGCAAGCGGTCAGCGCGTCCACGCTCGGCGTGTGGAGCGAACGGCCGCCGTCCGCAGCGAGCGTCACGCAAACCTCGTCTCCCGAACGGCGTAAATGCATCTGCAAACCGGCCGGCGCAATCACCGCCTCGCCTTTGCGCAGCACCAGGCCTTCTTCGCCTTCGCGCACCCGCAGGTTGCTCGAAGCGTTCAGGCGATCCGCGAGCGGACGCGTGAAGCCTGGGGGCATGTGCTGTACGATGACGATCGGCGTCGCGAACGCCGCGGGCAACTGGGGGACGATCTTCGAGAGCGCGACCGGGCCGCCCGTCGACGTGCCGATCGCCAAACACTCGTACGCGCCGCTCAAACGCGCCGCATCCGCCGAGCGCTCGAGCGGCGGCAGCACCGCTTTGGGCGCCGGCGCCGCGCGTCTGCGCGCCGCGCCGCGGCGCGCGAAGACGCGCACTTTAGCGACGAGATCCCGCGCGACGTCTTTGATGTTGACGTACGCCGCGTCGGGTTTGGGAATAAAATCGACCGCGCCCGCATCCAAGGCAAGGAACGTCGTTTCGGCGCCCTCGCGCGTGAGCGCGCTGACCATGATGATCGGCACGCCGGATTGCGCGCTTATGGCGCGCACCGCTTCCAATCCGCCCATGCCGGGCATTTCGACATCCATCGTCACGACGTCCGGATGCCAATGCTGCGCCTTTTCGATCGCTTCTTCGCCGGTGCGGGCGGTCGCGCACACAACGATCTCGGGCTCGCACTCGAGCATCTTGGAGATTGCGCGGCGCATGAACGCCGAATCGTCGACCACCAAGACGTTAATGGGCATTGCGTAACCGGTAATAGACGGTCTTCGGCATGACGGTCGGCTCGAAAAGATCGGTGAGCCGCATGATGGACTCGGCGTGTCCCAAGAACAAGTAACCGTGAGGACGCAGCGCTTTCGCGAACGCTTCCACGACGCGTTTTTGCGTCGGCTTGTCGAAATAGATCAGCACGTTGCGGCAGAAGATTGCATCCACCGGACCGACGTTGGCAACGGCGCGCTCGTCCAGTAAATTCACCCGGAAAAATTCCACCATTCGTTTGACATCGTCCGAGATCAGAAATCCGCCCGTAGACGAGGGGCGGAAGTACTTGTGAATGAGTTCGGGCGGAGTGGCGCGGAAACTGAGCTCCCGGTAAAAACCGGCGCGGCATTTTTCCAGCACGCGCAGGGAGATATCGCTGGCTTTAATCTCAATTTGCGAGGGCAGCAGCCGGCGCGTTTCCAGGAGCGTCATTCCGAGCGAGAACGGCTCCTCGCCGCTCGAACACGCGGAAGACCACACCCGCAGTTTCCCCGCCGGCGCCTTGAGATACTGCGACACCACTTCGGTTGCGAGAATATCGAGCTGGGCGCGCTCGCGGAAAAAGTACGTTTCGTTGTTCGAGAGCACCGAGGCGAGCTCGTCCCATTCACTTTGGCGGTCGGGGTGCGAGCTGAGAAACCGGAAATACGCGCCGAAGTCCGGGACGCTTCGTTTCACCAGACGCGTTTGCAGGCGGCTCTGCAGCAAGAACTGCTTCGAGTCGTCGTAAAAAATTCCGAACCGCTCGCGAATCGCATCGCGCAACTGCTGAAATTCGAGCCGGCTGATCTGACCTAGCACTGAGAGCCCACGGCAAACCTCAGTGCTTGGCTATACAAGTACACGCGCTCCGCTATCGTCCGTTCCGCATCTTCGCGCTGGACGATATCGGCAAAGCGCGGCGACTTCGCGAGTTGACCGAAGAGTTTGCCGAAACGAGCGGGACGTTTTTCCAGGTAACGCATGAGCGCGGCGCGGTGATGAAGGCGCTTCTGGAACCGCCCCTTGAGCGCGTTGGCGTACCGCTGCGTCGCACATGCGCCGCCCTCGCGCGCGAACGCCACGGCCTGCGCCGCGAAGCGCCCGCTCATCGCCGCCTCGAAAATCCCCTCGCCGTTCGTTGCGTCGACCAGGCCCGCCGCGGTGCCGCCCACCATGCATGCCGGCGATGCAATGTTCGGGCGCGGCTCGCCGCCGTAGAGCAGGTGTCCTTCGGTCTTCAGGCGATGCGCGATGCCGGGATACAGCCGCGCGCGCACGCGCTGTTCGAAGGCGTCGAGCTGCGCGCGAAGCGCCGCGCCGTTCATTTTCCCCATGACGCCGATGCCGATTGCCAAGTGATCGCGCTTGGGAAACATCCAGCCGATGATGGTGCGTCCGTCCGGAGCGCAGTAATAATGCATCTCGAGTGTGCGGTACGCATCGGCGCGGGCGGCGCTTTCGAGATAAACGCGATATTGCAGCGTCGTAACGAGCTGCTCGTTCCAGCGCCCGTACGCGAAGGCGCCCGTGTCGAGCTTCGCCGTGGATCCTTGTGCCAAGAACACGTGCCGGGCGCGCACCTCACGGCGCTGCCCGCTTTTCAGATCCGCATACTGCACGCGTACGCCGCCGCCGTCTTCGGCAGCGGTGCGGAAAAGTGCGGACGTGCGGATCTGCGCCCCTTCTTTTTGCGCGAGGGCCGCAATCGTGCCGTCGAGCTCTTCACGCGTGCTGGTGTGGCCTGGGCCGAAAAAAATTTCGTATTCGCGCTGTTCCGGGTCGAAAAGAGCGAGGCGCGGCGTGTCACAGTGCACGATCGATCGGGGCAGGTCGAAGTCGCCGCAGAAACCCGGACGCAGGCCCGCGGCGCACACGCGCTTCGCGCCCACGGCGGCATCCTTATCGAGCACCAGCGTTTCCACGCCGGCGCGCGCCGCCTCGCGCGCCGCCGTACCGCCCGCCGGTCCGCATCCGACGACTAAAAAGTCCACTTGCTCGAGCATCGCAGGACGCAGTTCGACCGCACTTCGCCTGTCTCCGTGGCTGAGCGCCCGCTCGCCCAGAGCAGGAAGAAAAGGGCGACGTAGAGCAAACCGGCCTGTTTTCACTGGCACTTTACACCCGTTAAGGATACCGATGAGTTCATTGAGTGGGATAGGCACCTACGCGGCCGTTTATTGGGGCGTGGCAGCGGGGGTCGCGGCAATTCTGTACGGCCTTTACCTTATAAGCTGGATACTGCGGCAATCGCCGGGCAACGCCCGCATGCAAGAGATCGCCGGCGCCATCCAAGAGGGCGCCATGGCGTTTCTGCGGCGCCAGTACACGACCGTCGGCATCGTCGCGGTCGTTCTGTTCGTCATCATCCTTATCGGTTTGCATTGGCCGACCGCCGTCGGATTTCTGATAGGCGCGGTGCTCTCCGGCGCCGCTGGCTTTATCGGCATGACGGTTTCGGTACGCGCGAACGTACGCACCGCTGAAGCGGCGCGACGCGGTATCGGGCCGGCGCTTAACGTCGCATTCCGCGGAGGTGCGATCACCGGCTTGCTCGTCGTCGGCCTGGGCATTTTAGCCGTAGCCGGATACTACGGCATCCTGCTCGCCGTCAACGGCAACAAAGAATCCGATGCGCTCGGTGCGATGATCGGTTTGGCGTTCGGGTGTTCGCTGATCTCGGTGTTCGCGCGTTTGGGCGGCGGCATCTACACCAAGGCCGCCGACGTCGGAGCCGATTTGGTCGGTAAAGTCGAAGCGGGCATTCCGGAAGACGATCCGCGCAATCCTGCGGTGATCGCCGACAACGTCGGCGACAACGTCGGCGATTGCGCCGGCATGGCGGCCGATTTGTTCGAAACGTACGTCGTCACGACCGTCGCAGCGATGCTTCTTGGAAATCTGCTTTTGGGCGGCGTGCCGGGAGCCACGACGTTCCCCATCGTTCTGGGCGCGATTTCGATCATTGCTTCGATCATCGGAACGTTGTTCGTGGGCATGGGTAAAGTCGAACGCAGCAAAATCATGAACGCGCTCTACATCGGTCTGGGAGTCGCGGGAGTGCTTTCCGCGATCGCGTTTTACTTCGCAACCGCCAAAGAGTTCGGCGGCGGCATCACGATCGGAACCGGCGCGCTCGCGCGCAACGTGAGCGCAGTGAACATTTGGGGGTGTTCGATCATCGGACTCGCGGTGACGGGGCTGCTCACATGGATCACCGAGTACTACACCGGCACGCAGTTCTCGCCGGTCAAACGCATCGCGAATGCGTCGATCACGGGGCATGCGACCAACATCATCAGCGGCCTGGCTGTTTCGATGCAGGCAACGGCGCTGCCCGGATTGGTGATCATCATCGGCATTCTGGCCTCGTACGCGATGGTGGGTCTATAC
>JBHEMM010000052.1:0-12554 GCA_046262595.1 Vulcanimicrobiaceae bacterium
ATGTTCATACGGCCGCCACTTCGTGAAGCGCGAGAGATACGCGAACACCTCTTGCGAATTGGTATGGAAGATGTGCGGGCCGTAGCGGTGAATCAGGATACCGTCTTCATTGCGGCAGTCGTATGCGTTCCCGCCGATATGCGAGCGCCGGTCGATAAGCAAAACACGTTTGCCGGCATCACGCGCAAAACGCTCGGCCATGACGCTGCCCGCATAACCCGCCCCCGCGATCAAGACGTCACTGCGCCGACGGCGTGCGCCCGCGCAAGCGGTGCACGATTTGCGCTGCCTCCGAGCCGTTTGCGGCAATATGAACCAGGCCGTTCGTGCCATAAGGATCCACGACGTCCGCGATTGGCGTGCTGATAACGGGCTTGCGCGCAGCTAAATACTCGAGCGTTTTGGTGGGACTGATAAAACGCGTCGCCTCGTTTCGCGCGAACGGGAGCATCGCGACGTCCCAATGCTCCAGGAAAGCAGGCAACGCTTGATACGGCTGCATTCCCACGTAATGAATATTGGGCGCTTGCGGCAGCGCCGCCGGATCGATCTTGACCACGGGCCCGACGAGCACGACGTGCCATTCAGGCAGCTGTCCCGCGAGCACGCGCACGAATTCCGTGTCAAGCCGTTCGTCCAGAACGCCGTAAAAGCCGATACGCGGATGCGGGACGTCTTTAAGTTCCGCCGGGTCTGGCCGGCGCGCGGGCGCGAAGTGCGCCGCGTCAACCGCGCTCGGAAAACAGTGCACGTTGCCGTGCAGGCGGCGCTTATTGTAGTAAAGGCTGCGGCCGCCGGTAAAGACGACGTCCGTGCGCTCGAGCAATTCCGATTCTAAAAGGCGCAACGCGGCGGGTGCGCCCGCAAATAAGCTCAGCTCGTCCATGCAGTCGTAAACGCGTATGGCGCGCAAGTGGCTGCTGAACTCCAGGGCCATCGGCGTGTAATACCACAGGATCAATTCCTCACTCGAGCTCTGCGCGAGAAACGTGTCGAGCAGCGCGCGCTGCACGTGGACGGCGGCCGAGCGCTTGAGATGTGAGGGGACGATTGGCTGCATGACGCTGACGCTGCCTTCGGCGCGCCGGCGCAGATAGGGCTTGTGGGTGTCTTCGAACAGCGGCTCTTCAAAAAAATAAACGCGATAGCCGGCTTGCGCGAAGCGGCTTAAAACGTGCTGCGGCCGTTGGTACACGAAGTCCCAGCGCAGGTGCGAAAAGCAAACAATCTGCGTAATGCGAGCCGTCCTTTCGTAGAGGCGCAGGCGGGCGTTCGCCGCACTATGCCGGCCGATGAGGTCGGTGTTTTACCCGAGTTCGTTTGCTACTAAGCAATTGCGCTATCTTGCGGCGTCATCCGTGTGGTCTTGGTATTACCCGCGACAGAACATCCGAAGCAGCGCCCGCGCGTGAGGTACACCGGGTATAATGGCAGACGTTGAGCAGAGCATTCGTTAAGGAAAACGACGATGAACCCGAGGCGGCCGTCATACGGCCGCGCCGGGAATATCCGTACTACGTGACGCCCGCCGGGCTGGACGCACTGCGCGAACGCTGGCAGGCGGCGTCCGCTTCACATAACGCGCGTGAGGCCAAAGAACTGCAGCAACTTCTCGATGCGGCCGAGGTGATTGATCCCGCTTCGCAGCACCGCAAAACCGTGGAGTTCGGCGCGACAGTGACGATCGAGTTGCCGGACAAACGCGTTCAAAGGTACTGCATCGTCGGAGAAGACGAGGCCGATCCGTTCGCCGGCACGATCAGCTGGCTCTCGCCGTTGGCGCAAGCACTATGGGAGCGTCGGGCAGGCGCGCGCGTCCTCTGGGAGCGCCCGGCCGGCAACGTTAACGTGCGGCTGATTTCGGTCGAATATCAGTAGATGCCCGAATTCGACGCCCACCACGCGCTTCAGGAAGCGGCCGAACGTCACGACCAATTGTCGGAAGGTGCAAAGCTGGTGCCGATCGCTGCCGCGGTTATCGCGGTGTTCGCAGCGCTCGCGACGTTGTTTTCCAATCATAGTTCCGTATCGGGTCTTGAAAAGCGGACGCTTGCCGGGATCTATCAGACTCGCGCCGCGGACAGTTACAGCTATTACGAATCGAGCCGCATCAAGATCGAAGTCAATCAGTCGCTTCAGCAAAGCGGCCTCGTTTCGTCGGCCGTTTCGCGCAAAGCGATGAGCGCCCGCATCGAGAAAGAACAAGCCAAGTCCGCCAAGGCGCTCGGGCAAGCGCGCTCGTCGGAAGAGCAGGCAAACACTTTTCTGGAAACGGCGGAACGATCGATGGCCTCGTACGAGAAATACGAAGTTGCGGCGACGCTGTTCGAAGTGTCGATCGTGCTCGTTTCGATCACGGCGCTGATGCGTACGCGCACGCTCCTGTACATCGGCGGCGCAGCAACTCTTGTCGGCATCGTTTTCTTCCTCCTTGGCCTAGCGGCTTAACCGCCTTAGCGACTCGACGGGCCCGGGGCGTAACCCGCGGCTCGCGAGTCGTGTCGTAAGCGGTATGCGTATCGTGCCCGCACCCCAGCAAATCGAAGGCGGCGGATTTGTGGTACGCCGTCCGTTCCCGGTGCACGGTCTCTCGTACGTCGACCCGTTTTTGCTCATCGACGAAATGGGGCCGGTCGAGTACGCACCGGGTAAAGCGATCGGCGCGCCGGACCATCCGCACCGCGGTTTTGAAACCGTAACGTACTTGCTTTCCGGCGGTATGGAGCACGAGGATTCGCACGGTCATCGCGGCGCGCTGCGCCCCGGCGACGTGCAGTGGATGACGGCCGGCGCAGGCGTCATTCACTCCGAACTTCCCAGCAGCGAGATGCTCGAACGGGGCGGACGCATGCACGGATTTCAAATCTGGGTGAACCTTCCGGCACGTTTGAAGATGGCCACGCCGCGCTATCAAGAGTACGCGGCGCAGCAGTTGCCGTTCGTGGAAACAAGCGGCGCGCACGTGCGCATCATCGCCGGCGAATACGGCGGCCGCCGTTCGCCGATTGAAACGACGGTGCCCACCACCATGCTGCACGTTAATCTCGATGCGGGCGCTTCTGCCGCGTTCGCGATCGCGCCCCGGTCGAACGCTATCGTGCACGCGATTTCGGGGAGCGCCGCGGTTCAAGGCAAACAGCTGCCCGAACACAACGCAGCGCTTTTCGAGCCGTCGCCGGGAGTGCTTGACGTGTCCGCGAATGAGGGCCGGTTCGAAGCACTCGTTCTTGCCGCGGTGCCGCTGGGCGAACCGGTCGCGCGCTACGGACCGTTCGTCATGAACACCGCGGATGAACTTCAACAAGCTTTCGAGGATTTCCAAGCGGGACGCTTCGGAGAAATCGCCCGGGTTTCTTAGGTCAGCGAATCCATCTCGATAACGAACCGGTAGCGGACGTCGCTTTTAAGGACGCGCTCGTACGCTTCGTTCACTTTTTGGACCGGGATGCGTTCGATGTCGCTTGCTATGCCGTGCTGCGCGCAGAAATCGAGCATCTCTTGCGTCTCGCCGATGCTTCCGATGCCCGAACCGGCCAGCGCGTGACGGCCGCCGATGAGCGCAAATGCGGTGACGGGAATCGCATTGCTCGGAGCGCCCACCACGACGAGCGCGCCGTCGATAGCGAGCAACGAAAGATATTGATTCCAATCGAGCTCCGCCGAAACGGTGTTGACGATCAAATCGAACGTACCGGCAAGTTTTGTGAACGCGTCTGGATCCGAGGTGGCATAGTAATGATCCGCTCCGAGGCGTTTGCCGTCGGCCTCTTTGGAAAGCGACTGCGAGAGCACGGTGACTTCGGCGCCCATTGCATGCGCGATTTTCACGCCCATGTGGCCAAGGCCGCCCATGCCGACGATCGCCACTTTCTTGCCCGGCCCGGCGTTCCAGTGCCGCAGCGGCGAGTACGTCGTAATGCCCGCGCACAAGAGCGGTGCGGCTGCATCGAGCGGTAAGGCGTCCGGGATGCGCAGCACGTAATTTTCATCCACAACGATGCGCTGCGAATAACCGCCGTACGTCGGCGCGTTCGTACCGTCTTTTTCGACTCCGTTATAGGTCGGCGTGTTGTTTGCGCAATATTGTTCGAGGCCCCGCATGCACGCTTCGCATTTGCGGCACGAATCCACGATGCAGCCGACGCCGGCGCGATCGCCGGCTTTGAATTTCGTTACGGCGCTTCCAACCTCGCTAACGATTCCGGCGATCTCGTGCCCCGGAACCATCGGGAAGATCGAGCCGCCCCATTCGTCGCGCACTTGATGGATGTCCGAATGGCAAATGCCGCAAAACTGAATGTCGATGCCGACATCGTTCGGCCGCAGCTCGCGGCGTTCAAAGGAAAACGGCTGTAAGGCCGCCCCGGGCGTCTGCGCGGCATAGCCATGCGTTTTGATCATCGTCTTCACGATCGCATTGAAGGCGCTTTTGCGCGGGAAAGTTGCATCGCACTACCTTCCGGTGCGCTCCCGAGCGCAGGCTTGCGTTCGCTCCCGCCGAAAACATACGGCATGGGTGAGCAATGAAACAAACGAGCATCCTGCCGTTTGATTCGGAAGTATTCCTCGGTGCCGTAGGCGCCGGACGCACGATAAAACGGTATGAGAGGGGCACTCTAATTTTCGCACAAGGCGAGCCGGCCGATTCGGTATTCTATCTGCGGTCCGGAAAGGTTAAGGTCGCGATCGTTTCGGCACGCGGCAAGGAAGCCGTCATAGCGATTTTAGGCGCGGGGTTCTTCTTTGGCGAGGGGTGCCTTGCCGGTCAGCCGCTTCGCATGGCGTCCGCCCATGCGATGGAGCCCTGTTCGGCCGTTAGAGTGATGAAAACAACGATGAATCAGGTATTGCGCGACCAACCCGCGTTTTCAGAGACCTTTATCAAGCACTTGCTCACGCGCAATATCCGGATCGAAGAAGATTTGGTCGATCAGCTTTTTAATTCGAGCGAAAAGCGTCTCGCGCGGACCTTGCTGCTGCTGGCGAACTTCGGAAAAGAGGGACGTCCCGAGGAAGTGATCCCCGCGATCAGCCAGGAAACGCTCGCGGAGATGATCGGTACGACCCGATCACGCGTCAGCTTCTTTTTAACAAAATTCCGCAAGCTTGGATTTATCGAGTACAACGGAGGCATGCGCGTTCACACCTCGCTGCTGAACGTTGTCCTGCACGAGTAAGCGCCCGGCGCCCTTTGACTGAGCAATTGTGAGCAGACGGGCGGCAATTAGCCCTCTATACTGGCAGGGATATGCAATTTTCCTCTGCTTCGCCGGCGCACCGTAAGATGCCGCGCGCGCTCCTGGCCGCGCTTGTTTTTATGACACTTTCCGCTGTAATGCCCAGTGCGCACGCGCAGGCTCAGGATCAGGCGCAGCCGACAGCCCCTCCGGCGCCGGCGTTCGGCAATCCGCCCTCCGGCGAATACCCGATTCTGTTCAACGACCATACGGTGTATGCGACGCCCGATGTTCTTAAGCAGAGCCGTGTCCTCGCCGCACTCGTACGCGGGGGCGTCATCTATGTGCCGCTGCGCAGCATGTTTGAACAGATGGGCGCCACCGTCTCCGTTTCTGCCGATGGAAACTCGATCAGTGCCGTTAAACCGGGCGCGAGCGTTTCGGTAACCGTCGGTAAAAAAGAAGTGGTCATCAACGGCGAGACGCGGCCGCTCGACGTTCCGCCAATGGTGTACAAAGGCGTCGTGCTGGTGCCGGTGCGCGTCATTTCTGAAGCGATGGGTGCCTACGTGCTTTGGGTCTCGGATCGGCGCTTGGTCGTCGTTCGCTATAATCCCGCGACGCCGGCGCCTGCGGTGACGCAGGCACCTACGAGCGCACCGTCGTCCTCGCCAACGCCCTCGACGGCACCGACGGAGCGGCCGTACACGGCGTTCGTCCAAGGCGCGGCCTCGCACGCGAAAAATTACAACGAGTTCTCCGCAGGACTATACTGCGAGTCATTTCTGGTCAATGGGGCGCTCGTGTTTGCCAATTCGCCGCTGGCGCTGAAGATCGATTACCGCATCGACTCGTATGTCACCAGCGCGACTTCCGCTGACGCTTTCGGCAATCACTACACGAACTTTGCGACAATCGACGGCGGGGTTGCGCAAACGCCGGTGTTTTTGGGGCGTCAAAGCTCGCTGGACGCGCGCCTGGAATTTCAAGTTGCGGCGCCGCGATACAATATCGGCATCGGCTATCTGCACGCAACGAACAATTATGGATACCCGAGTCTCAACGGCATCGGCGGCGGCGTAGAAAAACTGCCGAGCCTTCGGCCCGGCATCAGCTGGTATGGTTCCGCATTCGATTATCCGTCCGTCACGGGGACGTACACCGTGTCGGAACCCGCGAGCACGAATTATCGCAAGAGTTATCGCCAACAGTACGCGATCCTCAAATACGATGTGGGCCTGGCGCTTTCGCTGCGCCATTTTCCGCTCTATCTTTACGGCGGCCTAAGCGGCGATCGTTATACCGCAAAAGCGAACGCACCACTCGGTCAGACGCATGACGGTCCATATATCGGCCTTGGTCTGAAGTTTTAGAAAGATTGAAGGACGATAATATGCTCAAACTTGCGTTTTTTTCCGGCACGAAAGCGATCTCCGCGATAGCCGTGCTCGCATTGCTTGCCGGCTGTTCGGGCGGCTGCGGCAACTGCACCGTACCGGCATATCACACGCCGCCCGTGCCATCGTTTACGCCGACGCCGACGCCGCCGCCGCCGCCGCCGGTTGGAACGCTCGCGTGCACTCAAGGCCCTTCGGCAATTACACTTGGGCCGGCACTCGCGCCGTTCGCGATCCTGGCGGGGTCCGCCGTGTCGAACGTCGGTAACACGCTGGTTACATATGGACCGTCTGCGATAACGGCCGGCGTTCACGACGACTTGATCGGCGTTTCGCCGGGCACAGCTGTGACCGGATTTCCGCCCGGTTCAGATGCAGACGGACCAAACGCCATTTACGCAGCCGGTTTTAATCCGAACACTGCGGTGCCGTTAGCTGCACAGAATGCGCTGACGACCGCGTACACCACGGCGGCCGGAGTTCCGGCGACGGCAACCGTCGCCGGCGACCTTGGCGGCCAAGTTCTTGCGCCCGGCGTGTACAAATCGACGTCATCGCTGGCGATCGGCAACGGAAACCTCACCCTTGACGGCGGCGGCAACGCGCAAAGCGTCTTTCTCTTTCAAATCGCTTCCACGCTTACCACCACGCTCAACGGCTCGGCCGGCGGAAACGTGGTGCTGAGGAACGGCGCGACGGCGTGCAATGTCTTCTGGCAAGTCGGCAGCTCCGCTACACTCGGCGGCTCGACGTTCTACGGCGATATCCTCGCCTTCTCGTCGATAACGATCAACGCGCCGTCCTTCACCGGCCGCGCATTGGCGGGCGGAAGCGCGCTCGGATCGGGCGCCGTTTCCATTCCGGTATTGAGCGGGTCGCTCATTACGAATCCCGGCGGGCGATAGGTGCTTTTTGCGACACGGCGCGCAGGCAACTAGGCGCAAGTACTCTCGGAATGGGTAACGGGCCACCGCAAGAAGCTTAGCTCTCCAAGATGATAAGGAGAAGCGTTGCGTTCGCTGCAGTCTTTGGGTCCGCGCTTGCGCTTGCTGCGGCTCTCGCACCGTCTCTCGGGATCGCCTCCGGCGGTCCCGTTGCATTTTCCGACCTTGCTCCGGCCGATGAGTATTTCGGCCGGCTGCATTTAAGCGCAATCGTTGTGCGTCATAGGGTGTTCGCGCTCAAAGACGATCTGCACCACGCACGTCAACAGCCGGATGCCGTTGCGAACGATGCGCAGGACGTTCAAGATGCATTAAACGATTGGGCGCGCCGGTTTCCGCGCGATCCGTGGATACCGCCGACGGCGTGGAATCTGGCCACGCTGTACGAAGAGTTGCCCGGGCCTGACGCGCAAAAGCGCGCGGTGGCGGTGTTGCAGAACATTCGCGAGAAGTACGCTGCAACCGCATTCGCCGGATATGCGCAACGCGATTTGGCGCGTGGCGTGGGTGTTCGGCCATGGCCGCATTGGGCGCTGATCCCGCGCGATGCCGCAGCGCTCGTGCAGTCAATCCTCGCGCTACGTAAGCTGACCACCGGTTCGCAAGCGCAGGCGATCGGAGATTTGGAAAACCGGTACTTCGCTCTCTCGCACAACGGCGATGACGGCTCGTACACGCGTGCGGCATGGGAGCTTGCAGCAGCGTACGAACGCCTGCCGGGGAACGATGCGCGCGTACATGCGATACGGCTCCTTGCACTGCTTGTGGATCGCTACCCAACCGAAACGTACGGCGCGTGGGCGCTCAAAGATCTGGAACGCGGGGTCGGTGAACGCTAGGGTAAAAGGCCCGTATGAAAGGCTTTGAATCGTTGATCGTTGCTGCCGCAATTGTGCTTACCGGCTGCACGGGCGAGCAGCAGCGCCAAGCGGAAAGCACCACGCAAGCGCTGGCAACGTCCGTGCCTCGCGCCGCGCAAAACGCGCTGCTTGCCGGCGCCGTAGCCGCGAAACTTGCGGGCGTCGATATCGACGCTGCAACCACCGTGCATGTTGCCAATGATAACGGTGCGATCGCGCTCACCGGGCAGGCACATACCGCTTCGGAGCGCGCGGCATACGAGCGCGCCGCCAGATCGGTCAACGGCGTGAGATCGGTTCGCGACAATCTCACGGTCGAGCCGCGTTTACGGGGCCTCCGCCAAAATGCGCAGGATTCCGCGCTAACGGTTCGTGTGTCGGCGGCGATTGCCGGTCAGGCGGGCGTGAACGTATTTCACGTATCACCCGCCGTGAAGGACGGGGTCGTTACGCTGCGAGGCTCGGTCTCAGCCGCTTCGATCGCTCGCACGATCGTTTCCACGGTGCAACGCGTGCCCGGCGTAAAACACGTGGTGGATCACATAACGGTAAGCAGGTAGCTTTGGCGGCGGCCGAGATGCCGCCCGGTTAGTAACGTTTGCATCGCGGCGGGTAAAGAACCGACCCGTGAACCGCAGAGGAAGTGTATGCAAACAACGACACCGGCACTCTACTATATCATCGGCGCGATTGTGGTCATTGCGATCGTTCTGGCGATCGTTGCTGCGTCGCGCCGCGCGGCCTCCGCTCGTTTGCAGCGGCGATTCGGCCCCGAATACGAACGCACACTGAACGACCGCGGCGATCGCACCGCCGCCGAACGCGAGCTTGCGGCTCGCGAATCGCGCGTAAAACGCTTTCACATCGAAGAGCTCCCCGCAGGCGCGCGCGACCGCTACACCGAGGAATGGCGCACCGTGCAAACCCGGTTCGTCGACGAGCCGAAGACGGCAATCACCCAGGCGGATCGCCTGGTTTCCAGCGTCATGCGCGATCGCGGTTATCCGGTTGAGAGCTTCGAACAGCAAGCGGCGGATATATCGCCCGACCACCCGCGCGTCGTTCAAAATTACCGCACCGCGCACGAGATCGCCGCGCGAAGCGAACGCGGCGAGGTCTCAACCGAGGACCTGCGCCAAGCGATGGTCCATTACCGCGCACTGTTTACCGACCTTGTCGGCACCGATGAAAGGACGACATCATGAACGATCGCACCGACGCTGTCGAGCGAGGCGAGACGCAGCCCACGCCGTTGGGGGCGACGGACGTGCGTGATACCGCGGACGTGCGTGATACCACGGACGATAGCGGCTTCATGCCGTCCGGCCGCATGGATACGCTGCGTTCGCAATGGAGCGACGTACAGGCCTCGTTTGTCGACGACCCGCAGCGCGCGGTGCAGCAAGCGCATGGACTCGTGACGCAAATCGTCGACGAGCTCACGCAAACGTTCTCGCGCGAACGCTCGACGCTTGAGGGACAGTGGAGCGGCGGCGGCCAGGCCGATACCGAGGCACTGCGCGTTGCGCTGCAGCGTTACCGCTCGTTTTTCAATCGCTTATTGGGGACCGCTTAACGGCACCAGATATCGAACGCGATACGAACGTCGTCCTTGACCGAAACCGTGCCGCCGGCGATGCGAACCGGTGTCATGCCGAACGCCGTCTGTCGAACCATGACCGACCCTGTAAAATGCCCGGCGCCATCGCTTTCAACGGGGAAGGTCATGGTTCGCGTCCGTCCGTGAAGTTCAAGGCCGCCCGTGACCGTCCACGCACCTTTGCCGCTGCCCTCAATTTTGATCGATTGGAAAGCGATCGCGGGATACCGGTTCGCGTCGAGTACTTGGGGCCCAAGCATGTTGGCTTGTACGCTCGCGCGTTTGTCCGGCGGCAAGGCCGGGTCGAGCACGCGCATTTTCGCCGCATCCACCGCTAGGCTGACCGTCTTACGCTGCGCATCACACGCGCCCCGCGCTATGGGCGCAGCGATGGTGTGATTGTCTGCCAGGAACGAGAAAAGGCCGCGCTTGTAGACGTAGACCGTTATCCTTGAGCGCTGCGTATCGATGCTCTGCGCCGCGGGCGGTTGCGGTGCAGCGCCCAAGGTCAGCGCGAGGAGTGCGAAAAGCGGCAGAAGCGTCATTGTGCGGATTATACGCCTTGGCGGTGAAGAAGGTCTGAAAACGGGACGGTCGCCGCCCGGGCTCAAGTGGCACGGTTTACCGGGCGTCATCGCGTTCCGTTCGGCCGGCGGTCCTAATGCGCGGCGAGCGCGCCCAATAATGCGCGCGCTCGCCGTTTGCAGTGCAGGAGCAGATTAGGGCGTCGCTGCGCCGATCTGTGAATTCAGCAGCAGTACATTAAAGCTGCCCAGGCCTGTCGCGTAGTCGTACCGCGGCATCGCCGTATCGAGAGGATTAGCGTTGGTTCCGACAATGATGTCGTGGAAGCCACCCACTTGTTGGGTCGGCGGCGGCCCCGTTAAGGTGCCGCTCGAGGTGGGGTGCTGCGCATAATCTTTGTAGAACCGCGGCGGTCCGAAGCCCAAAGCGTTGCTGTGCTGCGTTTGCATGATCGCGTACGATCCCGCGGCCAGGGGGGACGCCAAGCTCGTTCCGCCCGTGATGTATTGCGCGCCCGAGAGGTACAGGAGCGCTCCCGTTTCAAGGGATGCGTCCATCGAAACGTCAGGCGCCCCGCGGAAGCTTTCTCCGTTCGCCGCTATCGGCTGCGCTTCGGCTTCCCAGTAGGGTGCGTATTCGAATTGGCTTATGCCGCCGCCGCCGGCTTCCCAGGCGGTTTCTCCCTTATAGGTGCCGTCAGCGTTGCTAAACAGGTCGGTCCCGCCGACCGCAACGACGTATGGCGATGCTGCGGGATATTCAACGAATGGCGCACCGCCGGGCACGCCGTTCGGGGGAACGCCCACGCTGCAGAAGCCTCCGGTATCGCCCGTTGATGCGAACATCGTTTGCCCATGGGCCGCGCCTTCGAGGAACAGCATGTCGTCGACAAGCATCGATCCGTCCAGGTACGGGAAGAGTTCACATTCGCCGAACGATGAGTTGCCGATCTTTGCGACGTTGTCGGTGACCCAATGACTATACTCAAGCGCGATATCGGAATCGGTCAGTGACGTTGTTTGATAAACGTACAGTGTTTTTACGCGTCCTGCTATTCCGGTTGAGTACGTCATGTCGAGTGTCCATTCGTCGACGCCCGACGTATCGGGGCTCGCCAGCCCAACCTGCTTCACTACAACGGAAGCCTGCGGCAGTTTGAAGACGCTTTCGTTATAGCGGAAGTTGGAGATGGCCGGGGCGGTATTCCCTTCGGCCATAATTCCGACCGTGGTGTTGTATGCAGTGTCGTCCGCGTCGCCGGCCGCCGAATCGGAAATCGATCCGTCGTTGTCGGAGGCATGATATACCGTGCGGAACGTGTTCGGATCATAGAACCGCACGCACGGGTTTGTGACGCCGGCCGTGCACGGCGTTACCTTTGGAGCTGCGCGCACAACGGGGGCGTTGTTCAAGCCCAACACGGCGACCACAACGCCGTTCAGCGCTGCGGGAACGTATGCAGGCCCGGTGTTCGCATGAAACACCGTGCCGTTCAAGTTGAAATTATGAATAGCGGTCGCAAACGCGCTTTGCGCCTGCGCGACCGTACCGGTTGCGTTGATGATGAAGTTGTTCGGCTCTGCGATGATACCGGTAAAGCCTTTACCGGCGAGATACGTCTTCACCGCGCTCACTTGAGCGGCGGTCGGTGCATACGCCGACGCAAATTCCGCATCCGAAAGCGTTGTTCCGTGCGCGACGGCAGTTTGCAGAGCGCTCATGTTGCGCATCTGCAAGCCGACTCGCACGGTAAGTTTCGAAGATGCGGATGCCGAGCCCAAGTCGGTGGCGCCCTTTATGGCAAAGCTCTTGGTCGCCGTCGCCGCAAAGCCGGACGGCGCTGCCGATGTTATCGCCAAATTTGAAGCGCCGGCCGCACGGTCGGCTTGTTGCGGCCCAGGAATAATCGAGCTGCCGCTATGCCCGGAACATCCCGCGGCGAGCGCTGCGGCCGCCGCAAGTGCAAGAAGTCTTTTCACAATATTTGATCCTCCCTGCGCGAATCGTAACGCGGGACAACTTTGCGCGGCCATCCCCAATTTGCATTAGAA
>JBHEMM010000053.1:0-12236 GCA_046262595.1 Vulcanimicrobiaceae bacterium
GGAGAGGATTCTTGCGGCCGCCGGGGCCGTCCCGGGCGTCGCGGTCGCCGCCCCGCAGGGCGCGGCGGCGCAAGATGCGCGTGCGCCGGGCAAGGTCATCGCGTATTCGAACTACGGCGCCGCGCTTGCCGGATACATCGTGCAGCGCGTTTCGGGCGAACCGTTCGATCGGTACATTTCGCGTCACATTTTTCAGCCGCTGCATATGACGCACTCGACGTTTGCGCAGCCGCTTCCGCGCCAGTTAGCGCCGCTCATGGCCAAGGGTTACACGACGGCGTCAGCAGACAAGCCGAGCCCTTTTGAAAACGTTGAGGCGGCGCCGGCGGGCGCGTCTTCAGCCACGGCCACCGACATGGCGAAGTTTATGATGGCTTATCTGAACGGCGGCATGTACGGCGGCGGCACGCTGCTCAAACGGTCCACGATACGCCAGATGTGGACGCTCCAGGTGCGCACGGCTCCGGGCCTGACCGGCTTCGATCTGGGCTTTTACGACGAGGACCGCAACGGACAGCGCATCGTCGGTCATGCAGGCGATACCGACGTTTTTCACTCCGACTTGCACTTGCTGCCCGACGATCACGCCGGTATTTTCATGTCGTTCAACAGCGCAGGGGAAAAGGGCGCAAGCGAAGATGTGCGCGTGCAAATCTTTCGCGCCTTCCTAAACCGTTACTACCCGTACTCTGCGCGTCAACTACCCAGGCTCGCGACCGCCAAAGCCGATGCTGCGCGCGTCACCGGTTGGTACGAAGCCAGCCGCCGCGAGGAACGCGCATTGCGGCTGATTTACGCGCTCGGGCAGACCGCCGTGATGGCGATGCCGAACGGCGACCTCAAAGTCAGCATGCTCGTGGACTCGGCCGGAAACCCGCTCGTCTGGCGCGAGGTCGGTCCGCTGCTTTACCAGCGCGCCGGCGGGCAATCGCTGCTCGAATTCACGAAGGGCTGGGATGGACGGTTGTATTTCGCGACCACCGGCATTGTTCCGGTATTCGTCTTTCAACGCGTGACGGGCTTGCAAACAACCGGTTCGCTCAAAGCCGTCGTTCCGCTGTTCATCGCGGTGTTGCTGATCTCGCTTCTCGTCCGGCTCGGGCGCTGGATTGCGCGGCGCAAGCTGCATCTCGAGAAGGGCATATCGCGCGAGCGCAAATCGCTCAGTCTGGCGGCAAGGATTGGAGCCGTTCTTTTCCCCGGAGCGCTGGTCGCGTGGATCGTCTTCCTTTCAAATTCGGCGGGACTGCTTTCAAGTGCATTCGTCACCGAGGTGTCGGCTCTGTATGTGCTCGGCGTTCTTGCCGTAATCGGCGGCATTGCAATCATTGCGGAAGCGGCGATGCGCATACGGTACGGCCCCGGCGGCTGGTTCGTGCGTACCGGTGAAGCGCTCGTGGCAGTTGCCGCAATCTACTGCATGTGGCTCTTCATCGCATTCGGCCTGATCAGCTTCGTCACGAATTTCTGATACCATGAGCACCTCAAGCGCAACCGAAATACGCGAAGCCCGGATCGAACGCTGGGAATATACCTATCCGTTTCGCATCTCGGGATATAATTGGACGCAAGCCGAACTCGTGTACGTGGAGATCGAGAACGGCGGTTTCCGCGGCCGCGGCGAGTGCGCGGGAATTTATTACAAAGATGATCTGCCGGAGCAGTGTCTGTCGGAAATCAAACGGATGCGCGGTCCGCTCGCCGACGGCACGACGCGGCTCGAATTGCAGCAGTTGCTTCCGCCGGGCGGCGCGCGCAACGCTCTGGATTGTGCTTTCTGGGATCTGGAGGCAAAGCAGCGCAGTATTCCGGTTTGGAAACTAGCAGGCTTAGAACCGCCGCGCGCCGTTCAAACGACATATACGATCGGCGCGGACGATCCGGCGGCGATGGCAGAGCGCGCTATCGCATTCAGCGGCGCAACCGCGCTGAAGTTGAAGTTGACCGGCGAATCCGTCGACGCCGATCGGGTTCGCGCGGTACGCGGCGCCCGGCCGGACGTATGGCTTGCCGTCGATGCGAACCAGGGCTTCACGCGCCCGTTGCTCGAGCAGCTTTTACCGGTGCTCGTGGACGCCCGCATCGAATTAATCGAGCAGCCTTTCGCCGTTGGACGCGAGGCCGATCTCGACGGCTTCAACTCGCCGATCCCCCTTGCAGCCGACGAGACCGCACAAACGGCCGCTGATCTGCCGGCGCTGGTGGATCGCTTCGATATCGTCAATATCAAACTCGACAAGTGCGGCGGCCTCACAGCCGGTTTGGAGATGGCGCGCGAAGCGCGCAAGCTCGGCCTGGGCGTCATGGTCGGTAACATGATGGGCACCTCGATCGCGATGGCGCCTGCGTTTCTGGTCGGACAGCTTTGTGACGTGGTGGATCTCGACGGGCCGCTGCTTTTGCGCACCGATCGGCAGCGTGCCGTGAAATACGAGAACGGCACTATTTGGGCAAGCGAAGATGTCTGGGGAGGGACGCGATGAACGTCATGAAAGCTGCCGTGGCCGCCGCAGCCCTGCTGTTCGCGTCGAGCGTCTGCGCGAACGCGAATCCCTTGAGCCGATCGCAAATCCGGCGAGTAGATGCCGTCGCGGCAAAGGCGCTTGCCGCGCAGCACATATCAGGTCTAGAAATCGGGATCGGCCGGCGGGGCGCCGTCGTCTTTTCGCAAGGCTACGGCCTGCGCGATCGTTTGCACCGCCGGCCGGTGACAGCGCAAACCGTCTTTCCTATCGGATCGATCACCAAGCAATTTACGGCTGCATGCGTCATGCAATTGGTCGCGCGCGGGAAGGTGCGCCTCGACGCGCACGTTTCACAATACGTGCCGGACGCTCCCCATGGTAACCAGGTTACGGTGCGCGAGCTCTTAGACCAGACCAGCGGCCTGCCCGACTATTTGGAAGACAAAGCGCTGCTCGGCACAATCATGAACGGTACCGTGGGCCCTGGGTCCGTCGCGAGCATGGTTGCGCTGGTCGCGGGGAAGCCGCTGCATTTCTCACCCGGCACGAAGTACGAATACAGCAACACGAATTACGCGTTGGCCGGCATGCTGGTCGGCAAGATCGGCAACACGACGTATCCGCAATATCTACAGCACAACATTTTCGTGCCGCAGGGCATGGCGCGAACGCAATACTTACGGTATTCGGTTCCCGCCGGAACCGACGCCACGCGCGGCTACGATTTCAAAAAGGGAACGTTCAGGCTGCTTCCGCCCTTTTCAATGGATTGGGGCAATGCCGCAGGCGCGATCGCGTCCGACGCGAGCGACCTCATCCGCTGGGACCACGCGTTCTTCAGCGGTTCCGTCATCCCGCTCAATTTGGTCCGCGTCGCAACCTCCCAGCCGGCGGGCATCGTGATGACCCCGTCCAGGAATCGCGTGAACAATATCGGCCTGGGGTATGCGTTCGGCTGGGTGCAAGCACGCACCGAAGGGCGCCAAATGATTTGGCATAACGGCGGGCTGCCGGGCGCGCGTGCAATGAACGCAACTTTTCCGCGCGACGGTCTCGACATCATCGTGCTGACCAACGCCTCGTCGGCGCAGCCGGAAGATATCGCGCTTCAGATCGCACGAATCATCTACGATACGCCGTAGCCGGGCGGTCGACATGCGCATTTTTACTGCCGCTCTCGTCACCGAAACGAACACGTTCTCGCCGATTCCGACGGGCCGGGACGCGTTCGGGTCGGATGGTGCTGAAGAGCTCGCGACGCTCGCCCGGTGGCGCGAACGAGCGCAAGCCGGCGGACATAACCTCGTGGAAAGTATTGGAGCGGTGGCGCAGCCCGCCGGTCCGACCGTGCGTCACGTGTACGAAGCGCTGCGCGAGCAGCTGTTGGACGATCTTCGCGCGGCCGCACCGGTCGATATCGTGTTGTTGTACCTGCACGGTGCCATGGTTGCGCAAGGCTATGACGATTGCGAGGGCGATATTCTTGAACGGGTTCGCGGCATCGCCGGCGACACCGCGGTCGTCGGCGCGGAGTTGGATCTGCATTCGCATTTGACGGACGCTATGCTACGTCACGCCACGATCATCGCCGGCTATGACGAATACCCGCATACCGATATCGTTTCGCGCGGCGAGAGTCTCTACCGGCTGTGCATGGAGGCTGCTCTGGGGCGAACTCGCCCGGTGATGCGCGCATACGACTGCCGCATCACGGGCATGTTCCCCACCACGCGCGATCCCATGCGGCATTTCGTCGGCGAGTTGAAGGCCGCTCGCACCGGAAGCGTCCTCTCGACCAGTCTGATACACGGTTTTCCTTGGGGCGATGTCGCCGGCGGCGGCACGAAGTGCCTGGCGATTACCGACGGCGACGAAACGCTCGCGCAGGAAACTGCCGAGCGGTTCGGGCGCAAGTTTTTTGCGATACGTGAGCCGGCTCAACTCACGGCAATGGCGATCGGCACCGCATTGGATAAGGCCGCCTCGGTCGGGGGCGGCCCGGTCGTGTTGGCCGATGTCGCCGACAACGCCGGCGGCGGCGCACCGGGCGACAGCACCTTCATACTGCGCGCTTTGCTGGAGCGCAACGTTACCGGCGCCGTAAGCGGAATGTATTACGATCCGCAAGCCGTGCAGCTGTGCTTTGAGGCGGGCGAAGGCGCAACACTGGATCTTCGAATCGGCGGCAAACTGGGACCGGCTTCCGGTGAGCCGGTCGACCTGCGCGTCGTCGTGCGCGCAGTGCGCGAGAGCCACACGCAAGATTCCATGGACGACTCCTTGCCGGTGCCGCTCGGCGCCGCTGCGTGGGTTGACGCGAACGGCGTCCAACTCGTTTTAGCCTCGGCCCGCAGACAAGTCTTTGCGCCGAACGCGTTCACGGGCTTGGGCATCGATCTCCAGCGCGCGCGCATCGTCGTCGTGAAGTCGTCCCATCATTTTTATTCCAAATTTGCGCCGATTGCCGCGGAGGTGCTGTACGTTGATTCGCCCGGTGCACTGCAGATGGACTTTACGAACATCGCGTACACCAAGCGCGATCTCAATTATTGGCCGCGCGTCCCGGATCCGTTCAGGTAACCGTGATGAAGCACGCTAAGGCTGCTGCACTCGCAGCTATCGCCGGAATACTCACACAGGGTGCGGCCGGCGCTGCGCCCGGAAACGCGATGACGAGCGACGTCGCTGCGATCCTTGCGCGCCCCGCGATGCGCGCATCGCAGCTCGGCATCGCCTTCTACGACTTGGATGCCGGACGGATGCTCTATCAGCGTGATGCGCAGAAATATTTTGTCGCCGCCTCCACGACGAAAGTGCTGACCGAAAGCACGTCGCTCGCGCTGCTGGGATCGAAGTACCGTTTCACCACAAATGTGTATCGGACGGGCCAAATCGACGCGGCCGGCGCGCTGCATGGTGACGTCGTTCTGCGCGCGGCGGGCGACGCGAATCTCTCCGGACGCGTTCAACCCGACGGCACCCTCGCGTTCGAAAACGAGGATCATGCGTATGGGAGCACCGGTATATCCGGTGCAAAAGCCGTCCCAGGCGATCCGCTTGCGGTGCTGCGCGATTTCGCACGACAGATCCGCACGCGCGGTATTCGCAGCGTTGTGGGACGGGTGATCGTCGACGATTCGCTGTTTCCCGACACCACGCAAGAACTGGGCACCGGGACCAACGTCGCGCCCGTTGCCGTGAACGACAACGTCGTCGACGTCACGCTGGCGCCGGGCGCGAAACCGGGCGACCCGGTACGCGTCTCGGTTTCGCCCGCCACGCCGTACGTGAGTTTCACGAACGACGCCGTAACGGGCGCCGCGCATACCGCGAACACGGTCGTCATACCCGGCAGCGACGTTGCCGACGGTGCGGGAAACCGCCGCGTGACGATCGCCGGCTCGCTGCCGATCGATTCCCACGCCATTCTGTATGCGTACCCCGTTCCGTCGGCACGCCGTTTCGCGGAAGTCGCGTTCGCGCAAGTCCTTGCCGGCGCGGGCGTTCGGGTCGAGCAGCCGCCACGCGACGATTCTGCAAATATAAAGGCGCCGGCCGGCACCGGCTATACGGACGCCAATGTGATTGCCACGCATGTCTCGCCGCCGCTCTCGCAAGACGTGAAGATCACGCTCAAAGTCAGCGACAATCTGCATGCCGCGATGATGCCGTATCTGTGGGGCGCGCTTCTTGCTCGCGATACGGCGGATCCGCAAGGCGCCGGATTCAAACTCGAAAACGCATTCCTCGAGCGCGCGGGATTTAACCCGCTGGATTTCGTGCAGAACGACGGGGAAGGCGCCAATGCGTTCTTTAAGCCGGCGGCCCTCGTGCGTTTTCTCGCATACCTGCGGCGCCGGCCGTATTTCGCCGACGTCTATCGCGCGTTGCCGGTTCTCGGCGTCGACGGCACGCTGTATAACATTCAAAACGGCCAACCCGCAGCCGGCAAAGTGCATGCCAAAACCGGAACGAATGGAAACGGCGATTTGCTCAACGGCAACCGGCTTTTCATCACCGGGAAAGGGCTGCTGGGTTACATGACCACGCGAAGCGGCCGGCATCTCGCATTTTGCGTGTATGTGAACAACATTGCCGGTCCGGCGAGCGAAGACATCATGACGGCGGCCGGGCAGATTGCAGGCGAGATCGCAAACGACGGATATCTCGATCTATGAAAGCGCCGGCGATCTGCACGCTGGCGCTGTTTTTACTGACGGCGATTTCGCCGACGCAGCGTGCGCAGATCGACGCGGTTTTTAAGGATTATAACCGCGCGACGCCCGGCTGCGCGATGGCCGTGTTCCGCAACGGAACGATCGCTTACGCGCGCGGTTATGGAATGGCGGACCTCGAGCACAACGTACCCATCACGCCGGCATCCCTGTTCGACGTCGGTTCGGTTTCCAAGCAATTCGCCGCGGCGGCGATCGCGCTGCTGGCCGAGCGGGGAAAACTTTCGTTCCATGACGACGTGCACCGGTACATTCCGGAGCTGCCGCCCTACGGTGCACCGCTCACCATCGACGAGCTGACGTGGCATACCAGCGGTCTTCGCGATTACACCGATTTGCTGGATCTCCAAGGATACGGCCTGGAGCAGGCAACGACGGATGAACAAGCGCTCGCGTCGATTATCAGGCAGCGAAGCCTCGACTTTCCCAGCGGAACCCAGTACGAGTATTCCAACACGAATTACTTTTTGCTCTCCGTGATCGTCAAACGCGTGACGGGCCAAACGCTCGCGCAGTTCGCGCGGCAGCATCTCTTCTCGCCGCTCGGTATGTCGCACACGGTGTACCGCGACGACTACGCGATGATCGTTCGCAACCTCGCTTTGGGATACGCGCCGGGCGCCGGCGGCCATTTCCGGAACAGCATGTCGAACTGGCAGCAGACCGGCGACGGCGGCGTGCAGCTTTCCGTGGACGACGCGCTCAGGTGGGATGACAATTTCTACAATCCCCGCGTGGGCGGCCCCGAACTCATAGCGCAGCTGCAGACGCCGGGACATCTCTCGAGCGGCCGCCGCCTTTCGTACGGCCGCGGCTTGTTCATCGGCACCTATCGCGGACTCAAACGCATCTCGCACGGCGGCGCGTGGATAGGCTATCGCGCGGAGTTCCAGCGCTACCCCGCGTTGCACACGTCGATCGTCGTGCTGTGCAACTCCGATGCGGCATCGCCGGCCGGCCTGGCTCGAAGCGTCGCCGACATCGTCCTCGCACGCTCGCTCAGACGCGTGACGCGCCGCGTTTTCCCGTCCAAAATGATCTTCTCCCCGCACGCCGTGACCGGTTCGTACTTCAATGCGCTCGGCGCCGGCGTCCTCAAAGTGGTCGCGTACGAAGGCGGAATCGGTTTGGATTCCGGTGGAACGATCTTTCCGCTGGAGCCTGCCGGCGCAACGTCGTTTTCCCTCGGCACGGACGTGGTGCGGTTTGTGTTCCCGAAGCGCGCCGCAAGCGCAACGGCACTCGTGCTGAACGGTGGCGACGGATCGAGGGACGTCGCACAGAAGTTCGCGCCGGTGGTTCCAACGGCGCAGCAATTGCAGGGTGCCGCAGGCGCGTATCACAGCGCCGAACTCGATGTGACATGGCGTCTTCGCATCGCGGGGCACACAGTCGCGCTCGAGCCGGAGCGCAATCTTCCGCACGATGCGGCCGGCCCGCTCACGGCGGAAATGGCGGACGTCTTTACGTCGGCGCACGGCTTTTCGATCCGGCTTCTGCGCAATCGCGCGGGGGAGATCACCGGTTTTGACTTGGGTGCGGGGCGCGGGCTGCGGTCGCTGCTGTTTACGCGGGTGCGGTAAGGCGCGTTTTGCCCGCGCGGCGCAGCTCGGCGGCCAACGCGCGCCAGAGCTTTTCGCCGTCGCCGCGGACCGGATCGCCGGTGGGCAGTCCCGTCTCACGCTCAACCGCCTCGATCGCCGCAGCTGCCGCTCGATCGTCGAGCGCCGAAGTGTCGAGCGCAATCGCAGCGACACGCGCCGGCTTGACGTGCGCCAAAAGAGATTCGTGCGCCGCAATCAATTCGGGCAACGCCGGTATGGCGTGCGGGAACCCATCGATGTGCGTGATGTTCGGCCGGTGGCACAACAGGAGCGCGTCGGGAGCGCAGCCGTACAGTAAGCCGAAGGTCACGGGCGCATATGCCGGATGAAAAATCGATCCTTGCCCTTCAACAAGTATCGTGTCGCTTTCGGCTGAAACGCCTAGCACGAGCTGTTCCGCGGCGCCGGTCACGAAATCCGAAACGACGCTGTCGACCGGAATCCCCCAGCCGGTGATCATGATTCCCGTTTGCCCGGTCGCGGCAAATTCCGCGCGCGCGCCGAGCGCCCGTGCGGCGCGCTCGATCTCCAGCAGAGCGGTCATTTTCCCGACGGCGCAATCGCTGCCGACGGCAAGCACGACCTCTTGCCGCACCTTGTACGCGGCGCCGGTGAAAAGCGGAACCGGCCCTACTGCGCGCACGTCCCACAGACGCGCACCCGTCCTTGCCGCGCGCTCCAGCAATTCCGGATCGTCGTTCAAAAACTCGTGCAGGCCGTTGACGATCTCGAGCCCTGCGTCGATTGCCGGCACGACGAACGCGCGCAGCTCCGGCGGCAGCGAGCCGCCGTGCGTCGCGACGCCGATGAGCAGCGAGGTCGGTGCGTACGCAAGTGCGCTTTCAACGTTGCAGACGATCGGAGCGCTGCAGCGTAGAGCAGGGACGATTTCGTTGACCGTTTTACCGGCGAATCCCGAATCGATGACGACAGCGATCTCGTCCGGGCGAAAGCGCATGATACCGTAAGCGGTCTTGCACGCCATGGGGTCGGAAAGAAATCCTTCGGTGAGTACGGCATATCGCCGCGGGCACCGTGCTGCGTCGGACATCGGAAGTACCTTTTCACCCGGGTTTTCCACACTTGAACAAAATTTCGTCATGGACGACACTTTTTTGTCGCCGGCCCGTTCTTACACGGTCACGGCCCCGGGCCCTGCCCGCCGGCGGTTTTCCAGCGCGCCGCGGAATTGAATGGCGAGAGCAGCGGCCGATCGTAATCGCGCAGCGCCGACGGTATCACGTCGACTTCACTTGCCTGAGCCAAGAAAAAGTAGGGCATGTCGCGCATCACCGCTTGCTGGACGCCGCGATAGATGCTCCGGCGCTGGGCACGGTCGAACACCGCTGCGGCCTTTTCCAACGCCGCATCCATCGCTGGATTACAGTAGCGCGCCTCGTTAAAACCGGCCGGGCTGCGCTGGTCGCAAGCCAGAAGCCACGCTGCATCCGGATCGTAGTTTGAGTGGTAGTCGTACAGCGAGAGTTGATACCGGCCTTGCATCACCGGCCCATTATTGGCGACGTAGACCTCGCGCAAGTAGCGTTTGAGCGTAACGTCGATTCCGACGGCGGCTTCGGAGGCGGCGATCGCGGTTGCGAGTTGCGTCGTGATTTCCGACCCGCCCGGAAAGATGAGTTGCAGCCTCACATGTTTTCCGTGCAGAAGCTGCCGCGCCAGGCGCGGATTGTAGGCAAGCCGGTCGGCGCCCGGATCGTACGCCCAGGTAAATAGGCCGCGCAGCCCGGTTTTGGGATCGTACACGCCGTGACTGATTTTCCGAACGATCGTGTCGCGATCGATTGCCAGCGCCACGGCGCGACGAATGTTCACGTCGCGCAGCTCCGGATCCGTCACGTTGAAGCCGACCGCGTAGTAATACGGAATCGGCGTGACGACGATGCTATGATGCGGCAGCGTTCTAAGCAGCGAAATGCGCGACGCACCCAGTGAAAACGCTGCGTCCACCTCTCCCGTCATCAGTTCGTTGACGATCGTCGATTCGTCGTGAGTGAACGGTAGAACGAGCTGCCCGATCGCCGGTTTTCCGCGGTAATAGTGCGGATTTGCCGTAAGCACGAGGCGATCGCCCCGTGCCCATGTTTTGAGGATATAAGGGCCCGAACCCACGGGCTGCTCGTCGAACGGCACGCTATTCACGCTCGCGTACGTGGCCAGCAGATGCTCGGGAAGGATCGGGTAGTTGCTGTCGCCGCCGAAGAAAAGCGGTATGATCGGGGCGTATGGTTTCTTCAGACGAATGACGACGGTATAGGGGCCGGGCGCGTTAATTGCGACGATCTTGTCATAGCCGAACCGTTCGGGAACGTTGTTCGCCGGATTCATGATCGCGCGGTAGGTAAAGACGACGTCGCGCGCGGTGAGCGGCGTGCCGTCCTGCCAGCGAACGCCGCGGCGAAGGTGAAACGTGATTCGCGTGCCGTCCGTGGACGCGCCGCCGTTTTCCGTCGTCGGAACTTGCAGCGCAACGTCCGGTACGGTATTGCCGGCGGCATCGTAATTCGTCAGGTACGAGAAGAGCAGTTCGCTCACCGCGTACCCCTGCGGCCCTTCGAGAAGCAGTGGATTGAGCGACTGCGGTTCGAGCGGCAGCGCGATCACGAGTTCGTTGCGCCCGGCGTGCCTGCCGGCAGACTGCTGCTTGGAGCACCCCGCGCAAACGATGAGGAGCGTCATGAGCGTAGCGGCAAGAGCGGCGCGGACGCGGCGCTTCACGCTAGTACATTCTCCCCGTCGTTATCGAGATGAGCGAGGCGGGCTTACCGGAGTCGTTGCGCACGCGGTGCCGGTACCCGGCCGAGAAGACGCAGCACTCTTTTTCCGACATTGCATAGTCGATGCCGTCAACGACCAACACGATTTCACCCTGCGTTACATAGACGACGTCGATGCCTTCGTGGCTGAGCTCGTTCTTGAATTTACTGCGCGGCGCGAGGTCGACGAGCACGAGATCCAAATCGATTCCCGGCAGATGCAGCGCCTCGTATTTGATGCCGCGCCCCCGGTTGATCGGCGCACGGCCTTCCTTGCCCAGAAACTTCGGGTGCGAGAGTTTTGAGGTGAACCCCAAGAACGATCCCAAGTCGTATTCGAAAAATCTCGCGAGCCGCGCGACACGGCCCAGCGAGATATCCGATTCTCCGCGCTCGACGGCTCGGATGAACGACTCGGAAAGGTCGCTCTTTTCGGCAAGTTCGCGCACGGTGACGCCGCGCTGCTCCCGCAGGCGCTGCAGGATCCGGCCGACGTCCGGCACGGAGGCGTCGGTCTGCGGCCGGCCGTCCTCTGCGGCGCCCTCTGAGGATCGGGCTTTTCCTTGTCGCTTCATGGCGCAGTTATTCGCTGATGCGGCGAAATTTCGCTGCCGCCGAAATATCGTTCTGTGCCGCAATATTTCAGAGGAAAGCGCTTGGGGGAAACGAAGCCTCAAGCTGGTTCTTCAGGGCCACCACGGGTTTTGTTCCGATACGGGTTTTTGGTCCCTATAGAGGAGTGAACGATGCAGACTCGGCCGGTATTCTCGCTGATCGCCGCAATGCTGTGCGCTTTGCTAGCGCTTGCACCCCTGGCTGTACGGGCCGCGGCGAACACCAGCACGATCGCGGGCAGCGTGCGAACCGGCGACGGCGTACCGGTCGGCAATGCAAACGTCAGCCTCGAAGGTCAGGCCCGGATGTCGACGGCGAGCGACGCCAAAGGTGCCTTTCAATTTTTGAACGTGCCCAGCGGGCTGTACACGCTGATCGTGACCAAGGCGGGCTACCAGACATACCGCGACGACGACGTCGCGGCGTTCAGCGGCAACACGGTGAACGTCAACGTGGTGCTGGCGCGCTTGTCGTTCTCGTCCCTGCGGACCATTGCAAACGTTTCAACTCGCGAGCCGGGGCGCGCGCGCATCAACGCATCGA
>JBHEMM010000054.1:0-542 GCA_046262595.1 Vulcanimicrobiaceae bacterium
GGTGAAAACACAGCGTCACGCCCAGCCCGCCGGTGACATAGGACACAACGCCGAATACGACGAGCGCCCACCAGGAGAAGAACACCGGCAAAAGGACCCCGAGTGCGGCAACGTGGATCAAAAGGAGAACCACGCCGGTGGGCCAGTTGGGTCGAGTGTGTTCACGCATGGACGTCGCTTCTTGGCGCAAAGAGGGCGAATTCCTCATATTGCGTTAGACCGCTTGCCCGCTCGCGCGGCGTGCCGAGAGGCGTAATTCGAGTTCGTCAACCACGATTTCAGAGAGGCGCTCGAGCACGTCCGCCTGCTTCGGCGAGAACAGTCGCGGCTCGTGATCGATGATGCACAGCGTGCCGAGCCGGTGTCCGTCCCGGGTGCGCAGGGGCGCGGCGGCGTAAAACTGCAAGCCGAAGCTTCCCGAGACCAGCGGGTTTGCCAAAGTGCGCGGGTCGAGCCGGGCTTCTTCAACGATGTACGGCGAATCTTCCATGATCGCCGAGGAACATAAACCGGGCGATCGCGGAATCTCTTTCACGCCCGGG
>JBHEMM010000054.1:552-11912 GCA_046262595.1 Vulcanimicrobiaceae bacterium
TTTGCGCCTTAAACCAAATGCGGTCGTGATCGACGATGGTCACGAGCGCGATCGGCACGTCGAAAATTTCGGCGGCGAGCTTCGCGATCCGGTCGAACGACCCGTCGGGAGGCGTATCGAGAATATCGTACCGGCGCACGGCGTCCAGGCGCGACTGTTCTTGGTCCAGGGCTATGGTCATACGACGCAGGTCTCCTTACGGTGAGTGAGCACGATCCGGGCGTGGCTGCCGCCGCCGGGCCGTCGTGCGACGTTGAAATCGTCTGCGAGTTGCGAGATGAGGAACAATCCGCGACCGCTCTCGCTGAAGAGATCGTTCGGCAGGCGCGTTGTGAACTGAAAGCCCGGGCCTTTGTCGAGCACGTGCAGGACGCCGTCCTCGCCGCGGCGCTCCAGAAAGAGCTCGATCGTCCCAGGGGCGTAACGAACCAGGTTCGCCATCAGTTCCGAGTAAATCAGTTCGATATCGAATGTATCGCGCGCGCAGGCCGTCTGGCCGATCTCCTCAGCGAGCTCGAGGCGCACGCGGCGTGCGACGTCCGCCCAACGCGGATCGAAGCGCCAGCGGCGTGTGCGCGGCGGCGATTTGACGTGCATCGTCAGAATCGCGACGTCGTCGCGCGCTTGGCCGCCGAGCACGCCGTCGTGAATGCGCTGCGCGAGCGCTCGCTCGCCGATATCCAGCGCTTCGATCACTGCACGCAGGTATGTCTCTCCTTGAATGATGTCGCGCGAAGCTTCGGTTAAGCCGTCCGTGTAGAGAACGACCAGCGAGCCTTCGGGCAGATGCACATACTGCGCCGACACATGGGCATTAAAATCCGGAACTCCGAGCGGCAAACTTGAACCGTGCAGCTGGCGCACCCATCCTTCGGGCGAACGTAAAAACGGCGGGGGATGCCCGGCATTCACGTAAGCGCATTGCTGCGTGATCGGGTCGAAGACGGCAACGAACGCCGTTACGTAGCGATCGGGGTATTGCGTGCGCATCGTGCGATCGGCGGCCTGCGCCATCAACACGGGATCGGCGTGCACATGTGCGACGCCGCGCAATGTCTGGCGCACGCTGACCATGGCGACCGCGGCGTTTAATCCGGACCCGACCACATCGCCGACCGAAACGATCAGCCGCCCATCCGGAAGCGCGAACGCATCATACCAATCGCCGCCGACCAGCGCTTCGGCGCCGCCCGCCTGATAGAGCGCATCGAACTGCACCGCCGGCGTTTCGGGCAGAGCAGTGATTATTGCAGCATTTTGAAACGTGAGCGACACGCGCTGCTCTTTGGCAAAGAGCCCGGCGTTGTGCAGCGCGAGCGCGAACCGGTGAGCGATCGTCTGGAGGAACGCTTCGTCGTGAGCGTACTCTTCGCGTAGACCGCACAACCGCAGCAGGCCGATGTCGTGCTTGCGCACGACGAGCGCGAGGTCGCTTGCGTTGCTGCCGCACGGTCCGCGCATCGCGATGCGGTGCGGCAAGCCGTGTTCGTTGTTCAACCAGAGCTGCGCGCCGTCGGCCATGCGCGGGACGAAGAAATCGAGAGCGATTTCCGAGCGCGCACCTACCTCCATAGAAGTAAGGAGCGCAACACCAAAATCGTCGAGTAAGAAGAGCTGGTCCTTCGTCATCGGAGAATGCGCCGTCGGGTGCACAATGCTCTACTATGCCCGGTTTAACGAATACTAAGCCGAGATACAAGAACGCCCGGGAGTTACGATCCCGGGCGCCTTGCTGCTGCACTGGAGGAGACGGTTTAGACATGCGGCCGATCGCGCAACCGGCCACGCACGGGCCGCGAGGTGTGCCCGGCACAACAAAGGAGAGAGCGCGTCGCTCCAAAGATGCCGGGCAACCTGCAAATGCATGGCACGCCAGTCTTGTGACGCGTGAGGCGCCATTTCCTTGACGGCCGATCATAAAGTAGGCGGCGTCGCCTCGTCGCTGCGGCCACCGGGCGGGGGCGCGTCGGGCGGTGCGACAGCTGGCAGGTAGCCATCCGTTTGCTCGGTTAGTCGTGGTTGACCGGCTTCATTCGGGCTGCCTTGGTGCGTGCGGTCTCGCCACTCAGAACACGACATCTTTGAACCGGGATAAGAGGATAATCATCGGTTTATGGTTCCGCTCCAACGACGTCATAGAGTCGGCGTGCGGCCCAGGACGGAGGGACATCGAGCCGGTGGGGCGTTTTAACGACGAGCTCGTTCAGGCAGGCGTCATGCTTGCGGCGGATCGCGTGTCCGACTCCTCGAAAGCCGGCGGCAGCGGTTCACAGCAAGAGTACGCCTAGCGCGATTTGCGCGGCGCCGGCGAACAGCGACCAGTGCCGATGGCGCTCATCATCCTTGCAGCGTTTCTCGACAAAAGCTTCGCGTTTCACATGACGATGGCGCCGGGCGGGTTGCCGCCGTTCGTCGTGCTCGCCCTCGACGTTGTGGCGCTCAAGTATCGTTCCAACGTCGCGCAGCTCGCGTGCCATAAAAAGACTGTTCGATCGGGCGCATCCGCGGGGATTCCGCGCCGCGATGCGGCAGTATCCCTCAATACCGCGACACGCTCGCGTTCGAAATTGCAAGCCGAACCCTCTGAGGAGGTGAACATGCCGGCGGAATTCCATTGATGCATCTGCTGCTTGCCGCCGTGCTGCAGTATGGCGTGCTCATCTCGGCGGGGCACGAAGGCCGTCCGCAGAGCTGCGCCCACTTCCATCATAAATGCAATTTGGGTGCCGCGGGCGAGGTGGAGTGGAATACGATCGTTGCCGATGCGGCGACGCGCGAGTTACGCGCGCACGGCGTCTCGGTGGCGCGCGAGCCGGCCGACTTCGCGGGCACGTACGACGTTGACGAAGCGGTGTTCATCCACTTCGATGGTGCAGATCCGCCGTGCACCAGCAAGGCGTCCACCGGCTACCACACCGAGGACTCGCAGCCCCTTGCGCGCTCCTGGCGGCAAGCTTACGCGGCGCTCTTCCCGTTCGGCTTCATGCCCGACAACTTTACGGATAATCTGCGCGACTACTATGGCTTCCGTCAAGTGCGCGCACGCGACGGCGCGATCGTGATCGAACTTGGAGAGATAACGTGTCCGCAGCAGCACGCGTGGCTTGCTCCGCGCCTGCAGTTGCTCGGAATAACCATAGCGAACGTGCTGTTGCAGTGGAGACAACGAGTCCCGTAGACCCGGTTGTTTCGGCTTACGCTCGCCGATTGGAGTATCGTTTGCGCGAAGCGAGCACCGGCGAATACCGTTGGTTTAAAGCGCGCGCGACGGCGGTGCACGATGAGGCGGGCAACATCACGCAGTGGATCGGTTCGGCGACGGATGTTGATGAACACCGCCGCGCGGTGGCGAGATCGTCCGAGATTGCCGCCGCATATCAAGACGCTTCGCTGCCCGATGTGCCGGCGAACATCAACGGCATCCGTCTCTCGGCCGTGTACCGGGCTTCCGCGCGAAACTTGACGGCGTGCGGCGATTGGTACGATGCGTTCACGCTCGGGGACGGTTCGACGGCGATCTGCATCCGCGATGTGATGGGTCATGGCCAACATCATCGAAGGCGTGGATTGCGTGCGCCAGCATGTCGGAAAATCGGCATTCGATGAGCCGAATCCCGAGCTTTCAATTCTGGAGTCGTGTCATCTGCCTTCCGGGCAGGATGATGTTGCAATTCTTGCGCTAACTCTGTAGCCCATGTATAAGCCTTTGATCGCCGGCGCGCTGCTCGTGTTTTGCTGCGCGGCAACGCCCGCGCCCGATCCGCTCGCGCAACTGACTTTCCGCAACGTCGGACCGCAGGTTTCGGGCGGAAGGCTGGGCGCGGTGGCGGGCAGCGATCTTGATCCGTCGCTGTACTACGCAGGCGCCGCAGGCGGCGGCGTTTGGCGCACGACGAACGCCGGCGGCACCTGGTCGCCGGTCTTCGATCAGCAAGACGTTCAGTCGATCGGCGCCATCGCCATCGATCCGGTGAATCCGCAAACGGTCTGGGTCGGCACGGGCGAGGGCGCGCCGCGCAACGACGTCATTCAGGGCGACGGCGTCTACCGCACGGACGACGCCGGCAAAACCTGGCATCATGCTCTCTCGCTGCACAACGCGCTGGTAGCGAAGATCGTCATCGATCCCAAAGATCCGATGAACGTGCTCGTCGGCGTGCTGGGCGATCCGTTCGCCGCTTCGGTGGATCGCGGAATATACCGCAGCAGCGACGGCGGACGCACGTGGAAGAAGACGTTGTACATCTCGCCGCGCACGGGCGTTTCGGACATGAGCGCCGCGGATGGCGAACCCGGCGTCGTCTACGCGGGCATGTGGGAGTACCGGCGCACCGGCTGGAGCTCGGAAAGCGGCGGCACGGGCGGCGGCTTGTATAAATCCGCGGACTTCGGCGCAACGTGGCAGCGCTTGAGCGGCGGCGGTTTGCCCACCGGCGCCACGGGACGCATCGGCGTGGCGGTTGCGCCCTCAAACGCGAAACGCATCTTCGCGTTGATCGAATCCAAGCAAGGTTTGTTGTGGCGCAGCGATGACGGCGGAGTGAGCTGGAAGATGATCTCGGCCAGCACGCTGATGGACGAGCGCCCGTTCTATTACACGCACGTCTTCGTCGACCCCACCGACCAAAACCACGTGTGGACGCTTTCCGTGCACGTTGCCGTGAGCAAAGACGGCGGAGCGACGTGGAAGGTCGGCGCGCGGGGCGTACACGGCGACAACCACGCCATGTGGATTTCGCGCGACGCGAAGCGGATCATCGAGGCGAATGACGGCGGTCCGTCGTTCTCGTTCGACAACGGCAACAGCTGGACGATGCCGCATAATTTGCCCATAGCGCAGCTCTACCATATCGGATACGATCGCCAGACGCCCTATCATATTTGCGCGCCGCTGCAAGACAACGGGGTGTGGTGCGCCCCGAACAACCCGCTGGGCGAACGCGGCATCACCGCTTCGGATTGGCGCAGCATGGGCGGCGGCGATGGCACATTCGTCATGCCCGACCCCGCCGACCCGCAGGTCGTGTGGTTCACCAGCGGCGGCGGCAACGCGCAGGGCGAGCTCTCGCACATCGACTTGCGCACGAACGTGACGCAAGTGGTGCAGCCGTATCTGCGCGATCAAAACGTCGTGCCGCCGAAGGATTTGGCATACCGCTTCAATTGGGAAACGCCGTTCGCTTTCGATCCGTTCGATCCGCATCGCGTGTGGGTGGCCGGAAACGTGGTTTTCGCCAGCACCGATCGCGGCATGCATTGGAAAGCCGTGAGCGGCGATCTGACGCGCAACAACCGCGCGCATGAAACGATGACCGGCGGCATCACGCTCGATGTTACCGGTGCGGAAACCTCCGAGACGATCCTCGCGCTTGCGCCCTCGCGCGCCGCACGGGGAGAGATATGGGCCGGCACGGACGACGGCCTGGTGCAACTGACGACGGACGCCGGCGCCCATTGGAAAACGGTGCTGACCAAAGGTTACGGACGCATGGCGAGCATCTCGCCTTCAACGCGCGATCCGCGTACCGCCTATGTGGTGTACGACGCGCACATGATCGGGGACCGCACGCCGCACGTCTACGTCACCCAGGATCTGGGCGCAAGCTGGCGGGACATCTCGGGCGGCTTACCGCTCGAGCCGCAGGCGCACGCGGTGCTGGTCGACCCGCGCAACCCGCAGCTCGTTTACGTCGGCACGGACGCCGGCCTTTGGGCTTCATTTAACGGCGGCGCCAACTGGCGCAAGCTCAGCCTGAACATGCCGGCCGTCGCCGTGCGCGACATTGCGGTGCATCCGGACACCGACGATCTGCTGCTGGCAACGCACGGCCGCTCGGTGTTCGTCTTCGACGACTTGACGCCGCTGCAGCAGTGGCAAACCGCTTCAGGGCCGCGTCTTTTTCCGGTGCGTGCGGTTTACCAATGGAACACGCATAGTTTCTACGCCACGCGCACCGACGGCGCCGGCCCGCCGTACGGCGCCATTATCACGTTTTACTTGGATCGCGCAGACAAAAACGCTCGCGGCGAGGTGTTGGATGCTCGCGGACATGCCGTCCGTCACTTCACTGCAAAGGAGCTGACAGGACAGGCGGGATTCAACCGCTTCACGTGGGATACGTCCGAAGACAAGCCTGTGGACTGGAGGTTTACGCCGCAATGGAATCAGGGCATCGGCAGCGGCCCGGCGGTTCTTCCCGGCACGTACAGCGTGGTGGTGCACGCAAGCGCGCAGACGCTGCGCACGAACGTCGTCGTTCGGCAAGATCCCCGCACGCATTATACGGCCTCGCAGCTGCGCACCGGGCATGACGAGCAGCGCCAACTTACCGGGGATTTCGGGCGCGTGAACGTCGCCCTCAACATGCTCTCGACCGTCACGAGTGAAGCGCCGCTTCGGGCCGCGGCGCTCGTCGCGAGTGGGCAAACGAAGCTCGCGCAAGCGGCGACGCGCGCAGGCGCGCAAGCAAAGCGTCTGCTTCTAACAATCACTGAAAACCCCGTGAACGATCAGGACAACGATTTCCTAAGGGACATTCTGCGCGAGCGTCTGCAGTCGGCGCTCGGATATACGCCGCTGGCCGGGCCGCTTCCCGAATCGCAACGCCTTCAAAACGCCGCGCTGCACGCGCTGACGAACGATCGTATGAACGCAGTCAAACGCTTCGAAACCGCTACGCTGCGCGCGCTCGATGCACAGCTTGCCGCGCAAAAACTCGCGTCGCTGGAAAAGCTCACAGCAATGCCGCAGATATACAACCCGGACGGCCCTTAACGCGCTTAAGCGGCGTTAAGGGCCGTTTCAATCAATCCCAGCCGTTCGAGACGCTGCCGCACGCCGTTATGCGTGCGCCCGAACAGCAGCGCCAGATCGGCGATGGTGTTGCCTGCGGTAAACAGACGGCGCAGCTCTTCATCGTGTGCGCCGCTCCAGGCCTTACCGGCGTTCGGGTACGTCTCGCGCAGCTTCGCGTACGGGCCGGGACGGCGCTCCAGTGCGGCGCCGAATGCGTCGATCAGGTCCTCGAGCCGGCCGCAAAGCGCTTCCATCTTTGACGCCGTTTCATCTTGTTTCATTCGTTTCACACCCTTTGAAAGCGAGAAGTGATAGAATCACGATAGGCACTCCGGGCGCCAGCTGGGTGGCGTTCTGCGCGGCGGCAAGCAAGGGTCGGGAGCCGGACGTGCCGATACTCGTACTGCAGGCATGGTTGAGATTTTTTATCGCTACCGCGTTCATCCAAGCCAAATCCGCGCGTTCGAACACGCGTACGGCGCCGATGGGCCGTGGGCTCGGCTTTTTATGCGCCATTCCGGCTATAAACGGACGAGGCTGTTCCGACACAAAAGCGATCCGGGCATCTACGTGAGCGTGGATGTGTGGGAATCCAAAGCCGGATGGGACGAGTTTCGCAAGCTCCACGCCCAGGATTACCGCCGCTTAGATAAGCAGCTCGCCATGCTCAGGTTGGAAGAACATCTGCTCGGGTTCTATGACGGCTCTGAAGAGTATCGCGCACCGCTGGACACCCTGGCATGATACGATCCGTCTCCGCGAGCGGCCGGGTTGAAACCGGCGGCGCGTTCCATCCCATCATGCGTCCGCGCGTGCTCGAGCGCATTGCCGCCGCAGCGCAGCAGCGCATTGTGCTCATCATCGCTCCCGCGGGTTACGGCAAATCCCTCGCGCTGCGTCAGTATCTCGCATCGCTCGAACGCGAACCGGTCGCGCGTTTCGATGTGCGGGCCGAGAACGCGAACCTGCTCGGCTTCGTGCGCGGTTTTTCCGAGGCCGTCATCGAGTATGCGCCGGATGCGCGTAAAACCGTCTCCGGCGCCTATGAAAAAAACGCGGGCTCCAAAACGCCCGGCGCGGATCTCGCTATGTGGATGCACGCGCACATCAAAGCGTTTAACGGTATCGTTGCCATCGACGACTTGCAGCTCGCCGAAGCCGATCCGGAGATCACGCGCTTTTTAGTCTCGCTGATCGAACGCACCAAAGGACGCGTGCGCTGGCTGCTCAGTTCGCGCTCCGCGCTCGATTTACCGGTCGGTTCGTGGCTTGCGTACGGCGAGATGGACCTCGGCGTCGACGAGCAAGACCTGGCTTTCACGATCGATGAAGCGCGGTTGACGGCGAAGTCCGTGCGCGTCTCGGTGCGTGATGAGGAACTCGAGCAGATTCTGCAGATGACGTCGGGCTGGCCGACGGCGCTCAGCTTCGCGCTGCGTACGTCCACGCGTTCGGTCGATCTGCGCAATATCGCCGCCACCACGCGCGAGATGGTGTACCGGTATTTGGCCGAGCAAGTCTACGGCTCGCTGAACCAAGAAGATCGCGAACTGCTGCGCGTGATCGCGTACTTGCCGGAGATCGACATCGAAGTGCTGCGGCATGCCGGTTACGCGAAGGCCAAGGCGCTGGTCGAATCACTGCGCGATCGCGTGGCATTCATCTATAACGATCGGCCCGGCGTGTACCGCGCGCACGATCTGTTCGCCGATTTCTTACGGCACGAAGTGGAGATCGCGGGCGATGAAGCGGTGGCGCAAACGCGCCTGTGCGCCGCGCGAGCGCTGGAGGCGAGCGGTGCCCTCGCCGCTGCCCTGCGGGGCTACGCGGCGATCAAGGCCCCGGACGACATCGTGCGTCTCCTGGGAGCGCACGGATTCGATTTGGTGGAGCAAGCGCACGGCGACGCCGTCGGCGAGGCGATCGCGGCGCTCGATCCGCAGATCCGTTCCAACGAAACGATCGTGCTTGCGCTTCGCGCCGTGCGCGAGGCCGATGCCGGCCGTTTCGACCGTGCGGAAGCGCAGATGCAGCGCGCGATGGCGCAAGCGCAGGACGGCGTGCTCCGCGCGGATCTCGCCGTGCGCTTCGCGGTGTTCTTATTCGATCAAGGAAAAGACGTTATCGAGCTGCTCGAACCGTACGCGCAGGACGCGGGAATACCGGCCGAAATTCAAGCCAAAGTCAACAGTTTCTTGGCGCCCGCATATGCGCTGGCGGGACGCGCAAGAGAAGCGCGCGCGGCCTTGGAGCGCACGCGAGGGTTCGCCGCGATTCTCGACGCGGACGGCGTGCGCGCACGCTTGTTTCACCGTATGGGGATTACCGCACTGGTTTTAAACGAACGGCCGGAAACGATCGCGGCCTATTTCTCCCGCGCGCACGCGCTTGCAAATGAGACCGGCCTGCACGTCACCTCGGCGGCGGCTCTCAGCGGTTTGGAAAACGTCGCGCTTCTGTACGAGGACGATCTGACGAAAAGCGCGTGGCTCGCGCAGCAGAGCATGACCGCCGGCCTCAAAGCCGGCAACCGTTTCGCTCTGCAAGCTGCGCTGCTGCAGCTCATTCACATTGAAGTAAGACGCGGAATGCCCGACCGGCTGGCGGCGCTGGAAAAACAGTTTGCTTCCGCCGTAACGAGCGACATCTCGCGAACCGCGTACATCGTTCACGCGCGCGCGGTGCTGGCAGCGTGGGACGGCCGCTTCGATGAAGCGTACCGTTTGGGCGTGTCGTGCCGCGACCGCGCTGCGTACCGGTTCGATCGGGTCTTCAATACTGCACTGCTGGCGCTTTATGCGCTGGGCGCGGGCGAACGCGATCGTGCCGTGGATGAAGTTCGCCGGGCGGCCGAACTGCTCGAGCAAGGCGGCTTCGAATATCTGCACGGGGAGCGGACGGCCGAGATCGCGCGGGCGCTGTGTGCGATCACCGAGGCGCTCGCCGGCCGGAGCACCGGCGCCCAGCGCTTCCTGACCCAGCGTCCGGGACGCGAGGCGCCGGGGGTGGAGTCCGTCCGCGCTTGCGCGGCCGCCGTGCTGCGCGCCGTAAAGAGCCCCGCACTTTTCGACGAGGTAGCCGATGCCATCGGCTTGATTCATACGGCCGGCCTGGGCGGCATCGCGCTACTGCTCGATCGCGCCGTCGCCTCCGTCAGCGCGAAGTCGGCACATCCGGATAATCCCCTCACCCCCGCGGAAATCAGCGTGCTTCAGGCGCTCGCCGACGGCCAGTCGCCCAAAGAAATCGCCCGCGGGAGCGGCCGCAGCGTCTATACGATCCAGGCGCACATCCAGAACGTCATCAAGAAACTCGGCTGCAGCGGCCGGACCGAGGCCCTCACCGTAGCTCGTAAAAAGCATCTAGTGAATTTTGAGTAGTTACGGGCCGCCCGCTCCCGGGCTATGCTCTGTGCATGCTTACTACAGCAATTATTTGCGCCATCGTCATTGCCGTCGCCACCCAACCGCCGATCGGCTCGGGCGGCTAAAACAACACAATGCTACAAGCCGCCGCAGCGGCGCTCTCGAAGCAACTGCCTGCACTCACCCGGTTAGCCATCGAGCAGATCCACGACCCTCAAATCCTTGAGGACGCGGATCTCGAGGCGTGCATGCAGATCATCGTGGATCGCCTGTGTCTGTCGCTTCAATTGTCCAAGCCGGTCGGGTTGGCGACATGGGCTACGCGGGAGGGCCGCCGCCTGGGCGTCGGCAAAACCTCCGTTGTTTTGGAAGCGGCAGCGCAGGCGATCGCGGAACAAGCCGTACATCTTCGCGTGAATCATGCGCACATTCTTGCGTTTTTGGAAGTGCTCAAAAGCGACGTTCACGCCTCCCTGTGTTCGCTCGAAGATGGCGCGCCCAAGCCCCAGCCGGTCTTGCCGGAGTCCACGCAAGCGCTGCTCGCAATGCTCGGAGAAGCCGACGCGCTCACATGCTGCCACTCGAAAGCGACGGGTGAGTGGGCGCGTCGGTTATGCGCTTCTTTGCGGCTCTCCAAACAGCTCACCGATTTCATCGTGTTGTGCGCGACGCTGCACGACATCGGTAAAGTCGCAACGCCGCCCGAGATCCTGCAGAAAACCGGCCCGCTGACCGAACGCGAATGGGACATCATGCGCGAACATTCGGGCGCCGGACAGCGCGTTCTCGCGCAGATTCCGACGTTGTCGCGATGCGCGACGATCGTGCGCGGGCACCATGAACGCTTCGATGGCGGCGGCTATCCGGACGGCCTGGCCGGCGAATCGATTCCCTTCGAAGCGCGCGTCGTTGCCGTCGCCGATGCGTTCCACGCCATGATTAGCGATCGTCCGTACCGCCGCGCCATCGCGCCCCGCCGCGCGCTGGAGATTCTGCGCAACGGAAGCGGCACGCAATGGGATCCCGTGGTTGTCGACGCGATGCTCACGATGCTGGGCGCCGATCGGAAACCGGCCGCCGAGGTCAATATCTTTACCGCATAGCTCGAACGGGTCGTGGGCTAAAAGACGCGTCTCCTCACTCCCCCCTGAGGCGCGTCTTTTTTTTTTGCGCGCCACACACGTGGCACGGTGCTGCGC
>JBHEMM010000055.1:0-11688 GCA_046262595.1 Vulcanimicrobiaceae bacterium
GCTTTGAGGTCGCCGATCAAAAAGAAGTCGGGCGGTATCGCAGTCACTTTTCGGACCTCCGCTGCGAGGTCTGCGGGATTCATATCCGGCAAGGACGCGGAAACCAGCATTAAATGATAGTGCGCGCCGGACGTCGCGCGGGCGATCGCTTCCGCTCCCGTTGCCGCTTCTTCGAAGGCGACACCCCAACGTTTAAAATTTTGGGTTAACACCCGGCGTGCGCGGTCCGACGGCTCGGCGATGAGCACGTTCAGTTCGGCGATTGTGCCGGTTGTTGCTTCTTCGGTATGATCGAACCGTTTACGCAGACGCACCGTAAACCAGAACGTGGACCCGACGCCGAGCTGCGATTCCGATCCGGCCGCGCCCCCCATAAGCTCCGCCAGCTGCCGCACGATCGAAAGACCGAGGCCCGTGCCGCCATAGCGCCGCGACACGGAGTCGTCGGCCTGTGAAAATGCACCGAAGATACCGGCGTGCGCCTCGGGCTTGATCCCGATGCCGGTGTCGGTTACGGAAAACCGGACCAGCTGGTGCTCGCGGCTGTCCGACTCAACGGAGACGTCGATATTAACGTGCCCGCGTTCGGTGAATTTGAGCGCGTTTCCGATAAGATTGCTCAGTACCTGTCGCAACCGCCCCTCGTCGCCGCAGACGGCTTGGCAGACTGCGGGTTGCACGAGCGCCGACATTTCCAGGTTCTTCCTCTGTGCCGTCCCGCTAAACAATTCCAACGTGCTTTCGACGAGTGCGTCCAGATTGAAAGCGCGCGATTCGAGATGGAGCTTTCCCGCCTCAGCTTTCGAAAGATCCAATATATCGTTCAAAATTGTCAGTAGCCATTCCGAGCTCGACTGCATCGTCGAGAGGAATCGTCGTTGTTGGGAATCCAGTTTCGTCTCCGAGAGCAGTTCCGCCATGCCCATAATGCCGTTCATGGGCGTCCGAATTTCGTGGCTCATGTTTGCAAGGAATCGGCTTTTGAATTCCGTGGATCGCTCAGCGGCCTCGCGCGCCGTATCTAACAGTTCGTTCGCCTCGAACACCCGATTATACTGAGAGGCAACTTCTGCCAGCATGACCGCCAATAGGAGTACGGAGCTCACAAGCGTTTCAACTTTCCCAAAGTACCAACTCAAGGTGTACCGGTTCGGTGCGAAGGAATTCAAAAGCGCATCGAGCCCGCACACGACCACCGCTAGGAGGAGCCAGTACTGGAATGGCGTCCGAGCCTTCGTTCGTACGACACCGGTCGCTACAACGAATACGGTCAAAACAAAGATCGAGGCGGCAGCATAGGTGAAAATCCGATGAAAGTGACCTTGTAGAACAAAAACCGGCAGCGACGCCCGCCCCACGATGACCGCAGCGGCGACGATCGTTGCCGATGCAAGCGTGACGAGGACCGCCATCCGTAATGCGGCGGGCCTGGCATCGTGCGATAACCGTCGCTTGAATGAGGGATCTACGGCTAAGGAGATGCCGATTAGCAACGCAAATGAGGCGTGCCAAATCGTCCACAAAGAAACAGAAACCTGTTGGTCGGCGCTCGGAACGTGCAGGGGCAAGAAAACTCCGGGAAACCATCCGAGATAGAAGATCGCGAGCAGTCCACTCGTTCCATAGGCGGCCCCGATGAAGAGAAACGCAACAGTTCCGCCGGTTGTGAATTGGCTAAAGAGCAAGTAGCAGGTTAAGATATCGGCTGCCACGCAGAGCGTCATACAAATCGGTATGAATGCAGGCAGAAAGAAGCGTCCGCCGCTGCCCAAGTAAACGGAGAACAGCGTCATAACGATCAGGATCGCAGCGGTTGCGACGATACCGTGCCATTCTCTCGGCCATGGGAGACGATCGAGGAATGTCGGTTTCGATCCTTGCGAAGCCACTGGCGCTTTCATGCCGTCACGTTAGTGCTCTTCGCGAAACGGCCTTTGCGCCGCCTCTAGGGCGTGCGCAATTGCCCACCATTGCGGCTAATGCCAAATAGGCGTACCTGCCGTGATCATTTTTTTTGTGCACGCGAAGACGGCACCGCGTCAGGGGGCACCGGCTCTTTTGCCGCGCTATCGCGCGCGTCGCGCGTTTTAGGTTGGGCGAAAATCTTATCTTTCGGAAGCGGCCGCCCGTATAGGAAACCCTGGAATTGATCGCACGCCATCTCGCGTAAACGAAGCGCTTGCGCTTCCGTCTCGACGCCTTCGGCAACGATTCGTAGCCCCAGTGCATGTCCGAGGTCGGTTATGCTGGTGCAGATGGCGCGGCTGAACCGATTCGAGGTGAGATCGTGAATGAACGATCGATCGATTTTTACGCAATCAACGGGCAGCGACTTCAAATGCGTGAGCGTGTTATGTCCGGTCCCGAAATCATCGATGCAGATCGATGTGCCGAGTGCGCGCAAGCGCTTCAAGGTCTTTACCACTTGCGGGACGTCTCGAATGATCGTCTGTTCGGTTACCTCGAAGCCCAGCAGCGCGGGGTCCGCTCCAGATTTCTTCAATGCAGAAGAGACGTTCTTCACTAAAGTCGGGGACATAAGCTGTTGAGCGGAAAGATTCATCGTAATCTGAATTGGAGCGCCAAACGCTTTTTGGAAGGCGATGACGTCATCGCACACCGCCGGCAACATCCAATCGCCGACCTCCAGCATCGTGCGGTCCTTTTCGAGGTTGTCCAGAAAAGCCGAAGGCGCCAGTAATCCCAAACTCGGGTGCCTCCAGCGCAGCAGCGCCTCAAGGCCGACGACCCGCAGTGTATGCGCATCCACAACCGGCTGGTAGAAGACCTCGAACTGCTTCTCTTGCATCGCCTTTCTAAGGTCGCCCGCGAGCTGCCGTTCGCGGCTGATGATCCGTTCAAATTCGGGCTCGTAGCGACAGAGTGTTCCGCGGCCGGCATGCTTGGCGCGCGAGAGTGCGATTTCGGCACGTTGGAAGAGCCCATCTTCACCATCGTCTGGGAAAACGGCCAAGCCGGCTCCGCACGTAACGCGGATCCCGGTCGGCCCGACGGGCGGCGGATTCACGACGGCTACATGCATCTTGTGAACGAGTTCATGCATCTCCAGCTCATCGTCAATGCGCGTAAGAATGCATGCAAATTCGTCTCCCGCTATGCGCGCTAATTGGACGCCGGCAAACAATGCTAGCCTTCTTGCAATCTCTCGCAGAATCGCATCCGATTGCGCGTGCCCGATGGTCTCGTTCACTTTACCGAAGTGATCGATGTTGATAAGCAGCAGCCCGACCCGCTTGTGCCGCTCTCGTGCCGCCTCTACCGATTTCTCGAGGTTTTTGAAGAACGCCGTGCGGCTCGCCAATCCGGTGAGCCAATCGGAATCGGCGACGACTAGCCCTTGCGCCGCCGCCTCGGTCGTGTCGCTCACGTCCATTATGATGCCGCTGCCGTGGGTGGCATTCCCCTGCAGATCGTAGACAAAGCGCATGAGCATTTGTACATGCCGAACGTCGCCGTTCTCTAAGAGAAGTCGCAACTTCATAGCCAACGGAATACGTTGATGAATGGCTCGATTGCGGTTCGCATTAAAGTCCGCGCGGTCGTCCGGATGGATCCTGGCGAAAAAGTCGTCTACCGCCAGAGAGCCTGCCGAATCGTCGAGCCCTGAGATTCGCCGAAATCCCGAAGTCGCCGTAATGGTGTTGAGGCGATAATCCGCCAAGAACGTGCCCCAGCAACCCAGCTCCTCAGCCAGATGCGTGACGGTTTGGTGGTCGATCACTTTGAAGTCAAGGGATTTGCTCACCTAGCCTCCCGAACGCGACCCGCCGCGTTGCCTCACGAATGTACCACAGAAAGCATCCTGTATCATTTCGGTCGTCCCTGCCCCGGTTTTTATCCTGCGGACGGTCTCGAAATCGCGGCTTTAGCCGCGCCCCGGTCCCCAGCCAGACGCCCTAATCAGATACAACAACAATGGCCGTCGACGACGAGTCCCACACCGCCGCCGCCATCAGGGGACTCGTGAGCCAAGCAAAAGCGAGCCGCACCTCCTGGCGCGTGCAATTAACGTGAGCACCCTGCGCCGCGAGTTCTTGATCCACTAAGAACATCGCCGCATCTTCGGTCAGCAGCGGCGCATCCGCCGGCGTATTGGCTTGCGCGGCCGTGCACTGCGTCGACCACCCGACGCTGCGGATGATCTCGGCAATAATGCGTACGCGTTTGCGCTGTCCGCGATCGCGCTCCCACACAATGTCCGGCAACACTTCTTGCGCCACCACGCCCGGCGCAAACGCGGCGGCAAGATCCAGCGGTGTTAAGCCCGCGCGCAACGCATACACGATGTCGTCCGCGCCCCACAGGCTCACGCCGTGCGTTTTGATCTCGCTGAGCGCTTCCTGTTGCTGCGTCCCCGACTGGCTGCCGATCAGCGCGGCATACTTCGCGCGGTATGCATCCCGGAATTTGGCCGCCTCAAAAATGTTCGGACTTTTCTGCAGCGTCGTGCCGCTCTTGCACTCGAACATCACGCGATACCCCATCGTCCCGAGCGGCGCATCGGCGTATCCGTCGGGCGCACCCAATCCGCCCACGTGCGTGCTCAGCAGTCCCATTGCGGAAAACGCATCGCACACCGCAATTTCGAACGCTTCGGGATTCGCGCTATCGCTCGCCGCGCGCTGTAAGCGCGTAATGAGCGCCTCGGTGTCGGCCTTCGGCGGCGCCGCGTGCGCAGGGTCGTCGGGCCAATCGTCCGCCGGTTCGTTGATGCGAAACTTATGGTCCTCGGTCGGCACCACCACGGGCTTCACGCCGTTTGCAATCTGGCGATCGACATACGACCACAAATTGCTCGAAAGATTCCCCACCGTCTCGCTGCACGGCAGATGGCGTTCTTGTGCGATCGCCCAAATCTCGGCCGGCGTTCGCGCTTTTCCGTCCGACAAAATCGCGCTCACCGTCGAGACAATTTCGCCATGCCGGTGCGCACACACGCGCCGCGAGTGCTTGAGCGGTTCCACCGCTTCACCGGCCGCGCCCGCCGCAGGCGGCAACGGCCCCGCATCCAGGCGCGCCAGCATGTCGGCGAACAGATCGCCGCACGCAGCCAGCCGAGCCGCAAACGCATCCAGCGGGACGCCCCACATATCGCACGAGCCAAGTTCGTCCCACGTCACCGGCGTTGCGATGCGTTGCCGCTGCATACGAACGCTGTAGGGCAGCATGCTCCAGCGGCCTTCCGCGTTCGAGGACACGTGAATATGCACGCGGCCATCGTCGTGGACGTTTGCTTGTTTGCTGAACAGATCGGGATACGCAGCGATCGCCTCAGCCGCAATCGCATGCGCCCACGCGCGCACGTCCTTATACATGGGGCCGCCCGTCAGCGGAACGAAAATCGATACGCCGCCCGCCGCATCGAGCACCGGAATCGTGCCGTAGCCCTTTGTGTGCAGCAGTTCGCTCACAATGTGCGCGCCGCGCCGGACCGTCTCAAGTAGCGCGCCGGATGTATCCGCGATTGGCCGCTCCAGCAAAATGCGCGCGAAGTGTGCGCGCAGCGGGTCCTCGGGCGTCGGAGTCCACGAATAAAACTCTTGCGCACCGATCGCGGCCAGATGCGCCACATGCTCGCTGGTCAGATGGGAATAATGGCCGAAATACTCCGCGTGATAATCCGGCCGCCGATCCGCGCTTCGCGCAGCGGTGGTCCAGACGATTGGAATGCGCCCGAAGCTCTGCTCCATAAACGGCCCAACGAGCTGGTAATGCGCGACGACGGCGTCGTCAATCGACGGCGGCTTCTCGGTTACAGTCATCCCTACTCCCCGCAAGCAGTATTTCGCGACTGCTTCGGCCGGCAGGCAAGCGCTCCCTATAGGCGGTTTACATCTATGGCGTCCCGACGGAAGACGCGCACGCTCGAGCTGCGGTACCTTTAACCGTCGGTGAACGGCGTACGGACGCCGCGCAAACCGACGGACCATCGTTCCCGATCGTTTCCCTCATGTTGCGCTCCGTCGCGGAACGTGATCGTCAAGATCGCGACATCATCCAACGGTTCGTATTGCGCGAATATCGCGTCTTGTATCTCCGCCGCCGGGTTTTTCGCCTTGCGTCGTCCAATTTCTCGCGCTATCTCCAGCACTCGACGCTCGCCCTCGATCAGGTTGCGATCGTATTCGATCAGTCCGTCCGTGTACAGCACGAGCACCGACTCCGGTTCTGCCGTAAAATGGAACGTGCGATATCTGGCATCGGCCTGAACGCCGAGAGGCAAACCGCCATAGTTCAGCAGGCTAGCCGAGCCATCGCTTGCAACGAGGATCGCTGGCGGGTGCCCCGCCGTCGCATATGTCACTTCCAGGGTGCGCGCGTCGACGTAGCCGCAAATCGCGGTAGCAAACGCCGTCTCCTCGAGCATCAAGCTCGTGTTGGCTCGTGCAAGGATTGAGCCGGGGTTGTCTTCGTGGAGTGCCGCAATAACGATCGCCTGCCGCGCCTTACTCATCCTCACTGCCGCTTCGACCCCATGCCCGACGACATCTCCGATGCAGAACATGATGCGCCCGTGCGGCAGTTCGAACGCATCGTACCAGTCGCCACCGACCTTTTCCGACACCGCCGAAGGCAGGTACGTGGCGCTGAAACCCAAGTTCGAGACCGCCGGTAGCCGTTGTTGCACGAACGCCTCTTGCAAGCTGTCCGCGAGTTGATGTTCCATGTCGGCGCGCGCTTTCTCGTCCGCAAGGGCCGCCGTCATGCGTGATTGCCGCCGACCATAATAGAAAACGGCGCTCACGGCGAACGACGCGACGAGACCGGTGAGCGCCCGCGTTCTGACGTGCGGCCGCAGCTTGGTCCGGCGCAGGACAGCGCTCAACGCAAAATACGAGGCCGGCAAAAACAACAGAAACGGAGCGTTCCAGGGCGACGTCCCGCGAAAGAAACGGCCTTCAAACCACTTATAGCCGGCTTTCCCGGCCGCCACCGTGCGCGTCAACAAAACTTGGAAACTCCTCGGCTTCGCTTAAATCGTCTCGTTTCAGCCGACGTTCGCGCTTCCTTCCACACGGCCTCGGATTCGGACGCTTGGCTTGGTAGAACGTCTATCGGGCCGCTCGGCTTTTGCGCCAAATGCCGCGGCCGCGAGCGATACGAAGCTGAATCGGGTTTGGTGGAAAGCAGCAGATTGGATACGGCGCATGACGCTGCAATAACGATCACGGTATGGGGGCTGCGTCGAATGTAAGCACCTCGAAAGGCTCGAGGTTGAAGCGATGCGATCGTCCGGCCTGCAGCTCGAGGGGTGAGCGGTGCGGGTCCCCCGCCCACGGACTGCGCAGGCGATAGCGTTTGGCAGCACCGTCGGGAAGCTCGAATGCCTGACCCGGATCCAGCGCAATCGATTGCGGGCGGTCGCTGGGATTGCGCAGCGAGATGATTCCTTTGCGCGGCGACCACGCCGCGTGACCGTACGGTTCGAGCTCGCCCGGGTCGCCGCCAATCCAATGAACGTCGACGAGCGTTTGCGCGCCGCTGCGTGACCATTTCGCCGCTTCCGCGATGACGTTCCAATTGTCGGCGGACAGCAGCTCCGGCGTAATGTACATTTCCTGCAGCTGCGTACCGGTGCCGAAGTACGAGCGAACTTCGTCGCCGAAATCGCCGTGCGGGTCGTCCGCCAAATGCTTCGCGTGTTGCGCGTAGATCATCCCGTGCAGCATGAGCGAGTTCAGCGGATAGAGTGGGCCGCCCAAGACGATGCCGCGATACGTGTCGAGATCGCGGTACGTGATCCACTGCTGGCGCCATGAGCCTGGACCGGCGAAGTTGTGATCGTAGCCGCCGCGCCAAATCGAGTCCGCGTATTTGAGCCAAAACGGTGACGGGTACGTGCCGGTCGTCAAGTTGATGTAGAGGTCCGGTTCGGCGGCGCGCAACACCTCGATGAGATGAATGGCGGCATCGAAGTCGCTGTTGAACGTGCTCCCGCGCACCGTCGTGTCCGTGGAACCCGTGCCGTCGAACTTGAACTGATTGATGCCGTACTTCTGGACGAGCTCCAGACAGCGCCCCTCAAAGAGCCGGTAGTACCTCGGACCGGAGAGTGCCAGACCATTCGCGTCGGTTTCAAGCCCCGCTTTCTTCGCGCCCGCGACGCGCAGATCGTGTGGTTTGCCGTAGCCGCCCCATGGTGAGAGCCAGCAACCCGGGTCCCCGCCGTATTTCTGCGCGGCGATTTTGAGCGGCGTGAATCCGTCGGGGAATCCGCTGTTGAAATTCCACGCGCCGCTATAGTCGTCCCAACCGTCGTCAAAAAGAAATGAGTCCAGCTTGACGCCGCGCTGCACACTGAGTATTTCTCCGAACGCATTAATCCGCTGAACGCCTTGCGCCGCAGTGTACGGCGTGAAATGGCCCAAGTCGTACCAGGAATTGTAGTGCAGAAACGTGCGGTACGGATGCGCGCGCTCCCGCTCGACGTATCGCAGGAAGTCCCGCCGTATTTGCCCCCGAACCGCGGTACCCATGACCGTCGAGGCGACGAATCGCCGCTCGTGCTCGAGCGGCAGCGAGACCGATCGGAAGATGCGGGCGCGCGTGCCGGAGACCTCGGCTTGCGAGATGGGGTCTTCGTAGCCGAAGAACATGCTTCCGGCGACGATGGGTGAGCCCTGAACGATACCGGCGACCGTCGCGCCGCGCAGATCGAGATCGACCATGCGAATCTCGCTGAGCGGCACGGCTTTTCGCGTTGCGGTAAAGGTCACTTCTTGACGAACGTAGTGCGATCCGTCTCGAAGAATGCCACGCCATTCCGCATGCAATCCGGTCGCTTCGTCGATGAGCTCGACGATGATCTCGCGGCCGCCAAGGCGTTCGCTCACGCGCGCAGCGCGCGGATCCGCTTGAAGCATGTGCTGGCGCGGGGCTCCGACGATCTTCATGCGCGAAGAAGCGATCGGACCGCTGTTTTCGAGCGGTCCGTTTTCGTAGAGCACGCTGAACGCGTCGGACGGCAATGCCAGGGAACTGCCGGTGCGGCGATTTCGAAAGAGGACCGGGCGAAATGCCGCATCGTCGATTTCCCAAAGCGCTGCGACCGCGTCGTTTTGCAGTACGAACCTGCGGCCCATCGTGCCGGCATGCGCCGCGCCCGCGTCGCCGAAGCAGACGAAGGAACCGATTTCGGCGGCCGCCGTGAGTCTGATGAAGTCTCCACGCGATATCGTGCGAATGAGCGTGCCTCCGAACGGCGGCGCAATAAAAAGCTCGCGCCGTTCCATTCCGCTGAGTGCCGTGCCGACGCGTTCCTTCCCTAAACGCGCACTCCTTTGCAAGGCCGCGCACCGCAGCGTTTCAATGCGATCGATCAGCATGACGTCGGACTCCGCAGCGCCACCAGGCCGCGGCTTTTGCCAGTATTTCGTTTCTCATGAAGACATGCGGGCATACTGCGTGCACCGCACTAGCGACGTTGAGCCATTCTTTTGACGTGGAGGGTCGCTCCGGTGAAAGGCGCTCGGCCAAATCGTTCGAGCCGCGCCTACGCAGCAACCGCCGCCCAAGGAGTTTGACTCGGTCTAGGCAAGAGTCGTCCATGGAAGCGTGCATGCGGATCGCTGCGTCCTGTTTGCTTGCCGCAGGCTTACTTTTTGTCGGCTTGTATCTGTTTGCGAATCGTACGAACGGCACGTTCGGATTCACATCCACGCTTTTAATGGGACGTGCCGCGGTTCGCGTCGACTCGGTGGACCGCGCCGGCGCTGCGCAGCGCGCGGGGATACACGCCGGCGACGTTTTCGCACCAGCAAGCGGATCGTGGCACGACCGCGCTCCGTTGTATCTCTTCGCAAACGCGCCGATCGTTGCTGCGGGCGATGTCGGCCGCATCGTGCTCGAACGTGGAGACTCACGGCGCGTTGTTTCGCTTCGCGCGGCCGCGAACGCATCGAGTCCCGCGATCGAAGCGCTATTTTTTGCTCTGCTCGCAGTCCCGATGCTCGCGCTGGGCTGGTTTATCAGTTGGCGCAAGCCGGGCGATCGCGACGCGGTGCTGCTCGGCGGCATGCTGCAACTCTTTGGCGTCGCGCTCGCAATCCCCGACCGCGTCGGATCACCGCTCGCGCGCTTGGTTCTCTACGAACTTACTGCGTCGACGTTTTTTATTTTGGGTGTGTATTGCGCGCTCGTGTTTTTCGCCGGCTATTCGCGGGGCGCCGGATTCAAGCGGCTGCTGCGGCGGGTCTGCCTGTACGCCGGCACCGCAGTAACGGCGCTTGAAATATTGCTCATGAGCGCTACCTATATGCTGCCTGCGTTCGTCGGCGATGTTTCGGGTCTAACGGGGCCTTCCGTTGCATGCGTGGTGCTCGTCCCGGTTTTGGCGTTCGTTTGTCTCGTTGACGCTTTTAGAGCAGGCACGATAATCGACCGTCAGCGTTTGCGCTGGATTGGCGGTTCGTTCTTTCTTGGCTTCAGCGGCCCGATGCTCTTACCCGGGGCAACGCTGCTGATGGGCTCGAGTTATACGGTTATCGATCAGGTACTGTTTTCTGCGACCTTCTACGTTCTGGCTGCAGGGCTAACGTACGCCGTTTTGAAACGCCGCGTGGTCGACGTTGCCTTCGTGCTCAACCGGGCACTCGTCTTCAGCGTCGTATCGGGAATCGTCGTTGCCTGCTTCATCGCGCTCGAGTGGCTTGCCGGCGCGCTTCTCGTCAATCTTTCGCGCCCGACCAGCTTCATCATCGAAGGCGGAATCGCGATCGTGATAGGATTCTCGCTGCGGCCAATTCACGATCGCACCGACCATTTTATCGATCGCGTGTTTTTCGCTAAGCGGCACGCGGCGGAGAAGGCGCTGCGCCACTTGGCCACCGAGGTAAACTTCATTCGCGATCGAGAGTCGCTGCTGGCCCGTGTCCAACGCGACTTAACCGCATACCTCGAAACGACGGCGGTATGCATCTACTACCGAAGCGACGTGCAGAGCGACTTCGCGCTTCTGTGCAGCACCTCGGACGCTGCGGAATTTGTCGACGCGGACGACGATGCGGCCGTCGGCATGGCTGTCGAAGAGGTGCCGATTGAATTGCACACGCGCGTAACGAACATAGCTGGAGAGCTGGCCGTTCCCATGGCGGTGCGCAAAGCCCTCATGGGCATTCTCGTCGTCGGACACAAGCGCTCCGGCGAGGCGTTTGCTCCAGACGAAATCGAATCACTGCGGTTTCTCGCGGGATACCTTGCAACCGCACTTGCGTCGACGTCCGCCTCGGACGGAGCATCGCAGACGACTGACGCGCTGCTGCGCGAGCTGATCGCCGAAACGCGCCAGCAGCGTGAGGAAATCACCATGCTTCATCGCCGGTTGGACGCCACTGCCGCTCGCCTTCCGGAGGCAAATTTGTGAAGCCGTTCGTTTCGGCGTAACGCCGCTGTGATGTTTGGGCATCGTCGTGCTTTGTTTGGCAACCGCCGCGGCGGTTGCCGCACCCGGACTCACGGGCAACGTTGTGCCGGTAATCGTCCTTGCCGGGCGGCCGCCCGCGGCTTCATGTTGCCTGAGATCGTGTGTCGGCGGCTATGTTCTATCGAACCATTTTCGAAGCGGCACGAATGAGGCGGCCCGAAATCCCTTGGAGAAGTCGGGCGATGGACATGTCGCCTGCCAGAAGTTGCACACCTGTGGAGTAGGTGGGATATGGGTGGATGCAC
>JBHEMM010000056.1:0-343 GCA_046262595.1 Vulcanimicrobiaceae bacterium
CTTCAGAACCTTGCGACCGACTGGTGAACCACGTAAACGAATGCCCGCGCTCGGCTAATCCTCTCGCCAAATTGTCGGTTGATCTTTCAGCACCTCCAGCTTTTGGATGGTCGAGGTCTCGCCAATTAAAGAGAACAACACGCACACGATTCCGTTTCTGCGGCGAGGCGTCTCTTCCGCTTGCCCGGCGGCGTTTTCGACAGAGATACAGGAGCCGGAATGCCATACGGACGCGTCGTGTTACTGCCGAGCGACGATCGCTTCGTTTCTGCCGATCGCGCGTTGTTAGGCATACTCAAGCAGCGCGGGCGGTTACTTGAACGGCGGGCACCTTTGGTTTTTT
>JBHEMM010000056.1:353-11563 GCA_046262595.1 Vulcanimicrobiaceae bacterium
GGCTTGCTCCGTTTGTAGCCTTTTACGCGTTCTGACCTCAGCAGAGGACTGGCCGGGATCTGCGGCGAATGAGCTGAATCTGCGCTGCGAGCGCTGCGAGCGCTTCGAGCGCTTTTTTAATAGGTCCGCGGGGAGACTTGTTTGAATCCAACAATCAGCGTCGTTATGCCGGCTTATAACGAAGCGCATCTTATCATCGCAAATTTAATGGAGACCGCCGAAACGCTGTCGTCTTTTGAGTACGACTATGAGATTATCGTTGTCGATGACGGCAGCCCTGACAAGACTTATTTGCACGCTGCACGACTTTTGACGTCACACCCCGAACGAGTGCGGGTGGTTCGTTATGACAAGAACGCTGGAAAAGGCAACGCTTTGATGTGCGGCGCGCAGTTTGCGCGTGGGGATTATGTAGTGTTCTTGGACGCGGACATGGACCTTCATCCCTCTCAGTTGCCGACGTTCTTCGGTATCATGGAAGCGCAGGCGTGCGATGTTGTTATTGGCTCGAAACGGCATGTGCTTTCAAATGTCAACTACCCTTGGCAAAGAAGGCTCTATAGTTGTGTCTATTACGGCCTTGTCCGCGCGCTCTTTGGCCTGCCGGTTAAGGATACTCAGACCGGTTTAAAGCTATTTCGGCGTGAAGTCATTGACCGAGTCTTCCCTCGAATTCTCTGCAAGCGATTCGCCTTCGACCTCGAGGTGTTGGTGAACGCGAACCGTTTAGGGTATCGCATCGAGTCCGCGCCCGTAACGTTGCGCTTTCAGCGTGCCTACGGTCGAATCAACTTCCGTGACGTTAAAGACATGCTGCTTGATACGCTGGCCATCTTTTACCGCGTTTCGACGAGGTATTACGATCGCATATCAATCGACGATTCCGTTCAATGGCACATCACGGCCAGAGAGGTCTCGCATTCGGATCCTGAAGTGGTAGCAGCGGTGGTCGTACAATAGCCCCTACGGCTACGACGGCTTGCCCGGACGTCACAGACCGCCTTCGCTAGCCGGTAAGCGACCCACCGGCGCGCACAAAGACTGTAAGTCGGACGTGCGCCGCCCCGGCGCAAAGTGCGCTCGAAGACGCGTGCGTCATTAGATCGCCATTCGAATGCCGGATTCGGAGCAGGACGGCGCCGGTGTTAGCGGCAGGTCGCATGGTAACGGAAACGGCCGTCCCGCTATTTCCCGCCGCCGCCCTATTACTGCAGCGTATCCAGCGGCATCGCGGCCACCATATTGCCGTCGGCGACGAACAGCGTTTTTCCGTAGATCACGGGTGGCGAAACGGAGAACGGCTGCAAAAACGAGCCGGTGTGCACGATGCGACCCGTTCGGGCGTCGAGCGTGTAGAAGATGCCCGCCGTATCGCCGAAATAGACGCGGCCACTGCTCACGACTGGACTCATCTTCACGTTGCCGGACGTGTGCGCCGACCAGCGTTCGCGGCCCGTGCGCTCGTCGAACGCCACCATGCGCGCAAGATTGCCGATTGCTTGATAGAGCACGCCGTTCACGGCCGTTCCGGCGATTTGGCGTTCCGATGATGCGATGTACGTAAACGGCGCGGGCGGATACGTTTTCGCCCAGCGCGTTTTTCCGGTGCGTTCGTCCAACGCCGCAACGGTGACGCGGCCGCCCGTGTGAAACGGCGCGACGCCGATGCTGCTGCTCTGCACGAACACCAGGCCCCCGTCGATCGTGGGCGTGCAGTCGCTGCCCCCGATCGGACTGCTCCAGCGCTGTTCGCCGGTGCGTTCGTTCAACGCGATCGTCCTGCAGTAGTACGGCGCGTTGTGACACACGCTGGTGATTATGGCGCCGGCGTGCTGCGTTGCCGAGGCCATCGTCGCGATCCCGGGCAGCGGCACGGACCAGCCTGCATCGCCCGTATGCAGATCCAGCGCGTACGCGCGCGCGCCGCCGTTCGCAAAATACAGGGTGCCGCCGTCAATGGCGGGCGATGCCATGTTTTCACCGGCCGTGTGAAAGCTCCATAGGCGGCGTCCTTGTTCGGTATAGGCGACCAGGTCGTCGCCCTGCTCGCGCCCCCACACCTGCGAGACCGGATCGTCCGGTTTCAAAAACCCGTCCTTGCCCGTGCCCACGACGACGATGCCGTCGGCGATCACCGGCGTGGACATGAGGATGTTGTCCGTCGCCGCGTTCCAGCGGATGGCCCCGGAAGCCGGATCGAGCGCGTACAGTTTGTGGTCGAAACTCACCGCATAGAGCGTGCCGCCCGCCAGCGCCAAACCGCCGTTGATTTTCTCGCCGAGCGGCGTGAGCCAGTTCGCGCGCAGGCTGCCTTCAAAGACGGCGTTGTGCGCCGGGCCGCCCTGGTATTGCGTCCACGTTTGAGGTCCGCCCCGGCCGCCGAGTTCGCCGGACGGCCGCTGCGTGGCGAGTGCCGCGAGGCCCCCCGCCAGAAGTAAAACCGCGGCAAGGGCCACGAACGGTCTACGCATGCCGCTCCATTGGCGGTTAAGGGAAAAGCCTCCGGCTCCCTTAAGATAAGCCTCACATGGAACTTCGCATCGATCCCGCCGTCGTCGTGCAGTGCCGCGACCGCGCGGCGGCCATCGTCGCGCCCGTGAGCGCATTCATCGCCCGTCATTCGACCGTTTCGGTCGAACGGTCGGTGCTGCGCTTGCTCGGGGTCGATGGGGTGGGCGCCGACGATGCGCCGCTGCCGAATTTGGTCGTGGACAGCCTCAGCGCGGATGAGCGGGCGCACGGCGTAGCGGCGGCTTTCGGACGCGCCCTTGCGCAGACCGGACTGCCGGCGCAGGATCTCGGAGAACGCATCGCAAGCGGTGACCTCCGTTTCGCGCAGTTCGCAAGCGTGCCGGAAGCGGCGGGGCGCGCCGTGGTGCGGCGCCAGGCAGAACAGGCGCTCGAGCGCATCGCGCAGCGCCGCAGCGAGCGCACCGAACAACTGCGGCAGTATCCGCAGGGACCGCCGCCGCTGCTCTACCTGATCGTTGCAAGCGGAAACATCTATGAAGACCGCACGGCAGCGGTTGCGGCGGCGCAAGCCGGCGCCCAAATCATCGCCGTCATTCGTTCGACCGGCCAGTCATTGCTGGATTTCGTCCCGTTCGGACCGACGACCGAAGGATTCGGCGGCACGTATGCGACGCAAGCTAATTTCAAGATCATGCGCGAAGCGCTCGATGAGGTGTCCGCCAAACTCGGGCGCTACGTCATGCTCACCAATTATGCCAGCGGCCTGTGCATGCCGGAGATCGCGAGCATGGCGGCCATGGAACGGCTCGACATGCTGCTCAACGATTCCATGTACGGCATTCTGTTCCGCGACATCAACATGAAACGCACGTTCGTCGACCAGCATTTCAGCCGGCTGCTCAACGCGTACTCGGGCATCATCATCAACACCGGTGAAGATAACTACCTGACGACGGCCGATGCGGTGGAGCAAGCGCCGGCCGTGCTTGCCTCGCAGTTCATCAACGAAGAGTTCGCGCACCGCGCCGGCATGCCCGACGAACAGATCGGTTTGGGCGATGCGTACGAGATTAGCCCCGATCTGCAGGACGGCTTTCTGCTGCAGGTCGCGCAGGCGCAGCTCGCGCGCCAGGTCTTCCCGCGTGCGCCGCTCAAATACATGCCGCCGACCAAACATATGACCGGGGACATTTTCAAAGGGCACTTGATCGACGCGCTCTTTAACCTCACCTCGGTGATGACGAAGCAATCCATCCACTTGTGCGGCATGCTGACCGAGGCGATTCATACACCGTTCTTGGGCGATCGCGCGCTGGCGCTCGAGAACGCGCAGTATATCATGAACACCGCGCGCCACTTCGGCGACGAGATCACGTTCAAGCCGGGCGGGCGCATCGAAACGCGGGCCCGCGACGTGCTTGCTGCCGCGCACGCACTGCTCGAGCGCGTCGCCGCACAAGGCATGATGGAAGCGATCGAAGCGGGCGTTTTCGCCGACGTGAAACGCCCGCCGGAGGGCGGACGCGGTTTCGAGGGCGTGTTTGAACGGGATGCGCAGTATTGGAATCCGTTTGAGGAGCTGCTGCAGGCCCAGCAAAGCACGGTGCGCGCGTGAGTTTTATTAAGCCGTACGGCGATACGATGAACGACGGGAAGGTGCAGCTCTCGTTCACGCTGCCGGTCGATTGGAGCGAAGCGGCCGATGAAGCGGCGCGGCAGCTCGTGGTAAAGATGGGCTTCACCGGCGTGAGCGTGGTCGAAGGGCGCGCTATTGCGCAGGGCTTTTCATTTTTCGTCGTCTACGCGAGCACGCCGCAGTCGATTGACGCTGCGGCGATATCGGCGCCCTCGGCGCGTACGCATGCGATGACCATGGAGGAGATCGACGCGCTGCTTGCCGAGCGCGTCGGCCGCAAAGTGCGCGTCGCCGGAGCGTGCATCGGCACCGACGCGCACACCGTCGGCATTGACGCCATCCTGAACATGAAAGGCTACAAAGGCGACTACGGGCTGGAGCGCTATAAAATGTTCGAGGCGTTCAATCTGGGAAGTCAAGTTGCGGTGGAAGAGTTCGTGCGTTTTGCAAAAGATCGCAATATCGACGCACTGTTAGCTTCGCAGGTCGTCACGCAAAAAGGCAGCGACATCAAGAATTTCACCGAACTCATCGAACTGCTTGAAGCAGAGGGTCTGCGCGACCGCATCGTGGTCTGCTGCGGCGGCCCGCGCGTGACGAATCTGCTCGCGCTCGAACTGGGCTACGATGCGGGTTTCGGGCGCGGGACGCTGCCCAGTGAAGTTGCCGCTTTTATCGCCACGCGCGTTGCGGCGCAGGCGGAACGCGTTTAAGGAGGGCGAAGCCATTCCGCTGATGCTGCCGGAATTACTCGCGTGGTTTACCGGCAAAGAACCCAACCGCCGAAAATATCCGCGCAAACGCAAGCCCTACCGCGCGACGTTTTCGGTGGACGGGGGCACCACGCAAAAGCCTGCAATCGGCCTCGATATCAGCGGCGGCGGCCTTTGCGTGCTCACTCAAGAACCGGTCGGCAAGGAGGAGTTCGAAGTGCGTGCCATTATCGACGGGCGTACCGTTCGGGTTCGCGGCAAATGCGTCTGGCAAGACACGGTCGCGCATCAGGGCAAGTCGGTGTGGCGCTATGGCATGCGTTTCACCGGTATTTCCGCCGACGATTGGGACGCTATCGTGCGCTACACCACCGACAAGACCGTGGCGGAAACGAACAAGGCCCAAGAAGAACTGACCACCGTCCGCATGACGCCGGACGACGCGAACCGGCTGCTGCCCACGCGCTTGCAGCAGCGTTTGCTGCAGATGCTTGTCGAACGGCGGCGCTTGGCCCCGCTCAAAGACTCCGTCACCCCGCTGGTGCAGTATTTTTACTCGGGCGTCGTGCGGCATGAGGGCCGGCTGATGCACCGGCTCACCATTCAATCCAAGGTCGTCGGCGTCGAAGGCGACGAGATGTTCGAGACCCGTTTCGTCTTCGACGATTCGGGCGAGACCATCCTGATTGTAGCGTAATGCAGAAGACCGCGCTGATCACGGGGGTCACCGGGCAGGACGGATCGTATCTGGCCGAGCTGCTGCTGGAGAAAGGCTACCGCGTCATCGGCATGACGCGCCGCACGAGCACCGACGTTCACGAACGCATTGCGCATATTGCGGAGCGCATCGAGTTTATCTCCGGCGATTTGCTGGATCAGACCTCGATCACGAACATCGTTGGCGCCACGCATCCGGACGAGATCTACAATTTGGCGGCGCAGTCGTTCGTGCCGGCGTCTTGGACGCAGCCCGTCCTCACCGGCGAGTTCACGGCGCTCGGCGTGACGCGCGTGCTCGAAGCGATTCGCGCGGTGAACCCGCGCGTCAAGTTCTATCAAGCCTCGAGCTCCGAGATGTTCGGCAAAGTGCAAGCCGTGCCGCAGAACGAGCAGACGGCCTTCTATCCGCGCTCGCCATACGGCATTGCGAAACTCTACGGTCATTGGATCACGATCAACTATCGCGAATCGTACGGCATGTTCGCATGCAGCGGCATTCTTTTCAACCACGAAAGCGCGCGGCGCGGCAAAGAATTCGTCACGCGCAAGATCACCGACGGCGTCGCACGGATCAAATGCGGTTTGCAGACGGGGCTCGCGCTGGGGAATCTGGACGCGCAGCGCGACTGGGGCTTTGCGGGCGATTACGTGCGCGCGATGTGGCTGATGCTGCAGCACGATGCACCGGATGACTACGTCGTTGCGACGGGCCGCACCCACAGTGTGCGCGATTTCGTCCGCATCGCTTTTGAAGAAGCGGGCCTGGGCGACTACGAGCGTTACATTCGCATCGACCCGCGGTTCGTGCGGCCCGCGGAAGTCGATCTTTTAATCGGCGATGCGGCAAAAGCGAAACGCGAACTGGGTTGGGAGCCTGCCGTCTCGTTTGAACAGCTGGTTGCGATGATGGTGCGCGCCGACATCGACCGTCTCTCGCCGCTCGTCAACACGTAAGGCCGGTGCGCGCGTTCCTCACCGGCGCGGGCGGATTCGCCGGTACGCATCTCGCGAGTGCCCTGCGCGAACGTTCGGCGGAGATCGTCACGCTGGCATGCGACGTGCGCGAAACGCAAGCGGTCATCGCCGAGGTCATGCAAGCGCAGCCCGACGTCGTCTTTCATTTGGCGGCGCAGGCGTTCGTGCCGCATGCGCTCGCCGACCCGGGCGAAACGTACGTTGTGAACGTGCGCGGCACGTCGTCGGTACTCGCCGCGCTGCGCGAGCTGCGCAAGGGCGGCAAAAGCGCGCGGCTGCTGTTTGCCAGTTCGGCCGACGTCTACGGGCCGCAGCCGCCGGACCGCTATCCGCTCGCCGAAACGGTGCTGCCGCAGCCAGCGAACCCGTACGCGGCGAGCAAACTCGCCGGCGAAGCGCTCGTCGCCGGTGAAGTGCGGGCGTTCGGTTTGGATGCGGTCGTCACGCGCGCGTTCAATCATATCGGTCCGGGGCAGAATGCGCGCTTCGCCGTTGCATCGTTTGCACGCCAGCTGGCGCAGATCGCTGCCGGCGCCGCGCCCGTGCTGCACGTCGGCGACTTGACGGCGAAACGCGACTTTATCGACGTTCGGGATGCCGTGCAGGCGTACTGTCTGCTTGCCGAGCGCGGTGTACGCGGCGAAGTCTACAATGTGTGCGGCGAAACGGCGGCGAGCATGCGCGACGTGTTGGGCGAGCTGATCCGCATCGCGCGCGTGCCGGTGGAAGTGCGCGAGGATCCCGAACGCATGCGGCCTTCCGAGGTGCCGCTGATGTATGGTTCTAACGCGAAACTGCGCGGCGCGACGGGGTGGGCGCCGTCCATTGCGCTGCGCCGCTCGCTGCAGGATGTCTATGCCGATGCACAAATGAGCTGCGCGACATGATCGATCCACGGGGCGCAGACTTTAAAGCCCTCGTTTTCAAGAACCGCGGCGCGCTGCTGGCGGTGCCCGCCGTCCTGCTTGCGGTGTTCGGGAAACCCGGTGCATTCGGCATCACGATCGGTCTGCCGCTTGCACTCGCAGGCGAGCTGGTGCGCTGCTGGGCAGTCGGATATTCGGGCGTAACGACGCGCGAAGATCACGTCACCGCGCCCGAACTCGTCACCGCCGGCCCGTATGCGTACGTGCGCAACCCGCTGTATGCCGGAAACTTCTTAACCGCCGCCGGCTTCGCGCTCGCGTTTACCGGCAGCAATACGGCGGGCACGCGCGCGCTGCTTATCGCCGCCTCACTGGGAACCATGGCGGCGGTCTATGCCGCTATCATCCCGCACGAAGAGGCGTATCTGCGCTCGCAATTCGGCGTGCCGTACGAGCAGTATTGCGCGGACGTTCCTTCCATCGTGCCGGCGCTCGAACCCAAGAGCGATGCGCGTGGAACGTGGAAAGCATCCGTCATCGCCAACGCGGAGAAAAACACGTTTCTGACCTTCGGCGCAATGCTCGCGGTGCTCGCGCTCAAAGCGCTGCGCGCGTAACATGACGCCGCTCGCGCGGCTTGCCGTTTCGCTCGCTCTGGTCGCGGGTGTGGCGCTCTTTGAAGTGTGGGGCGGTCTTCGCTCCGGCTCGCTCGCGCTGCTGAGCGATGCCGCCCATGTATGCATGGACGCGTTTGCGCTCGCCGTCGCACTGTTTGCAACGCTCGGCGCGCGCCGTCCGGCGAATGTGCGCAAAACGTTCGGGTACGGGCGCGTCGAGATCCTGGCTGCCCTTTTAAACGGCGCCGCGCTGCTTGCGATCACGGCCGTCATCGCGTTCGAGGCGGTGCACCGTTTTTTCTTGCCGCAGCACACGCACGGCTTGCTGATGAGCGAAGTGGCAGCGGTGGGTTTGCTGGTCAACGGCGCCATCGCGCTGATGCTGCACGGCGCGGGCAAAGAAAACTTGAACCTTCAGGCAGCGCTCTTTCACGTTGCGGGCGATGCGCTCGGTGCGTTTGCCGTTATCGCCGGCGGAATTGCCATCATCGCGACGGGCGCGACGTGGATCGATCCCGCGCTCTCGCTCTTTGTGGCGGCGATCATCGTCGTCGGCGTGTTTCGCGTGGTGCGCGATGCGGCGGACGTGCTGCTGGAGGCAGTTCCGCGCGGCATGCACGTGCGCGATGTGCGCGAAGCGATCGCCGCCTTGGACGGCACGCTGGCGGTGCACGACTTGCACGTGTGGACGATCGGAGGCGGCGCGCTCGCCCTGAGCGCGCATGTCCTGGTCGAAGACCGGCGCGTGAGCGAGGCCACCGCCATCGCGCGCGCTATCGACGCGACGGTGCGCGCGCGCTTCGGCATCACACACGTGACGCTGCAGTTCGAGTGCGAGAATTGTTCCGAAGATGAACGCGTCGTTTGCACGCAGAAGCGAGCGGAGCTATGAATTCGAACAGTTCCAAAGCCGTCGTGCTGGCGACCGCCCGTACGCCGTTCGGCCGGCTTGGCGGCGGCCTGGCGTCCCTCGAAGCGACCACCTTAGGCGCAGCTGCGGCGCTCGGCGCGCTCGAACGCTCGGGCATCGACCCGGCGGAGGTCGAGCACGTCATCATGGGCCACGTGCTCCAAGCCGGCACGGGCCAGAACCCGGCGCGCCAAGTGGTGTTCAAAGCGGGCCTGGCAAAAACGGTGACGGCCGAAACGGTCAATAAAGTGTGCGCTTCGGGTTTGCTGGCGGTCGTGAATGCGGCGCGTTTGCTCAATGACGGCAGCAACGAAGTGGTGCTCGCGGGCGGCATGGAGTCGATGTCCAACGCGCCGTATCTTTTAAAGGACGCGCGCTCGGGTTACCGCTTCGGCGACGGACGTTTAATCGATGCGATGATCCACGACGGCCTGTGGGATTACTATTTTCCGATGACCATGGCGACGCAAGGTTCAAAGGTCGCAAACGAACTGCGCATCACACGCGAAGAGCAAGATGTGTACGCGCTCGAATCGCACCGCCGCGCGACGCAATCGCAGCAAAACGGCGCGTTCGCTGCCGAAATGATTCCGCTTCGCGTTGCGACGAAAGCGAAAGGCAAGCTCGTGCTCGAGAAACTGCCCGAACCGGCGCGCGCGCGCGTGCCTGTTTCCGCGGGTTCATCGAACGGGAACGCCGACGATGTGTGGACGCACGAACCTTCTAAAGACTTCACGTTGGATTACGGCACATGGGCGCCCTTTGTGACGGGGGACGTTCCCTCAACGGGGGTTGCAGCGGACGAAGCGGTGCGTACGGACGCGAGTCTGGAAGCGATGGCCAGGCTCAAACCATTGGAAAAAGACGGGACCATTACCGCCGGTAACGCGCCCGGCGTGAACGACGGTGCCGCCGCACTGGTGATGGCAAGCGCACCATACGCACGATCACACGGATATAAACCGCTCGCGAGCATTTTGGATCACGCCACGGTGGCGTGGGACTCGCCGTACATCGCGCTCACGCCCGCGATGGCGGCACGCAAGTTGCTCGAGAAGAATGGCTTGAGCAACGATCAGATTCACGTATGGGAAGTGAACGAAGCCTTTTCCGCCGTTGCGATCACCTCGGCTCGCCGGCTCGGGCTGGATCCCGCCAACGTCAACAAATTGGGCGGCGCAGTGGCGCTCGGCCATCCCATCGGCGCCTCCGGTGCGCGCATCATTGCAAGCGCGATCCATCAATTGCGCGCGCGGGGCGGCGGTCTGGCAATCGCCGCGATATGCAGCGGCGGCGGTCAAGGCGACGCCGTGCTCATTCGCGTTGACTAGCTTCGAGGTCACGAACGAACAACGCGAAATTGGCGACTTAGCGGCGCAGATCGCACAGCGCGAGATCGCGCCGCATATCGCGCAATGGGACCGCGAGCACTTTTTTCCCCGCGAGCTGTACGGCAAGCTCAATTCTGCCGGCATCATGGGCTTACTCGTGCCTGAAGAGTACGGCGGTTCGGGAGCCGATTACGTTTCGTACGCGCGCGCCGTGGAAGAGCTGGCGCGCGTGGACGCCGGCACCGCCGTAACGCTTTCCGTGCATTCGATGATCTGCATGGCTATTCTCAAACTCGGCAGCGAAGATCAGAAGCGGCGCTATCTGCCCAAACTCGCGCATCGTGACCAGATTGCCGGTTTTGCGCTCACGGAACCCGATGCCGGATCGGACGCGGCGAACATCCGCGCAAGCGCGAAGCGCACGGCGGACGGCTACGAGCTCAACGGCCGCAAGCAGTGGTGCACCAACGGCAAATACAGCAGCGTCATCATGGCAATGTTCCGCACCGGCGGGGAAGGCGCGAAAGGCGTGAGCGCCTTTTTGGTAGACAACGACTGCGCCGGCATCAACGTCGAAAAAGTCACCGAAAAGCTGGGCATCCATACGAGCAACACGTGCGACATCGCGTTTGACGGCGTGCAGGTGTGCGAAGACGCGCGTCTGGGCGAGGAAGGAAGCGGCTTTAGCCACGCGCTCACCGCCTTGACCGGCGGACGCATCGGCATTGCGGCGCAAGCGTGCGGCATTCTGGCCGCGTGTTTGGACGAGTCGGTCAAGTTTGCGAAAGAGCGCATTGCCTTCGGCAGACCGATCGGCGCATACGAAGGCGTCTCGTTCAAAATCGCACAAATGGCCACGGACCTGGATGCGGCGCGTCTGCTCACGTATCGCGCCGCGGCGCTCTACGATGCCGGCAAAGCCTTTGCCACTGAAGCGAGCAAAGCGAAATATTTCGCTTCGACGGCAGCG
>JBHEMM010000057.1:0-442 GCA_046262595.1 Vulcanimicrobiaceae bacterium
TCGCCTGTTCGTCACGTGCAACGGTCCGGGTGAAACCGCCGGATGGCTTACCCCGCTGCTGCATGCGCTGTACGCGCAGCAGCCGGGCGCATCGGTCCACGTCTTCTATGTCCCGGACGACTACGCGAGCGGCGCCGAGCCGGACTACGTGCGCGCCCGCTTTCCGCAAGCCCAGGTGTACGATCCGAAGACGTACGTGAAGGTTGCCCTGGGCGCGCGCCTGGACGGGGTTCCGGAAGGCGCCGACGCGGTGCTGTATCTGGGCGGCGATCTGATGCACGCGGCGCGGCTGCACAAGCGCTTCGGCGGTGCGCTCGCGACGTATAAATTTTCGCGGCCCCGCATCGCGCGGCAGACGGCGCGCGCGTTTGCCGTTGATGCGGGGAACGCCCGCGAACTCGAGCGCGCCGGCGTTGCGCGCGAGCGGATCACACGAGCCGGC
>JBHEMM010000057.1:452-11370 GCA_046262595.1 Vulcanimicrobiaceae bacterium
GTTTCCGGCGACGGCAGCGTCCGCGTGCCGGTCGTGCGCAACGCGATTGCGGCGGCGGCGCGCGCTCGGGTTGCGGTGACGATCCCGGGAACCAAAGTCATCGAACTGGCGGCGGTTGGGACGCCGTGCGTTTCCTGTACCGCCTTCAACGCGCCCGAACTCATTACGATCAACGGGCCGCTCACGTACCTCAATCGTATTCCCGTCGCCGGCGCGGCAATGAAACGGGCCGTCGTCACGCGGTATGCCCGGCGCTTCACCTACCATACGCAGCCGAATATGGACGCAGAGCGCGAGTTGGTGCTCGAGCTGCGCGGCACGCTCACGCCGGGGCGCGTCGCGCGCGTCGCGCTCGAGCGTTTGGACGATGCGGCGTGGCTGGAGCAGCGTTCGCAGGCGCTTACGGGCCTGTATCGCGAACACGTCGGCGCGTCGGTGCGCATGGCGGCCGGCGTGCTAGCGCTGCAGCAAGCCGTATAAAGGGATATTCGTGCGCCTCTCCGTCGTCATCGCCACCAAAGACCGTGCCGAATATTTGGACAACGCTCTGCAGTCGTTTTCCAAACAGATCGGTGCGCCGCTTTTCGAAGTCATCGTCGTCGACAACGGATCGCGCGATGCAACGCCTCATATCGTCGAACGCGCGCGAGAACATTACCCCTTTGAAGTCGGTTACGTGTTCGAAGAGCGCCCGAACCGCGGCGCCGCACGTAACCGCGGCATCGCCGCCGCGACCGGCCACGTAATTCTCTTTTGCGACGACGACGTGTACGCGCCGCCCGGCTTTTTGGCGGCGCACGAAGCGGCGCACAGCTCGGCGAACTTGGTGGTGAGCGGCCCAATTTTGAATGTCGCCTCGTATCACGAACGTCCCAAACCCGCGATGCCGAACTACTCGCGCGCGTTTTTTTGCACGTGCAACGTTTCCGTTCCCAAGGCCGCACTCGATGCGGTTGGCGGCTTCGACGAGCAATTCAACCTGTACGGCTGGGAAGACACGGAACTTGGAGTCCGTTTGCGGGAACGCGGCTTGCGCCGGAAATTCGCGTGGAATGCGCACCTTTGGCACATCAAGCCGCCGGCCGACCTGACGCTGGCATCGGAGATGCACAAGGCGATCGAAAAGGCGCGCATGGCGGTGCGGTTCGTGCGCAAAAATCGCAGTTCGCGCGTCAAATCCGCAACCGGCGCATACCGTGTGAACCTGCTGCGCGCCAAGGCGCTGGAGCGCTCGCTGCCGTGGTTTGCCGGCGTTGCCGAAGACGCCCGCTTCCCGTCTGCCGTGCGCGCGATCGCGCGCGCGCAGCTGCTGGACGGCATTTATACGACCGAGCTCGCGCGGGAACTGCAGCGCGCAGCGCGTGCCGGCTAAAGCGCTTCTCTATTGTGCCGGCGGCGGCATCGGCGATTCTTTGATGGCCTCGCTCGTGGCACGCGCGCTGCGCAGCAAGTACCAGCGCGTCGACGTTCTGACGCTTCAAGCGCACGTTGAGGCGCTGCAGCACGTACCCGACGTGGATGAGGTGTGGGCAGCGGACGACGCCTCGGACGCAGATCTCGCGCAGATGCTTCGCGCGCGCGCCTACGACGCTGCGGTAATCACGTGGGCGTCGGTGCGTACGGCGCACGTCGCACAGCTCGCCGGCATTCCCGTGCGCGTGGGACAATCGCGCCGCTTATATTCGCACCGCTTCACGCATCGCGTTGACGTGCGCAGCGAGCGGGGTGATGTGACGACGCATTGGTCGCAGATTTTACTTGATTACGGGCGCGCTTTAGGCTGCGATACGGCTGACGCCGTACCGCGATTCGTTCCCGATGCGCAAGACGCCGCGCAGGCGGCGCAGCTGCTCGAAAGCTTGCACGTGCAACGCTTCGTCATTCTGCATTGTGCCAATGCCGTCGCGACCCAGCGCCGCATGTGGCCCACGGCAGGATGGGCGCGGCTCGCGGCGGCGCTGCGCGAGACCTTCGCCGTTCCCGTGCTGCTCAGCGGCAGCGCCGCCGATGCGCCGATCGCGCGCGACGTGTCGGCGGCAAGCGGTGCGATCGATATTGCCGGCAGGCTCGGCATCGGTGCTTTCGGCGCGCTGGCCGCACGCAGCGTGCTGTTCGCCGGCATAACGACCGGCACGATGCACGTCGCGGCAGCGGCGGGCGCGCCCGTCGCCGGCATCTTTCCCTTTCAGACCGACACGCCGGATCGCTGGGCGCCTTTGGGCGCGCGCACGGCGGTCGTGCGCGCCACCTATCCGTGCGGTAAGGGCGAGCGCAAGGAAACGTGCCGTACCTACGCATGCATCGATGCGCTCGACGTGCCGCGCATTTTGGCGGCGGCGCGCTCGGTCGCAGGAAGTCCGGCATGAGGGCCACGATTCAGCTGTGCACGTACAACCGCGCGCGTTTGCTCGAGCGCGTGCTCGACGCCTGTTTTGAACAGACCGCATGCGGCGCGTACGAAGTGGTGCTCGTGAACGACGGGTCAACGGACGACACGGCGCGCGTCATCGAGCGCGCGAAGATGCGGGCGACATGTCCCTTCGCCGTCATCGATCAAGTGAATTCGGGTTTGGCCGCCGGCCGGAACGCCGGTATCGCGCGCGCGAGCGGAGAGCGCATCATCTTCATCGACGACGACGTCTTGCCGATTCCCACGTTCGTGGCCGAGCATCTGCGTTCGCACGAGCGTTTTGCGCTGCGCGTCGTCAGGGGCGGCGCGATCAACGTCGAAACATTCGACGACCTGCCGCCGCCGGTCTGGTCGCTCAAACATTACAGCGGCAACTTTTTCTGGACCACCAACGTGTCCGTGCCGCTTGCGGCCATTCGCGCCATCGGCGGCTTCAACACCACATTCGCCGAATACGGATGGGAAGACATCGACGTCGGCCTGCGTCTGCGCTTCGCAGGCGTGAAGGCGGCATTCAACAAGCGCGCGCTGGTGTATCACTACAAGCCGCGGCCCAAGCGCGCCGACGTTCCCGGCATGATCCGTCAGGCGCAAGCGCAGGCGCGGACTGCGGTGCAGCTGGGGCAAATGCATCCGCATTGGCGCACGGCGCTGGCAACGGGCGATTTTCCCGCAAACGAGCTGCTGCACCGCTGGGCGAACGCGCGCAAGCCGCCGCCGGCGCTGGAAGCGTTTTTGAACGGTCCACAGGACCTCTCCGGTCGCGAGCTGCGCACCGCGCGCGCCCTGGCGTCGCGCGCATACTACGAAGAGCTGCACCGTGCACATTCTGCTCGCGCGAACGGATAGAATCGGCGACCTCATCCTTTCCACGCCCGCGATAGCGACCGTGCGCGCTTCGTATCCGCAGGCGCGCATCACGATGGTGTGCACGCCGTATAACCGCATCGTGATGGAGCGCAACACCGACGTGGACGAGATCGTCGAATTGCCGCCCCAGGCGGCACCGCACCGGGTCGGTGAGCGTTTCCGCGGGGTGGACATCGCCGTCGCGCTCGCGCCCCGTACCGCCGACCTGCGCATCGCCGGCGCGACGCGCGCGCCCGTGCGCGTGGGTTACACGTACGTGCGCCGCTGGATGACACGGTTGGCGCTGCCGCTGCACGTCAACCGCGTGATGATCTCCGAGGCGGACCCGGCGCTCGCCGACCGCAACCCCCACCGGCACGTGCGTCACGAAGTCAACCAGCTGCTCGACCTCGTCGCACTTGCGGGCGCGAACGATCGCCGGCATGCGCTGCGTCTGGATATTACGCCGCAGGACCGCGAGGCGATCGCGTATCTCCCGCGCGATCCGCTGGTCTTGCATTTGGGCGAGCGCTGGTTCACGACGGGCAGCACGCTGCAGTCGACGCTCGAACTGATGCGGATGCTGCGGGACTTCGGCGTTCCGTTGGTCGTGACGTATGCCCCGGAATGCGAACGCTACGTGCATGCGATCGCCGGTTCCCGAACGGCGGACGTGCTGCTGGGCGGTTTGCCGTTTCACCGTTGGGCTGCCGTGTTCGAACGGGCCTGTGCGATCGTCACCGTGGACACGGGTGCGACGCACGTCGCAAGCGCGATGCGCAGGCCAACCGTGGTCGCTTTCGAACACCGCTATTTCCGTTTGAACTCGCAGGAATGGGCGCCGTACGGCGTTCCCGGCGCGCTCATTCAAAAACCTGCGCGCGAGTCGCCCGAGGCGCTCGCGCACTTCCGCGAAGCGATCAGGGATGCCGTAAGCCGACTGATACATGCTTGAACTTTCCGTCGTCATTCCGACGTACAACCGCTTGGACACGCTGCGGCATGTCGTTCCGACGCTGCTGGCGCAGAGCGTCGCGCACGAGAGCTACGAGCTGCTGATCTGCGACTCCAACTCGACCGACGGCACCGCGGCCTACCTCGCTTCCATCACCGCCGATCATCCCAACGTGCGTCATCTTCCCGGCGCTTACAGCGGACGCGCGATGGCGCGCAACGCGGGGATCGCTCGTGCGCAAGGCTCCGTGGTGCTGTTCAACGACTCCGACATTTTGGCCGATCCCAACCTGTTTGAAGCGCATGTACGCCGGCATCGCGAACGTAGCGGTATTGCAGTCGTCGGCTGGGAAGTGCAGGTTGCGAACCTTGAGGAGTATGCGCGCAAACGCGATGACGCGGCGCTGCGCGGCTCGCTGCATCGGCCCTCGCGCAAAACACTGAGCTGGCTCTATTTTCTGACGGGAAACGCCTCCGTGCGGCGTAGCGATCTCCTGAGCGTTGGCGCCTTCGACGAATCGTTCACCGGTTACGGGCACGAAGATTTGGAGCTCGGCTACCGACTGCAGAAAGCGGGCATCACCATTCACTACGAGCCGAGCGCGGTCAATTATCATTGCCAGGACGTCGCGTACGGCGATCAAATCGAGAAGATGAAGCTTGCCGGCCGCTCCACGGTGCGGTTTTACCGCAAACACCCCCATTTCGCCGTCATGGCGAATCTGGGAATGACGCCGGTGTCGCTGGGTTTGCATTCCACGCTATCGCGCCTGCCCTGGGTGCTGGGTTACTTCGACAAACGCGCCGGCGAATCGAAGTTCGCCCGTGATGTCGTGCAGCAATATTACTACCTTTCCGGAGTCAAACAGGCGTTGGGAGAAGCAAAAGAATGAACGTGCTTGCCAGAAAGTCCTGCGGCGCGCTTCGCGCGGCAGATGCGGGCAGCATCGTCGAGTTGAACGGCTGGGTGAACCGCCGTCGCGACCACGGCGGACTCATCTTTCTCGATCTGCGCGATCGCGACGGCATCACCCAGATCGTCGTCGATCCGCAGCATGCCTCGTTTAAGCAGGCCGAGCAGCTGCGGAACGAAGACGTCGTGCGCGTCCGCGGCACGGTGCGATTGCGTCCGGCCGGAACGCAGAACGAGAAGCTGCTTACGGGATCCGTGGAAGTGGGCGTCGACGAATTGGACATCCTCAACCACTCGCTGGTTCCGCCGTTCCCCGTCAACAATGATGACGACGTTGACGAGCAGCTGCGGATGGAGTACCGCTTTTTGGATCTGCGGCGCCCCAGGCTCCAGCGCAACATCGCTGCCCGGCACAAGATCGTCAAGGCGCTGCGCGACTTTTTCGACGAGCGGGATTTTCTGGAAATCGAAACGCCCATGCTGATTAAGTCCACTCCTGAAGGCGCGCGCGATTATCTGGTGCCCAGCCGGCTGTATCACGAAAACTTCTATGCGCTTCCGCAGTCCCCGCAGCTCCTCAAGCAGATCCTGATGATTGCCGGTTTTGGCCGGTACATGCAGATCGCGCGATGCATGCGCGACGAGGATCAGCGCGCGGACCGTCAGCCCGAGTTCACCCAAATCGACGTCGAGATATCGTTTGCGGCGCAAGAAGACGTGCTGCAGCTGATGGAAGCGGCGATCCGCTACACGTGGAAGCGCGCCTTGGACGCGGACCTGCCGCCGTTTCCGCGTCTTTCGCACCAAGACGCGCTCGCGCGGTACGGCAGCGACAAGCCCGATCTGCGCTTCGGCCTGGAGCTGAGCGAGGTCAACGATGTTTTCGCCGCGACGGAGTTTGCCGTCTTCAAGTCCGTGATCGACGCGAAAGGAGCGGTCGTCGCATTGCGCTATCCGGGCGGTGCGGCGCTTTCGCGGCGCGATTTCGACGCGCTCACCGAGCTTGCAAAACAAAGCGGCGCCAAGGGGATGGTCTGGATCGCGCTTGGAGCGGACGGCGCGAGGAGCTCCGCCGCAAAGTTCATCGCAGAAGACGCGATCGCTGCGCTGCGCGAACGCACGCTCGCGCAGACGGGTGACGCAATCCTTCTGTTTGCCGACGCGCGCGCCGCTTCGCTTGCAGCAGCCGGAAAGATGCGCAACGAAATCGGCGAGCGCTGCGGTATGCGCGATCCGTCCGCATTCGCATTTGCCTGGGTGACCGGCTTCCCGCTGTTCGAAAAAGATGAAGAAACCGGAAGGCCGGTGCCGGCGCATCATCCGTTCACGGCGCCGCAGCCGGGCCAGTGGGATGCGATCGATTCCGATCCGCTGAGCATGCGCGCGCAGCATTACGACATGGTGCTCAACGGCTACGAATTGGGCAGCGGATCGATCCGCATTCATCAGCCGGAGTATCAACGCAAGATCTTCACGATGCTGGGGATGAGCGCACAACAAATCGACGACCGCTTCGGGTTTTTCATGCGCGCGCTCGAATACGGCGCGCCCCCGCACGGCGGAATGGCGCTCGGCATCGATCGCATCGTCATGCTGGCCGTCGGCGAGACCGCTATCCGCGACGTCATCGCGTTTCCGAAGAACCAGCTGGCGCGCGATGTGATGATGGATGCCCCCTCGCCGGTACCCGACCGTCTCATGCGCGACCTGGGGTTGACTTCGCGGTCCTAGCGGCCGATACAAGGAGGGTGCATTCGATGCGTCTCGCGATTGCCGGCGTGCTTGCCCTGCTGGCCGGCGCGGCTCTTTTTAGTTTAGGTCACGGTACTGCCACCGCGCAGCGTCCCTGCCGCGCGCTGCTCGTTTCGCGCGCCGGCGCCACGTATCGCGTTCTGTTCGCGAAAAATGGTACGGTGCAGCAATATCTCTTGGTGCGCGGTACGGGCAACACGGAAAACGATCACGATACACTTGTCGCCCTGCAGGCGGAGTACGGGCCGGAAGCGGTGAACGCGCCGCCCTTACGCGTCTTGCGTTACCGCGAAGCGGGCGGCGGCCTGCGCGTTCCGGTCAAAGCGATCGACTCGTGCGGCCGCATCAGCTCCTTCAACTGAGCAGCGAGCGTGCGCGCGTGAAGATATCATCGAACATGTCCCGCGTTAGCTTTCCCGTATTCGTGTTCTGCCGGCTCGGATGGAAGGATGCGATCACGGCGATCGCGCGCTCGCCGCGGCGTGCATGGAGCTCCGCCCCATGCCCGAACTTCCATACGCGCCGCTCGAACGAAAAATCGAGTTCACGCAAGGCGCGCAACGCCGCCTTCGTGCCGATCGCGCCCAGGCCGACGACCACTTGCAGCCGCTCCATGACGCGCAGCTCTTCCACCAGGTAGGGAAAACAACGCCGCAGCTGCGCGGGCGAGGGTTTGTTGCCCGGCGGCGCACAGCGCAGTGCCGCGGTGATCGTGCAGTCGCTCAGCTCAACGCCGTCTTCGCGCGAGAGCGCAAACGGACGGTTCGCAAAACCGGCGCGGTGCAGCGCCGGGTAAAGAAAATCTCCGGAGGAATCGCCCGTGAACATGCGGCCCGTGCGGTTGCTTCCATGAGCGCCCGGAGCCAAGCCAACCAGCGCTACACGCGCGTTTCCATCGCCGAACGCCGGAACGGGCCTGCCCCAATATTCCCAGTCGCGGTATGCGCGTTTCTTCTCGCACGCGACTTGCGCGCAGTAGGCGCGCAGCTCGGGGCACCGCGCGCAGCGCACCACCGCCTGCTGAATCGCCTGGAAGGACCGCGCGCGCACTACCGCATTCCGGGGAAGCCGGCGCGTTCGAGTGCGGCGTATGCGACGATGCCTGCCGCCGTCGACAGGTTGAGGCTGCGCACGCTGTGGGGCCGCTGCGGGATGCGCAGACAGCGCTCCTGGTGCGCGTCTAAAAGTGCTTGCGGAAGTCCTTTGGTTTCCCGGCCGAACACGAGCACGTCGCCCAGCGCGAACGGCGCATCGTTGTAGCGGCGCTGTGCGCGCGTGGAAAGGAACCAGCGCGGAAGCGCCGCAGTCGCGCGCAAAAACGCATCGAGCGATTCATGAACGGCGACGTGCAGATGCTCCCAGTAATCCAAACCGGCGCGTTTGAGCTCGCGGTCGCCGATTGCAAAGCCGAGCGGCTGGATGAGGTGCAGCTGCGCGCCGGTCGCCGCGCACAGCCGCGCGACGTTGCCCGTGTTCGGGGGAATCTCGGGCTCGACCAGCGCGATATGAAGCGGCGCCTCGCAAAGCACCTGCGCGGTGATGCGGTCGTGCGGCTGCATCAGCCGTTGACGATGCGCACGAAGTCGCGTCCGACCGGCGCAACCACGTACGCGACGCCGTTGCTGCGCTGCCACACGCGCTCCACCGCCGCACGCGGGTAGACGACGCGCACGTTCGCAGCCGCGGGATCGTTGATCGCGCAGTCGCCGTGCGCCGTGAACCCGCACAGCACGGCAAGATGCCCGTCGGAATGTTCGAGCGGCGCGCCGGGCAGTTCCTCGCCCGACCAGCTGTACGAAATGGCGATCGGAATGTTCGCGGCGATCAGCCGCTGCGCGTGATCCAGATTACGCAGGTACACGACCGCCGCGCGCAGGCCCAAACTACCGCTGAACGCGACGTTGAATGCCCAATTCCCCGTTCCGTTGTAGGCACGATCGAAAACCGCCCGCGCGGTCGCCGCGGCGTCATAGTCAATGCCGTGATATGCGTGCAGCATCGAGAGGGAAGTGGGACTGCACCACCCGCGTTCTCCCTCGACGACGTACTGCGAGCGCGCCGGAACGTCGAGAATGCATGCTGTTCCCAAATAGGGCAGCGACGGCGCTGCGTGAACGGGCGCGGCGAAAGCGAGCGCCTTGAACTCCACGCCGTCGGCACGCAGCTCGATGCCGTCGAACGGCTGCGTGCAGCGTACCACGTCGGTATCGACGCGCACGCCCTCGTGCTCGGGGCTGAACGAAAGGCGCCCGTCGCTGCTCCATTGCGCGTATTTGAGCCAAGGGCTTGCGGGCTTGCGCGCGCGCAAAATACGGAACTCGAGCACACCGCGATCGGCGAACGTGTTCCAGCTGATGACGCCCTCGCGTGCGGGCTCTTCGAAGGTGAGGGCCGCGGCTTCCTCAACGCCTAATTTCATGCTCAGCACCGGACTGCCGCTACATCTCCCATTGATACGCGTTCCACGTGTCTTGAATGAACGCCGCCGGCCGCAGGTTCTTCATGTCGGAGTTGACCGCATTGTACTCGTTCTCCCAGTAAAAGAACACCGCGGGAACGAGCTGATGAATGCGCATCTCTTCCTGCTGATACAGTTGCTTGCGTTTGGCCGTGTCGAACGTTTCGGAGGCGGCTTGCGCGGTGCGATCGACAATGGGATCGCTCAGCCAGCTGTCGTTCGATCCGTGCGGTGGAATGCAGCTCGTCACCCACTCGCACGCGTTGTCCGGGTCCGGCCCGTTCGTATTGACCGACCACTCCAAGTCGTAGTTGCCGGTGTAGAGCGGGCCGGAGCGATCGAACAGCACGTTGACCGGATAGTTGTGAATTTGAATGTCGATGCCCAGCTGGTGCAGCTGGCTTTGAATCTGCAGTTCCGCCTGCTGGTTCTCTTGTTTGTTGGTGCCCGTCGAGATCGACAGGCGCAGCGTTTGCCCGGCGCGGTGCAGGAGCCGGTCGGGACCCATCGTCCAGCCCGCCTGCGCGAGCAGCCGTTTCGCATCGGCCTGATCGTAGTTGTAGCGCGGAATCTGGGGCGCCGCCCACGACAGCGGAAATACGTCGCTGGTTGCAAGCTGATTATAGCCGTGATAAACCGTGTCGTTGATCCACTTCCAGTCGATGCCTTCGGCGAGCGCCAAGCGCACGCGCCGGTCTTTGAGCGCCGGGCGGCTCATGTTCATGCCCATGTGACGCCAATTCGCAATCAGCCGTTTGCTCACCGTGATGCCGTGAATGCTCGAGAGGCGCGGCACGTCGTTTTCGTTCACGCCGAGTTCCACATCAATCTCGTGCGTCTGCAAAAGATTGAACAGCGTGTTGACGTCGGGGATGACTTTCCAGAGCACCTTCACTTTGGGTTTTCCGCGGAAGTAATACGGATTCGGAACGAACGAGAGCAGACTGCCGTGGTTCCATTCCTTGAGTACGAACGGGCCGCTGGAAAGCGGCTTGCGATTGAAATCGGCGCGATTCAAATCGTGAAGCTTGCCGAGGACGTGCTCGGGCAACGGCGGATATGCGGCGCCGCCGAACGCGAGGTTGCCCAAGAATGAGGCATCCGGCTTTTTAAGATGCACCACGATCGTGTAGAGATCGGGCGTCTGGACGGAGGCAATGTCGTCCCAACCGAGCGTCGTCTTCACGTTGTTGGCAACGTTCATAACGCTGTGATACGTGAAGAGCCAATCGTTCGCGGTCAGCGGGACGCCGTCGGCCCACTTCGCATCCTTGCGCATGTGCAGCGTGATCGTCAGGTTGTCTTTGCTGATGCCGCCGATCAGGCCGTCCACCTGGTCCGAGGCGTCGTTGTGCCCGTAGAACGGATTCAAACTATCCGGCTCGTCCGAATTGCCGACGCGGACGGTTCCCGCCACCGTCCAGCTGTTGCGTCCGCCATTGCGAGCGGCGTGCGATCCTTGCGAGCACGCGTTGAACACGAGTGCGGCCGTTAAGAGCAGTGCGCTCAAGCGTGCGTTCATCAAACCGGGACCTCCTGAGAAAGTGGTGCGCGTTTGCCCAGCGTAGGTGCGATCGCATCC
>JBHEMM010000058.1:0-6125 GCA_046262595.1 Vulcanimicrobiaceae bacterium
CGAGGTGGCGGCCGGCGTCGGGGACGGCGTGGGATACGGGCCGGGCGGCGGCGTCTGCGGCAGGAGCGAGGCCAGGGCGAACAGCGATGCGGCGATGCGGATCATAGTCGTCTAACGCTTACCGGACGGTGATCGGCACGGCGGTCGAAACGCTCACCCCGGCCGTGTTTCGCGCGATGAGCTGAATCAAGTACGTCTTATGAAGGAACAACGGCAGTTTCGGAACCGTGTACGAAACGCCGAAACGCCCTACGCCGGTTTTGCTAAGCGCCATCGAGTAGCCCTGGATGCGCGCTTCCACCGACGCGACGTTCGATGACGTTTCGACGGTTCCACTGACGACTTGGCCTGCGCGGGCGACCGGCGAACTGAGCGTTACCGCGAGAATCCGCGGCATCGCGTCCGGCGCTTCTCTTGGGACCGCCGGGAGTCGCACACTTTGCGGCGCCACGGTAGCGACGGTCATCGGCATCGCAGTCGCGCGGCCCGAGGCGGCCGCGAGCGGTGCCTGGGTCGCGCTTGATGGCGGAATGGCCGCCTGGGACGCTTGCGTCTGGACGGGCGGCGCCGACGCCGGCGCAGGCGAACTCGCGCCGGCCGACGCGTGCGCGGGCGTACGCATCACGAACACGACGGGTTTGTTGTCACCTCCGGGAGCGCGAACCGCAGCCGCGTCCTGGGGCGCGCGAGAAACGATCACGAGCGCAGCGGCCCCCGCGCCCAGAAGAATAGCGATACCGATGATTGCGGCTCTCAAACGCACACGCATAAGCTCCGCGTCTGCGAAGACGCTTCCTGCCCAACAGCCGCAAGCCTTATTCCGTTACCTGGCAATCGCCGCTAAATACCGCCGCAATCCGGCGCGCCAATCGGGCATCGAAATACCGATCTGATGCAGGCGCGCGTTTTCCAGCGCACTGTACACCGGGCGGCGCACGTCGGACTTCCAGTCCTTGTGCGCGATCGCTTCGACCGTGTCGTCCAAGCCTGCGCCGCGCAGCGCTTCGCGGGCGTAGTCGTACCAGGTGACGGCGCCTTCGTTCACGATGTGATAGACGCCGGCGGGTGCGCCGCTTTCGAGCAACGCGCGGATGCCGTCCGCTAAATCGCCGGCAAACGTCGGCGAGACGGTTTGATCGCTCACGATGCGCAGCGGCTGCCCCTCACGCTTTTGCGCGACGATCCGGTCGACGAACGTGTGGCCTTTGCCGGCGCTCTCGCGCATGCCGTACACGCCGCAGGTGCGCACGACGTATGCTTGCATCTGTAAGCGCCGCACCAGCAGCTCGCCCGCGTACTTGGAGACACCGTATGCGTTGAGCGGCGCGGGCGTGTCTTCTTCCGTATATGGGCGTGAGGCGCCGCCGTCGAAGACGTAATCCGTGCTCACGGTAACGAAGCGCGCTCCGGCCTGCTCACTGGCGCGGGCTAAACCATCGACGGCAAGCGCGTTCGCGGCGAACGCCTTATCCGGTTCGCGCTCGCACTGCTCGACGTTATGAAAAGCAGCGCAGTTCACGACGGCGCCGGCATCGGCCGCCAGCACGAAGGCGTGCACGGCCGCCGCATCCGTTATATCGAGTTCGCGCCGAGCCGGAGCCAGAATGTCCACGCCGGACCACGTCCGCCGGATCTCCGAACCAAGCTGCCCGGCACCGCCAAGCAAGACGGCGCGGCGAGGTAAAGCCACGCTGTAACAAATGCGCCCGCAAACGGTAGAAGCCTCCATCTACCCGAATCCAAAGGGAGCATGACGATCGGAGAACCCCCGTACGGGGACAAGCAGAGCGACGAAGCTCTGGTGCGGCGGGTCCGTAACGGTGAGCGCGAGCTCTTCTCCGTCTTAGTCGACCGTTACAAACGTGGCATTGCAAGTTTCATCAGCGCGGCTGTCCGCAGCCCTTCCGACGTGGCCGATCTCTCGCAAGAGACGTTCCTTCGGGCGTACGCGCATTTGGGCACGTTCAATCCGGCGCTCGGAAAATTTTCGACGTGGATCTATCAGATCGCGCGCAACGTCGTGCGAACGCATCTGGGCAAATCGCAGCGCCGCGTTCCCACCCAAGAACTTCCCGAAGAACAGACGCTCGAGAACGCGCTTCCCGATCGATCGGAGCACAGCGACCCCAGCGGCGGCGTCCTGCGCGAAGAAGCCGAGCGTGAACTGCGCAGCGCACTTGAAGAGCTTCCCGAAAGGACCCGTACCGTGTTAGCGCTGCGGTATTACAACAACATGGAGTACCACACGATCGCCAGCACGCTGGGGCTCTCGCTCGGCAACGTCAAGACGCTCATTCACCGCGGGAAGATCGCGCTGGCGCAAAAGATGCGCGAACGCGAGCAGCGCGCCGCGCACGCGGTCAAAGCGCCCAAGATGGGGGGTTCACATGCACTGCTCGTCTTGTGAACCGCTGCTCGACCGGTACTTAGAAGCAACGCTCACGCCGCGCCGCATGGCGCAGGTCGGCGCGCACGTCGCGCAGTGCGCGCACTGCCGAGCGCTGCTGCAGGAAGTCAAAATCATCGACGCGCTGCTCTTCACCACCCGCGTTCCCGAGCTGCCGCACAACTTTACGTTCGCCGTCATGGCCGACGTGCAGGCGATGCCGGCGGTGCGCGCGCCGGCACACCGCCTCTGGAGTTTTCTGGCCATCTATTCCGCGGCGGCGTGGCTGGCCGTCATCTTGGGCATCGCGCTCACCGGCACGAATCCCGCCGCGCTGCTCGCTGCCGCGGGACGTCAGCTCCAGCATCTCTCCGCGCAAGGCGGCGCGTTGTTTGCCTTGCTTCCGCACACTTCCCCCGCGCTCGCGACGTTTGGATTCGGCGTGCTCGCGATGGACGCGGTGCTCGCCGGCCTTGTTGCCGCGCTTTACTTCGGCGTCCGTCCGCGGCTCGCAGCCGCATTCGCTTTATCCCGGAGGTCCGGCCATGATTAACTCGCGCACCGGTTTTCTGTTCGTGCTCATCGCGCTGGCTTTTGCAGCGCTCGTCGCGCCCGCTTCTGCCCGCACCGAATCGATCACGCACGGCGGATCGTACTACGGAACCAACGTCGTGGTCGGCTCCGATCAGCAGATTGAGGGCAACATCTCCGTGTACGGCGGCGACGCGATCGTCGAAGGGCGCGTGGACGGCGACGTCACCTCATACGGCGGAAGCGTCGATGCCGAAAACGGCGGCGTGATCACCGGGAACGTCAATCAATACGGCACGAGCTGGGCATCGTGGATGCCGTTCGGTCCTTCCGCCGGGCTTGCGGCGCAGAACCGCAAAGTGCTCACGCGCCTTGCGTACAGCATCATCGTCGTGCTCGCGTTTCTAATCTTTCCTTTGCGCGTACGCAAAGCGCTCGACCGCATCGAACACCACCCCGGCCTCTCGGCGGCGACGGGAGTCATGGCGCTCGTCGCCATTGTGCCGCTGGCGATCATCCTGATTATCAGCGTGATCGGTCTGCCGCTCGTGCCGGTCGAGTTTATCGCCATCTTCGCCGGCATTCTGATTGGGCAAGCGGCGTTGGGCATCTTAATCGGGCGGCGGCTCTTCGAACTGGTCGTGCCGCGCGCCACCCCCTCGCCGCTCGCCGCGCTCATCATCGGCCTGGTGGTGCTCAGCGCCGCGGAGATTCTGCCGGCGGTGGGCGGCCTGCTCACCGGCCTCGTCTGCCTCGTCGGTCTGGGCGCGGCGGTTCTCGCCTTCATCCGGGAAACGGCCTTTCTTGGGTCCCCCGCCCCGGCGCGAGCAGCGCCCGGCACCGGGCCTCGTCCGCCGATTGGCGGGCCGCCGATGACGACGGGCTAGCGGCGGTGCATCGCCCCCGCTCGCTCCGTCCGGCGGGCGAGCTGGATCAGGTTTAGAGCGGGGAATAACCAAGCGTGGCAATTCTTCCCCGCACCGCCCGATTTGCGGCGCGGACATCGCGCATGCGCGTGTCCACGATCCGCGAAATGCTCAAGGTAACGCAGCAGCCGGACGTGATTTCGTTCGGCGGCGGCTTGCCCGCGCCCGAGCTTTTTCCGACCGAGTCCATCGCGGATTGCACGCGCGAGGTGATGCGTGAAGTTGGAGCGCTCGCGCTGCAATACGGCGTGACCGACGGCATTCCGGAGCTGCGCGAATGGGTCGCCGACCGCCTCACGCATATCGTCGGCGCGCGGTTCGACGCAAGTCAAATTCTCATCGTCAACGGGTCGCAGCAGGGCCTCGATCTGATTGCGAAAATCTTCGTCGATCCGGGCGACCACGTCGTTCTGGAGAATCCATCGTACTTGGGCGCGATTCAGGCGTTCGATGCCTATCAAGCGCGTTATCTCGTGGCGGAAACCGACGAGCACGGCATCATTCCGGAATCGCTGGAGCACGTGCTCGCGCATGCGCAGCCGCTGCCGAAGTTCGTCTATCTGGTTCCGAACTTCCAAAACCCCACGGGCCGCACGCTGGCCGCCGAACGCCGCGAGCGCATCGTGCGCATCTGCGAACATTTCGGCGTCCCGCTCGTGGAAGACGACCCGTACGGCGAGCTGCGCTTCTCCGGAGAACCGCTGCGCCCGCTTTCTTCCTTTAAAACCACCGGAACCGTCATCTATAGCGGTACGGGCAGTAAGATCATGGCCCCCGGCATGCGTATCGCGTGGCTCGCAACCGCCGACGAGGAAGTGCACGAGAAGCTGGTTCTGGCAAAACAGGGCGCCGACTTACAGAGCGGCACGTTCGCGCAGTACATCTTTACGCGTTTCGTTTCGCAGCACGAACTCTTCGCGCGTCACGTCGCGAACATCGCCCGCGTGTACGGCGAACGCCGCAGCGTGATGTATGACGCACTGCGCGAATTCATGCCCGACAACGTCTCGTTCAACCGGCCCGAGGGCGGCATGTTCCTGTGGGCGCAGGCGCGCGGCATCGACACGACCGAGCTGCTGGCCGTCGCTGGGGAGATGAAGGTGGCCTTCGTGCCGGGCGTCTCGTTCTATCCGCAGCGCGACGTGATCGACGGCATGCGCCTGAACTTCTCGCATTCCTCGCCGGAGAAGATCCGCATCGGCATCGAACGCCTCGCGCGCGCCGTGCGCAGCATGCGCTAACCGCGGTCCAAAGCCCGTCACGCGAAGACGCAGGCGCGTGTTTGCGGTATATTGAAGGCCTTTTTCGTAAGGAGAACCACGTGGCTGAACATCTCGTAACCGGAATCGCGCAGTCGTCCGACCCCGGACGCTTGGAGAGCGCGCTTTGCGGCAAAGAAGCGGTAGACTGCGAGAAGCTCTCCGTGATCACCAAAGATTCGCCGACCGACGATCACGAGGATTCCGTTTTGAACTTCATGCACGTGGGCCAAGGGCACACGACCAGCGACACCGCGCATGGCGTGATCTCCGGAACGGCGAGCATCATGACGAACTTCGGCGACCCGCAAGTCCCCAACGTCAGCTCCGACTCGCGCTTCGTCGGCTTTCTTGCCGAACCGCACATCATCGATCATTTGGCCGAGTGGGCGATCCCGCAAGATCAGATTCAGAATTACAACGACGCGATCGATATGGGCCGCAGCGTCGTGGTCTACAAGGCGGACGCGGACGAATCGGCCGGCGTGGAGCAGACGTTCAAAGATGCCGGACTCTCGAACGTTAAAACCTTCGAGAGCTAGCGCGCATTAAAGCAGAACCAGCTACGTGCACAGCGCTTCCTCGAACGCGGCGCTCACCGTTTTACCGACGTAGTCCATGCCCTCGATGATGCCCAACGCGCCGCCCGGTTTTGCACTCAGATGCACGAACGGCACGAATTCGCGCGTGTGATCCGTGCCCGGAGCGGTGGGATCGCATCCGTGGTCGGCGGTGAAGATCACCTCGTCTTCGGGCCGCAAACGCGCTTGCAGCTGCGGCAGCAGCGCGTCTAGAGACTCCAGCGCGCCCGCGTAACCGCGCACGTTGCGGCGATGCCCGTATTTCGAATCGAAATCGTTCAGATTGACGAAAATGAATCCGCGCTCGATGCGATCGAGCTGCCCGCGACCGACAATCCGCTCCCGCGTCTCCTCCACCAGCAGGCTGGGCTGCCCTCGCGGCAGCTCCCGCGCTCGGCCGCGACGCTCCTCGATGTGGATACGCCGCCCGACGCGACCGTCC
>JBHEMM010000058.1:6135-10339 GCA_046262595.1 Vulcanimicrobiaceae bacterium
CAGCAGGGTCATGCATGTTGAGGGAGGCATCGGAAGAGCGAAAATTTGGGTCGAGGGCGATCACGCGGTTGACGGCGTGCGGCCCGGTGAGCATCGCGCGCGCGCGTTCGCACCAGTCGTACAAGATCGGCAGCGGGACGACGTCTTCGTGAGCGGCGACTTGAAAAACCGAATCCGCCGACGTGTAGAGGATCGGTGCGCCGGTCTTGAGATGTTCCGGCCCCAGTTCTTCGATGATCTCGGTGCCGGAAGCGGTTTTGTTGCCGAGCGCTCTTTTTCCGGTGATGCGTTCGAACTCCGCGGTGACTTCATCCGGAAAACCGTTGGGATACGTGGGGAACGGCACGCCGGTGATGATGCCCGCCATTTCCCAATGGCCCGTAATCGTATCTTTGCCTTTGCTGCGCTCGCGCAGGCGCGCGACGCGCGCCGCGGGATGCGCTGCAGGCGGCACGCCGGCGATGCCCGTGAGCGCGCCCAGACCCAAGCGTTCGAAGTTCGGCAGATGCAGGCCGCCCATGCGGCGAGCGACGTTGCCTAAGGTGTTTGCGCCCGCCGCGTCGCCATACTCGGATGCATCCGGCAGCGCGCCGACGCCGCCGGAGTCCAGAACGATCGTAACCACGCGAGTCATCGCGGCGGCGTTCGAGAATCCGATGGCGTGCACATTCTTCTCGCGGTGCTGCTTGCATCGCGCGAACGCCGTACTTTTTTAGACGGTCTTTCCGGCATCGAACCGGATGCACCGGGCGTTGCGGCGAACCGGAATGGCGATGGAACCCACGCCCGCCCCGCCCGTCCTGAGCATCGTCGTGCCGCTCATGAACGAGCAAGGCAACGTTCATGCGCTGCTCGAGCGCATCTTTGCCATCGCCAACGCACTGCCGCAAGCGCCTTCGTTCGAAGTCGTGCTGGTGAACGACGGCAGCACCGACGACACAGCCGGCGCCGTCCGCCGCCAGATGCGCTCTCGCCCGAACGTGGTCTTGGTGAATCTCTCGCGCAACTTCGGTCATCAGCTTGCCGCAACCGCGGGCCTTGACATCGCGCGCGGAGAGGCGGTCGTTTTGATGGACGGCGACTTGCAAGACCCGCCCGAACTCGTCGCGCAGTTTATGCAGAAGTGGCGCCAAGGTTACGACGTCGTCTATGCGGTGCGCCGCACGCGCAAAGGCGAGAGCCCGTTCAAGGTGCTCACCGCGCGGATCTTCTACCGCACCATCAAACGGCTGACCAACGTTTCGATCCCCGTCGATACTGGCGACTTCCGCTTGATGAGCCGCCGCGTGGTGGATGCACTCAAACGCTCGCGGGAGCGTCACCGCTTTTTACGGGGCCTGGTGAGCTGGACCGGTTACCGGCAAACCGGAATCGAATACGACCGCGACGAGCGCACGTCGGGCGAAACGAAGTATCCGCTCCGGAAGATGATGCGCTTCGCTCTGGACGGCATTACGTCGTTCTCGGACGTTCCGCTGCGTTTTGCATCGTATCTCGGCTTTACCGTTTCGACCGCGGCTTTCGTGTACGCGATCGTCATCGTCCTGGCCAAAGCAATGCGCGCCGGCACGCCGGAATACACGCGCGGATGGGCCTCCACGATGGTGGTCATTTTGTTCATCGGCGGCGTGCAGCTGATCGGGATCGGCATTTTAGGGGAATATTTGGGCCGCATCTACGACGAAGTCAAAGGTCGCCCGCTGTACCTGATTGCGGATATCGAACGATCTTAGGCGCGATTGTCAGCTTTTAAAGGACGCCGCTGGAGCCGGTGACGGCGCCGAGTTGATCATGACTTCGTACATCAGCGGGGGTGGAGCTGCAGGTTCCTCTGCGAGCGAGAACGCGCTTACGAACTGCGCCGCGTCTTCGCGATCGCGCCCGAACGCGTGCAGAAGCGGTTCGCCTTGCTCCACATGCGCGCCGATGCGTGCGCAAAGGCGCAAACCGCCGAGCGGATCGTGCATGGAAAGCCGGCGCCCCGCGTGTCCCAAGCGCACGACGTCGATATGCTGCACGAAACCGCTGCGGCGCGCGCATACTTCGAGCGGTTCGCCGGGCTGCATCCGCTCGAACGCGCCGACATCGCCGCTTTGCGCGGCGATCATCTGCACGAACTTCTCGTAGCCCGCGCCCGAGGAGAGCGCGCGGTTCACGAGCGCTTCGGGTTCGTCGAACCCCGACTCGCCCACCAGCGTTGACGCGATCGCGAGTACGAGCTCGCTCGCGCGCGCATCGCCTTGCCCGCGCAGCAGTTCGCGGGCCTCGATCACCTCGACGCCCGTGCCGATGTTGCGCCCCAACGGCTCGCTCATATCGGTGACAAAGGCGGCCGCGCGGCGCTCGAACCGCGCCGCAATTTCGATGAGCCAGCCGGCCAGCTCGCGTGCCTTCGACGGATCCTGCATGAACGCCGCCGGGCCGGTCTTTACGTCGAAGACGAAAGCATGCGCGCCGCCCGCAATCTTTTTGCTCACGATCGAGGCGGCGATGAGTCCGAGTGCCGGCACACTGCCCGTATGGTCGCGCAGCCGGTAGAGCCGCTTGTCGGCGGGCACGAGCGTATCGCTCTGTGCGGCAATCGCGCAGCCGACTTCGAGCACTTGTTTCTTGAACTGCGCTATCGTAAGCCCCGCGTTGAATCCCGGAATCGTCTCGAGTTTGTCGATCGTTCCTCCGGTGTGTCCGAGCGCGCGCCCCGAAAGTTTTGCGATCCGCGCGCCGCAGGCGGCGGCGAGCGGGACGGCCGCAAGCGAGACGATGTCACTCACGCCGCCGCTGCTATGTTTGTCCGCGACGATGCCTTCGCGCGCGTCGAATACGATCTGTTCGCCGCTTTCCACCATGCAGCGCGTGAGTGCAAATGCTTCGTCGAACGACATGCCGCGCCAGACGCAGGCCATGCAGAGCGCGGCGACTTGCGCCTCGTCAATGCGCCCGTCCATAAAACCGCTGATAATGCGATCCCATTCCGCGGCGTCGAGTTCGTGGCCATCGCGTTTGCGCTCGATGCAGGCGCGCATTGTCTGTTCGTCCATCTTGCGGCCCAAGACTTCGCTCCTGTAACCGCGAAGCCCGCCGGAGTGATTCCCGACCCGCTCTCGCTGCTTGTTTTCATGGCGTTCTTCGCCGCGGTGACGCTTGCAACGATGCGGCGGCCTGCCTATGGCGTCTGCGCACTCGCAATCTCGTGTCCCTTTGCCCTGTATCAGGTGTTGGCCGGAACCACGCTCACGCTGCTCAAAGCATCCCTCTTCGCCGTGGCTCTGGGCATGCTCGCATACCGCGGCGCGTTCCGCACATTGCTCGAACGCAGTTCGCTGCGCTTTGTGGCCGTGGGCGCGGCGATTTTCGGCGCAACGCTCCTCTCCATACTGCAAGCGCACTACCCGGCCGAGGCGGTTCGCGAATCGTTCAAGGCGGTCGAATATCTTGCCGTCTTTTCGATGGGTTACATTTGCTACCGCGCCGATCCCGACCGCGCGCTGCTGCGCACGACAGCCGTTGCGCTTACGCTCACGGTATGCGCGCTTGCGCTGACGCAGGAGTTTTACGGCGCGCATTCCGTTCTGCTGATGAACGGACATCCCACGCCGCGTATCGCCGGACCGCTCGAGGGGCCGAATCAACTCGCCGGCTACCTCGAGATCGGGCTGCCGCTGCTCCTCGCATTCGCCTTGACGATGCCCACGCCGGGCGTCGGCATTGCGCTGTTCGCGTTGGCATTGACCGACGTGCTCACATTCTCGCGCGGCGGAGCCATCGGAGCCGCCGCGGCCATGCTTGCGGTTTTTTTCGCGATCCGCGGATCGAAGTTGCGCGTTGCATTTCCGCTTGCCGGCGGCGCGATCTGCGGCGCCGCCATTGCCAGTTTTTGGGGACACCTCGCGCACACGATCGGTCTCTCGCGATTTTGGGATCTGCGTCCGTCGGCGTACGGCGGCGGCGTCGGAACCCGCCCGCTGCTTTGGCGCGCCGCGATCGAGCTGTGGCGCTCGCATCCGCTGTTCGGCATCGGCGCCGGTAACTTCGAAGATGAAGTCTCGGTCACGGGAATTCCGGCGATTCACACGCATGCGAACAGTCTGTACCTTCAATCGCTGGTGGAGGGCGGCATCCCGCTCTTCGCGGCCAACGTTGCTGCACTCGCCGTTGCGGTGATGACGTTTGCACGGCGCGCCGCCCGCTCGCCCGTTGCGGCAGG
>JBHEMM010000058.1:10349-10922 GCA_046262595.1 Vulcanimicrobiaceae bacterium
GTCGATCTGCTCGTGTTTTATCCGAAAATCGGCGCATGGTGGTGGCTGCTGCTTTCGCTCGCCGCAGCGGACGCCCCGGATTGAAAGCGCTCGTTCCCGCCGGCTTTGCGATCGCCGCTGCGGGCGAAGCGCTGCTGCTGGCCCATGCGCCGGCCGCATACGCGGTGGACCGCGCACAGCCGCTCGCCGTCGTCACGTATTGGCAGCAGTACGGCGCGTGGATGTGCGCGGTTTTGCTGGCGGGCATGGCGGTTTCGGCGTGCGGTTACGTTTGGTGGCTTCGATGCCTGCGCGGTGCGAACGCTCAGCGCAACATCATCATCGCGTGTCTTGCGGCGTGTGCGCTTGCACTGGCGGTGCCGGCTGTGTTTTCAAGCGACGTGTATGCGTATGCCGGTTATGGGGCGATGCTTGCGCACGGCATGAATCCGTACGCGCATGCGCGCATCGCTTTGCGCGATCCGCTGCTCGATGCGGTGCAGTGGCAATGGGGAAACCCGCCGCCCGTCTGCGTCTACGGGCCTGGCTTTTTGCTCATCGCGCGCGCGGCCGTTCTGCTGCAGGCGTGGGGAA
>JBHEMM010000059.1:0-10360 GCA_046262595.1 Vulcanimicrobiaceae bacterium
ACGCTGGGCGGTGACGAGTTCGCGGTGCTGCTTCCCGACCTGGTCGACGGTGACTCGGCGCGTGCGGTGGCCGGCCGGATCACCGATGCCGTCAGGGCGCCGATCCGGCTCGACGGCGTGCCGCTCGCACTCGAGCTGGCCGCTGCGCGCGGGATGTCGATGTCGCTCGCAGACCTTCTGGCAAGCCTGCGAAATCATCTCGAGGCGCTGACCGAAGGTTTGCGCGTTGGGGTTCCGCGGCATCGCTCAGCGCGCGCTCTCATCGACTGGAGTTTCGAGCTGCTGACCGATGAAGAGCGGCAGGTCTTCGTGCGACTCGCAGCTTTCATGGGATCATTCGATGCGATCGCGGTTATCGCGACCTGCGTGGACATTTCGACGGCACGTGCCGTCTCGGACATCCTTGCGGGACTTGTGCGCAAATCGCTCTTGATCGCTGATACCTCGGGCGCGGTCACACGGTTCCGCATGCTCGAAACGGTTCGTCAATACGGCGCAGCAAAGCTCGCCGAAAGCAGTGATGCCGGCAGCGCTAAGCAACGACACGCGCTGTATTATTACGACATCGCCCTTCGTGTGGCGCTCGCTCACGGCACGGACCACCAAGACCTTGCGCTGCGCAATCTTCAACCGGACATACCGAATTTACGGGAAGCGCTCGAATGGTCCACGAGCGCCAGCCACAACGTCTATCTTGCAGCCGCGATCGCTGCCCAGCTGGTAGAGGTGTGGGAAGCGCGCGGTGAGTTCGTCGAGGCGGAACACTGGCTACGCCGCTCGTTGGAATCCGAGACCGAGTTGCTGACGCTCCTTACCCGGGCAAAGCTTCACGAGGGTCTTGCCCTTGTAACGTATCGGCGTGGACGGCTTGCCGAAACCGTGAGCGAGGCGACACGTGCGTTAGAAAGTTACGCGCTCCTTGACGATGCGTGCGGAAAACTGCGCGCGCGCGCTCTCTTGGGATTAGCTGCGATGGGTGCTGCGCATATCGACACTGCGCGAGATCAGTTCGAGGCGAACTTGACCGAAGGCCGTGCGACGAACGATCTTCGTGCGATCAGCGCCTCGCTCAACAATCTGGGCCGGGTGTTCGCGGAGCACGAAGGCCGCTTCGATGCGGCGATGCCGCTCTTCGTCGAAAGTCTCGAAGCTGCTTGGGAAACACGATCGCTTTCACAAGTGTTGACCGCGCTGACGAATCTGTCGGATTGCGCGTTGGGCTTAAAGCAGCACGCTGCCGGGCTGACATACGCGCGTCTCGGGATAGCTGAGGCGCACAAGCTCGGTAATCGCGAGGCCACGGCAGATCTGGCCTTGCAAGCAGTCGCGCACCTTCTTCGTAGCGACGGCCTGGCAATTGCGCAAGACGATGCCTTTGCCGCTTGGCAAGCCGTCGGCAACGTGCCGTTTCGACCGCTGATTGCCGATCGTTTGGATGCCGTCGGACTCGCTTTGCACGCCGCGGGGCAGCCGCGCCGCGCGGCGGTTCTGCTCGGCGCGACCGATGCCTTTCGGCGCCGCGGCGAGGTACTTGCAAGTTTTCTTTCCGACGAACGGCGCCGTGTCACGCGAAAGAACATCAGTGAGACCCTCGCGCCCGGCGAAGGTGAAGCTCTCTATGCGCGGGGCGCGTCGCTTGGGTTGCAGGAAGCGTTTCGAGAGGCACTACTCGACTAGTGCTGAGAGCGAGCCGCGCGCGACGCGCGCCAAAGCGGACGCCCGAATTGTCCGAAATGTCCTTGTCCGGATCGCGGGCTCTTCGTAAGCTCGAGATCGAGCCGCCGCATTGCTCGCGCGAAGTCCGCAGGCGACCCCTTAGTGTTTAAAAGGCGATTCTGGGATAGAGAATAAGACATCTTTCGACCGTTCGGCTACGTGCTGCATTGCGGCGCTGCGTGGACCGTGCAATCCACGCGTCTGTTGTGACCGTTAGGTTTTAAAAGGTCCGCTCCGCTCGCCGCCGGAGAAATCCACACAGCCGCTGCGACCGTTACGTTACCAGGAAACTCGTCCGCGGCGCGACGTGGGTTTTGTGCACGATGCGCTCGCGCGCTTTTCTACATTCGTGGTTGCATCAGCCGACCATACCAACCGCAATGCCGCCCTCGAGCGGCGCGTCTCGTTTATCTAGGAGAAACTGCATGAAATATCGTTCAGGCGCGCTGGGCGGAATCGTCGCTTTGGCGTTGGCCGTTTCGGCAATTGCCTATACTGCGCTGCCCGTGCGCAGTTCCGACCACCAAGATTCGCCGTTGACGGTAGCGCGACCGGCAGCCGACATCACCGACGTCTACGTTTTTCCAGCCGCCGACCCATCGAAGGTCGTGCTGGAGATGAACGTCGACACGTCTCTTACGCCCGGCGCGAATTTGGCCGCACTGGATCCGGCCGTCCTGTACCAATTCAAAATCGCGCACGGCAAAGCGGGCGCCGAGGACATGGTTATCCAGTTGTTGCCGCAAGGCACCGGCGCGTCACAAACAATCAACGTCTACGGTCCTTTCACGCCGGCCAATACCGGAACGGTAAGTTCCGACGGCCCGTTCATGGGCAACGTTCCGTTTAACCAACCGGCAGGTACCGTGCTGGCGAATGGTCTGAAAGTTTTCGTCGGGCCGCGCGCTGATCCGTTTTTCTTCGATCTCGCGCAGTTCATCAAGATCATTCCCGATCGCGATTACAAGCAACAGCCGTCTCCGCCGCCACCGTTGGTGCAGGCGACCGGCTTCCGCGGTTTCTCCGCTGCATTCAACGCCGCGAACGGGACCAGTTGCGACACCTCGCCCGCCGTCGACGCGCTATCCGCGAACAAGGCAAACGTGGTCGCGATCGTGATCGAAGCGCCGCGGAGCTTGATCGCTCCGAGCACGGGTTCGCAAATCATCAACCTCTGGGCAACGACGTCCACGCAGTCGGGAAGCTAAGGAGCACATCATGCGACGAACATTCATTACCGGCGTTTCCTCGATCTGCGCGCTCCTGCTCGGAGCGGCCGGCTGCGGCGGCACGACCAACTCCCCGGTCACCGTTCCAGGCGGCGGTGCAAGCACCGCCGGATACGTTCAAGTCGAGCGTCTCGCACGTCCCGCCATCAAAGAGGCGACCGAAAACTTCGCGAACCATGACGCGACGAACCGGGTGTCACCGACCAACGATACCGTGCTCGCGACGTCGATTCACGATTTCGCGAGATTCGTCGGACGCGATGAAGCGCACGCGACGACGCTGGTGAAGGTTTTGATTCCCGACGAAATGTCGGCCGATCTCTCGAAGGCTGATGCCGCGGGCTACCTCGGAATTGAAACCGGCGGCGCTGCCGGCCCGATCAAGAGCAGCTTCGGTGGGCGCGGTCTCACCAACGACGCGGTCGACACGGACCTATACGCGGTCTTCGGCACGGCGCTCAGCGATCTCAAGCTCGTCGCGCCGGATAACGCGCAACTCCCATGCTTGACCACGGACAACGTGAACGCGCCGGGACCCGGCAATAACATCACCGCGACGTTCCCCTACGTCGGAACTCCGCGGTAACTTCTGAACACGCGGACGCTGTGGCTCGTTGCCGCGAGTGCGATCGTCGCACTCGCGGCATGGCCGTTTTGGGTGAGCGCCCGGACGGCGTCCGTCAGCGGGACCGATCCAATCGCGCGGATGACGCCGGCGCCGGTAAAGCCCGACTACCGATTCCGCGACAAGACCATCACCTTTTTAGAATCACGGTACAAGAAAGATTCCGTCGACATGATTACGCCGCGGATGCTTGCGGGTGAGTATCTGCAGCGCTACCGGGAGCACGGCGACATCGGCGACGTCCTTCGAGCCGAGGCCGCCGCGAAAACATCACTCGCGGCATTTCCGCGCTACGTTCCAGCCGACTTAACGTTAGCGGGCGTCGAGGTCACGCTCCACCGGTTCCGCGAAGCCAAGGGGTTGATTCGTAGCGCTTCGCTTGGCCGAGCAGGCGACCCGAGCATCGCGCTGGATGAGGCTTCAGTCGATCTCGAACTCGGCGCCTACGATGAAGCGCGCAAGCTCATCGAAGCAACCCGTGGGAAAGCGCCGATTGCCTCGGACGTCGTCATCGCACGCTGGGATGAGATTTCCGGCGATTTACGCGAGGCCGAGCCGTTGCTCGAGCGCGCGATGCGCTACGCCGACAGCATCTACGACGTTCCCGCGGAGCGCCGCGCCTGGTATCACTTCCGGCTCGGCGAACTTCGTTACCTGCGCGGCGACAACGAGGGCGCGCTGGCTGCCGAGCGGGACGCACTCACGATCTATCCAGACGATCTCAATGCGTTGCAGGCACTCGCCCGCATTGCGCTCGCGAACAAAGCATACGACGTCGCTGAAGACGCCGCCAAGCGCAGTGTCGCGATCGTTCCGTCGCCCGAGACGCTGGGAATCCTCGCCGATGCCCAAGAGCATTTCGGAAGAACCGCGGAAGCCGCTGCGTCGCGGGCCGAAATCGACGCCGTCGAGAAGATCGGCAACGCGCAACACGTCAACGATCGCCTTATCGCCGTGTACCTCGCGGACCACGGCGTTCGCGTCGACGACGCTTACGCGATAGCGAAGCGCGAACTTGCCCTGCGGCGCGATGTCTACGCCGAGGATACGCTCGCATGGTGTGCGGCGAAGGCGGGCCATTGGAACGAAGCGCGCATCGCAGCGCGCAAAGCGCTGCGTTTTGACACAGAGGATCCGCGTATTCAGTACCACGCGGGCGTCATCGCGCAACAGGCGGGCGACACGAGTGAAGCGCGTAAGCGCTACGAACGTGCGCTTGCGCTCAATCCTCGTTTCTCCGCGACGGGCGCTGATGACGCCCGCGCGCGCCTCGAAGCAATCCAAAAGTAACGCTTCGCCGTCTAGATATACGGCCCGCTTGCCGCCGTCACGGCGTATCAGGAGTTTTGTTTGCAGAAGTTCTTCTCATTGCTTGCAGCAGCCGTCGCAACGTTTGCGGTCGCGCTGACGCTTGGCCTGTACGGCAATGCTCATGCGCGAGCGTCGGATCATCAGGATTCGCCGCTCACCGTCAGCCGGCCCGGGGCGGATATTACGGACGTGTTTGTTTTCCCGGCCGCCGATCCGAACAAAGTGGTTCTCGCCATGGATGTTTGGCCGCTGATACCGTCGGGGCTCGGGGCCTCGACGTTCTTCGATCCCGGCGTCATGTATCAATTCAAGATCGCGCATGGCCAAGTGCCGGTCGAAGATCAGGTCATCCAGTTCAAAGCCAACGCGGCCGGCGTTAATCAGCAGATACAGATGTTCGGCCCCGCGCGCCCGGCGCTAACCGGCACAAGTGCGACCTTCGTCAAGCCGTTTGGCGCGATCCCGTACAACAAGGTCACCGATCTCGGTGGCGGCGTTACAGTGTTTGCGGGACCGCGCGAAGACCCGTTCTATTTCGACTTGGCGCAATTCTTTCGCATCATTCCGGACCGCAATTGGGCAAATCAGCCGAATGCGCCCGCGAACACGGCGACGTGCTTCCGTAAAGATGCGAAGGACTTTCTCGCCGGATACAACGTTCTCTCGCTCGTCGTCGAGATGCCGCGTTCGATGTTGGCGGATCAAGACGGTCATCTCGAGCGCATCAACGTTTGGGCGACGACCTCACTGCGGACAACCGATCCTGACGTTGCGCGCGACGCACCGCTGGCGTCGCTGAGTACGATGCTGCAAAACTTCAACTCGAAGATCGGCGCGGCGAACACGGATGCGTCGGGAACGTGGACGCAAATCGAACGGCTCGCCCGACCGGCGGTCAAAGAGGCGACTGAGTCGTTCCGCAACCACGATACGACGAATCGCAGCACGCCGTACGACGATGCGGTGCTTGCAAAATCGGTCAAAGAATTCATGATTCACAGCGCGGGGCGCTCGGAGGCCGTCGCGGATGCCGCCGTCAAGGTGCTGATCCCCGACGAGATCGAGGCAGACTTGAGCGCGCACGGTCCGGCGCGTTATCTGGCCGTCGAAACGAACGGAAAATCGGGGCTGCCGATCCCCGTCGTGCGGCTCGTGCCGCCGAACGGCATCCGGGGCATCAAGCTCGCACTCGGCGATCCGTATCGTCACTTCGGCGGGCGCGACCCGCGCAGTCCCGCGATCGATCTTTCGCTGGGAGCGATCTTCGGTAGCCTCATTCCAAAACTCGGACTCGCTCCAGACGATAATCGCGAAACGCCGTGTCTCGAGAGCGACTACACCACACCCGCGGAGAAGCACCCCTTGCCTACATTCCCGTACATCGGTGATCCGCGATGATGGTCGCCACCGTATTGCTCGCAGCGCTCGCCGTCGCGCAGCCGTCACCGTCGCCCGGAACGGCAATGACTCCCAAGCCGACCACCACGATGACGGCATCGCCGGCGCCGGCCGGGTCCGCACAGCCGACCGTAAGGCGGCCGCTCGGCCCCGCCGCGGCGCCGGTTCCCGGCTCGCAAGCGTCCGGTCCCGCGATCGCCCCGGGGGATTCCGGCAACGGCTTTACGGCTTCCGGACCCCTCGGCCCGCAACGGAATCCGGGCAAAGCCGTCCCGCATTATCTTCATTACGTCGCGGCGGACGCGATTGCTCCGCCGCTCGTCTACAACGAATTCTCGCCGGGCAACAAGGGCAGCAACGGCCGTTCGTACGCGGCACGCGCAGCCGTCGAGTTTCCGCTCGCAAACATCGGCTTGATGGCCGGCGTCGATGGACGCCGTTATGTTTACCCGACGAATGGATCGATCGTGTCGGGTATCGCCGGAACCGGCCGGTTCTTTTTTCCGGCACAATCGCTCAGCGAGTCCGACATCGACGGCCGAGTGGCTGTGAAGCTGATCGATCCGCGCATTTACGCCGGGGTCTCGTATCTCTCCGTTAATAACAATTACACGTTTCCGCGCTTACGCGGGATCGGCTACGGGATCGAGAAGCTGCCCGACCTCGACCAGAACTTTTCGCTGCACGGCAGCGCGTTCTATTATCCAAACGTCGGCGGTAATTATACCGTGACCGGTGCCGGCTCAGGCCAACGGACTCTCTCGTATCGCGTGCTCAAGTACGCGTTCGGCGCCTCCTTTCAACTGCAGCACACGCCCTTGTTCGTCGACGCAGGGTATCTCGGCGACCGCGGCCGCCCGCGCACGAACGCCCCGATCCAGTACCAACACCAAGGTCCCTATGCCGGCTTCGGCCTGCACTTCTAATCGCGCTTGGCTGGTGACGTGATGTTCGTCGCAGGAAGTTCCCGCATGTCGCTCCGGCGCCTCGCGTTCCTCGTGCTCATCCTGCTGGCGTTGCCGGCGGTGGCCGTTGCCCACCCACTTGGAAATTTCACGACGAATCATTTGACGCGGCTGACGGTGCGCGACCAGACGGTCACGCTTCGATACGTGCTCGATCTCGCGGAAATTCCGACGGTCGCGCTCGATCGGACCCTTTCGCCGGACGGACGACCGAGTCAAGCCCAGTATCGCGCCTGGGCGTCCGCGCATGCCGCGGAGATCGTACCGGCCTTGCAACTGTCCGTCGACGGTGCGCCGCTTGCCCTTGGTCCGGCGCTGACGACGGTGGCAATTCGGCAAGGCGCGGCCGGGCTGCATCTCGTGTACCTGACCGCGACCTACCGCGCGGCGCTGCCGGCCGGCGCGCGCGGCCTGACATATCACGACCGCACCGAAGCTGGTCGACTCGGCTGGCGCGATGTGGTGCTTTCCCCGGCATCCGAGCCGACTCGCGAGCTGACGGTCTATCCGAGCGCGCTCGTCGGATCACCGCGCGCCCGAACGGATCTTGAGGCAACAATCGCCGGCGGCGTCGCGCATACGCTCGTGCCGCCGGCCGTTGACGGCAGCGCTGCGGCGCCGTCCGTCGCTCGTTCGAACGCGCTCTCGGATCTGCTCGCGCGTGACGGCAGCGGTCCCCTCTTTCTTTTCGGCGCTTTGCTGCTTGCGCTCGGCCTGGGCGCGCTGCACGCCCTCGAACCAGGCCACGGAAAGACCCTGCTTGCGGTTTCCCTCGTCGGGGCGCGCGCCACCGCGTCGCAGGCACTGATCTTGGCCTCTTCGCTCACCGTCGCACATACGATCGGCGTGCTTGCGCTTGGTCTGGTCGTGCTGTTTGCGACGCGCTGGATCGTCCCCGAAAGTATTTATCCCTGGGTCACGCTCCTGTCCGGCATTCTGGTGGCCGTCCTTGGAGCGCGCGCACTTGCGGCGCAAGTCCGGCGGCGCCGGCCGGTCGCGCACGTTCACCCGCACGTTCACCCGCACGCGCATCCGCACGACCACGATCACGCGCACGGCTTCGGCATCGAGGAGCATCACGACCACGCATCGCTCGACGAGAGCGCGCACGCCCTCGCCCACGCCGTTCCCGGGACGGCTCCGCTCACGTTCCGCACGGCGGTTTTCGCAGCCGCGAGCGGCAACATCGCGCCTTGTCCGGCCGCCCTCGTCGTATTGCTGGCGGCGATTTCGCTGCACCGGATCGGTTTCGGCCTGACACTCATCGTCGCGTTCAGTGTCGGACTCGCGGCGACACTGACGACGCTCGGCATCGCCGTGGTTCGCGGCGCTGCTTGGCTCTCGCGTCGCCCGCACTTCGAGCGGGTCGCGCGCTATGCGCCATTCGCGTCTGCCGGCGTCATCGCGGTGATCGGCGCGGTCATGCTGAGCGAAGGTTTGGCCGCGCAAGGCGTACCCGCGCCGATGCCCTTCCTCGTTGGGCTCACGCTGCTGGCGATCGTCGGATATGCGTTTGCGTTGCCGCACCGGCATGGCAACCCCGGAACGGCGCGTGCATGATCGCGTTCTCCGCGTTTACCGTATTTGCGTTAGGGCTGCGCCATGGCGCGGATCCCGACCATCTTGCGGCAATCGATAACATCACGCGGAACGCTTACGCAAAGGCTCCTATGTTGAGCCGCTTCGTCGGCACCATGTTCGCAGGCGGGCACTCGATCATGGTGCTGGCACTGTCTGCGCTCGTCGGTTTGCTTGGAGCGCGCTTTTCGGCACACGGCGCAACGGTCGAATTGATCGGAACGTGGGTCAGCGTGTTGGTACTCGTAGCCATTGCGGCGATGAACATTCGACAACTGCGTTTTGGCGATACGAGCCGCATCGCGGGTGCGAAGACGCGCTTACTGCCGCGCGCGCTGCGCGAGGGGACGAACGCCTTGTTGGCAATCCCGATCGGTCTGCTCTTCGGCTTCGGCTTCGAGACGTCGAGCCAAGTAGCAACCTACGCGGTCGCTTTCGGCGCGGGAGCCGGCGTCTGGGGCGCCGTCGTCGTGGGCTCCATGTTTTGTCTGGGAATGTTCGTCACGGGAACGCTGGACAGCATCCTCGTGCATCGATTGATTTCCTACCGGTCAAACGGCCTGCCCGCGGTGATGCGCGCTTGGATCGGCTCCGTTACGGCTTTAGCGCTGATCGTCGCGGCGTACGAACTCGCTTTACTGCTCGGTTGGAAACCGCCGTTCACCGATTTGGATGTGAGCGCGGCGCTCGTCGTATCCCTGGGATTCGTCTTCGTCTACGTGTTCGCGCGCACACGGCAAAGTCGGGTGAAATGTGAGCCGGCCGGCGTGCCGGAGCTTACGCCGGGCGACCGCTAAAAAGCGCCGCGCCGTTTGCGGAAAGTAGCAAAGCGCTAACCCGCTGACAGTCCGCGTTGCCTGTTGTTTAGGCTCCCACGTTTTCGGGCGCCCTCGACATCGCACGCTATCCCGATGTCCGTGATGCGTTCCAAGACGTGCGCTCTGGCGGGGAGGGCGGCGCGCGAGTAAGCGCCGCGGCCGCGTCGAACGCATATTCATGGCCGGCCGGCTGCAGCGTAGACAAACGATTTTTCCGACGCTACGCCGCCGCGACGCGTGGTGTACGCGTGCGCCGCACGCTACCGTGCGCGAGGTCCGGCGGTGAACGCGCGCGCGCGGCCGCCCCTGCGGTCGCTCGTGCGCTATTTCTTCGTGCTGGGCGCGACGGGCTTCGGCGGTCCGGTCGCTCTGGCGAATTACATGCGCCGCGACCTGGTGGAACGCGACGACTGGCTCAGCGAAGAGGAATACGACCGCGGCCTTGCGGTCGCGACCGCATGCCCGGGACCGATGGCCTATCAGCTCGGCGTCTATTGCGGCTACGTAACGCACGGCGCGGTGGGCGGCGCACTGGTGGCGTGCGCCTTTGCGTCCGCACCGTTCGTGCTCGTCACGGCGATCGCCGCGCTGTACGTGCGGTTCGCCGGCGCGCCGTGGCTGCACGCGCTCTTTTATGGGATCGGCCCCGTGGTCGTCGCGCTGATCGTGAAAGCGTCCTGGAACCTCGGCAAGAAAACGCTGCGCGCCGAGGTCCCCGCG
>JBHEMM010000060.1:0-3541 GCA_046262595.1 Vulcanimicrobiaceae bacterium
CTCGACGCTTCGCACAAGGTGCTTTTCGTGAGCGATGAAGCTGCGGACGTCATCTATGTCTTGCATGCGAGAACGCTCAAGGCTGCGCGCGTCCCGGTTCCGACCTGCCGCACGCCTTGGCGTCCGCGCGTGTTTCATGGGCGGCTGTACGTGCCGTGCGCGCGTTCGAACGCCATCGACGTGATCGATGTGCGAACCTACCGGCGCGTGCGCGGCGCGCCGTTTGCCACCGGGGGTTTTCCTTTGAGCGTTGCGGTATGGCCTTAGCATTCGTCGTGACGGACGCCGTTACCATGTGGGACGCGGCTCCCGGCGTCCAATACGGCGAATACGAAATGCGTACGGTAGACGGCCCGCTCAGCATTCATGTGCTGGCCATCGATCCGCACGAGCCGTCCGTACGGCTCCAGACGGCACTCGCTTCGGATACGCTCGTTTCATCGGGCGAGACGCTCTCGTCGATGATCCGGCGCACCGGCGCGGTGGCCGGGATCAACGCCGATTATTTCGACATCAATCAAACGAACGAACCGCTTAACCTGCTCGTGCGCGACGCGCGCCTGATCCGGCCGCCGATGCAGCGCCCGGTTCTCGCCGTCGACGGCGCAGGCAACGTCTTCATCGCGGAGTTTGCGCTGCACGAGTTCGCGCAGTTTGCGAACGCAAACATACCGCTCGCGGCGATGAACGATTGGCCGCCGCGCAAGGACGCCGCGATGCTGATCACGCCGGATTACGGCGCGCTGCCCGCAGCGCCGGACGTCCGCGTCGCGCGGCTGGAAACGCTTGGAGATGGGCCGCCGCTGACGACGTATCGCGTGCGCGCCATCGATGCCGCTGGCAGTCCGCATGCACGCGGTGCATATCTGGCATTCGGCCCGCAGTTCGATGCGCGAGGCCTGCCGGCACTCGGTGAGACCATTTCCGTGCAAGCGCGTTCCCAGCCGCCGCTCGAGGGGATTGCCGCCGCTGCGGGCGGCGGCCCGCTGCTCGTTAAAGACGGCGCATGGTTTGCCGATCCGCACGGACCGTCCAGCGGCGAGTTTGCAACGCGCATGCCCGCGAGTGCGGCGGGAATCACGCGCAACGGCACGCTGCTCTTCGTGGAAGTGGACGGCAGAGAACCGATGCACTCCATCGGCGTTTTACAACCGCAGCTCGGCGCGCTGCTTATCGCGCTCGGCGCATCGACCGCGATGCAGTTCGACGGCGGCGGCAGCTCGACCATCGCGGCGCGTTTGCCCGGCAGCCCGCAGCCGCAACTGCTTAACGCGCCCTCGGACGGCCAGGAGCGCCGCATCGCCGATGCGTTTCTGGTGTTCAGCCACGCAGCGGGCGGCGCTCCGGTGCGGATCGTCACGCGGCCGCAAACAGTCCGCGCCGTCGTCGGAGCGCGCGTGAACGTCACTGCGGCGGAGATCGACGCGGCCGATCGAACGGTGAGCACGTTCAGCATTCCATTTTTCGCGCGCAAAGCGGGCACGTGGTCCGTGCCGGTCGAGCGCGACGGGCTGCGCTCGAACGTGACGGTGCAGGTGGCCGCGACGCCGGCGCGCATCGCGATCGATCCGCCCGACGCCCTTGCGCTTTCAGGCGCGCGCGTCCGCCTGCTGGCACGGGCATTCGATGCAGGGGGTTACGGCATGGCGCTCCCGCAAGAACTCGATTGGAAAACGGATTCCGGAACGATCGACGCCCGCGGGAACCTTGCCGCCGGAACGCACGATGCAACCGTGCGCGTGCGTATCGGAAACGCGCAAGCGCGCGAGCGCGTTGTCGTAGGCGAACACGAGATCGATCTGCCGTTCGCAGCGAATGCGGCCTTCTTCACCGCTCCGCGTAACGAGCCGGGCGGCCTCGATTTGCAAACGCCTTGTGATGCGTGTTTAAGCCTGCGCTACGATTTCAGCGGCCCGGAACGCGCGGCGTACGCCGCAGCGGCGCTGCCGTTGCGCGAGCGCGCCATCGGACTTTCGCTCGACGTGTTGGGCGACGCAAACGGTGAAACGCTGCGCGCAGCCGTGACGAACGCGATGGGGGAACGCTTTCTCTACACAATCGCGCGCATCGACTGGAGCGGCTGGCGCCGCGAAGTGCTGCGCTTCCCGGCCGGACTGCCCCAGCCGATCGTCCTACGCTCGCTTTATCTCGTGGGACGCATCGGCAACGCAGCGCCCTCGCATGCCGCAGGCGCGCTCGCACTTCGTTCCGTCCGTGAAATCCTGGCAGGCAGCCCCGAAAGCATCCCCAAATAGCGGCCTCATGAGTTTTAAAGCGCTTGGGGCGCGGGCGCTCGATACCGCGTCCAAGCGGGGGGCCGGCTATGCCGATATCCGGTTCGAAATCAACCGCAGTGAGCGCATTGAGGCGCGCAACGGGGTCATCGCAACGCTTTCCGATTCAACCAGCCGCGGGTATGGCATTCGCGCGCTTATCGACGGTGCGTGGGGATTTGCGGCGGGCTCGGAACTGAGCGAAGCCGGCATCGACGCCGTCGCGGCCCGCGCCGCCGATATCGCGCGGGCGGGCGCATCGATCGCGCGTGCGCGCATCGGCCAAGCGCCGACACGCGGATATACCGACCGGTTCGCCACGCCGATGCTGCGCGATCCGCACGACGTGCCGCTCGGCGAACGCGTCGCACTGCTGCTCGGCGCAGAAAAGGCGCTGCATGCCGGCGCGCAGATCCGTGTGGGACGCGCGTGGATGGACATTTGGACAATCGACAAATATTTTTACAGCACGATCGGCTCCGACATCGCGCAGCAGATCCGCCAAGCCGGCAGCGGCATTGAAGCCATGGCGGTCGGTGAAGGCGACGTACAGTCGCGCACGTTTCCGGGCGACATCGGTCTCTACCAATCCGGCGGCTGGGAGATTATCGAACGGGCGCAGTTGGAAGCGAACGCGCCGCGTATCGCGCAGGAAGCGATCGCGCTTCTTCGCGCGCCGCAATGCCCCAGCGGCACGTTCGACGTCGTTTTAGGCGGCTCGCAGGTTTCGCTTCAGATTCACGAATCGTGCGGCCATCCTGCAGAACTGGATCGCGTGATGGGCTGGGAAGCCAATTTTTCGGGCGTGAGCTTTTTGCAGACTTCGCAATTGGACAAACTCCAGTACGGCTCGGGGCTCGTCACGATCGTCGTCGACAACACGCTGCCCGAAGGGCTGGCGACGGCGGGATACGACGACGAAGGCAGCAAGAGCGTCGTTTCGGACATTATCCGCGAGGGCGTGTTGACCGGCTACGAAATGAGCAACGATACGGCTCGCACGATAGGACGCGAAACCAACGCGTGCGTGCGCGCGCAAAGTTGGCAGTTTGTTCCGATGATCCGCATGTGCAATCTCAATCTGCTGCCGGGCGAAACGCCTTTCGAGGGACTCTTCGAGAGCGTCACGGACGGCATCTACATGGAGAGCAACCGCTCGTGGTCGATTGACGATCACCGCTTGAACTTTCAATTCGGCTGCGAGATTGCGTGGGAAGTCAAAAACGGCAAACGCGGCCGCATGCTTAAAAATCCGACGTACGGCGGGG
>JBHEMM010000060.1:3551-9258 GCA_046262595.1 Vulcanimicrobiaceae bacterium
CGATGCGATCGGCGATAAAGATTCCTGGGTCGCATGGGGAACGCCCAACTGCGGCAAGGGAGAACCCATGCAATCCGGACGGACGGCGCAATGCGCGTCGCCGGCACGTTTTCGCAACGTCGACGTCGGCGTAGGCTACGGTGGATAGCGCGGCGCGCGAAGCGCTCGCAGCCCGCATTCTGGCGTTCTCACAGGCGGAACAAACCGAGGTCGGCGTATACAGCAGCCGCAACGCCCTCACGCGGTTCACAAAGAACTCGGTGCACCAAAACGTCGCAGAGAGCGACGTCGCAATCAAGGTGCGCGCCATCGTCGACGGCCGCACCGGCGTTTGCGCCACCAACGTCCTGGACGAAACGCACTATGGCGAAACCGTCGAACAAGCGATCATGATGGCGCACCTGGCACCGCAAGATCCGCAGCAGCCGCCGCTTCCGGCCGGCGGGCCGGCACCAACACCGCCCGGCGCATACGTTGCTGCGACGGCCGATGCGACCCCGCAAAAGCGCGCGGCGATGTGCGAAGCCCTTTTTAAAGAGGCGGAGACAAACGGCTTATGGTGCGCGGGGTTCGTCACGACGGGACAGACCGGCGTAAGCGTCCTCAATTCGCAAGGCGCGCGCTCCTCGTTTGATGGCACGGAAGCGGCGTTGAACGTCAAGATGAACGGCGACGACTCCAGCGGATTCGCGGAGGCATACGATAACGATGCCGGTGCTATCAACGCCGCCGGCGCCGGAGCGCTTGCGGCCCGCAAAGCGCGCGACGCCGCGGCGCCGCGCGCGGTCGATCCGGGCCAATGGACCGTGATTCTGGAGCCGGCGGCATTCGGAGAACTCTTCATGTACTTGAGCGACCATTTTTCGGCGCAAGCCTTCGATGAGGGCTCTTCGTTCTTAAGCGACGGTCTGGATCGCAAGTATTTGGGCGACAACGTCACGATCTCCGATGATTTCGCGCATCCGCTGGCTCCCGGCATGCCGTTCGACTACGAGGGTCAGCCCACGCAGCGTTTGACGATCGTCGAGAACGGCGTGGCAAAAAATATCGTGACCGACAGCTACTGGGCGCATAAACTCGGACGCGCGAACACCGGACACGCCTTGCCGGCGCCGAACGCGTACGGCCCGCAAGCGATGCACGTCGTGGTTTCCGCCGGCTCAAAACCGCTAGAGCAGCTGATTTCGGAAACGCAGCGCGGTCTGCTGATCACCCGCTTCTGGTACATCCGGACGGTGGACCAAAAGCGCGCGATCGTCACCGGCATGACGCGTGACGGCACGTTTTTGATCGAAGACGGCGCATTGGCGGGCGGCGTGCGCAACATGCGCTTCAACCACAGTTTGATCGACGCGCTGAACCACTGCGAGTTCGGCAGCGAATTGCACCGCACGGCGAGCTACTCGTATTCCGTGGTCGCCCCTGCCGCAAAAATTCAAAACTTTCGTTTCAGCAGCGGAACCGACTTTTAACCGGGCTTTCGCTCCTGAGCACTCGCGTCACCCCCAGGGCCAAGCCGCCCGGGCTTGATAACGCCCACCGCGAACACGATCAGCCCGAGAAACATCAGCGGCAGATAAGGCGCGCTCGCGCAGCTCAGCGCGGGATATGCTTGCACGTCCGCGCCCAGCAGCAAGCCGGCGATGCGCTTTCTGCCGCCTGAGGGTACGAGACCCAAGCCGTTGTGCAGCGTCTGACCGTTCGCATCGCTCACGGCAAATAAGACCGCCGCTTTGCCGGGAAAACTTGCGGCCGTGCGCATCTGCGCCGCTTGCGCCGGCTCGAAAAGCACGGCCTTGACGCTGCGTGAAACTGCCGGCAGCGAAAACTCGTCGGTGCGCACGCCCATCCCGGCAAGCCGCACGCTTTGCTGCATCAAGAGCACCGGTGAAAGAAACGCCGCGTTGGACGGCTGCGTCACCGTGAGATGATTGCCTCGCGCGTCCGCCGCCCAGACGTGAACGACATCGCGCGCAAGCGCGCTGCGCACGGCGGAAAGCGTGTACGAACGTTGCGGAATCGCATTTGCGTCCAGCGGAAAGCGGAGCGTGCCATACTCTTTGGTCTCGATAGTTGAACCGGGGGCGCCTGCGACGACCTGCGTGTCGGGCCCGAGTAAACCGCTCGCCGCACCCGCCAATGCGACGAGCGCCGCGCCGCCCGCGCACAGGCGCGAAGCGGCCGGCATGCGGCGTCCGATGACCAGCGCAACAACCGCACAAGCAACAAGAACCGCGTTATACCAGCCGTCGTGATACACTGCGCGCGCCGGAAAGACGTCTTGCGCGAGCGTCATTCCGATCGCGCACGCGAGCAGCGTCCAAAATGCCATTAGCTTGCCGGCAGTAGCGGCGCGAGCGCCTGCGTCATCTGCGGATACGAAAGCGGCCCATCAAAGCCGCGTACCACGATTCCGTCGCGGCCGACGATCACCGTGGTGGGCAAACCGAGCGCCGCATACACGCGTCCGTAGCGCTGATCTTCATCAACCCAGACCGGATACCGGATCGCCAGCGAGCGCGCGAAGCTCGCCGCTTTGAGCGCCGACTCGCCTTGATCGATGCCGATCACGATCACGCCGCGCGTGCGGTAAGCCGCATACAGGCGCTGCAGGTCCGGCATTTCGGCGCGGCATGGCGGGCACCAGGATGCCCAAAGGTTCAGCACGAGGATACGTCCGCGATACGGCGCGAGCTCGTGCATGCGGCCCGACGTGTCGCGCACGGCGAAGTCGGTCGCGGGACGCCCTTCTAATCCTTGCGGACCGGCGCCGCGCGGTGTGGTTCCGCGCAAATACACGAACAGCACCAGCGCAATCGCTGCCGCTCCCGCAATCCAATATTTCACCAATCGCCCATTCGGCCCGCATCAACCTCACCCTCGAAGGCGACGGTGCCCGGCGCTATCACCGCGGCAGCGACGCGGATGCCCTCGAAACGCATCTCGCGCACGTGCGCTTCCCCGGAGTATCCGTAGATTTCGCTGAAGCGATCGAGCACGTCGGGGCTGCACAACACGGTATCCGGCCGCACGTGGTACATCTGCTGAAAGCTGCGATACGCGCGCTCGAATTCGTTCGGACCGAAATGGCGCCCTAGCCGCACCTCGCGGCGCACGTGTTCCAGGTAAGGATCCTCCGTCGGACGAAAGCGCGAGCCGTGCCGGCACGCATCTTGGATGGCCGCGCGCTCGCTGCCGAGCTTCGCGCCGAACTCCTCTCCCGCAGTAATGCGCTTCGCGAGCTCGGCATTCATCCCCGGCTGCTGATCGAGCTGGCCGGACGCGACGAATCCTCGCTGGCGTACGTGCGCAATCTTATGAGTACCGGCGAACGCGCCGGCATCGCGGTCGACGTCGACGAGCTTCCCGAAGATGCGTCGGTCCCGTTTATCAAAGCGCGTCTCGAACGCCTTTCCGCCGACGGGAGCGTGCACGGTGTCATGCTGCAGCAGCCGCTGCCCGGACATCTTTCGATCAGGTCGATCGCCGATTCGATTCCGGTGCACAAGGACGTGGACGGAACGCATCCGGTCAATCAAGGCCATTTAGCGTTCGGTAACGCGCAGTTCGTGCCGGCGACGCCCGCCGCGGTGATGCTGCTGCTCGAGCGCAGCCCGCACTGGCCGGTTCGCGGAAAAACCGCGGTGATGATCGGCCGTTCGATCGTGGTCGGCGCTCCCGTGGCCATGTTGATGATGGCGCACGACGCAACGGTGACCGTCCTGCACAAAGAATCGCGCAGCCTGCAGCCCTTCACGCGCACTGCGGATATCGTCGTCGTCGCCACCGGCGTACCCGGCCTGATCGGCGGCGCGGACATTAAGCCCGGCGCGACGGTGATCGACGTCGGCACGACCGTCGTGGAGGGCCAGCTCAAAGGCGATGTGGATTTCGAATCGGCCGTGCAGGTTGCCGGAGCGCTCACACCCGTTCCCGGCGGTGTCGGCCCGGTGACCAATATCGCGCTGCTGCGCAACGTGCTCAAGGCAGCGGCCGAGCTCAGTTCGCGCTGAAGTATTTGCCGAAATAGCGTTCCTGTTCGCCGCGCTGCGCGTCATCGGCATCGTGCGCCGCGCGCCGCTCCATTTCTGCGGCGCGCTTCTCGAGTAGCGTGCGCAGCTGCGGCAGCAGGCGGTGCAGAAATGCCAGTTCCGCTTCCAGGCGCTCCTTGGTGCTGTTTAGTTCGAGCAGCCGCTGCTTGATGCTGTCGGAAACCTGCAGCGCATCGCCCACCAAAAAGGAAGCGGTTTGCGGATCGCCGGGCAGATCGGCGCCGGCCTGGGCGCCGCTGAACTGCACGATGAGATCGGCGTATTCCAAAAACTTCGCGCGGACGTCATCGCGCAAGCGGGCCGTCTGCTCGTCCGTATCGTGCTCTTCGTCCAACAGCTCCGCATCCACGAGCAGATACGGCTCGCGGCTCACGATCTTGCGGATATGAAACCGCTTGCGCCCGATCGTCGAGACGTAGAAGCGGCCGAACGGGAGCTGGACGACTTCTTGAATCTCCGCGATCGATCCGACCGCATGCGGTTCGACCGCCGCATCCGCGGCTTCTTCGCCCTCGCGGATCAACACGACGCCGAAGCCTTCCCCCGACTCCAAACATTCGCCGATGAGCTGTTTATAACGCTGTTCGAACACGTGGAGATTGAGCACGGCGCCCGGAAAGAGGACTGCGTTGAGGGGAAATAACCGCAAACGCATCGACATCGGACGCCCTGCTTTCCGCCGGGAGGGGAAGCGCGCCTGCCGTGCCAAGGCAGACGCATGGACGAAGTGGCCGTGGTGCATCCGCTACTGCTCGAACTCGAGCAGTTTGCGCGCAAAGAAAACGTATCGGCCGTGCCCCGCCCGGTCGGAAGACTGCTGTGGACGCTCGTCCAGTGCATGCAGGCGAACCGCATTCTCGAGATTGGGACGGCGTACGGCTATGCGACGCTCTGGATGGCCCTCGCGCAGCCGCCGATGGGCAAAATTTGGACGTTCGATCCGGATGTCGAGCGCACGGACGTGGCGCGCTCGTATTTCCAGCGCGCGGGCGAGGACGACTACATCGAGATCATCAACCAGCCTGCGCTCGAAGTGCTGCCAATCTTTCCGCAGCGCAACATGGACATCGTTTTCGTCGACGCGCCGACCGCCGATTACGAGGCGTATCTCGAGCACTGCATGCCGCTGCTCAAACTTTCGGGTTTGCTGATCTTCAGCCATCTGCTGGAAGAACCGGACGAGGCGTTCAACGCGCTCTTCTTCGAACACGAACACCTCGCCGCAACGATTGTGCCCATCGGCGGCGGCTTGGGGCTCGGCGCGCGCAAGCAGTGAACTTCCGCGCGGTCATGCGCCACTTTGCCACCGGCGTGACGGTGGTGACGAGCTTGAAGGACGGAGAACCGCGCGGCGTCACCGTGAATGCTTTCGCCGCCGTCTCGGCCGAGCCGCCGATGGTCTTGATCTGCGTCAACCGGGAAGCGCGCAGTTATCTCTATATTTCCACGTCCAAACTTTTCTGCGTCAATATTCTCGCCGGCGATCAGCGCGCGCTCGCCGAACGCTTTTCGGGTAAGCTGCGCGAACGGCAGTTTGAAGACGTGACTTATTCCACCGGAGCGACCGGCGCTGCAGTCTTGGGCGGGACCGTGGCGCACCTCGAGTGCGAAGTGGCCGAAGAGCATCACGCGGGAACGCACAGCATCTTCATCGG
>JBHEMM010000060.1:9268-9872 GCA_046262595.1 Vulcanimicrobiaceae bacterium
GTCGCGTGCGCGTCGCGCGCCGGCTCGCCCCTCGGCTACTACGACGGCGCTTTCCACGATTTCGGGGTGCGCATTGATTGACGTGCAGACGTTTGCCGTCGGGATGCTCGGGTGCAACTGCACCGTGGTGAGCGCGCGCGGTTCGGGCGAAGCGATCGTCGTGGACGGCGGAGACGGCGCCGATGCGGTGATGGAGCATCTGCACGCGCGCGGTCTGCGCGCGAAATACTTGGTGCACACGCACGCGCATATCGATCATATCGCCGATGTGGCGGGTTTGCGCGAACGCACCGATGCGCGTGCCTTACTGCATGCCGCCGACTTGCCGCTCTACGAGAACCTTGCGCTGCAGGCATCGTGGCTGCCCGGTCACGCAGTGCCGCGCATCGTACCGTTGGACGGCGGATTATCCGACGGTGAGGTGCTCGAAAGCACCGGCGTGCAAATGCGCGTGCTGCATACGCCGGGACACACGCCGGGCAGCGTCTGCTTCACGGTGAGCGAAGCCGAACGCACGACGATATTTTCCGGCGACACGCTTTTCGCCGGATCGATCGGCCGCTGCGATCTGGGCGGCACGTCCATGCAAGACATCGTCGCGAGC
>JBHEMM010000061.1:0-8794 GCA_046262595.1 Vulcanimicrobiaceae bacterium
CAATGTAACCGCCGATCACCAGTACTACCGGCTGCTTACCTCCGCATTCTTGCACGGCAGCATCACGCACTTGGGCATGAACATGCTCTCGCTGTATTGGCTCGGACGCTTCATCGAAATGGTGCTCGGCGGCTGGAAAATGGCCGCCGTCTATTTCGTCTCGTTGTTTGCCGCGAGCGTTGCGGTCGTGTTGTTTTCCGCTCCGTACGTCGCCACGTTGGGCGCGAGCGGCGCGATCTTCGGTTTGTTCGGCGCGCTCTTCGCAATCGGGCTCAAACTCGGCGACCGCGGCGCCGATCTCGTGCGTTCGAATATCGGAATCTTGGTGTTGAATCTGATCTTCAGCTTCACGTTCCCAGGCATCTCATGGCAGGCGCACGTCGGCGGCCTCATTGCGGGGTTTATCGTGACGTACGCGCTGTTTTGGCCGCCCAAGCCGGTGCGCGCCGTGGTCGTCGATTCGCACAGCGGCGCGCAATACGAATCAGCGCTGGAAGACCCGCGTGACTAACAGCGCTATTGACGAGGTTTTTGCGCGCGGCGGACCGATCGAACGCGCACTGCCCGGTTTCGAGGCGCGCGCCGGACAAGTGCAGATGGCGCAGCTCATCGAGCGCGGTTTCCTCGAAGGCATGCACACGATCGTCGAAGCGGGAACCGGTGTCGGCAAATCGCTTGCGTATCTCGTACCCGCGCTGCGCAGCGGCAAAAAGATCGTCGTTTCGACCGGCACGATCGCGCTGCAGGAACAGCTCTTCCGCAAAGATCTGCCGCTCGTAACGCAAGCGCTCGGCGTGCGCGCTCGGGTGACGCTGCTCAAAGGGCGCAATCACTACCTCTGCAAGCAGAAACTCGAACGCACGCAATCGGAACGCTTGATCGCCTCTTCGCGCACCATGCAGCAGCTCTTGGCGTGGGGCGCGACAACGCAAACCGGTGACCGCGCGGAGTTGCCTTTCGTCCCCGCCGGCAATGAATGGGAGCAGCTCGATGCCGATGCGGACGATTGCGTGGGCGAGTTTTGCGAACACTTTCGCGATTGTCATTTCTTCCGCAAGCGCGATGAGGCGAAATACGCGGACATCGTCGTGGTCAACCACGCACTGTTCTTTTTAGACTTGGCAATGGGCGGCGGTTTGCTGCCCCCCTACGATTTCGCGGTGCTCGACGAAGCGCACCAGTGCGAGCGCTGGGCAACCGCCGCCCTCACCGCAACGCTCTCCCGGTCGAGTGTCGGGCGCATGCTGCGCAAACTGCACCGCTCCTACAACGTGCCGGGGAACTTCGATACGGATTTCGATCGCGGCATGCGCGGGTTGGAATCCGCGCTGGCGCGGGTTCAGGGCGACCGTTATCCGCTGCATGCGAACGATGAAGCGTGGCCTGCGCTCGAGACCCTGCGCGATTCGCTCTATAAACTGGAGAACTGGCTGTACGCGAACTGGCACGAAGCGCTCAAAAAGCGTCCGCAGAACGACGCGGAGGCCGAACGCCGGCGTGATTTGGCGATGCGCTCCATCCTGGCGCACCAGGCGGCGATCGAGCGCGCGCAGTCTCCGGCGGATACGGCGATTGCGTGGGTCGAGCGCAATGAAAACGACGCGCGCTATCAAGTCAACAGCGCGCCGTTCGACGTCGCCGATTTTTTGCGTGCCGCGCTGTTCGAGCGGACCGCCAGCGTTGTGCTGACCAGTGCGACGATCGCGCACGAACCTTCGGTCGAACGCGGCGCGTTCGACTTCATCAAACGCTCGCTGGGCGTCACCGATGCGCAAGAACTCATTGCCCGCTCGCCGTTCGATTACCCCAGACAGGCGCGGCTCTATGTCGCTCCCGCGGAGCTCAATCCGAAAGCGCCCGGTTTCGCAAAGCTCGCCGCTCCCATCGTCGAGGAATGTTTGGATCGCAGCCGCGGGCGTGCGTTCGTGCTGTTCACGTCGTATGCGCGCCTGCGCGAAGTGTACGCCCTGGTGCGCGAGCGCATCGCGTACCCGATCCGCCTGCAAGGCGAGATGCCGCGCGGGCAATTGCTGGAATGGTTCCGCTACACGCCGAACGCCGTGCTGTTCGCCACGGGGACGTTTTGGGAAGGCATCGACGTCGCCGGCGAGCAGCTTTCATGCGTGATCATCGATCGTCTTCCGTTTCCCTCGCCCGCCGATCCGCTGGTGCAAGCGCGGTTAGAAGCGTTGGAAGCGCGCGGAAAGAGCGGTTTTGACGGCTACATGATCCCCAGTGCGATCGTTCGGCTCAAACAAGGCTTCGGCCGGCTCATCCGCACCAAAACCGATCGCGGTTTGGTCGCACTTTTAGACGGCCGTGCCGCGTCCTCGCGTTATGGTTCGATTATTCTGCACGCGCTGCCGCCGGCGACGCGCATCTCGCAGTTGGATGAACTAAGCGAGTTTTTTACGGCGGGTTAGCTGCAGTGTTTCCTGCGCTATTCTTCGCGCACTTCCGTCTTCGCGCGCTCCTTGAGCTCTTCGACAACTGCGGAATCGGCGAGCGTCGTGGTATCGCCGAGCTGCCGCCCCTCGGCCACGTCGCGCAGGAGGCGGCGCATGATTTTTCCACTGCGCGTCTTCGGAAGTTCTTGGGTGAACGTCACGTACTTTGGGCGTGTGAACTTGCCGAGTTTGGCTCCCACATGTTCGCGCAGCTCGTCACCGAGCTGCGGCGAGCCCTTATCGCCGCCGCGCAGTGAGACGAACGCGTAGATCGCCTGGCCGGTCACCTCGTCGGTTTTTCCGCAGACCGCGGCTTCGGCAACGTTGGGATGATCGACCAGCGCGCTTTCCACCTCCGTCGTCGAAATGCGGTGACCGCTCACGTTCATGACGTCGTCGATGCGGCCCATGAACCAATAGTTGCCTTCCACGTCGCGCCGGCACCCGTCGCCGGCCAAGTAACGGTGCGGAAATTTCGACCAGTACGTTTCCTTATAGCGCTCGTCGTCGCCGTATATTCCGCGCAGCATTCCCGGCCACGGCCGTGTGAGCACGACATAACCGCCGCCGCCCAGCGGCACCGACTCACCCCGATCGTTCACGATGTCCGCCGAAATGCCGGGCAGAGGCTGCGTCGCGCTTCCGGGCGGGGTGCTGGTAATGCCGGGCAGCGGCGAGATCATGATGCCGCCGGTTTCCGTTTGCCACCACGTATCCACCACCGGCGCGCGGTTGCCGCCGATATGTTCGCGGTACCACATCCATGCTTCGGGGTTGATCGGTTCACCGACGCTGCCCAAAACGCGCAGCGAACGCAAGTCATGCATCTGCGGATACTGCTCGCCCCATTTCATGAACGTGCGAATTGCGGTGGGGGCGGTGTAAAGAATGGTCACCTTATAGCGCTCGGCGATCGCCCACAGACGATCTTTATCGGGAAAGTCCGGCGTGCCCTCATAGATGACGCTCGTCGCGCCGTTTGCGAGCGGGCCGTACACGATGTACGAGTGGCCCGTCACCCACCCGATGTCCGCCGCGCACCAGTACACGTCTTCATTGGGTTTTAAATCAAAGACCAAATCGTGCGTCATCGTCACGTGCGTGAGATATCCCGCGCTCGTGTGTTTGATGCCCTTCGGTTTTGCGGTGGTGCCGCTCGTGTACAGCAAGAACAGGAGATCTTCGGCGTTCATCGGTTCGGGATCGCACTGCCCGCTTTGCCCATGCGTCACGGCGCTCCAAAAGAGATCGCGCCCGGACTGCATGGCAACGTGCGCATTCGTGCGCTGCGCGACGATGCAATGGCGGATGGAGGGCGTGAGCATCATCGCCGTATCGCAGTTCGCTTTGAGCGGAACGGTCCCGCCGCGCCGCCGGCCTTCGTCGGCTGTGATGAGCGCAACGCATTGCGCGTCGTTGACGCGATCGACGATTGCATCGGGCGAGAATCCGCCGAAGATGACCGAATGAGCGGCGCCGATGCGCGCGCACGCAAGCATCGCAACGGGAAGTTCCAAAATCATCGGCATGTAGATTGCGACGCGATCGCCCTTTTTGATGCCGAGTTTGCGCAACCCGTTTGCGAAGCGGCAAACTTCTTCCAACAGCTGCGCGTATGTGATCGTACGCCGGTCGCCCGGCTCGCCTTCGTAATAAAAAGCGATCTTCTCGCCCTTACCCGCGCGCACGTGCCGGTCCAAACAATTCGCGCTCACGTTGAGCGTGCCGTCGTAAAACCAGCGGGCGAACGGCTCGTTCCATTCCAGCGTCTTGGTGAACGGCCGCATCCACTCCAACTTGCGCGCCCACGATTCCCAGAACGCCAAGTAGTCCCGTTCGGCGTCTTCGTAGATGCCCGGCTGCGCGTTTGCCCGCCGCGCGAATTCCGGCGACGGATGGAAGCGCCGGTTCTCGTGCGCGAGCGTTTCTATGGAATCGCCACTGCTCATGGGGGCGATTTACCGGGAACCGTACGGCATGCCTGCCGAATGTTTACCGCGTGAAAGTATTGGCTGCGATGCTGCTCGCGGCGCTTACGGGCACCGGGCTGCGAACAGTGCAATTCGGTGCGCCGCCGCCTGATTTCACCGTGCCCGCGCGTTCCGGAGCCGTTGCGCTCTCGCAGCTGCGCGGCACACCCGTCGTAATCAATTTTTGGGCGTCGTGGTGTCCCCCGTGCACCGACGAGCTGCCATATTTTGAACGCTTGCAGGCGCAGTACGGCAATAAAGTGCGCGTCGTCGCGGTCGACTGGGATGAAGATCCCGCAGTCGCCGCTTCGTATCTGCGCACGCGCCATATGCACTTCGCGCTCGTTTCCGACGCGCAGAGTAAGATTTACGCCGCTTACTCGCTCTCCAAAGTGCCGGACACGGTAATTTTGAACGCGCAAGGAGATGTGACGTACGTTTCCGTTGGCGGTCTGTCGTGGGACGAGCTGGCGGGCGCGGTCGACCCGCTCACCAAATAGGCGGGTAAAGTATTGGCACTCCGCCGCCGAGATTGCTAGGATAGTGGATATGAGCGGCGAGGTGGAAAGCGGCGAACCGCACGGCCCGGCCCTGGACAAGCGCAAGGCGTTTATTCTGGCCACGGTCGTGTACGAATATATCGCGACCGCCGAACCGGTCGCTTCGCAGGCCCTGACGCAAAAATATAATTTGGGCGTCAGTTCGGCAACCATCCGTAACGAGATGGCCGAGCTCGAGGCCGGCGGTTATCTGGTTCAGCCGCACACATCGGCCGGACGGGTTCCGTCCGACGCCGGCTATCGCACCTACGTCGACCAGTTAATGCGGCCCGAGCGCCTTGCGCCCGAAGACCGCCGCCGCATCCGCGACGAACTCGAAGACGCAAGCCGCGAGCTGGATGAAATCATTGATTCCGCGACGCGCATGCTCGGGCGCCTTTCGAAGAATCTGGCATTTGTCACGAAACCCACGAACGAAGGTGCCACGTTTCGGCACATTCAATTGATTTGGCTCTCCGCGCGAACCGGCGTCGCCATCGTCGTAACGTCGATCGGCGTTTCTGCGCAGTCCTTGTTCGAATTGGCGACCGACGTTACGCCCGACGATCTCACACGGCTCTCGAATGCGCTCAACTTGCTTTTAGGCAACCAGAAGCTGGGCGCGATCGAGGATCGCCTCATTACCGCAACCATCAGCGGCCTGAACTTGGGCGATGACGTCAATAACGCCGTCCTTTCAGCGCTGCGCGCCGCCGCCGCGAGCGACCAGCCGGTCTTGAGTGCATCGGGTGCGCAAAATTTGCTCGATCAGCCGGAGTTTCAAGACCTGCGTAAACTGCGTTCGATCCTGAACATCATCGAGGAGCAGAAGACCTTGTACGATCTGGTGGCCGATTCCATGACGCTCGAAGCGCCGACGGCGAAAATTGGGCATGAATTGGGCGTGGAAGAGATGACCGACTTCAGCATCGTAACGGTGCCCTACCGCTTCGGCCCCCACGCGATGGGCATGCTCTCGATTTTGGGCCCGCGGCGCATGCCGTACGGGCGCCTCATGGCGCTGGCGTCCGGAACGGCCGAAACGCTCTCGCAGCGGTTGGGTGACGTAGAGATCAAGTGACCAAAGACTTTTACGAAACACTCGGCGTTAGCCGCGAAGCGAACGCCGATGAGATCAAGCGCGCTTATCGCGCTCTTGCGCGAAAGCACCACCCCGACGTTTCGGAAAACAAAGCCGAAGCGGAGCATCGCTTCAAGGAGATCAACGAAGCGTACGAAGTGCTTTCCGATCCGCGCAAGCGCGAACAGTACGACCGGTTCGGGTCGACGGCGAACGGCGCAGGTGCTCCCGGCGGTTTCGCCGATTTCGGATTCGGCGGATCGGGAAACTTCGGCGGCGCGGGTTTCGGCGACATCTTCGACATTTTCTTCGGCGATCGCGCCGGCGCGCAGCAAGCGCAAGCGCGCCGTTCCGGTCCCTCGCGCGGTTCTGATCTGCGTTACGATCTCGAGATCACGCTTGAAGAAGCGTTCTCCGGAACCACGCGCGAGATCCAATTCAATCATCTCGCACAGTGTCCCACGTGTTCAGGCTCCGGCGCCGCGCCGGGCACGCTCGTGGTTCCGTGCGATCGCTGCCAAGGCACGGGCGTTATGCGCATGGTGCGTCAAACACCGCTGGGCCAGTTCGCGACGCAATCGGCGTGCACGCAGTGCGGCGGTGAGGGTCAAGTCATTCAGCGCCCGTGCGAAAGCTGCGCCGGCCGCGGACGCCGTGAAGTCGAGCGCCGGCTTACCGTGAACGTTCCCGCCGGCGTGGACGACGGCAGCCGCATTCGCATCAACGGCAGCGGGGAGGCCGGGATTCGCGGCGGTCCCGCGGGCGATCTCTTTGTCTATTTAAGCGTGGCGGCGCATCCGCTGTTCAAGCGCAACGGGCTCGACACGTACGTTGACGTGCCGGTTTCTTTTCCGCAAGCCGCAATGGGCGCGCAGATCGAAGTGGCCTCGCTCGAAGGGCCGCTGCATTTGACGATTGCAGGCGGAACACAAAGCGGAACGTCGATGCGCATGCGCGCGCACGGCATGCCGAGCGTTCGCGGCACACAGCGCGGCGATCACATCGTCACGGTGCATGTCGTCATTCCCTCGAAGTTAGGCAAGCGTCAGCGCGACCTGCTCGAAGAGTACGCGCGTATTTCGAGCGATCGTTTGGATGACCGTTCATTTATGGACAAAGTAAAAGACGCGTTTAAGCCTGAATAGGTTTTTTATCGCCGGCACGCATGAAACCGGCGACGAGCTTCCGGTCGAAGGCGCAGACGCCCACAAGATCGTAGACGTGCTGCGCTTACGTGACGGCGACTTCGTCGAAGCGATCGATTCGGCCGCCAATGTGTTCCTTGCGCGCATCGTGCTTGCCGGGCGCAGCGTGCATTTGCGCCTAAGCGACGTGCGCGGCGGCGCGCCCGCGCCGCGCTTGCGCGTGAGTCTCGCGCAAGCGGTTCCCAAAGCGCAGAAGATGGATTACGTCGTCGAGAAGTTGACCGAGCTCGGCGCCGAAGCGATCGTTCCGTTTCGTTCCGAGCGCACGATCGGCGCCGTGACGCAGTCCAAGCTCGATCGCTGGACGCGCTTAGCAAAGAGCGCGGCGCTGCAATGCGGGCGCACGGCCGTTCCGGTTATCGCACCGGCGCTTTCGTTCGACGACCTGCTGCGGCGCTTCGCGCACTACGATTGTGTGCTGCTCGCGTGGGAGCTCGCGCCGCGCGATGCCCCGCTGGACCGGCTCGCTCCGCTGGTTCGCGAGGCGGCGCGCATGCTCGTGGTCATCGGTCCGGAGGGCGGCTTCTCCCATGCCGAGGCCGAGCGCGCAAAGGCCGCCGGGGCGCACCTGGTTTGGCTCGGTCCGCGCGTCTTGCGCAGCGAAACCGCCGGCTTGGTGGCGCTCGCGTTCGTAAACCTGCTCTCAGGCGGGTAAGAGTTCGGCGATGGCTAGGTTGTTGGAAGAAGTTGCTCCGGGCACGCCCGTCTTCGACGGCACCGGGTCGCGGATCGGCGAGGTTCGCGCGATGTACGGTTCCGGCGAAGGCCGGCTCGCGGAGTTCGCGTTGATTTATTGGACCGCCCGGGGTGCCGAAGCGCTGGTTTCCACCGATCAGGTCGCCGGTGTCTCGTCCGAGGGCGTGCGTCTCATCGGCTCGCAGAACGCGTACGACGGGCTGGCCGCGTTTGATCCCTCCGCGAATCCCGCGCTGCACCGCCTGTAACGCAGCGCCTATCGAGGCTGCAACGTCTTTGACGTCGTATAACGCTCGATCGGCATGGACAAATTAAGGTTCTCTCTCGTCATCCCCACCTATAACGAAGCGGACGGAATCGAGCGGCTCATACGCTCGCTCGGCGAGTTGTTTGCGTCGAACGGCTTGGACGGAGAGATCATCGTCGTGGACGATAACTCGCCCGACGGTACGGGAGCGATCGTCGATCGGCTCGCATCCGCGTTTCCGGTTCGCTGCCTGCATCGCGCCGGAAAGCTCGGCCTTTCAAGCGGCGTCATCGAGGGCTGGCGGTTCGCCCGGCCCCAGTCCGTGGCGTTGGGCGCAATGGACGCTGACTTCAGTCACGACGTCAACATTTTCCCGCGCATGGTGCATGCGCTCGAAGAAGGCTACGGTCTTGCGGTGGGCAGCCGTTACGTCGAAGGCGGCGGAATCACGAATTGGCCGATGAAGCGCATCGTCACCTCGAAGGTGGCATGCATGCTCGCGCAGCCGCTCACGCGCACCTGGGCGAGCGGCATCACGCTGCTGGGCTACGCGCTGGAGCGCGAGCGCCTGCCCGCCGACGATTTTTTGCGCGTCGCGCTGTTCTGGCG
>JBHEMM010000062.1:0-8304 GCA_046262595.1 Vulcanimicrobiaceae bacterium
CGTGGATCGCGATCAAAACGGACCCGGCGGCGAAGTTACCCGTACGAGATGACATCGCTCCTATAACGCGTGCGGAGCCGCAATAGATGCTTGTGTACGAAACCGTTCTAGAAAGCGTAGCGTACGCGCACCATCGGTAATCGTTCGGCAAGCAGTCGAACGAAGTCGTTCACGAGCCCAGCTTTGAGCGGTCGCCGATAGCGGAGATTTTTTCCGCCGGTCTGCGAGTACTTCGTCTCTTGGATGTCGGGGCGTTGAGATGAACCTCGTAACCTGCATCGAAAAAGTCGTCGATCGCGGCGATACGTTCGGTGACCGGCACTGTGCGCACGTCGACGATGCGTGAAATGTCCTCGGGCAGCAAGCTGAAGCGGATGCGTGTCTTGTTCTGCGGATCGTACGATAACAGCCGGCGGTTCACGAATTTCGTCGCGAAGCTCGCCTTCGCGTTCGGCAACCGCCGGAAGAGTGCGACGAGGTCCTTCACGTTGTCGCATACGAGGGCGTCCGCCGAGCAGTCGCTGTTTTCGCCGATATCATAGACCCAGTAACGCGGGTCGATCTGGCTCGGCGTTGCGACCGACGCTTGCCGGCCGGCGTGCCTCTCGAGATAGCGCGTGATCTGCTCGATGTTGACAAACGTCGTAACAGGATTCGCAAAGCCTTTTCGCCGCGGGACGTAGCAGTACGCGCACGCCATTGCACAACCGTTCGCCTGCGAAGTCGCAATCCAGTGCGAGCTGCGCGAGTTCGGCCGTGCCGTCAGTGATTTCTTTGTCGCAAGCACCAAAACGTTGCGCTTGTTCGCGATCCATCGCGCAACTTGTCCGTCGTTGCCGTACAGCGAAGGGATCGCACGATGCGATGGCACCTCGATGAGTTCGGCATCCGGAAACCGCTCCCGAATTTCACGTCCGCGCGCGTACGCAAAGACGTCGGGCTCGTGATAGATCCGGTCGACGTCTAAAAACCAGCGCGGAATCGCGGCGGATTCCGGCAAAACGAGCGCGAGCGGAAGTTCGAGCATCTCATTACTGCGACACGGGGAATCAACGCGTATTTGCACGGGCATGCGCCGCGCGTCGTCTTGCTGAGCGAAGCTAACGCGACACGGTGATCAGCGCTGACCTGCCTGCGCCGGGTGCGTCGCGGCAGCGGGCGGTAGGCCCTTTCTCAGTGTTATCCAGCGATCGTCCGAGACAGAAATGTCGCCTCGGAAGGGGTAATCGAATTGCGCGATCACCGCGAACAGCGTTGCGATGAGGATCGCCATGGCTGCCGTCATCAGCAATTGGACGCGAATGTCGGGCAGACCGAAAAGGTAGCTGAAGGCGACGATCACAACGGCACCAATCCAAAGGGCAACCCAAAGAAGCCATGGCAGGCCCGTGATATTGTCGTCTAATCGATGCCGCCTCGCTTGCGTGACGTCGCGCAACGCGGCGACAACCACCGGCCCCGCGTCGTTCGGAGCCGGACGAGGTACCCGCTGCAGGGCGCTCGCGAGGGCCCGGTCGAGCTCGCGCTCCGCATCACGGCTCGTCCCGCCGTGCCGCATCGCCGGCCATTCCGATTCGATGACCGCATCGACGTAGCCGCGTAGCGCCTGACGGATGTCGCGCCCCGCGGGCGGCGGCAAGGCACCCGCCGCGATGAACGCAAACTCGGTGGAGAAAACTTCTTGGGTCGCGCGCTCCTCCGAATCGTTGTATTGCTGCCATACGACGATGACGACAAAGCCCAGCAGTACCGCGTACATCACGCCGATGACGGCGTACACGAAGCCGGCAACGTCGTTATGCTCCCGAAAGTCGTGGCCCGCGAACGCTCGTCGCACCGCGACGTGCCCCGCGCAGGCAACCAGGGCAAACAGCACCATGAGCGCGACGAGAAATAGCCATGCGGGGAGCAGGTAGATGAACGTCATCATGCCGGATTCGGAAGGCAGCGGCGCATCGCTTTCCGCGCTCCGAATACTCCAGCGCTTCGGCGCTGGATCAGCGGCCGGCGCGTATGTCTATGTTTTGCGCCGCACGGGAAGATCAGCGATATGAGAAATGCACTCGTCGCCGGTGCCGTGGGCGCGGTGGCCACGAACGTCCTGCACGAAACCGTCCGGCGCACCCTGCCGAACGCTCCTCGCGTCGACCTGCTCGGCATGCAGGCGCTATCAAAAATCATCGGGACGCGAACGGAGCCGCCGAAGGGACGCGCGCTGTATGCGACGACGCTGGCGGGCGACTTGCTGTCGAACTCCATGTACTTCAGTCTCATCCGCATGGCGCCGCGCACGCACGTCGTCAAAACGGGCTTGCTCGTCGGAGTGATCGCGGGCATCGGTGCGGTGATGCTTCCGGGCCCGCTCGGGCTCAGCGAAACGGCAACTGCGCGAACCGGCATGACCAAGGCACTCACGATCGCCCTGTACGCCGCCGGCGGTGTAGCGACTGGTCTCGCGCTCGTCGCGCGGGAACCGCGCGATGACCAGCGCCCGGCGAACGACGGCGGGAACGTGTAGGCTTCGAGGATTCGGCTTACGGATGCTCAGGTCTCGAGACGTTGGCCGTCCAGTCACGAGGAAACGCGACAAACGCACGGCTATCCCCGCCCCGTTTGAGCTGCAACGGCCAGCGCGTGAATCGATCCATGATCGACGGCGGTCGCCGCACGGCCGCTGCCGGCGACGGCCGTAACGCTCGTGCTTTAGCCTGAGACTCGCCGAGCGTGCCGCGGGAACAATTGCTAATCCGTTATGCCAGCAAGGTCACGTGTCCGTCGCCGAGATGATACGCCGCTGCGACGACGCGCAGATCGCCGCTCGCGACCCCGTCGTGCAACACCGACGAGCGCGTCCCGAGCTTCGCCGCTTGCGCGCGGGCGTTTGCGGAGCTGGCCGCGTTTTTGGTTCCGTGCGCGGCGACGACACGGGCAATACCTTCAGCGATCCCGTGTTCGATGGCATCGAGGTGCGGCTTGAGCGGCACACCGGATTTGATCGCATCGTAGGTCGCGCTGATCGCTCCGCACGAGTCGTGGCCGAGAACGACGATCAGTTTTGATCCCAGCGCTGAATAGCCGTATTCGATCGTGCCCAGAACGGCGTCGGTAACGAAATTCCCCGCATTGCGCACGACGAAGAGGTCGCCGACATGTTGGTCGTACACGAGCTCCGGACCGACGCGCGAATCGGAACATGCGAGGATCGTCGCAAACGGTGCCTGGCCGCCGGCCAGTGCCATCCGTCGCTCGAGCACACCGTGTTGGTTGGTCATCGTCCCCGCGACGAAACGTGTATTGCCCGCGGTCAAACGTGCGAGCGCCTCGGCCGAGGGGACCGAGGTAATGGGCGGTGCAGCAGCAGCCGGCAGGCGCCCGACCCGCGCCACGCCCACAGCGGCGCCGAGAAGCTGCACGAACGTGCCACGTGCGATTGCGCGCGACGAGACCATGGCTTCGACCTCCTCGCTTCTGCGATGCGTTTGATACCGACGCAGCTGGCATTCGACGTCTGCTTGAGCCGCGCTTCTGCGGCGATCGTACGGGCGTGAACGCTCCGCCCGCATGCGCCGCTGTCGAAACGCTCGAAGAACCGCTCAGTCGCCCGATGAGGACCGCCCTCGCCGTTTCGTCGGCCGCGGCGCTTGCAGCGACGATGGCGCGAAAGAAAGATTCTGCGCGCCGGCTTCATCACGAGCACGGCGCGCAGCGGGAATCGCGCACGCGGCCCATGCAAACGTCGCCCGTCGAAGCGGCGCTGGTTTCGCGCGTCGCGGGGATGCCCGATAATTGACACGTACGGGAATCTGCAAGCCCGCGACGGTGCCACGAAGCCCTACGGAGCGACGGCCACCGTCTTATCGGCGCCGGCGCTTTTTGATCTTCCTCTGCGTTGCAGCGAACGGCACGCGAACCAGACACCGCACCCTTCCGCGCACAAAGCGTCGCGCTCGACTCTTACGTCTTCTGAGGTTTACACTAATTATACGCCAGCAAGCTTGCGGTTAGCCGATTGTTCAAGCATACTTCGTTTTGCCTTACTCCTTGAATCGCTGGAGACGTTTGTCAACATGGACGACCGCTGCTGCCCGCACGGGCTCGACTTGCACGATCAAAACGGATGTGCTGCCTGGCTTGGCTACTTCGAGCCGGCTAATGTTGCGTATTGCTCCTGCAAAGTTACCACGACGGCTTCTCATCTTGCACCTTGGAAGATGTTGGAACGAGGAGCGCTGGCTGCGATTACGCCGGCACAATCCGTTCGCATCGGTGCAGGTTAGCGGCGCAAACGAATCTGATCCGTTTTAGCGCCACGGTTCATAAGGCAAAGGGCTCGAACGTTACATCGAATCGTCGGATGTCGGCGCATTAGCGTCAGGCGTCGCGCCGTTCGCTTTTCGGCCGCGGCTGTGGAGGTCGCATCGACTTGGCGGCCACGGATCTCACCTTGAGTCGTGATTTCAGAATGAGTCGTGATTTCAGCGACGCGTGTGAGATAGCCAAAGAAACGTTAGTGCCGCTGTGCGCTGCTCAAGGCCGCGGGCGCGGGCGGCGCAAATCGTCGGCGCACTTTTTGCGGTGCGGGACGGAAGCACCAAGAAAAAAAGCCTTGTAATTGCCGGCTTGTCGAGCGCGCTTGACAGTCGTGGCGGGAAAGTGTAGGAATCGAACCTACCAGCCCCCTTGCGAAGGCCTCAGCGGTTTTGAAGACCGTGCGCACCACCAGATGCGTACTCTCCCATCGTCCCCTACCGCACAGTCGGCACGAGCGCCGCGGTGCCCTCCCTCGCGGCGGCGATCACCCGCTCCGGCACGGCGTAGTGCACCATATGGCCGGCGTCCGCGACGATGTCCGCATCGCTTTGCATGAGAATATGCGACAGCCGGTTCGACTGCGCCGAGGCGCTCGCGACCGCATCGCCGGCGCCGGCGATGATCGTAACCGGCACGCCGAGATTACCGTACCGGTGCTGCAGCTGCATCGCCGCCGGAACCATGAGCACGGCTTCTTGCGCCGATGCGCGCAGTTGTCCCGGCCGGCGCGACATCGATAGCGGAAAGCGCGCGAAGCGCTCGGGAACCGGAGCCGGCGCGAAAAGATGGCGCAGTGCGAGCGGCGTCATCAAGCGCCCGAGGACCGGCGCGACGGTCCAGCGCAGGACGTCGCCAAGCACTGGAGTCGCCGACGGCGCCTGCAGCACCGGATCGAGCCGAAGTGACGGGAAATAGTACCCGGACACCAGCACGAGACGAGCGACATCCGCCGGAAAGTCGAGCGCCAGTGCGAGTGCAACGAGCGTGGCCCACGAATGCGCGACGACGATTGGGCGCACGACACCGAGTATGTCGAGCGCTGCATGGATGAGCTCCGCTTGTTGTACCGGCGTCCACGCGCGGCCGCGCGGGCGTGCGCTGTAACCGAAACCGGGGCGATCGAAGGCGATGACGCGATGGCTTGCTGCGAGCACCCCGAGCACGCCGCTCACTTCCCAGTCGAGCGCGCTCACGCCGTTGCCGTGCAACAGCACCACCGGCGACCCGGTGCCGCGCTCGATGTAGTGCAGCTTCACGCCGTTCGCTTCTACGAAGCGGCCGGCGGGCGGATGCGCGCGTTCGGTGCGGCGCGCGGAGCGCGCGACCACTGCCGCGGTAACGGCGAGCGCGCCGAGGACAGCGCCGAGCGTGCGAAGGAATCGATGCGACGGCGCACCGTCGGGGCGGTCGGATTTCACGTTTGCGTCTCAACAATCACGGGCTTGGCGCACGGGTGTGCGCTCCGCGTTCTACGTACCCGCTGGATGCGCGTTGCGCCGAGCGTGGCGCAAAGCACCGCGCCGCTCCAGCGCCGCCGAAACCTTTTTCGCACCGGGCTCAAGCGCTCGCGCGTACCGTCGCCTTCGCTTCGAGAAACGCCTGGAGCATGGTATCGAACTCATCATGGCGTTCCATGAAGCCCATGTGTTTTGCCGCCGGCAACGCCGCGCGCAGGGCGCCGCGTACTACCGAAGCGATGTGATCGCTAGCCTCCGGCAAGAGCACGGGGTCACGATCGCCGGAAACGACCAACACCGGAACGGCGATATTGCCGATCGACGAGGTTTCATCGAACTCGAACATCGCCAGCATGCCGCGCGCCAACACGGCGGGCGGTGCCTTCACGAAAAAGCGCGTGGCGAAATCGAGCTGTCCGCGCGTTTCCCGGCCGCCGAAACCAGTGAGCGCCGTTGCAAGCAATTGAGAACCGTTAAAATAACTGAGCCAATTCATTGCCCACACGAGCGGTGAAAGCGCGATCGTGAGATACATGAGCGGCGTGAAGAGCGGGCGCTGCAGCGCACGCATCACGGGCGCGCCGGCGGTCGTTCGCACTGGGTTGGTGTAGGTCGTCCCGACCAGCACGAGTGCGATGACATCGGATTTGAAGCGCGCCGCATGGCGCCGCGCGAACGTTTGCACGATCATGCCGCCGATGCTGTGACCGACGAGCACCGCCGGCGCGCCGGCAAGGTCGACGACCGCTGCGAGGTCGTCGGCCATCGCTTCGAGTGAGAAGTCGTTGTTGCGCGGACGCCCGGACTTGCCCAATCCGCGCAGATCCCAGGCGATGACGCGATGCGCGCGTGCGAAAGCGCGCTTCGAGTAGTAGAAAGCGCGATTGTCGCAACCCCAGCCGTGAACCAGGACGACGGGCAGGCCGGCGGCGGGACCGCTCAGCTCGACGTGGAGCGTACAACCGTCGGGGCGTACGACCCGCACGGTTTCGCGGTCACGGTCCCAAGACGGTTCGTCTGCGCCGCCGCGGTGAAACGCGAGCACGATGTAGCGGCCGAACGCGCTGAGAACGAGCAGCGCGACGCCCACCCATAGGAGCGCGCTGGAAACGAGAACGCCGTGCCACCACCCATACACCAAATAGCCGCCCCCGAAGAGCAACGCGACGGAGAGGACACCGAGAAAAAGCATGGGCAGCACGGCAATCGGCATAAATGGCACCGCGTGCAACTACCCCCATATCAGCGTCACTACGAGAAGGGCTAGCTACCACGCCGCGGACGGTCGCTATCTAAAGCGCTAGGTAAGCCGTTGCATTAAATTAACTATAGCAGGCTTGCGACCACTTGCAGTGTGCGGTATTGTAGAGTTCCCCGGTTGGGTGAGGGGCATCACACTTCGCCTCCTCGTTTCCGGCCGGGGCGGCTGCGCATGTGCAGCCGTGATGCGAAAGGATTGGTCGGCCCTACATGCTCGATATCGCGCGGCGGGAAGCCATGGAACAGGCAATGACCCGCTATAGCCTCTCGGAACGTCAATGCGAAGTCCTCGCCTGCGTTCTCGACGGATTGACGGTCCACGAAATCGCGAACAAATTGTACGTGGCCGATTCCACGGTCATCTTTCACCTGAAGCGGATGATCCGCAAAGTCAACGTGTCCTCGCGCGTCGCGCTCGCCGCTCGCGTTTTGGGCTGGCCGCCTGCGAATGAATCGGAGAAACTCTCGGCGTAGCCAGCCGGCTATGCCGCGGCGCGATTCATCGCCGTCCATCACGGAACTGCAGGAACGCATCTTCGCGCTCGAGGGATTTCGCGTATCCTTCGAGCGCCTCGGCGCGCGTACCGATGCGCTGCCGCCGTACGTCCACGCGGTCATGGCGCCGAACGGCTGGCGCGTCTCCGACTGGCGCCGCATTCGCCTCGCGCCTTACATCGCGCACTTTCGCGGCGTAACCATCTACCGCGGCGACGGCAACCCGCTCGCACGTGACGTCAAACTCGCTCATCTGCGCGATACGTACTACGAAGCCGAATATGGTTCGCTTTCAGCGGATGTCGCCGAAAACGTGATCCCGATCGACCGGGCGCGGAGCGGCAGGCGCGGGCGGGCGTAGCCTCCGCGCGGCGAGGCGCTGCGCGCGCAAGCGCGCACGGTCGTTTATCGTGGCGCCGCCCGGCACAAACGAGCGGTGCCAACAGGAGGGCGGCGAGTCCGGCGGCGCTTGCGATGACCAGGACGGCGAGCATAGAACCTCGGGAGACGGAAATGCCGGCCGCGATCGAAAATGAATTCGCGACGCGTGTGAACGGCCGGTACATCATACAAAGCAAGCGTGAAGAAAGCGTGAGGCCCGCAGGCAGCGCGCCATCGCACCGGAGGACACCATGACCTCATCGCGCGCATCCATCGTTCCCGCCGAGAAATTGCGCACGTTCGCACCCGGAATATCGTGGGCGGTCCTCGCCGGCGACGGCATGACGCTCGTCTATTGGGTCTTCGAACCGCCGGCATGCGGCGATGTCCCGTTGCACGA
>JBHEMM010000063.1:0-570 GCA_046262595.1 Vulcanimicrobiaceae bacterium
CGTCGATGACGCGCTCGATCGCCTTGCCCTTTTTCCCGCGCACTGCGCGCGGATCGGCCGTCAAGGCTTCGATCTCGCTGCGCAGTCCGGTTGCGTCCATGCTTGCGGAGCCGGTACGTTACGTGGGCGAGGGTTGCGGCTGGGCCATCATCGAGCCGCCTTTGTGATGCCTTTTTCCGGAACGCATCGCCGCGCTCGTTCCGGCTTTCGAATTGGCGGCGTGGTAGCCTTGCGCGATAGCCGTCTGCGCGCACATATACCGGCCGTGTTTGGTTTTGCCGTAGAGCGGATCGCTGCTGGTGTGGTAGACGTGCGATTTGCTGTTCGCCCAAACCGGCGCCGTCGCGCCGCAATGCAGTGACGCGGGAGCGCCGCCCATCGCCGCGCCCGACATCGCGCCGGCCGCTGGGGACGAGGCGGCTTGGTTTTGCGTGGTCGTCGACGTATTTTTGGTGCCGCCGCCGCACGCGGTAAGCGCCGCAAGCGCTATCGCTGCCGGAAGCAGCAAAGAGAAGAATTTTTGCATCGGAGCTCCTTTTAGGGCCAGGCGTCGTTGAACTCGCCTGGAAG
>JBHEMM010000063.1:629-7360 GCA_046262595.1 Vulcanimicrobiaceae bacterium
ACCGCGCACCCTTTCCTACGCGTATTGGGTACAACCTCATTTTCAACCAAGGAGCGATTGTGCCGAACACGCCCGCCGACGAACAGCGTATCAATGCGATCCGTTTCCTTTCCGTGGATGCGGTTCAGAAAGCGAATTCCGGTCATCCCGGGATGCCGCTGGGCGCTGCAGCAACCGCATATACGCTTTGGATGCGCCATCTGCGTTTTAATCCGCGCGATCCGGCTTGGCCCGGCCGGGACCGTTTTATTTTAAGCGCTGGACACGCGTCGATGCTGCTGTACTCGATGCTCTATTTAACCGGTTACGACGTCTCGCTCGACGACTTGAAGAACTTCCGGCAGTTGGGCAGCAAAACGCCCGGACACCCGGAAGCGCACCACACGCCGGGCGTTGAGGTTACGACGGGCCCGCTGGGTCAGGGCTTCGCAAACGCCGTCGGCTTCGCAATCGCGCAAGCCCATTTGGCTGCCGTCTATAACCGCGATCAGCAGATTGTCGACCATTTTACGTACGTCATGTGCAGCGACGGCGACATGATGGAAGGCGTGAGCGGCGAGGCCGCATCCATGGCCGGCCATCTGCAGCTCGGCAAGCTCGTTGCCATCTACGACGACAACAAAGTCTCCCTTGCAGCCAAGACGGAGGTGACGTTTACCGAAGACGTCGTCAAGCGCTTTGAAGCGTACGGCTGGCACACACAGTTCGTCGACATCGACCACGGAAACGACATCGAAACACTCGACCGCGCGATCTCTTCGGCGAAGAGCGTCACGGAGAAACCGTCGTTTATTGCCGTGCGAACGCACATCGGCTACGGCTCGCCCAAAGCCGATTCGTTCAAGGCACACGGAGAGCCGCTGGGGCCGGACGACGTCAAGGCGACCAAAGAGAATTTGGGGTGGCCGGTCGAGCCCGCGTTCGACGTTCCGGCCGGCGTGCTGGCGTTCTTCCGCGACCAAGCCGCGCAGCGCGGCACGCAAGCGCAAGAACAATGGGAGCGCGCATACGCCGAATGGAAATCGCAGAACGGCGAGTTGGCCGCGCAGTTCGAGCGCACGCTGGAAAAACGCGTGCCCTCAAAGATACAATGGCCGGTCATCAACAAAGACAACGGCGATGCGATCGCGACGCGAGAGGCCGGAGGCCTCGTCATGAACGCTATTGCGGCGCAGCTGCCCGAGCTCGTCGGCGGCTCCGCCGATCTGGATCCCTCAACGAAAACGTATCTGAAAGATAAGGGCGATTTTCAACCCGGTGACTACGCCGGACGCAACATCCACTTCGGCGTGCGCGAGCACGCGATGGGCGGCATCGAAAACGGTTTAGCGCTGCACGGGGGACTGTTGCCGTTCGGTGCGACGTTTCTAAACTTTTTGGACTACATGAAAGGCGCCGTGCGCCTTGCCGCCATCAATAAGGTGCGCTGTTATTACGTCTTCACGCACGATTCGGTCTTTTTGGGCGAAGACGGGCCGACGCACCAGCCGATCGAGCACCTCGCCCACATGCGGGCGACGCCGAACCTGATGGTCGTGCGGCCCGCGGACGCGCTGGAAACCCTTGAGGCGTGGAAATGCATGATCGAAGCGAGCGAAGGGCCGTGGGCGCTCGTCCTCTCACGTCAGAAGCTTCCCTATTTGGGCGATCGCGACGCGCAGGTTTCGCGCGGCGCTTACGTGCTCGCCGACACGCCGGCAATGCCCGACATGATCTTCATCGCAACGGGTTCGGAGGTGGCGCTCGCCTTGCAAGCCGCGAAGCTGCTGCGCGGACAGGGCATTGCTGCTCGTGTGGTCTCGATGCCGTGCTGGGAACTCTTTGCCGCGCAGCCGGACGCGTACCGCGATGACGTTCTGCCGCCCGCGGTGACGGCGCGCATGTCGATCGAGGCGGCCTCAACCTTCGGTTGGGAACGCTGGACGGGAAGCCGCGGATACTGCTACGGCATCGACCATTTCGGCACATCGGCGCCCGCGGCGGCCATCGCAAAGGAGTACGGTTTTACGCCCGAACACATCGCGCAAGTCGCACAAGCACACTTCGCACCTGCCGTCCGCTAGGAGAGACCCATGAGTAACCAGATGCAGCAGTTACTGCAAGCCGGCCAAAGCGTCTGGCTGGATAATTTACGGCGCGGCATGTTCGCTTCGGGCGAATTGCAGGCCCTCATCGATAAGGGCCTGCGCGGCATGACTTCCAATCCGACGATCTTCGAAAAGGCGATCGGCACCGGTAACGATTACGACGAACAACTGCGCGGCCTGATCGGCGCGCGCAACGATGCGAGCGCGCTTTTTTGGGATCTTGCCGTCCAAGACATCCAGAACGCCTGCGATCTGTTTGCACCGCTCTACGCCGAGTCGCACGGCGCAGACGGTTTCGTGAGTTTAGAAGTCTCGCCGCTGCTCGCGCACGACGCGCAGGGCACGATCCGTATGGCCAAAGAGTTGTGGAAGCGCGTGGACCGCCCGAACTTGATGGTAAAGATTCCCGGCACCAAAGAAGGCATCCCCGCGATTGAGGAATGCATCTTCGAGGGCATCAACATCAACGTTACCTTGATCTTCGCCGTCGAGTTCTACGAGCGCACGGCGCAGGCGTACATCCGAGGCTTGCAGCGACGGTCCGAAAAGGGGCTGCCGCTCGATCGCATTGCGTCGGTGAACAGCGTTTTCGTGAGCCGCATCGACACGGCCGTAGATACCTTGCTTCAAGCACGTATCGACAAGGGCGAGAAGCAGCTCGAACTCTTGCTCGGCAAAACCGGCGTTGCAAACTTAAAACTGACGTATCAAAAATTTCTCGAGCTTTTCAGCGGCGAGGCATGGGAAGCGCTGCACGCAAAGGGGGCGCACGTTCAACGGCCGCTTTGGGCGTCGACGTCCACGAAGAATCCGAAGTATAACGACTTGATGTACGTGGAAAGCGTCGTAGGTGAAGATACGGTGAACACGATGCCGCCGGCCACGATCGATGCGCTGCTCGATCACGGCAACGTGCGGCCGCGCACGGTACTGGAAGGCCTGGACGAAGCGCGCGCGACGCTGCAAGCGCTGAGCGAGGCGAAGATCTCGCTGTTCGACGTGACGCACAACCTGCAAGTGGACGGGGTGAGTTCGTTCAGCGACTCGTTCGCGGCGCTGTTGGGCGCGGTCGTCTACAAGCAGAAGCAGCTCAGCTCGGGGGCGGAACGCGTCGCGCTCTCACTGGGTTCCTACCAAGGCGCGTACGACGCCGCGCTCGACTCGCTTGCCAAGCAAGACTTTTTGAAAAAACTGTGGGCAAAAGATCCCTCGGCGTGGTCCGATGCGCCCGACCACCGCGAAATCATCAAAAAGGCGCTGGGATGGCTGAACATTCCCCAGCATTTGCTCGAAGAAGTCGCCAATCTGCAGACATTCGCCAAAGAGGCGGCCGGGGCGTTCGACGACGTGGTCGTCCTGGGCATGGGCGGCAGTTCGCTGGCGCCCGACATTCTTCGGCAGACGTTCCCAGCGGTCGAAGGCTTCCCGAAACTGCACGTTTTGGATTCGACCGACCCGCAGCAGATCCGGGATTTGGAGAGCGCGCTCGATCTGCCGCGCACGCTTTTCATCGTTGCGAGCAAGAGCGGCACGACGACGGAACCGGATGCGTTCTACCGGTATTTCTCCGATCGCGTCACCAAAGCGGTAGGCGCCGAAAAGAGCGGACGGCATTTCGTCGCCATCACCGATCCGGGCACGCCGCTCGAAGCAGAAGCGAAAGATCACAACTTCCGGGCGTGCTTCTTGAACGATCCGGATATCGGCGGGCGCTATTCCGCGCTGTCCTTCTTCGGCATCGTGCCCGCGGCGCTCGCAGGCTACGACATTAGCCTGCTTTTGGACCGCGGGCTGGGCGCGATGAGCGCGAACGACAAGACGGTGGCCCCGCAAAAAGCATCCGGCTTACGCTTCGGCGCTGCGATCGGAGCGCTGGCCAACGCCGGACGCGACAAACTCACGATCGTGACGCATCCCTCCATTCGCGTGTTCGGCGCGTGGGCGGAACAATTGATCGCCGAATCCACGGGAAAAATGGGCAAAGGCGTGCTCCCCGTCGAAGACGAAGCGCTCGGCGAACCGGCCGCATACGCGAACGATCGCGTTTTCGTCTACGCCGGCGCGAATCTCCCCGGCGCCGATGCATCCACGGATCAAAAGCTTGCCGCGCTCGAGCATGCCGGCCACCCGGTCATCCGCTTGGCGATGAACGATGCGTACGACGTCGGCGAACAATTCTATCTGTGGGAAATCGCGACGGCGGCAGCCGGCTCGCTGCTGCAGATCGATCCGTTCGATCAGCCGAACGTTCAGGAATCCAAAGACAACACGAAAGCACTGCTCAAAGAGTACGCCGGAACAGGAACGTTCGACGACCCCGCAGTCGCGGCGCCGGGCGGCCCGTTCGACGTCTCACTGCTTTCGGGCAGCGCGTCTGCCGGCGGGGGCGACGCGGCTTCGATTTTGGCGGCCGTGCTCAATCAGATCAAACCGGGCGACTACGTTGCGTTCTGCGCATACGTGAACCGCAACGATGCGAACGCCGCCTCCTTAAGCGAAATGCGTCTTAAAGTGCGCGATGCGAAAAAGGTTGCGACCACCGTCGGTTTCGGCCCGCGCTTTCTGCACTCGACCGGACAGGAGCATAAAGGCGGCCCCGGCACCGGCGTGTTCGTACAAATAACGGCCGACGCGCCGTTCGATCTGCCCATCCCGGGCATGAATCTCGGGTTCCGCGCGCTCATCGCGGCGCAGGCATTGGGCGATCTGCAGTCGCTCGACAAACGCAACCGCCGCGGCCTGCGCGTTCATCTCAAAGGCGAGGTCGCGAGCGGATTATCCGCGCTGAGCGATGCTTTCGAATCCGCACTGTTGACGAAAGCATAGAGGCACGGATGCAACTGGGAATGGTCGGCCTTGGACGCATGGGCGCCAACATGACGACGCGGCTGCAGCAAGGCGGCCATCAGGTCGTCACATACGACCGCAGCGCCGATGCGGTGAAGCGATCGGAAGCGGACGGTGCCGCCGGCGCCGGCTCGCTTGCCGATTTGGCCGGCAAACTGAGCGGCAAACCGAAAGTCGTCTGGCTCATGGTGCCCTCAGGCAAGCCGACGGACGCGACGATCGACGAACTGCTCGGAGTCCTTGGTGAAGGCGACGTCATCGTCGACGGCGGCAACACCAATTGGAAAGAGGGGCTTGCTGCATACGAGCGGTGCAGAAGCAAAGGCGTCTCACTGGTCGACGCCGGCACGAGCGGCGGCATTTGGGGCCTCAAAGAAGGCTACTGCCTGATGGTTGGCGGCGACGATGCGGCCGTCAAGGCGTGCGAGCCCGCGTTCCGTACGCTCGCGCCGCAAGGCGGTTACGCGCACGTCGGCGCTGCTGGTGCCGGGCATTTCTCGAAGATGGTCCACAACGGCATCGAGTACGCCATGCTCCAGTCGTACGGCGAAGGATTTGAAATCCTACGGAACTCGCCGTTTAAATTCGATTTGCACCAGTTGGCGTCGATCTGGCGCTACGGCAGCGTCATCCGCTCGTGGCTGCTCGACCTCGCCGTCTTGGCGTTCGAACAGGATCCCGACTTGGAAAAAATACGCGGTTGGGTGGACGACACCGGTGAGGGACGCTGGACGGTACAGGCCGCGATTGACGAAAACACGCCCGCGCCCGCGATCACGCTCGCACTCATGGCGCGCTTCGCTTCGCGGCAAGACGAGTCGTACAGCGCTAAGGTCATCGCCGCCCTGCGCAGCCAATTCGGCGGACACGCCGTCAAGGCCGAGAGCGAGAAATGAGGACCGTCGCGCCCCCCGGCAACGGCGTAGCCGCCGTCAAGGCGAACCCGCTGCGCGCCGGCTTGGAAAGCACGCGCATCGCACAGCCGTGCACGATCGTGTTTTTCGGCGCGAGCGGCGATCTGTTCAAGCGCATGCTGATGCCCGCGATCTACAACCTTCGGCTCGAAGATATTCTGCCCGCCGACTTCGGACTGATCGGGTTCGCTCGCTCGGAGTACACGGACGAACAGTTCCGCGAGTACTGCAAGAAGTGCGTGAACGAATTTTCGCGCTCCGGACCGGTCAAAGAATCGCTCTGGGAGGATCTGGCCAAGCGCATCAGCTACATCACGGCGGACTTCAACGATACGTCTCACTTCGAGGCGTTGCGTAAACGGCTGGAAGAGTACGAGCAGCACTTCAACAGCGGCAAAAACCGGCTCTTCTATTTGGCGACGCCGCCCAACGTCTTTCCGAAAATTATCGATCAAATCGGGCGCGCGAAGCTCGATCCGGGCTCCAACAAAGACGGCTACACGCGCGTCATCATCGAAAAACCCTTCGGTACGGATTTGGCGTCGGCACAATCGCTGCAAGCGGAGGTCGAAAACGTCTTCAGCGAAGATCAGGTTTACCGCATCGACCATTATTTGGGCAAAGAAACGGTGCAAGACATCATGGCGCTGCGTTTTGCGAACACGATCTTCGAGCCCATTTGGACGCGCAATTACATCGAGTCCGTCGAGATCACCGCAGCCGAGACGCTGGGCATCGAACAGCGCGGCGGATACTACGACAATGCCGGCGCGCTGCGCGACATGATTCAGAACCACGTCTTCCAGGTGCTGTCGCTCGTCGCGATGGAACCGCCCGGGTCTTTAAGCTCCGAATCGGTGCGCGATGAAAAGATCAAGGTAAT
>JBHEMM010000063.1:7370-7682 GCA_046262595.1 Vulcanimicrobiaceae bacterium
TGAAAAGAGCGATACGATCGAGAAGAACGTGCTCGTGATCAAAATTCAGCCCGATGAAGGCATCTCGATGCGTTTCAACGCCAAAGTGCCCGGACAGAAAAATCACATTCGCAGCGTCACGATGGATTTTAACTACGGCACGGGCTTCGGCGTAAAGTCGGCGCCCGCATACGAGCGTCTCATCGCCGACGCGATGCGCGGCGACGCGACGTTATTCACGCGCTGGGACGCCGTGCAGCGCGCGTGGGAGATCGTTCTTCCGATCCTTGACGTTTGGCAGTCCATAAAGGACCGCACGTTCCCGAATTACGC
>JBHEMM010000064.1:0-6953 GCA_046262595.1 Vulcanimicrobiaceae bacterium
GCATCCACGCATCGCTCGTGCGTAACCCTGCCTCGACATGGCCCACGGCGATCTGCTGATAGAACGCTGCCAGAGCCGCCGCCGTGCTCGTCGTCGTGTCGCCATGCACGAGCACCACTTCAGGACGCGCCCGGCGCAGCACGTCCTGCATGCCCATGAGCACGCGCGTGGTGATCTCGGTTAGCGTCTGATCCGGCGTCATGATGTTCAGATCGTACTCCGGCCGGATTTCGAAGAGGCGCAGCAGATCGTCGAGCATCTCGCGGTGCTGCGCGGTGACGCACACCAGTGACTCCACGCCGGTGTGCGCCCCGAGCGCATGCACCACCGGCGCCATTTTAATGGTGTCCGGCCGCGTGCCGAAAACGGAGAGTACCCGCAACGGTTTCATTTTAAAGAAGCGCCGCGCGCAGCGGCACGTGCAAACCGCCCGCCAAGAACAGCGCGACGATGCCAAGGACGATGCAGATCGCATAGATGAGCAGGACCGCTTGGCGCACGTTGAGCCCGTACCGGAAAATCAATTGGTGGTGGAAGTGTCCGCGGTCGGCCTGCGTGATGCTTTTTCCCGAGCGCGCGCGGCGGTAAATTGCGGCGGCGGTGTCGGCGATAGGCAGCGCGAGGACGACGAGGGGAGCGATCAGTCCCACCGCAATGGCCGTCTTACTGGTGCCGATGATCGACACGGTTGCGAAGACGTAGCCGATGAACAACGCGCCCGTGTCGCCCAGAATGATGCGCGCCGGATTGAAATTGTACGGTAAAAAGCCGATGGCCGCGCCCGCCAAGGTCACCACGACGAGCGCGACGACCGGATCGCCCTTCGAGAGCGCAATCGCAAAAAGAAAAATGCACGAGATGCCCGTGAACCCGGAGAGCAGCCCGTCAAGACCGTCGATGAAATTGATCGCGTTCATCATGCCGACGTACCACAGCAGCGTCAGCGGATACGAAACCCACCATGGGAAGTACAAAAATGCATCCGCATCGTGCGAAAACGGCTGATGGATGAACGCGATGTGAAAGCCGAAAATCATGGAAATCAGCGCCACGGCAATCTGCGCGCCGAACTTGAAGCGAGGGCGCATGCCCATGATGTCGTCCCAAAGACCCACGCCCAAAATCAACATGCTGCCGAAAAGCAGCCCAATCAGGTTGTGCGTCGCATCCAGTTCGTCGCCGAACGCGTCGATCTGCGCTTTGAACAGGCCGAGCTGCCCGGCCGCGTGCTTTGCCATCGGGAATAACGTCTGCGCGTGACTGAGCGCCAGGCCGAGCACGACGAAAAGCGCGAACGCAAAACCAAAAAAAACGGCGACTCCGCCGATGCGCGGTTTCGGCACGTCGTGCATACGGCGATCGCCTGTCTGATCCATCATGCCGACGTGATGCGCCAGGCGGATGACGAACGGGGTGAGCGCCGCCGAGCAGCCCGCGGCAAGCACGAAACCCGCCGCGTACAAAGAAAGCAGATTCATGCGCGCGCGCCCTGCACGCTGGAGACCGGCACGAGCGCGACACCGGCTTCGGCGAGCAGTTCCTGGGCGAGCGGGTCCGCATACGCCGTCTCGTACACGATCGTTCGAATGCCCGCGCTGATCAGCAGTTTGGAACAATTGATGCACGGCTGATGCGTCGCATATGCGGTCGAATCGGAAAGGTTGATTCCGTGCAGCGCCGCCTGCACGACGGCATTGGCTTCCGCGTGCGTCGTGCGCATGCAGTGGCCGTCGCGCATCGTGCAGCCGGTCTCGCTGCAATGGGCGACGCCGCGCGGCGAACCGTTGTAGCCGGTGGTCAAGATGCGATGTTCGCGCACGATGACGCAGCCGACCGACGCGCGCGGGCACGTTGCGCGCGTTGCAACGGTACGCGCGATCTGCATAAAGTACTCGTCCCAGCCGGGGCGCACGCGCTACCGGTGCGGCCGGACGGCGACCGGCACCGAGCTGGTGCTGCCGAACATCCGGTCGCCCGCATCGCCTAAACCCGGAACGATATATCCGTGGTCGTTCAGGCGTTCGTCCATGGCCCCGGCGACAATGCGCGCGCGCGGATGCGCTTGGTGAATGGTCCGCACGCCCTCGGGGGCGGCAATGAGGCACACGAACGTGATATCTTTAGCGCCGCGCGTCGCGAGCGCATCAATGGCGGCAGCACCCGAATTACCCGTTGCCAGCATGGGATCGAGAACATACACATGGCGCATCGAAAGATCGTCGGGCACGTTTGCGTAATACGGGACGGGCTGCAGCGTGACGGGGTCACGGTAAAATCCTAAGTGAGCGACGACGGCATCGTCGATCACGTGCAGAAACCCCGGGAGCAGACCCAAACCGGCGCGCAGAATCGGCGCCACGACCGGGCGAACGGCGATGCGCCTCACGTTCGTGGCGGCAACCGGGGTGATTACCGGATGATCCTCGAGCGGCAGGCCGCGCGTCGCTTCGTACGCGAGAAACGCTCCAAGCTCTTCGAGGAGCTTGCGGAAGACGGGCGTGGCCGTATCCCGGTCGCGTAAACGCGCCAGCCGATCCGCGATCGCCGGATGATCGAGAACGATGAGTGGAGACGATGAATCGTTCGGCATAGTCCGTACGCACAGTTAGCCCAGGGGGATGAGGAGTCTTGCACCCTCTGAAGTAAAAGGCGCGCGCGATTCAGAAAATGCGGTGCATGAAAACCCGCTATCTTTCCGCCGCGCTGTGTGCCGCGGCTCTGGCGTTCTTTGCCGCTGCGCCGCAGCGCGCATCGGCTGCAGCGCCGTATGCAGCGTTCACGGCAGGCGCGCAAGTCAAGCGCGGATTGTTTCCCATTTGGCAAAAGGGCGGCCATACGTATCTCGAGCTTGCGCCGGGACAGCTCGATAAAGACTTTTTGGAAACGATCGTCCCGGGCAATGGCGTGGCACAACAGCCCGTCTGGTGGGGCGATACGGATTATCTGCCGACCGAGCTCGTGCGCTTCGAACGGCGCGGCGACAAGATCGTCATCCTCTGGCCGAATTGGTACGCGCGCGCGCCGGGTAACGCAAGCGCGCAGCTCGCTAACCAATTCAATTTTCCGGACTCCGTCGTGGGGACCGGTGACATCGCCGCCGAGGACGCCTCCACGGGCAACCTGCTGTTCGATGTGTCCTCGCTGATCGGCGACGAGCTCGATCTCAGAAACATCATTGACGGATCGCTCGCGCCCGACAAAGCGTACCGCCTGGATCCTTCGCTCTCGTATGTGGACGCGGTGAAGGCATTTCCCCAGAACGATGTGATCACCGTCTCGCAGACGTGGTCCACGGAAGCGGCACACGTGATCGACACGGCCCCCGACGCGCGCAAGCTGCGCATCAACGTCGTCTACAATTTCGTGCAGATGCCGCAAGACGATTACCGCCCGCGGTATGCCGACGATCGCTTGGGCATTTATGATGACGTCTATCTCGATTTCGCCAACGACCGCCGCGGCGAGCGGCTGCTGCGGTATCTGGTGCGCTGGAACTTCGATCCCGCGGATCCGTCGCGGCCCTCCAAAGCGCGGCATCCGATGGTTATCTATTTGAGCAAAAGCGTGCCGCCGCAATACCGGCCCGCGATTACTGATGCCTGCTTGGAATGGAACAAGGCGCTCGCGCGCGCCGGCATCTTAGACGGCGTGCAAGTGCGCTTGCAGCCCGACGACCCGAACTGGGATCCCGACGACTTCCGGTACAGCGTCATCCGCTGGCTCGACGAAGCGCAGCCCGCGTTCGGCGCCGATTCCCAAACACTGTTCAATCCGCTCACGGGCGAGGAGATCCGCACCGGCGTCATCGTTTCCGCCGGCGTCGGATTCAACGCGATGAACACGTGGAAGTACGTTGTCGATCCGATCCGCTACGGTCGCAATACCGATCCCGTTCCGGCGAAATTCGTTCACGACGAAGTGTTTTCCACACTGCTGCACGAGATGGGGCACAACATGGGCCTGCAGCACAACTTCATCGGCTCGATGGCGTACACGGCCCGCCAACTGCAGGATGCCTCTTTTACGCGGCGCAACGGCGTCACGAGCAGCGCCATGGAGTACGCGCCGATCAATCTTTGGCCGCGCGGCACGCCGCAGGGCGATTTCTATCAGACGACGCTGGGGCCGTACGATTACTTCGCCATCAAGTACGGTTATCAACCGCTTGCGCGCGCCGCGACGCCCGAAGCGGAGCGCCCGACGCTCGCGCACTGGGCCGCCGCCTGGAGCAACCCGCTCTACCGTTACATGTCCGACGAGGACGTTTCGTGGAACAACGGCCACGCCGCCGATCCGCGTTCGGAGCAGGGCGATCTGACGAACGATCCGATGAGCTGGTGCGAAACGCAGATGCGCATGTACCGCGGCCAGATGGATACGATCAACCGCCTCTGGCCGCAGCCGGGCCACGACTACGAAGAAGAATCGCGCGTATTCGGCACGATGCTGCGCAGCTATCTGAGCTGTCCGAACATCGTCTCGCACTTTATCGGAGGACAGTATCTCTCTCGCGCGCATCGCGGCGATCCGGGCGCTCAGCCGGCGGTCGTCCCCGTTTCGCGCGCCGACGAACACCGCGCGTTCGCGATTCTGGACCGGTACCTGTTCGATTCACGTGCGCTCGAGGTCGCACCCCAAACGCTTGCACGCCTCGGCTATTCGGAATGGGCCGGCTACGGCTACACCGGATGGGAAGGGTACGGGAATCTGCCGCTTTGGGCGTACAATCCGCCGGTGCGTCACGATTACGCGCTTGCGGATCGCATCCGCCGCGTGCAACTCGGCGTCGTCGATTTTCTGCTGCAGCCCGTTGTGCTCGCGCGCATCGATGAAAATCCCTCCGAGGCGACGAGGCGCACCATGAGCATCACGGACTTGTTCGATTGGCTGCATCAGGGCGTCTTCGGCGGCCTCGATCGGCCGGACGTTCCGCTCATCTCGCGCAATCTGCAACTCGCGGTCGCCGGACGGCTGGAAACGCTCATGAACAAACCGGCCGCAGGAACGCCGCCCGACGCGCAGGGGATGGCCCGCGTGGAGTTGCAGCGCATCGCACGCGACGCGCAGCGCGCGCTGCGTCATCCGCACGACGCAATCACGTCAGCGCATCTGCAAAACCTCATTCATGCCGCGAACGGCTCGCTCGGCGCCATCCAAACGCGCTAAAGCGCACCTCAGCGGCAGGACGGGCGGCTTACGGGACGCCGAAGCGGGAAGTCAGTTCGAAGACGCGGGCGCGCAACGTCTCGATCTTCGCGCGCGTTTCGATGTCTTCCAAGCCGGCGCAGATGATGCGTGCGACTTCGCGGCACTCGTCCTGGCCAAAGCCGCGTGTCGTAATGGCCGGCGTGCCGATACGGATGCCGCTGGCGACCATCGGCTTCTGCTTGTCGTACGGAATGGCGTTCTTGTTGACGGTGATCCCGATCTCGTCCAAGTACGCCTCGGCAGCTTTACCGGTGACGCCTTTGACCGAAACGTCAACCAGCATCAAATGCGTATCCGTGCCGCCGGCCACTAAACGCAGACCGGCGCTCAGGAACTCCTGCGCCATCGCGTGCGCGTTGTCGATAACGGCGCGCTGATATGCCGCAAAATCAGGACGCAGCGCCTCGCCGAAGGCCACGGCTTTTGCAGCGATCATGTGCATGAACGGGCCGCCCTGGATGCCCGGAAAGATCGATTTGTCCAGCGGCTGCGCCCATGTTGCGGTACAAAGCACCAGACCGCCGCGCGGACCGCGTAAGGTCTTGTGCGTTGTGGACGTGACGAAGTCGGCAAACGGTACGGGCGAGGGATGCAGACCGGCGGCAACCAGGCCCGCGATATGCGCCATGTCAACCATGAACACGGCTCCGGCCTCGTCTGCAATCTCGCGGAACGGCGCGTAGTCCATCGTTCGCGGATAGGCGCTCGCGCCTGCGATAATCATTTTCGGTTTGTGCTCCCGCGCGAGCGAACGGACCTGATCGTAATCGATCAGTTCGGTGTCTTGCTTGACGCCGTAAGCGATTGCATTGTACAACTTGCCGCTGAAACTGACTTTTGTACCGTGCGTCAAATGGCCACCGTGCGCGAGCGACATGCCGAGCACCGTATCGCCCGGCTGCAGCACCGCCATAAACACCGCCATGTTCGCCTGCGCACCGGCGTGAGCCTGAACGTTCGCGTGGTCGCTTTTAAAAAGCTGCTTGAGGCGCTCGATCGCGAGCGTTTCAGCAACGTCGACGTATTCGCACCCCCCGTAATACCGCTTCCCCGGATATCCCTCGGCATATTTGTTGGTCATCACGCAGCCCATCGCTTCGCGCACCGCTTTGCTCGCGTAATTTTCCGAAGCGATCAATTCGAGGTTTTGGCGCTGACGGCGGTCCTCGTCTTGAATCGCTTTGAACACGTCGGGATCGAGCGCTTCGATGTGATCGAGGGTCAGCAGTTCCATGTTTTTACCATAACGAATTCGAGTAATCTTGACGCACGAGTTTGCGCAGGCACATCAGGGCGACCGCAGCCATCAGCGCGGCCAGAGCCCACGAGAGCACCCGGCCATGCAGCGCAAAAAAGACATCGTAGCTGCAGATGAGCGTCGCGGCCAAAAACATGACGATCAGCAGCACGCGGCTTCTCATACCGGCGCGTTCACTTCCGCTGCCGGCGTGCAGGCGTCGCCCACGCCGCCGCTTTCGATCGCTTTGAGCGTGCGTTCGCGCTGCGCGTCGCCGTATTCGAAGAGTTGCTGTACGCGGTACGCATGGCGCCCGACGTCTGCGGGCGTCTGCAGAAAAATCTGCACCAGCCGCTCGATCATATCCCAGCCCGTCAACCGTTCCGAAAGCGCGATAACGTTCGCATCGTTGTGCTGGCGCGCGAGTTCGGTCATGAGCGGTTCGAACACCGCGGCGCAGCGCACGCCCGGCACTTTATTCGCCGCCATGGCGATTCCCAAACTGGAA
>JBHEMM010000064.1:6967-7356 GCA_046262595.1 Vulcanimicrobiaceae bacterium
TCCGGCGGGCTTTGTCCGCCGGGGGCGCGTGGCCTGCAAAGGCGGAACGCCGGCGGAAACGAAACGTCGGGGCGCATGAAATTGGCGTGCTCGAGCTCCGCATTCGACCAAGATCTGCGCAGCGGCGATTTGACGCAGCTCGAGTGGCTCGACCGGTGCGCGGGTTCGATCGCGGCCGACGGCGTCGTGTTCGATATGCGGCATTTTCCGCGCACGGACGACGACTATCTCGCGCAGCTCAAAAAAATGGCGGCCGACAGCGGCCTCACCGTTGCCGCGCTCCGCGACGATGCGTTCTTTCAAACGCAGGACACGGCGAAGACGCTCGGAATCGCTCTCGCGCTCGGCGCGCCGCTGCTCACTGCACCGCTTCCCGCGCAAACGCAGAG
>JBHEMM010000065.1:0-6934 GCA_046262595.1 Vulcanimicrobiaceae bacterium
TTGCTTTCTTGCGTCCGCCCGTTGCTTTCTTGCGTCCGCCCGTTGCTTTCTTGCGTCCGCTTGATGCTTTCTTCCGGCCGCTTGATTTTCGGCGTCCGTTGCTTGATGCCGTGGCCGATCCTTTCGCGACGAATTTCACCATGTGGCCCTCGGGATCGTATAAAAACGCGACGTTGCTGCGATCGAAAATCTCAAAGAAACGGTCCCAGTCCACCGCTTCGAAATTCTGTTCGCGCTCACCGAAATCGATGCGCAACATGCCGGTGCCTTCGATGACCGCTGGTTTTCCGTTGCGCGATTCGACCCACGTCCGGATCTCGTCGTGGTCGGTCGTGCTCTGTGCAGTTGCCACTTGGTAAACCTCCAACGAAAAATGAGCTTACCATCCCTCTTACCCGCGCGTCGCACGTTTAAATGCCGAAGGCCTGATCCAGCCTGCAGCGCTGCGGCGCTTTGTCCGGCCGCCACCGCACGAAACGCGCTCCATGCCGGAACCGCTGCGCGGTGATGTGATCGTATTGCACTTCAACAACGACTTGCGGTTTGACGGGAAACCACTCACTCTGTTCTTTGCTCCAGCGGCTCGGGCCGCCCGGACGCGCGCCGGTAAAACCGGGTTCTTGCACGATGGGCTTCAAAAGCTCGTAGGCGCGCCGGCGTTCGGCCGCGTTCAAGCTGCCGACGAAGCCTACCAAATGCAGCAAACCGGCCGCGTCATACAGGCCTAGAAGCAGCGAGCCGATCGTTTTGCCGTCTTTTGAGAGCCGAAAGCCGCCGACGACGCAATCGGCCGTATTAAGCCGTTTGATCTTTGCCGCCGCATCGCGTTTGCCGAAAGCGTACGGTGCACTCGCGCTTTTTGCAATGACGCCGTCGAAGTAAGCGGTACCGCCGGCGAACCACTCTTCGGCTTTTGCAACGTCATAGGTCGCCGGCGAAAGAAGCACGCCCTCCAAGCGAAATTGCTTGGCGGCAAACGCTTCGAGCCGTTCCCGCCGCTGTTCCAAAGCCTGCTCGTAAACGGCGGCTTTATTTTCGGCCAATAAATCGAAGACGAAATACCGCGCGGGCGTTTCGGTCGCGAGCCGCTCGACACGTGATGCAGCCGGGTGGATGCGCTGCAGGAGCGCGTCGAAATTCAACGCGCCGTCCGCCTCGATGGCGATTTCGCCGTCGAGAACGAAGCGGGTCGCGCGTATCGCCGAAACCGCGCGCACGACTTCGGGAAAGTAACGTTCCAACGGCTGCCCGGACTTCGATTGCAGCGCGACATCCTTGCCGTCGCGAAACGCGATGCAGCGGAATCCGTCCCATTTCGGCTCGTAGATCCAATCTTCGCCTCGCGGAATTTTGGCCAGGGGCCGCGCTTCCATCGGCTCGATGGGTGGCTTGAGCGGCAATGCTTCGAACGTCATTGGAGCAGCGGCTCGAGGTTGAATCGCCCGCGTCCCTGCGTGAGCGGCTTCCACAAGTCGCCGACCTCTTCTATGCGCGCGAGCGCATTGAGCATCGTGAAGTCCTCGAGTTCGATTCCGCGTTCGACTTCCTCCCAAGTCACGGGCATCGAAACGCCCGCAAATTCGTTGGGCCGCACGCTGTAGACAGACGCAAGCGTTGCACCCAAGCGGTTTTGATTGTAGTCCAGCAGCACGCGGTTGGGTGGGCGCTTCGCCTTCACATACTCGGACGTCAGCAAATCCTTATGCCCGCGTGCAAGTTCAACGGAGATGGCTTTCGCCAAGCGCCATACGGCGTGCTGCTCGGGGCCGCGCTTAATGCCCACGTACAGATGCATGCCTTTGCCGCCCGAGGTCTTTACGTATACGGTCATGCCCATTGCCTGCAACGCATCGCGCACGATCAGCGCCGCTTCGCGTACCGCCGAGAACGGCGATTCGTTCGGATCGAGATCGAAGTGCAAGAAATCGGGGTGATCCGGCGTTTCGCACGGACCGTACCACGGGTTGAGGTCGATGCAGCCCAAATTGATGAACCACAGCAGCGCGGCGCGGTCTTGCACGATGGGAAAGTTGATGACGTTGCCCGAGCGGTGGCCGATTGCGCACGTCTCGATCCAATCCGGGCGCCCTTGCGGCGCGCGTTTCATAAAGAAAAAGTCTCCCGAAATACCGTTCGGATAGCGCTTCATCACCATCGCGCGCCCGCGTACGTGCGGCAGCAAAACGGGTGAGACGGCGTCGTAGTACGCGATAAGGTCACGCTTGGTCAGGCCGAGCTGCGGCCAGAACACCTTATTCAAATTGGTCAGCGCGACGCGTTTGCCGCCGGCGATAACCGTTTCGTTATCCGCGCTCACGCGAGCAGTTTGCGCACTTCGTCGTCGCTTACCTGGTGGAAGTCGCGATACCACTTTCCGACGCTTTGCAGATGCCGCGGCTGGTAAAGTGCGCGCGCCGCGTCCGCATGACGTTCGACCAGTGCGAACGTATCGGGCGCCGCGACGGGAACGGCTGCGACGATCGCGCGCGGCGCATGCGCGCGCAGCGCCGCGATGGCGGCCAGCATGCTGGCGCCCGTTGCCATGCCGTCATCGACGAGCAGCACTTGGCGGCCGCGAAGATCGGGAAAGGGGCGCGCGCCGCGAAACGCCTGTTCTTGCCGGGCGAGCTCCGCATTCTCGCGATCCGTAATGCGCGCGAGCGTCCGGTCGTCGATTTGTAGAGCGTCGATGGTTGAATGATTCAAAGCGCGCACACCGCCGCCGGCCACCGCTCCGAGCGCGAGTTCCGGCTGACCCGGCGCCCCAAGTTTACGTACCACGAAAACGTCGAGCGGCGCATTTAACGATTGTGCAGTTTCGTATGCTACCGGTACGCCCCCGCGAGGGAGCGCCAGCACGATCGTCGAGGGTCCGTTGAAGCCGGTCAATGCCTGCGCGAGCAGCACGCCGGCATGCGCCCGGTCGGAGAAAAGCCATGCGTTCGTGTTCTGATGGTAGCACGGCGCCAGCTTTAATGCCGCACATTCGCCGTAACGCAGTGTTGCCGGGCGAGGGAGCAGCCTCCTAATCGCGTGTCCCTTTGACGTGGTTGGGTATGAACGTGCACGACCTCACGTAATAGGCGAAGGGAAACAAAAGTACACATGGCGGTAAGCTACGGACAAACCGGAAATGATTTGATGCGGCGCTCGCAGTCGATGATCAATCAGGCCGTCGACCGCGGCACGGGACTCTTGGCCGATCGGGTCGAGCACTACACGACCGTCGCGCGCGAAGTCGGCGATATTTTACGCGAACGCGGCGAGCCGCACGCTGCGGACATGGCGGCGATGGTGGCCGAGCGCGCGCAAGGCATGGCGCGGTATTTCCGCAACAGCGACGGCGCGCAGCTGTTGGGCGACTTGCAGACGGCGCTGCGCGGGCGCACCTGGCTGCTCACGGGAATTGGTTTCCTGAGCGGACTGGCGATCGCACGCGGCGTTCGCAGCGCATCGGATTCCGCAACGCAAGAGAGCCCTTATCGCGAGTCATATTCGCAGCGGGCGGGACAATACACGTCATGAACCAAGACCGCGAATCTTTCGGCGATTCGCTTCATCATTTAGCCGAAGATCTGGGCAGTCTGTTTCGCGCGGAACTCACGCTGTTCAAAAAAGAACTGTCGGCCCAGTTCAGCGGCTTGGCTTCCGCGGGTGTTTGGGTCGCCGGCGGAGCCGTGATGGGCTTAGCGTTTCTGGGCGCTTTCACGGCACTGCTGATCATGGCACTTTCGCTCGCGATGGCGCCCTGGCTTGCGGCGCTCGTAGTGACGGCGATTTACGGCTTTGCAGCAGCGGCTCTGATCGCTGCGGCGATGGCAAAGCTCCGCGAGACACTTCCACTTGACTTTAACAAGACGACGAGCAGCGTAAAGGAGGATGTAGAATGGATCAAGAGCGGGATGAAGTCCGCGAAGTAGAGCAGGCGCGATCGCGCGTGGCCGAGGACGTTCGCAATGTTGCGGAAAACGCGAACGTCGTCCAGCGCACCAAAGAGAACGTGCAAGACCGCATCGACGACGTGAAGAGTACGATGAGCGATCGTGTGAGCGACGTCCGCGACAAGCTCTCCGATGCGCGCGACACAATTGCGGATTCTATCGGGAACGTAAACCCGGTGGAAAACCCGATGGCGATGTTGTTGGGGGGCTTGGCAATCGGGTTCCTCATCGGCATGATTTTGCCGGTGACCCGGTTTGAGTCCGAGCGCATCGGACCGATCACGGACGACGTGAAAGATCGCGTTCGTGCGGCGGGCGGTGAAGCGGTGCGGCGCGGTTCGGAAGTTATCAAGGATACGATCGAGGCCACCAAAGAAGCCGCGGCCACATCGCTAAAAGAGCAGGCTCGCGATTTCGGCAGCGACAGCGGCGGGAGCGGCGGAACGACGCCAACCGTGTAGTGTCGACGTAAAGGGCGTCCGCATGCGGCGCCCTTTACGCCGCTTTAAAGACGTCCTCACAGTTTTCGCGCAATATCCAGTAACAGCGGCACACGAGCTGTTCGAGCCGCTCGCGATCGAGCAGCCTTAGCCGCCCATGCTGCGAGCGAACGAAGCCGGCGCGCTGAAATTGCGAGAGCGCGAGCGAAACCGACGGCCTGCGAATTGCCGCGATTTCGGCGATCTGCTGGTGCGTAATCGAAAACTCCGTATGGGCCGACTCGTCCGCGACCCAGAGCAGCCACCGTGCAAGGCGCTGATCGACGTTATGTTCCGAGTTGCATGCCAGCCGGCACGCACTGTTGAGGATGCACGAGTTTGCGTACCGAAGCAGCATATGCCGCAGCGCGCTCTCGAGCGGCAGCGAATCGAAGATCTCTACAGGCAACCGCCATGCCGAGCCCGGCGAGACCACCGTCACGCACGTCTGCCCCTGGTTGGACTTCAGGACGCGTCCCCATTCGATGACGCCCCGCCGGCCGACCGTCAGCACCGAGGTCGGGCGCTCCGAGCCGGTGCTTTGGGTCCATGCCCATGCGAATGCGTCGATGGGGAAGTGCAGGTTCGTAATCGTCTCGCCGGGGCTTTCCATCACTTGATCGCGCTGAAGAAAAACGCGCCGCAGAAACGGTGCGAGCCGGTCCGTCTCCAGCAGCCCCAGCGCATCGAGCATGCGGTTACCATAGTCCGTGCGCCGGTGCCGCTCCGGTTCAATCATTGCCTACGGGTATACCCGCTCGGCGGCTGCGGCAGTAAATCGGCGCCTTCCGGCAAAGAGATGCGCGCCATGGGATGATGGTGGAACCGGTAGACACAGCAGACTTTAGTTTGGAGCCATAGCCCCGGAAACGGTCTATGGGATGCGCTCAAATTCGGCGAACGCTCTGCCCGCTAGCCGCGCGTGCCGACGCCGAGCCAAGCCGCTGCGGCGGAAGGCGTAGAGACTGGATGGGCGCGGCCTACGTGACGAACGTCGTCATACGGTCAAGGCACAGTCCGGACCAGCAAATGCACGGATGTGCAGTAGCGAAAGCTATAGTGGTGCGAAAATTTGCCGCTCGAAAGAGCATCCGGGTTCGAGTCCCGGTCATCCCATGGAAATCGCCCTTTAGAATAAGGGCGATTTGTTTTATGCGTCTACCATTGATGGCGATTTGATGGCGGATGAAGGATGGCGATGGTGCATACTACGGAGCAAGTGGCGCGGTCCATCTTATCGCCTCGTTTCATGCGACTACCAACAGCCCACACATCCCCAAGGGTTACAAAAAGCGCCCCGGCGGTGCGAGGAACACCCCGGGGCCGACGAAATGAAAGGACACTCTTCCATGACGCAAACTGATCTTAGCACGGTTGATTACGAAGCAACAAACGCGATTCTCACGCATTGGATTTGCAGAACATACGATGTTGACGAAGCAACGGACGAAGCGGGTGTCGCCGTCACCGTGCCGTTAAACGACGAACTCGAAGCAGCAACAAAAGCCGGCGTCCATGCCACACTCACATCGGCTACGGTGTCGAGGCTGGGGTTCGCTTGGCGGTCGCCGTATTGGCTAACCCGTTACACGGCCCGGGCGCTGGCGTTGAAGAAATCGTGCGTGGCTTAAAGCATCCCTTCTCTATTGCAACGAATCCCAAGAGAGCGACAATAAACTCGTTGCAGCCGGAGCGGCAAAATAATGGCGGACGTGATTCAATTTCCCGAGGACGCCTCGCACGGCCGGCGGTTTAAAATCGCTCTCGAACCTGCCGCGTTTTTCGCTTGCGATGGCTCGCGAATGTCTGGAAGAGATTGAAGCGCGTCCGGAGGCGCGGCAGCGGCGCGAGATAGACGCCCTAGATCAAGTCCAGCTCGACTGCGACGACATCTTGAAACGCTGGGGGAAATGAACGCGGGACGCAATGCGCCGTGTCATTGCGGCAGCGGCGCGAAATTTAAAGCGTGTTGCCTGCCAAAAGATGAGGCGCAGCGCAAACCGCACACGGGCGAAGCGGCGCTCGTCGTGTGCATGCCGACCGCCTAGAATACCCCGTAACGCTGGCGCTCCTCACTGGACTACGGCGCGGTGAACTGCTCGCGCTAAGGTGGGCGGACATCGACTTGGATCGGGCACGGATGATTGTTGAGCGATTGCTCGAATTACTGGACATTCATCGCATCGCATTCAATGCGGCACGGGGACATCAATGCGGACGACGACCTCGTTTTTCGCTTGGGTGGACGGCTCGCCATGGCATCCGAAACGGTTCTCCGCGGAATTTCACCGCCGCATGAAGCAACTTAAAGTGCGCGTAAGCTTCCATGGCTTGCGGCATACTTACGCTACGACGCTGCTGCGGGCCGGCGCCCCCATGAAGGTCATATCCGGCGCGCTAGGACACACCACCATGGCCGTGACCTGACATCTACAGCGCACTTCAAGCCGACCTACTGCAAGCAGAAACGGCCGACCGTATCGACGCCCAGTTTAGGGTGTTAAATGCTTGAAG
>JBHEMM010000066.1:0-3469 GCA_046262595.1 Vulcanimicrobiaceae bacterium
CTGTTGCCGACGCGCGTCACGGCGACGCCGTCGAGCGTTTCCTGCTTGGCTGCGCCCTTGAACCCGGCAGTGATCCATTCCACATCGTTTCCGCCCGCCGCCCAGCGTCTCGCCATTTCAAACAAATAGGTTTCCGCGCCGCCGGCCTGGGGATGTTTCGGATCGCGCCAGTTCAAGATCAAGATCGAAAAACCGTCGTGCACACGTATCGGCTGCGTCCCAAAAAACCGGTCGAAGAACGGCACGACGTAGTGCACGAACGGGGCATGCCGCAGACGCAGCCGTATTAACGCACGCAGCATCGCGCGGGCGGCGGGCACGATACGTACGCTCGTGCCTGAAACGTCGGTCCACTCGGTCGGCTCCTCGATGACGCGCACCCCGGCGCGCTTGAGCGCGTAAAGCAGATCCACGTCAAACGCCATATTTGACGTTTCCACACCCGACATGATGCTCCGTAAGCAGTGCGCACGAAACACCTTCGCGCCGCATTGGCTGTCGCGTACGGAGAGCCCAAAAAAGACGCGTATCAACGCATTGAAGACACGGCTCGCCCAGCGGCGCTTGAACGGCTGAGCGCGGTGGATGGTAGCGCCCGCGATCCACCGCGAAGCGATCAGCGCATCGTTCGCTCCCAAGCGATCGAAGAGGCGCCGCATTTCATGCGCGGACGTTGAGCCGTCCGCGTCGACGAAGCCGACAACGTCCGCCCGAGCGATCAAAAAGCCGGCGCGAACCGCCCCCCCTTTGCCGACCGCCGCGTCGATTTCGACGTACTCGATGTTTCCAAACTCTTGCTTGAGCCGACCGACGCACTCGCCCGTGCCGTCCGTGCAGCCGTTAAGCACCACGATGATCTCCGAATCGCTAAAGGCGCCGGCGTACGCGCGCAACATCGGCTCGATGCGCGCCGCTTCATTGTGCGCCGGCACGATGAGCGAGTAGCGCGGTGTCATGCCGCCTCGCTCATCGACGGGTGAAGTCGCGCTTTCCCAGCCAGACCGGCAAGGCAGCCGGCGACGCCGGCAGCATTACCGATGAGCAAAATATGAATGACATCCCATAACGTCCGATGGAAGACGGCGATCGCACCGATCTCCGCCGCCAGCACGAAGCCGAGCGCGTAGAGAAATCCGAAGCGGTGTACGCCGATGCGGTAATTTACGAGCAGCGTCAGTACGGCCAGGAGGCACATTGCTAAGTCATACTGCAGCACGTACTGCGCCGCGGCAACGAAGTCGCGGCCCGCGATAACGCGTACAACTTGCGACGAGAATATTCCGAAAACGGCCAAAGCGGCGCCTGACATCACCAGTGTAATGCTTCCTGCTTGAAGCAGCAGCGGGACGGGATCGTCGTCGCAAGCCGTTTTTGCCACAGCTTTGGGCAACACGACGGCAGGAACGAACGCTACGACGAACAGCACCACCTTGCCCGTGAGGTTGGCGGCCGCATAGAGACCCGCTTGATGCGCCGAAAAATAGTGCTTCACCAGTACGACGTCAAGGAAGCTGATCAATGTCAGAAAGCCGGTTGCCAAACCGACGCCGGCCGTCGTCTGCACGAGGCGGCGCACATCCAGATCCAGCGGGCAGCGCCCGTCCGCGTGGGAGCCATGCTTCACAAGCGCCGCCCAAACCGTGTAGACCAGCGCACACGCGCTCCCGATTATCCAGCCCAGCATCGCACCGCGCACACCGAACCCGGCGTAGACGAGCGCCACGGCGATCGCGACTTTGATACCGATTTCCATGATCGTCGACACGGAGTACCGCACGAAATCCTGCTCGCCTTGAAGCACGCTGCGCAGGCCCGCCGTCACCACGCCCACGGCGATAATCGCCATCGTCAGGACGATGAGCGGCAGATCTTCGATGCGCAAAAAGGACGCGATCGGTGCACGCAGGAGCGCAGCGACGAGAAACAACCCGGCAGCGCCCACACCCGACCATTGCAGGACGAGCTGCGAGAGCCGGCGTACGCGCGCCGCATCTTCCGCCGCGTGATAGATCGCCGTGTACTTGACGACGACGAGCGACAATACGCTGGTCGGGATAGACAAGATCATAAGAAAGCTGACGAGCGACGAGAGCGTCGCGAAGCCCTCGACGCCTAAACGACGGCTGAGCGCGAAGTTGAATGCGTAGTTGAAGATGTTTCCGAGCATGGCCGCGCCGAAGACGATCGCGCTATGGCGGACGAAATCGCTTCGCAGTGCTTGCCGGATTGGCGGGCCGACGCGAGAAATCGCGAACGATTGTGCACTCATCCGATGGGCGCCTCGCGGTTTTCGGGCGCGCTCGGAACGTTCCGCGCCAGTTTCTCAAGCACGAGGCGGACGATGATAAACAGTTCGTCCACGTTCAGCGCGCGCGCGGCCGCCAGAAACGCGAGCGAGCCGATTCCAATCTGGCCGAACAGGTACCAGCCCCGCGCCGCGAGCGTCGCTGCGGGATGCGCGCCGAGTGCGGCAATCCAGTGGAGCACCGCAACCATAACGATCGAGCACAGCACGATTTTTCCGGCAGACTCCATCAGGGCGCGCCAATCGATCGTCTTACTCACCAAACGCTGCAGCAGAAAGATCAGCGCCAGGGCCTGAGCGGTTTGGCTGATCGAGTTTGCGAGCAGCAGTCCGCGCGCGCCAAGCGTCGGCAGCCATTCGATAGAAAGAAAAACGTTCAGTAAAACGGCAGCCACCGACAGCGTGACCGTCCAGCTTGTTTCGTTGCACGCAAACGCGCAGCGTGTCAGCACGACGTTCGCCGCGAGCGCAATCAGGCCAACGGCGGCAAACGGCAGCAATCCCGCGCATAGCGCGGTCGAGGACGGGCCGAACGATCCGCGCTCGAATAGTGCCTGCACGATCGGATGCGCGAGGACGATCAGTGCGCAGACGCTTGGAATCGTGATGAAGTTCACCAGGCGAAGGCCGAGCGTTACGCTGATGCCGACCGCATTCCGGTTGTTGCGGGCGAAATGCGCGGCAAGCAGTGGGAAGATGACCGTCGCAATAGCCGCGCCGAAAATCTGCTGCGGAAAGTTGACCAGTTTGTTCGCGTAGTTCATGCCCGCCATATAGCCCGGCGAGAGCGTTGAGGCGAAATAACGATCGAAGAAGAGCGCAGTCTGACCGGCGGCAGAACCGATGATGATCGGCCCAAGCATCTCCCACATCCGCCGCAGTCCCGGATGACGCAGATCGATGGAAAACCGGTAGCGGCGGGTGAGCAGCAGTGCCGGTGCCTGCACGAGCAGTTGTGCAAACAATCCCAGCGTGGTGCCGAGCACAACGGCGTAAATGCCGATGCGACGCTGCAGCAAAAGCACGCACGCGATCGTCGCAACGTTAAGCGCGATGCCCGTCAGCGCGGCGGCCGGCGAGCTACTGTCCAGTCACGCGGATCGATGGCCGGGCACGAGCATCGTGCTCCCGAGCCCCGAACAGATGGCCATCGCGCTCGACAAG
>JBHEMM010000066.1:3479-6858 GCA_046262595.1 Vulcanimicrobiaceae bacterium
GTGAGGACGCCCGACAAGCTCACCGCAATCAAACCCGGCATCAGCCAGCGCGTCATGCGGACCGTCACGCCGAGCTCCGGCGGAGGGAAGCCGCGCGCAATGAACGGCACGTAGTACGGCGCGAAGACGTAACCGAGCACAGCGCAGACCAGCAGAAGCATTGCCAGCGTATTGATGATCGTGTTGGCCAGGCGCCATGCATCGTCGTCCCGGCCGTTCGTGAAGTACTCTGAAAATGTCGGCACGAGCGCACTCACAAGAGCGCCGTTGAAAAGCCCGAACAGGATTGTTGGTATGACGCTGGCAGCAAGGAACGCGTCCATCTCCCACTGCGTACCGTAGTACCGCGCATTCACGACTTCTCGCCCGAAGCCCAAAACCGTCGAGCCCAGCGTCGCCGCCATCACAAAAAGCGCCGACCCCGTAAGGCTGGCCCTCGTCAGTGATTTCGCGGGTTCGACGACGCGCAGGACGGGTTTCAATGCGCCCCTTCCTTGCGCAGCACTGCCGGCACCGTTGCCAATAAGATCTTTACATCGGTGAGCGGCGTCCACGTCTCAATGTACTGGTGGTCCATACGCATCCAGTCATCGAACGAGACGTTGCTGCGGCCGCTGATCTGCCACAGGCACGTGATGCCCGGTTTGACGCGCAAACGCTGCATCGCATAGCCGTCGTAATGGGCTACCTCGGCGGCTAAGGGCGGCCGCGGCCCGACCAGTGACATCTCGCCGCGCAGCACGTTCAGCAAATTCGGCAATTCATCGATACTCGTGCGGCGCAACAACCCCCCGATCGCGTGCAGCCTCGGATCGTTGCGGATCTTGAACACCGGTCCGCTGACTTCATTCATATGCTGCAGCTGCGCGCGCATGTCGTGTGCTCCGCGCACCATCGTGCGCAGCTTGAACATCCGGAACGGCCGTCCGCCTTTTCCGACCCGTTCTTGGGCGAAGAACGGATTGCCGCGATCGACCGCCACGACCGCAATGGCGGCGATGGCAACAACCGGCAGCGAGAAAACGAGTGCGACCGAGCCGATAGCGAGATCAAGCGTACGCTTAGCGGCGTACCAGCTCGATGGAACGCTGCGTTCCGGTTCAGGCGCTGTCAGCGGCGCGCCGAGGCCATTGGCATGAAGCATCTATGCCGTCGTCCGCGTTACGGACTCGGTGCGCAGGCGGCATGCCGCATTCCCCAGGGTGTTTGCGCCGCCGTCACATGCAGCGGCGTCCGGCAGAGCGCCCACACCCCCCGAATCGAGCACGAGAGCGACTACTCGGGTCATTATCGCGAGTGTTCTCACGGTCGCTACGCCAAGCCTTGCGGAAGGGGAGCTGAATGCCCGTCCGAACGGTCGGGGTTGTGAGAGCCGCGCTATTGACTCTGGCCGCATTGCTTTGTACCGTCAGCGCAGCTTCGGCTGCGACGACGATTCGCGTAAGCGCGCAGCATGTGGAGTTTTACTACGACCGGTTCTTGCTCGAAGCGGACGGGGGCGTGACCGTGCGCACGAGCGACGGCATGACACTGAGCGGCGACGCGTTCTCAATGGATTTAAAACTGAACCGTTTTTTGCTCGCGGGACACGTGCACGCGCAGGACCCTGCCGGCGCGCAAGACGGAGCGGCACTTGCGGACTTTTTGGACTTCAAGCGCATCTATCTCGTGCCGATCACCACCGAGCCGGACCGCTGGACGTTTCTTGATGGCGATTTTGCGCACCCCGCGAAGGGCCGCGAAATGCCCGGCGATACGTTTTTCTTTCCGGACCTGGGGCAGGCGAAGCCGTACGTAAAAACCACATCCGCCGTCGTGGGCGCGCGTTCGTACGTGCGTTTCACTGCCAGCCGGGTTGATGTCGCGTACGGGGCGGGCGCATACGCCGTGCTGCCTTCATACTACATCAACTTTTCGAACGACGAGCATTTGGGCGAGAACTCGCTTTCGGGCTCCAATTACGATGCAACGTATCAGTTCGCCGGGAGTGCCAATGCGATCAGCGCGTTACACGTTCGTTACGATACGCAGAACAAGGCGTACTTAGGCTTCGAGCAGCACCTGAGCGCAAGCAAAGCGTACGCCGTCTTCTCCGTCAATCCGTTCACGCGGCCGTCGAAGTTCTGGAACCTGCTCGCCGCCGATAAGCCGAGCGACAATTTCCAAATCCGGCTGTTCGAGCAGCTGCACACGTATCAGTACGGGCTGCGCAGCCCGCTGGAAGCCACACTGGTGTCGAGCGTCCAGCTGACGCAAGGTTTTAAGCGATCGTACGCGCAGCTCTCGGCGCAGCAAGTAAACTTTTCGCTGATCCCGCGGACGATCGACCCCAATCACGGTATCGTGCCGAATCACCCGTTCAGCTTGCAATTGACCGCCCAGACGTTCGACAACCGCATCTTCCGCACGCCGCTGTACGAACACCTTACATTCGGAGCAGGCTACACGCATGACGCCTATACGCTGCAGACGATCGGTGCGAACAGCTACCGCACGGTCGGCAACGAAAGCGTCGGCGCGCAAGTGTATCTGCCGTCGTTCAAATTGACGCAGAGTCTGGTCTCGGCGAAGAATTACTACGTGAACGCGTCGTACCAAAAGACGCGCACGTGGTACAGCACGCCGCACAGCGTCGACATGACGAACGCCACCGCCGGAATCAGCCGCAGCTTCGACAATCACTTCAACGCATTCACGTCGTACACGGTTGACAACGTCGGCGATTACTACCTGAGCCCGTACAACCAGTTCACGTACGTACCGTTCGTGCCGACGATCGGAGGCACGCCCTACCCGGGCTACGCCGCCTTTCGCGGCGTTGCGACGTTTCGAACGGCGGCTCTTGCCGTAACGTATTCCAACGCTGGAAACACCTCCGCGTCCTTGCTTTTCCGCAAGCACGACGACTTCCCGAAGCCGATTCCGAATCTTTTTGCGCCTCCGCCGCTCAACGTGCTGGGCCGCCCGATCACCGCCATACGACGTGACGGCCGACGTGCGCGCTCAGGTCACTCCGCACATGTCGATCGACCTCTCACGGACCTACTACTTCCACTTCGGCAACCGCGGCTGGAGCGGCTTCGTCGTGCAAATCGGGCCATAACATGAAATTGTTCCTCGCACTGATCATCGTGACGGCGCAGCTGCTCGACTATGAAAAAGGCTTCGTGTTCTTTACGACGGGCGACGGCTTTCGCGTCGCTCCGAACGTTCAGATTACCGGCCCATCGCCTGCGCCGAGGGAATACGCTCGCGTCACATTTGCCGACGACGGTACCGTGACGCGGCTGGAAGTCTCGCGAGCGAAACTGCCCGCGCAAGGCGACCTCTCGCAGGTGCACCGCTTCGCGCTCGCACTTTCAACGCCCGCACCGAATCC
>JBHEMM010000067.1:0-565 GCA_046262595.1 Vulcanimicrobiaceae bacterium
CCGTATCCCGCAATAGCGATGATGAAGCGCTGCAGCGCGAAAGCAATTCCGGCTCCGATGAGGCCGCCCAGCGTGGCCAGGTTCGTGTGCGGCCCGGCCCAAATCGAGATGAAAAACACGATGAAGAGAATCGCCGCGAAAACATTGATCGCTTGGTGGCCCCAGAACCGGAAACGGTCTTCGACGGACCCGCCGCGTACGGTACGCAGGAACGTCGTTGAAATCAAGCGCAGGATGATGACCAGGGCGATGAGGGCGAACGTAAAGAGCAGCTTCTCACCGTTCGTTGCGCTGACTCCGACGAACGTTATACCGTGGAATGGCACGCTAAAAGGGTTCCCGTTCATGCGCTTTTCATGCATCGCGAAACGCGGGCGCGATCGCGCAAGCAGTGTCGAAAAGCGGCCCTGCGCCCGAAAGCTCTTTTCCGCACTCGAGCTCCATTGACGTCGTAGGGCAACAGACCTAACGCAGCCTGCGTTGATCCTAGAGACAGCGACGGCGTTAATGGGAACAGTCGATAAAGGATGCTGGAATATCCGGAACGTGAATGGAGCAGCAGGCG
>JBHEMM010000067.1:575-6801 GCA_046262595.1 Vulcanimicrobiaceae bacterium
GTTGCGGCCGCCTCGTTGCTGGAGGCGCACGCCCTCGTCCACCCCGGCCCGGCGACGCCGGAAGGCGGCCTGACGCAACGGCTCTTCGCCGCGCTACGGCAACAACGCCCGGGAAGCACCTTTTCGAATTTCGCCGTCCCCCATGCCACGATGGGGGACGTTTTGCGTCACCAGATTCCGCGGCTGCGCGGCGTCCAGTGCGACTTGGTCCTGCTCATCGCCGGCGCGAACGATTTGCGCTACACCGGCGACCGGATCGTGTTCGCGCGACGCCTCCGGCACCTCATCACGTCGTTGCGCGAAGCGGTGCCGCAAGCATTGATCATCGCGGGCGGCATGCCGGACGTTACCCAGACCGCCGGCGTGCCGAAACTCGCGAAGCCTGCGGTCGCGCGCATGTGCGCGCGCTTAAACGAAACGATGCGCGAGATTGCCGCGCATCACGCGGACGGCTTCATCGATCTCTTCGCGTATACCAGCACGCCGCAATGCGACGGGGAGCCGTATCTGTGCGCCGACGGTTATCATCCCAACGATGTCGGCTACGCCCAGATCGCGCAGCGTTCGCTGCCTGCTATTTTGGAAGTTCTTCGGTCGCTTGATACAGCGTCCAAGGCTTCTCCGGGTGATGGTCGGGCGGATAGCGCGACCCGTTCTTGAATTCTTCGCGGTGCCCGCATTCCGAGCACTCGTAAAACCCGCTTACCTCGACCGGCTCGCCTTCGGCGCCGTATATCTCTGCCATAAGCGCGTTATACCCAACCGCTAACGCGGGCGAATGCGGTAGATGGCGCCCTCTTGGTCGTCTGCCACGAACAAGCTTCCTTGAGGGCCGACCGCAACTCCGGTCGGGCGGCCGGACCGCTCGTGGCTGCCCCCACGCTGATAACCCGTCACGAACGGTGTCCACTGGCGCGACGGGTCGTTCCAATCGGGACCCTTTGCCGCCCTGTCGCCGCGCATGGCCACGAACACGACGCGCGGCGGAACGTACCCCGCCAAGCCCTGTGCGGGGCCGTGCCACGAGCCGTGCAGGGTCACGAAGACGCCGCCGCGGTATTGCGCCGGAAAGGCATATCTTCCGTGCGGCTGCGTTGGATAGAAGGCGGCGCCGATCGGCGTTTCGTACGCTGGAAAAATGATCGCCGGAACGGCGACACGGCCGCAATTTTCGCTCGTTCTCGGTTTGCGCTTACCGTTCTCGTAACAGAACGGCCAGCCGTAGTCCGCACGCGCATTGTGTGCGGAAACGTTATCGAGAAACTCGTACGGGTGCGGCGGCGGCAGTTCGTCTTGCCCGGCATCTGTCGCCCACAGATTGCCGCGCTCGTCGACCGCCAAACCGATTGCGTTGCGAATGCGGCGCGCGAGTACGACGTAACGCCCGCCGCGCACTTCGCCGGCGGTGGCGCGCGTGGAGTCCGTTTCAACGCAGGCGTTGCACGACGAGCCGACGGACGCGAAGACGCGCGAACCGGCTGCCGCGACTGACGTGGTCGTATGCACGTCGCCGTCGCTGCCGGCCGGCGCCTCGCCGGTACGGACGTCGACCAGGCGCACCGGTGCGCCCGCGGGCTGCCCGGGGCGGTACGGTATACGCCAAATTGCATGCTGCGTTCCCACGTACAGCGAGCCGCCCGCAAACGCAACGCCGGCCGCCGGATCGTCGCCGGGCGAGGCAAAAACGCGAGCGCTTCCCGCAACGTCCTCGGCATGCGCTACAACGTACACGGCCCCGCCCGAGGTACCCGCAAACAGATCGCCGGCCGGCGTGAGCGCGAGCTCGCGCGCGCCTTGAACGCTCGCGATGCGTTCGATCGTAAAGCCGGGAGCGGCGGTAGGAGCCGCCAAGGCGGCCGCGAGACACAACGCAACGATCTTCATGTGTTCTCTCTTCCCGTGTCTCTAAGGTACGAGCGAGAAGCGCTGCGCGAAGGCGCCCGGCTCAAGGGTGGTTTGCGCTGCGATCTTGGCGAGCGCCGGCTCGCAAAGATCCTGCTTTTCGATACGTGTCTGATATGCGCGCGCGATGCGATACGATTCCGTTTCCACGTCGAGCATGCGCACGCGTACGCGTCCGGTCGCGGAGTCTTGAAGTTGCGCCAGGGTCAGCGGCGTTGCTCGTCCGCCGGAAAGGGCAATGAGCGCGCCGCTGCCGCCCTCGAGCAAATAACGCACGGCGCCGTAGCCCAGCGTGCGCGTGTACTCGAGATCGAACGCAACGGGTTTCGCGCAGCGCAGCTCGTAGCCGATGTCCTTGGGAACCACCGTGCCGTCTTCGATGCCGAGTTCCTTGAGGCGGTCGCGAAGCGCATCGCGCAGCACTGCTCCCAGCGGAACGTCCGCTAAGCGGATGTGCCCGTACGAATCGCGCGTGAGGCCCGCAAACGAGGCGAGCTGTTCTTGCGAAAGACGTTCGGCGATGCCCTCCGCAACGACGGCTACGCCGTCGTTGCGGCCCATCGCGCGCCGCTTGAGCATCGCGCCGGCGATCGTATCGACGACCAGCGAAAGATCGATTTCGCCTTCAGGGAATTCCTCGGGTACCACCGCGAGCGTTGCGCCCGCGGAGCGGCACATGCCCAGCGCCAGCGCGCCCGATTTGCGGCCCATGCTGATCACCAGGTACCAGCGTCCGGTCGTGCGTGCGTCTTCAAGCAAGCTTTCGACGATATTGCTGCCGACCGATCGCGCCGTTTCAAAGCCGAAGGTCGGGGCATCGCCCGGAAGCGGCAGATCGTTGTCGATCGTTTTTGGAACGGCCGCCACACCGATGCGTCCTTGCGTCAGCTGCGCGATGCGCGTCGCGCCGTAGGTCGTGTCGTCCCCCCCGATGGTGACGAGATACCGCACGTTCAACGCTCCGAGCGCATTCACGCAGTTCTGCAGCGTCGTCTCGTCCTTTGCCGGGTTTGTGCGCGACGTGCGCAGCATCGATCCGCCGCGCAGGTGCACGGTCTCCACGCTCTCGCGCGTCAGCTCGATAGAGCAATCGCTTTGACCCCGGGCGATATGGCGGTAGCCGTCGTACAAACCGACGACGCGCAGGCCGCTGCGTAGCGCTTCCAGCGTGACGGCGGCAATGACGCCGTTGATGCCGGGCGCGGGGCCGCCGCCCACGAGGATTGCAAGTGTATCGCCGTTCATGCGCCCTGAAGTTTTCTAGGGCTGTGCCGTTTCCTCGGGCGAGCGTGAAGCCGGCGGTCCCAAACCGTCTTTGCGCTGGGCCGGCGCGGTTCGCTGGGCCGGCGCGGTGTACTGGGCCGGCGCGCTCACCGGCAGAGTAAAGAGCCCGAACGCCGCCGAGGAGAGGAGAAGCATGCGACGATTCCTCATGAGCGTACGGTAGCGCACGCGCCGCGCGACCGCCTTAGAACGGCATTAAGGAGCTCGAAGAATTCGATGAACGACCTCACCGCCGCTACGGAATATTTCGTTATCCAGACCAAAGAGCGCTACGAGATCCTCGACATCACCGATCGGATCGGTGCCTTCCGCAAGAAGGTCAATCTTGCCGACGGTTTCATTCTGGCGAGCACGATGCACATCACCTCGAGCATTTTCGTGAACGACCACGAGAGCGGTTTATGGGAAGACATCATGGCGTGGCTCGAAGAGCTCGCGCCGCGCGGCCCGCAATACAAACATCATCTTACCGGAGAAGACAATGCCGACGCCCATTTAAAGCGCATGCTGCTCGGCCATCAGGTGATCGTTCCCGTGACGAACGCCGCCTTGGATTTGGGAACGTGGGAACGCGTGCACTACGGCGAATTCGACGGCCGGCGCCCGAAACGCATTCTGTTTAAAGCGGTTGGCCTTACGGCTTGATCGCGGCGGCGCGCACACCGTCCGTGGCTTGCGCTTCGAACTGTTTGAAGTTGTGCGCGAAGAGTCCGGCAAGCTTCTTTGCCTGCGCATCGTAGGCGGCTGCATCGCTCCAAGCCGCGCGCGGATCGAGAACGCCGGCCGGAACGCCCGGTACGCGGTTGGGAATCTCCAACCCGAAGAACGGCTCTTTGCGGAAAGAGACGTCGCGCAGCGTGCCTTCGATCGCGGCGTTCACCATCGCTCGGGTATGAGCGATCGACATGCGTTTGCCCACGCCGTAGGCGCCGCCCGTCCAACCGGTGTTCACCAGCCAGCATTGCACGCCGTGGCGATCGATGCGCTTCCCGAGCAGTTTGGAATACACGGTCGGATGCTGCACCATGAACGGCGCGCCGAAGCAGGTCGAAAACGTGGCTTGCGGCTCGGTGACGCCTCGTTCGGTCCCGGCAACCTTCGCGGTGTATCCGGAAAGAAAATGATACATCGCTTGATCGCGCGAGAGGCGTGCGATGGGCGGAAGGACGCCAAACGCATCCGCGGTCAGCATGATGATGATGCGCGCGTGCGCGCCTTTGCTGCCGGGGACGATATTCGGAATGAATTCGATCGGATAAGCGGAGCGGGTGTTTTCGGTTTTCGCGTCGCTATCGAGATCGAGGATGCGGGTGTGCTCGTCGTACACCACGTTCTCCAGCACGGCGCCGAACCGGTGCGAGGCGGCCCAGATCTCGGGTTCCGCTTTTTGCGAGAGCCGGATCACTTTGGCATAACAGCCGCCCTCGAAATTGAACACGCCGTCGGCAGACCATCCGTGTTCGTCATCGCCGATAAGCGGGCGCGTGCCGTCCGCCGAAAGCGTCGTCTTGCCGGTTCCCGAGAGGCCGAAGAAGACCGCCACGTCGCCGCTGCGTCCGACGTTGGCCGAACAGTGCATCGGCAGCGTGTCGCGCAGCGGGAGCAGATAGTTCATCACGGTGAAAACCGACTTTTTAATCTCGCCGGCGTACTTGGTGCCGCCGATTAAAATGATGCGCTTGGCGAAGTTTACGAGCACGAACGTCGAGGAATTGGTTCCATCGCGCTGCGGGTCGGCTTGAAACAGCGCGGCGTCCACCACCGTAAACTCCGGAACGAAGCCGGCTAGAGGCGCTTGCGGGACGATGAACAGATCGCGCGCGAACAGATTGTGCCAGGCAAACTCCGTAACGACGCGCACGGGTAAACGGTAGCGTTCGTCTGCCCCGACGTAACAATCGAGCGAATAGACTTCCCGCTCGGAAAGATACGCATTCACACGCTCCCACAGCGCGTCGAATACCTGCGGCGTGATCGCGCGGTTGGACTCGCTCCAGTCGATGTGCGCTTCGCTCGAAGGCTCTTTAACGAAGAACTTGTCCTTGGGCGAGCGGCCGGTGTGCGGGCGCGTGTCGACGATCAGCTGGCCGTCGTTGCCTAAAATGCCCTCGCCCCGGCGAAGCGCATGCTCGATGAGCTCGGCCGTGGAGAGGTTGTCAAAAACGTGCGCGGCTTTGACTGGCTCAGGAACGGTAAGTATGCTCGCGATCCCCATAAAGCAAATGGTAACGTCCCGCCCTTTTAGGTGAAAAGTGCCTTTTGTCATGCCGCGGAAGGGCCCGTGAGCCCGCTAGAGCTAAACTGGTGCGCGATGAGACCTCATTTTCTCGCCGCTCTCGTGCTCGTGCTGCTCGCGGCGGGAGCCTCGGCGTCGGCCGCAATTCCGTTCCGCTTCGGGCTTTATCCGCCCGGCGCACTCGACGGCATCACCGACGTTCCCGGCGTCCTTGTCGGCCATGTGACGAAAATTCAAGGACAATCCATTCGCACCGGCGCCACCGCTATTGTCCCGAACGCCGATCCGTGGAGTCACAAGGTGTCGGCCGCGGCGGTCGCATTCAACGGCAACGGCGAGATGACCGGAACGCACTGGGTGAACGAAGCGGGATTTTTGGAAACACCGATCGTGCTGACGGACACGCTGGATATCGGCCGCGCCGACGACGGTCAAATCAGCTGGCTCATGAAGAAACATCCCGAGATCGGTCGTACCGATACCGTTCCTCTGCCGGTAAATGCGGAATGCGACGACGCGTTGCTCAATGACATCACGGCACGCAGCGTAAGCGCCGCCGACGTGGTGCGTCTGCTGGATTCCGCGCGCGGCGGCCAGTTCGCGCGCGGCAGCACGGGCGCCGGTACGGGCATGATTGCGTTCGGATTCAAAGCGGGCATCGGCTCCGCTTCACGCGTGCTGCCCAAAACGCTCGGCGGTTACACCGTGGGGGTCTTGGTGAACGACAACACCAGCAGCGGCTCCGCGCGCGAACTGCTCACAATCGACGGCGTGCACGTCGGCGCACGCTTTGCGAATACGTAC
>JBHEMM010000068.1:0-6447 GCA_046262595.1 Vulcanimicrobiaceae bacterium
GGCGATGATCGAGAGCTTCTGCAGTGCGCCGCCCGAGAGGAAGCCGAGCAGATTATAGAAGGTGCCGCCCTGCAGCAGTTTTTGCCAAACGTCTTCGTTCACGTTGGGCAGCTGTACGTGAATCATAAACACGAACAGCGCGAACGCGAAGAAAACGAAGCCCACGCGCTTGCGGATTTCGGGTACCAGCAAAGCGGCGCGAAGGTTATTGAACACTACTGCGGGTTGCCTTCTTCGAACGCCGCTCCGGCCGCCTAGAGTACGTCGCGGAAGCGCAAGCCGGTGGGAAGACTCTTGCCCGCCTTGCTCGCGCCCAAAATTTTCACGCCGTCGCCGATCGCATTGATCTTCTTTGCCACCTTAAGTGTTTGCGGCGTCACCTCCACTGAGGTGTCCCAATCGGAAAGGTCGTGCAGATTGACGACAACCATCTGCGTGCGAAAGTGCCCGATGTCGCGCGCTTTCTGCGAATAGCCGCGGCGATGCGGAAGACGGCGCGCCCAAGGCGTCTGGCCGCCTTCGAACGCGGGGCCTTTACCGCCGCCGGAACGCACGGTTTGACCTTTGCCGCCTTCGCCGCCGGTCTTGACCATGCCCGAACCGTGTCCGCGGCCGACGCGCGTGCGCTTGGGCCAGCTGCCCTTCGCGGGCTTCATTGCGCCCAGATGCAGCGCGCCCGTTCCCGAGGCCAGCGCCGCCGGTTTCACGGACGTTGAAGCAGCCTTCGTGCTGGACTTTGCGCTAGCCGGCTTCTTTTTTGCTTTAGAATCTGCCATGTGCTGTTGAACTTTCTAAAATATCGGTACGGTTATGCCGCGAAAATCTCGGCAACGGTTTTGCCGCGGCTCGCCGCGACTTGTTCGGCGGTCCGGAGCGAACGAAGCGCTTCGATCGTCGCGTAGACCACGTTGATCGGATTGTTCGTGCCGAGCGACTTGGTCAAAATATCGTGAATGCCGGCGAGCTCGAGCACGGCGCGCATCGGACCGCCGGCGATGACGCCGGTTCCTGGGGCGGCCGGTTTGAGCAGCACTTTTGCAGCGCCGATCTGATGGTTGACCAGGTGCGGAATCGTTTTCTCGACCATAGGAACGGTAACCAGACTCTTGCGGGCCTGTTCGACCGCTTTACGGATCGCTTCGGGAACTTCGCCCGCTTTGCCGATCGCAAAGCCGACTTTGCCTTTGCGATCGCCGACGACCACCAGAGCGCTGAAGCTGAACCGTTTGCCGCCTTTGACCACCTTCGCGACGCGGTTGACGCGTACGACGGTTTCTTCAAAGCCCGAGTTGTCGCGATCGCGGCCTCCACGATATTGCATGAACTAAAACTCCAATCCGGCTTGGCGTGCCGCGTCGGCCAGCGCCTTCACGCGGCCGTGATACTTGAGCCCGCTGCGATCGAACACGACCTGCGTGATGCCGGCCTGTTGCGCCTTCGCGGCGATTGCTTGACCGATCTTCTCGGCCGCAGCCAAGTTCGTCTTCGAACCGAGTCCGTCGGAAAGATCCTTTTCGCGCGTGGACGCGGTCACGAGCGTGTGCCCTCTGGCGTCGTCAACGACGCTCGCGTAGATGTGATGCAGCGTACGGCGGATGAGCAGCCTGGGACGTTCGCCCGAACCGGAGAGCTTGCGGCGCAGGCGCGCGTGCCGTTTGCGCCGTGTGTCGTTCTTTGAAGGTGCAGCCATTATTTCTTACCGGCCTTACCGGCCTTGCCGAGTTTCTTGCGGACGACCTCGCCCGAGTAACGGATGCCTTTGCCTTTGTAGGGTTCGGGCGCGCGCAACTCGCGGATTTCAGCGGCGACTTGGCCCACTTGCTGCTTGTCGATGCCGTCGATATGAATCTTGTTCGTGCCCTCGACCGTGATCCCGATGCCCTTTGGCGGCTCGAAGCTGACCGGATGCGAGTAACCCAGCGTCAGATTCAATTTCTCGCCGGACTTTGCGGCACGGTAACCGACGCCTTGAATCTCCAAGCTCTTGCGGAAACCTTTGCTCACGCCTTCGATCATGTTGTTCACGAGGGTACGCGTGAGGCCGTGCGCCGCCCGATGCTCTTTGGCATCGCCTTTGCGCTCGACCAGCAGGCGTCCGTCTTCGAGTTTGAGCCTGACAACGTCCAGAACGTGCTGCCGCAGTTCGCCCTTCGGACCCTTGACGTGCACTTCGCCCTCGCCAATGCTGACGTTGACGCCGCCCGGAATTTCAACGGGAAGCTTACCAATTCGACTCATGATGTACCTACCACACGTACGCGAGGACTTCGCCCCCGCACCCTTCTTTTTTGGCGCGCTTGCCGGACATGATGCCGCGCGAAGTGGACATGATGACCAGCCCGAGACCGCCGAGCACACGCGGAATCTCGGTCTTATTCGTGTACACGCGTAAGCCCGGACGCGAGATGCGTCGCAGACCGGTGATCACTTTTTCTTTTTCCGGACCATACTTGAGTTTGATCCGGATGATGCCTTGAGGCCCTTCCTCGACGCGTTCGAAGTCGCCGATGAATCCTTCGTCTTTGAGAATGCGCGCGACGGCCTGCTTCATGCGCGACGCCGGCACGTCAACCACTTCGTGGTTGGCGGTGTTCGCGTTGCGGATGCGCGTGAGCATGTCGGCGATAGGATCGGTGATAACAGCCATCTCGTTAACCCCTTACCACGACGCCTTGGTGATGCCCGGAACGTTGCCTTTATGCGCGTTCTCACGGAAACAAATGCGGCACATGCCGAATTTGCGGTATACGCTGCGCGGCCGGCCGCACAATTGGCAGCGGTTATGCGCGCGAACCGTGAATTTCGGCTTACGCTTCGATTTTTCGATCAATGCCGTCTTAGCCACTAGCGTGCTCCCGTTTTTTGGAGCGGCAATCCCATTGCCGTAAGAAATTCCGTTGCTTCTTCATCATTTTTCGCCGTCGTGACGATGACGATGTCCATGCCGCGCATCTTCTCGACCTTGTCGTAGTTGATCTCGGGAAAAACGATCTGCTCGCGCAGGCCCATGTTGTAGTTGCCCCGCCCGTCGAACGACTTGCGCGAAAGACCGCGGAAATCGCGAATGCGAGGCAGCACGACGTTGAACAGCTTGTCGAGAAAGACGTACATGCGCTCGCCGCGCAGCGTCACCTTCGCGCCGATGTTCATGCCTTCACGCAGTTTGAACGCTGCAATCGACTTCTTCGCTTTGGTGACGACGGCTTTCTGGCCGCTGATCGCCTGCAACTCGTTCACCGCCGTATCGAGCACCTTCGAGTTCACGATAGCGTCGCCGACGCTCATGTTGATGACGACCTTCGCCAGCTTGGGGATCTGGTGAGGGTTGCGGTAACCGAAGCGCTCCTGCAGAGTCTTGCGCACTTCTTTTTGATACTTGTCCCGCAGACGGCTTTGCATCAGCGGCCTGCCTTCACGGGTAGACGCGCCGGCTCGCCGCACTTGCCGCAAACGCGATGCGTGCCCTCCGCAGTTTCGCGATGGCGCATGCGCGACGGCGCTTTGCATTTCTCGCAGACGTACTGCAGTGCGGAGATGGGAATCGGCGCTTCCTTCTCCAGAATGCCGCCGGTCTGCGCGGAGCCGCCCATATTTTGCTGCTGCGTGCCCTGCTTCGTGTGCCGCTTGATGATGTTCAGGCCCTCAACGGTTGCCATGCCCGCTTTGGTAAAGATCGCTTTCACGACACCGCGTTTGCCCTTTTCTTTGCCGCGGCGGATCATGACCATGTCGCCTTTTACAATATTATTTGCCATACTGAATACGTTCCACTTATAAAACTTCCGGCGCGAGCGAGGCGATCTTCAGGAAGCCGCGGTCGCGCAGCTCGCGCATCACGGGCCCGAAGACGCGCGTGCCGCGCGGATCGAGGTTGTCTTTTTCGCCCTTGATGATGACGCAGGCGTTGTCGTCGCACTTCACCACCGAGCCGTCCGTACGCCGGATAGGCGCGGAGGTGCGCACGATCACGGCTTTAACGACTTGGCCTTTCTTGACTGCGGCGCCCGGAATGGCGCTTTTGACTGTGCCCACGATGATGTCGCCGACGTGGGCGTACGGGTGACGGCTGCCGCCGCTGACATGAATGCACAGCAGTTCGCGTGCGCCGGAATTATCCGCCACTTTGAGCCGCGTTTCTTGCTGAATCATTTGGCGCGCTCCACCACTTGAATCAGGCGCCAGCGTTTGTCTTTCGACATCGGGCGGCACTCCATGATGCGGACCATGTCGCCCATCTTGGCGTCGTTGGCCTCGTCGTGCGCTTTGAACTTGACGGACTTGCGGACGATCTTCCCGTACACGGGATGGGGGACACGCGTCTCGGAGACCACGACGATGGTCTTGTCCATCTTGTCGGATACGACCCGGCCTTGCTTGATGCGCCGTGCGTGACGGCGCTGCGCGGTGTTAAGCTGCTCCATTTTTAGCCTCGGCGATCCGTTTCTCCGAAATGACGGTGTGAATTTTCGCGTACGCCCGGCGCATTGCACGAACTTTTGAGAAGTCGGTGAGGTGCCCGGTCCGCAGCGCGAAGCGAAGGTTGAAAAGTTCTTCCTTCGTTTCCTTTGCTTTATGCTGCAGTTCCGAAATGCTCAAGTTGCGCAATTCTTTGAAATCCTGAGTTTTCACGATTGAGCGATCTCCTCACGCGTAACCAGCTTCGTCCCAATCGGCAGCTTCGAGGCTGCAAGTTGGAGCGCGCGCTTGGCAACGTCGGGCTCGACGCCGGAGAGTTCGAACAGAATGCGTCCGGGGCGCACGACGGCGACCCAGAACTCGGGGTTTCCTTTACCGGAGCCCATGCGCACTTCGGCCGGCTTCTTCGTCACCGATTTGTCCGGGAACACTTTGATCCACACTTTGCCGCCGCGTTTGATGTGACGCGTCATCGCGATGCGCGCCGCTTCGATCTGACGGTTGGTCATCCAGCACGGCTCGAGCGCTTGCAAACCATACTCACCGAATGTGAGCGTGTTGCCGCGCAGTGCTTTTCCGGTCATGCGTCCGCGGTGGACTCTGCGCCACTTGACGCGTTTGGGCGTAAGCATTTTACTCGCCTACCTCGGATCGGGTGTCCGCAGCCGGCGCTTCGGGCGCGGGCGGCTGCGCGCTGGGAGTAATCGTCTGCGCTTCCGCACTGTCCGCAACGGGAGCCGTATCGACGCGCGCCGGCGCGCTCAGCGCATCCGGCGCGACGGCCGCTTCAACCGGTGCGGGCGTTGTTTCGGGAGCGCCTTCACGGCGCGGACGGCCCGCGCCGCCGCGTCCGCCGCGGTCACGGCGATCGCGGAACTGCGTACGCTCGCCGCCGCGTCCATCGCGTTCGGCAGGGCCGCGCGCGTGATCGGGCAGCACTTCGCCGCGGTAAATCCATACTTTGACGCCGATGCGTCCGTATGTGGTGAACGCTTCGACGTTCGCGTAATCGATGTCGGCGCGCAGCGTGTGCAGCGGCACCTTTCCGTCGGAGTTGCGCTCGGTGCGCGCGATTTCGGCGCCGCCCAGGCGTCCTGAAACTTGGACTTTAATGCCGCGCGCGCCCGCTTTGATGCTGCGCATGATCGCTTGTTTCATAGCGCGCCGGAACGCGATGCGTTTCTCGAGCTGATCGACGATATTCTGGCCGACCAAACGCGCGTCGAGCTCGGGGTGCTTGATTTCCATGACGTTCACTTGAACGCTTTTGCCGGTGAGCTGTTCGAGATTCTTACGGATCTCTTCGATGCCCACGCCGCGCTTGCCGATGATGATGCCGGGCTTGCCGGTATTCACGATGACACGCGCCTGATTGGCGCGGCGTTCGATCTCGATACGCGAGATCGCCGCCGGACGCATCCAACGCACGAAATACTTACGGATCTTGACGTCCTCGTGGAGCCAGTCCTTGTAATGCTTTTTCTCAAACCAACGGCTGTCCCACGTGCGCGTGATGCCCAGACGCAAGCCGACCGGATGTATTTTTTGTCCCATTAAGAGCCCGCTTTCGTCGTTTTCTTACGCGTGGTCGTCTTGCGCACGCCGGCGGCTTTACGCTTCGCGGGCGCCTTGGTGCCGGCTGCTGCCGCGGCGGTGCGGCGCGTGCCGGCGCGCTTCATATCGATTGAAGCGCCGCCGCGAATTTTCCGTTTCTTCACCGGCGGCTTCTCGCCGACGGCTACGGTCACGTGCGAGAGGCGCTTACGCTTAAAGTTGGCGCGGCCTTGCGCCCGCGGATCCAGGCGTTTGGTCATACGGCCGCCGGGGCCGCCGTCGACCGTAACGCGCGTGATGTAGAGATCGTCGGTGTTCATGTCGTGGTTGTTGCCCGCGTTCGCAACCGCGCTGCGCAGCAATTTCTCCATCGGCTCGGCCGCGAACACGCCGCTGAACTGCAGCAGCACGAGCGCTTCGCGCACGCTTTTGCCGCGGATAGCGTCGGCAACACGCCGCAGTTTGCGCGGGCCGACC
>JBHEMM010000069.1:0-4752 GCA_046262595.1 Vulcanimicrobiaceae bacterium
GTTCGCACGCCGGCAAGCCGTGCAGCGTAGGCGCCGATTTGAATCGCTTGCACGACCACGTTGATAGCCAGCGCAACGAGCAGCTGCCAGGTCCAGAACGGTACCGCGGCGGCGGTGGTGTTATGCAGCGCTACGGTTCCAGGCTACGGAATTTTCGTCGACGGGACCGAGCACGCAGAGCCCCATACGATCGTCGCGCAGCACGTCGCGCGCAAGCGCCTGCACTTCTTCTGCCGTAACCGCGTCAACTTTCTCTTCAATCTCTTCGGTCGTGAGCTGACGCCCGAGTGAGAACTCGCTGCGCCCCAGACGAATCATCCGGCTCGAGGTGCTCTCCAGCGAGAGTGTAAGCGATCCTTTGATGTGCTCTTTCGCCAGGTGCAGTTCGGCATCGCTGACCTTGGTATCGCGCAGCAGTGCGAATTGCTCGCCGATCACGTTGACGCATTCGCCGACTTTTTCCGCGGACGTGCCGGCGTAAACGGCAAACAATCCCGCCTCGCGATACGAAGCCTGGAACGAATACACGGTGTACACGAGCCCGCGCTTTTCGCGGATCTCTTGAAAGAGACGGCTGGACATGCCGCCGCCCAGAATCGTGTCGAGCACCGAAAGCACGTAACGGCGTTCGTCGCGCACCGATAGGCCCGGGGTCCCGAGGACGACGTAAGCTTGTTCGCTATCTTTGTGCCGGAAGAGCGTGTTCGGCGTCGCCAGGGGCGATTCGGGCACCGGAAGGGCGCATGATCCCGAGAATCCGTCAAACGCTTTCGCTATAAGCTCGACGACGGCATCGTGTTCGACATTTCCCGCTGCTGCGACGACCACGGAATTCGGCGCGTAGTGGCGCCCCATGTGCGCGCGCAGATCACCGGGTGTGATTTTGGTAACGGTTTCCGCAAACCCGATCGTCGGCGCGCCGAGGTTGCTATTTTGCCACATCGTTTGAATGAAAAGATCGTGAATCAACTCATCGGGCGAGTCGTCGTACATTTTAATTTCTTCTAAGACGACGTTTTGCTCTTTGGCGAGCTCGCCGGGGTCGAACGTCGAATGAAGAAACATGTCGCTCAGCACGTCCAGCGCCAGGGGCAAATGCTGGTCCATCACCTTAGCGTAGTAGCATGTCGATTCTTTATCGGTGAACGCGTTGAGATTTCCGCCGACGCCGTCCATTTCTTCAGCAATCGCACGCGCCGTACGCCGCTGCGTTCCTTTGAAGAGCATGTGTTCGACCAGATGCGAAATGCCGCGCCGCTCGGCGGCTTCTGCTGCCGAACCCACGTCTGCCCAAATGCCCAGGCTGGCCGACCGGAACGCGGGCATGCTCTCGGTGATGACGCGCACGCCGCACGGCAAAGTCGTCTTACGGTACACGGAGCCTCACTTTAGAGCCGCCCGGCGCCACTCCTGGTCCCAATAGATGCGGGTCCCCTTTGCGATGCGGGACAACACCGAAGTGCGGCTCTCGCCGCGGCGCACGGCGATGCTGAACACGGTTTTCCACTGAGGTGTGTTCACGTCACTCTTAACGAGGATATCCTTCGAAGGATCGGCGGGCAACGTGATCCACTCGTCGACTTCTTCGATGCGCGGATCGACGCCGAGCGTTCGGGCGGCGAGCTCGGCGACTTCTTCCGCCAGATCGCGCACGTGTACGACGCCGTGAAAGTGCTTGCCCGAAATCCGCAAGCCCACGACGTCCGAATCGCCGGCTAAATCAGCGTACACACTGAGCAACTGCGCGGGCCAGCGCGTTCGAAACACCTTTGTGCCGATCATGACGGCAAGCGGCTTATCGTTCCCCGCTGCACGTGCGTATGCATCGGTTACGTCCACACCGGGGGGTGCCGTCGGAAACAGCGACTGCGCGAGCAGCATCGTCAGGCTAATAGCTTTGAGCAAAATATGCATTTACCCGGGCAGGCTCGCCGCAAGCCACGCACGCGGACCCCGCGGTCACCAGCGCTCGCGTGTTGCGCGTAGTCGCGCTCGTTGCCGCCTTGACTTCGGCTTCACATTCGGGCCGCGCGCACCACGGAATGTCGATCATGCCGGCACGCGACTTGCACCGCTCGAAAAATTCGTCGCGTCGCGCTGTTGGGAACGTGTGCGATTCAAGGAAGTGCTTCGCACGCTCGTACATCGCATCGTGAATTTCGTCGAGCATCGTGCGCAGCGTTAGCGCGAGGGCATCGAAGGCGACAGCGGTTTTTGCCCCTTCTTCGCCGCGTTCTTTGTCGCGGCGTACGACCATTGCGGTTCCGGCTTGCACATCACGAGGTCCGATTTCAAGGCGCAGCGGGACGCCGCGCATTTCCCATTCGGCGTATTTCCAGCCCGGACTTTGATCGCGATCGTCCACGCGGATACGGTAGCCCGCCTTGCGCAGCTGCGCGGCCAGCTCGTGTGCCTTTTCCGTTGTAGCGCGATCGTCTTTTCGGACGATCGGCACGATCACTGCTTGGATGGGCGCGAGCTTGGGCGGGATGCGCAATCCGCGATCGTCGCCATGCATCATAATCACGGCGCCGAGCATGCGCCAAGACATTCCCCACGACGTCGTATACACGTGCTTGATCTTTTGATCGGTATCGACGAACGTGATGTCGTAAGCCTTGCTGAAGTTCTGGCCCAAGTCGTGCGAGGTCGCCGACTGCAGCGCTTTGCCGTCCGGCATCAGCGCTTCGATAGAATAGGTTTCCACGGCGCCCGGAAAACGTTCGCTCGCGCTTTTCGCGCCGGCGTACACGGGGAGCGCCGCGACGTTGCGCGCAAACTCTTCGTACACGTCGAGCATGCGCAGCGTCTCTTCGCGCGCCTCCGCGGCGTTCGCATGCGCGGTGTGACCTTCTTGCCACAAAAATTCCATAGTGCGCAGAAACGGCCGCGTCGCTTTTTCCCAGCGCAGCACGTTCGCCCACTGATTGATGAGCACGGGCAGGTCGCGATGCGACTGGATCCATTTGGCGTACATAACGCCGATGATCACTTCCGACGTCGGACGGATCGCCAAACGCTCTTCGAGTTTTTCTTTTCCGCCTTCCGTCACCCAAGCGACTTCGGGCGCGAATCCTTCGACGTGCTCCGCTTCGCGCATGAGCAGACTCTCGGGAATCAGCAGCGGGAAGTACGCATTCTCATGCCCGGTAGCTTTAAAACGTTCGTCTAGATGCTTCTGCAGGTTCTCCCACATGCCGTATCCCTGCGGGCGCAGGACGACGCAACCGCGCACCGGCGAATACGAGACCAGCTCCGCCTTCAGGCAGACGGCCGTGTACCACGCGGAAAGATCGTCGCCTTTCGGCGGAATCTGCTCGACGAGTTTTTCTTGTTCGGGACCCTCAGACATGACGGCCCACGATTCGCCCGGCCGGGGGTACCCGCCTTTTTCGCGCGAAGCATAGCGCCAAATGCCGAAATTGACTCGCATTTATACGCGAACGGGTGACGACGGAACGACAGGCCTTGTCGGCGGCTCGCGCGTTCGCAAAAACGATTTGCGAATCGAGTCCTACGGCACGCTCGACGAACTCTCGAGTTTTATCGGCCTTGCGCGCAGTTCGATGCTGCCGCTCTTCGAGAGCGCTCCGCGCCTGCGCGACGCAGATGCTTGGCTCGCTTGGACGCAAGACGTGCTCTTTAACGTGGGTGCGGAACTCGCCACGCCGGCGGAACGGCGTTGGGACGGTATGCTCCTGGTCGGCGAACGAGAAGCGCAATCTTTGGAACGCGGGATAGACACCGCGCAGCGCGATCTTCAGCCGCTCGCTAATTTTATTCATCCCGGTGGATCGATGCCCGGCTCGTTTCTTCATGTCGCGCGAACGGTGTGCCGCCGTGCGGAACGCTCGATCGTGACGTTGCGTGAAAAAGAACCGGAAGTATCAGAAGGCGTCGTCCACTACGTGAACCGTCTATCCGATGCGCTTTTTGTTTGGGCGCGCTGGGTAAATCATGTGCTCGGCGCGCCGGAGCACTTATGGCGGCCCGAGACGCAGCCGCCCGGATCGGATTCCATAACGTAAGAGCGCGGCGACCGTCACCGCGTCGTTGATCTGTCCGGTTGCCGCGGCCTCAATCGCAACGTCTTCGTTGACGCGCATCAATTCGATCGATTCGAGCGCGCCTTCTTCCGCGTCGACATGTTCGACGCCGTGCGCGAAGTAAAGCTGTACGGGCGTGCCGACGAGCGAAGGTATTTCGTATAAGGCGCCCATGTGCTGCCAATGCGCGGCCTCGATGCCCAGTTCTTCGCGCGTCTCGCGTTTGGCGCACGCGAGCGGATCTTCGCCGCCGTTGGCGCCGCCTTTTACAATTTCAATGACCTCTGCTTGCGCGGCGAAGCGCGGCTGACGCGCGAAAAGTAAATCGCTTCCGTCGGCTACGACAACCGCGGAGGACGGCGGCGGCACGAGCAGCGCGTATTCACCGGGCCGCCCGTTCGGATGCACGACTTCATGCGCTTCCACCCGGATGTACGGATTGCTGTAGACCTCGCGCGAACTGAGCCGCCGGTACGTCTTCATCGCCTGCAAAGTTCTTGTAGGGCCGCCCTTGGCCTTGCGCGAACGCGCGTTCCCGATGTCATTTTCCGCACGCTTGTTCGAAACGACGAACGTCGACAAACTGCGCGCCCTCGCCAAGCAGAAAATCTTACGGCGGGCACTCTCGGCGCGCGATCTCGTAGCCATCGGCATCGGAACGATGATCGGCGGCGGTATCTTCACGACAATCGGAACCGGCGTGAAA
>JBHEMM010000069.1:4824-5109 GCA_046262595.1 Vulcanimicrobiaceae bacterium
CGCTGCCGTCATGGGCACAAACATCGAACCTCGTTATGCACGGCCCGTGGTGGAATTTTGCCGGGTACGACCTCGCGCACTCGCAGGTGGATCTGGTCGGAGCACTGTTCGTGCTCGCGCTGAGCGTGCTGCTCTCGGTCGGCATTCGCGAAACCGCGACGACGAACAACGTCTTCGTGGTTTTAAAGATTTCCGCGCTGATGGTTTTTATCGTTGCAGGCGCGTTTTTGTTCCACGCATCAAACTTGCACGACTTCAGCCCGCACGGGTGGGGTAAACTTTTAC
>JBHEMM010000070.1:0-3628 GCA_046262595.1 Vulcanimicrobiaceae bacterium
AGGAAGATGGACAAACCCCTCGTCATTCAATTGCAGGGTGAATTTGATATTTACCGCTGTGCCGAATTGGAACAGTTGCTCGCGCCGGCACTCCTCACGCCGTATGCGATCGTGGATTTAAGCGGCGTGCGCTACATCGACTCATCGGCACTTGCGGCGCTGGTGCGCATGCGTAAGCGGCGGGTTGCGGCCGGCTATCCGGCGGTCGTGTTCGTGTCGGGGCCGCCTCAGGTCAAGATGGTGTTCCACATCACCCGGCTTGACGAGCTGTGGACCCAGTGTGAAACGCTCGATGGTGCGTATACCGCCATAGAAAACGTGCGCAATCTCAAAACGCAGTGAAAGTCGTTTTCACTTTTTGCCCAAAAGGGGTATAGTAGCCCTACTCCCCTTTGCATCATAGGAGAAAGTGGTACGACGCATGTTGGCACAGGTTGGAAAACCGGCACCCGAATTTGAACTGCCCAGCACGAAGGGCGCAACGAGCGCAAAGGATCTCGGCGCAACGATCAAGCTCTCCGATTTCAAAGGCAAGTGGCTCGTCTTTTTCTTTTATCCGCTTGACTTCACGTTCGTTTGCCCAACCGAAATCACGGCGCTTTCCGACCGTTACGATGAGTTGAAGGCGATGGGCGCGGAAGTGGTGGGCGCCTCCTGCGACTCCGAGCACAGTCATTGGGCGTGGATGAAAACGCCGCGGGAACAAAACGGGATAGCGGGATTGAAGTATCCGCTCGCCTCGGACTACACGAAAGAAACGGCGCGTTCATACGGCGTGCTGGACGAATCCAGCGGCGTCGCGCAGCGCGGCTTGTTCATCATCGATCCCGAGGGAACGCTTAAATATGCGGTCGTCACCGACGACAACGTCGGCCGCAGCGTGGAAGAAACGCTGCGCGTGCTGCAGGCACTGCAAACCGGCGGTTTGTGCCCGGCCGAATGGAAGCCCGGCAAAGCACTGCTCCAAAAGGCCTGACTCCGTGCCGCTTCGCATGCGCACGCCGTTGCCCTCGCTGGCGGGCGCGGCGCTTTGGATTAACGGCGGCGAACCCTCGGCGGAGGATCTGCGCGACCGTCCGGTGGTCGTGCAGTTTTGGTCGATCACCTGCTACATCTGTCACAGCGTCGTCGACCAAGTCAACGAATGGCGCGATAAATATGCGCCGCAAGGCGTGGCGTTTATCAGCATCCACCAGCCGCGCTCCGAAGCCGAACTCGATGCCGCCGCGGTGAAAAACGACGCGCTCAACGAGATGAAGGTCGTTCAGCCGTGCGCGATCGACAACGATCACGCGATCGTCGAACGGTTTGAAAATCAGTTCGTTCCTGCCTACTACGTCTTCGATCGCGCGCATCAGCTGCGCCACTTTCAAGCCGGCGACAAAGGCTACGAACGCATTGAAGCGGCAATTGCGCGCGTTCTCGAAGAGCAGCCGGCCGCTACATAACGCTCGCTCGGTTCATTTACCGGCGTACGCGGGTACACCCAGGACGGTTCAACTGAATCTGGAGGTACCCGTGGACGCCATTAAACTGCTCAAGGAAGATCACAAGAAAGTGAAAGCGCTTTTCGCCGAGGTTGAAGATCTCGGCGATCGCGCTTCGGCGCAGCGCAAAAAGCTGTTTCAGCGCATCGACCGCGAGCTCACCGTGCATTCGACGATCGAAGAGACCGTTTTCTACCCCGAGTTCAAAAGCCGCGCCGACAACAGCGAGGAAAAGGACGAAGTGCTCGAAGCGTACGAAGAGCACAATATCGTCAAGACGCTCATCGGCGAGCTCGAGAACCTCGATCCGAAAGACGAGACGTACAAGCCTAAACTGAGTGTCCTCAAAGAGATGGTCGATCATCACGTGAAAGAAGAAGAGACGACCATGTTCAAGATGGCGCGCGAGATGTTCGAAAAAGACGAGTTGAATGAATTGGGCGAGCGCTTGATGAGCGCGAAGCAAGAAATGGGAGCCGCGTAAAGCGGCTCCCTTCTTTAGCGTCCCCTCCGCGCGCGGTTAGTGCGGCGTCGGCTGCGGACAGCCGGGGCTGGGCAGTGGGGCCGGCGCGTTCGAGGTCGGCGGCGTCAGCGTGGAGACGCTGCCTGCGCTATGGCCGCCCGCGATGAAGCCGAGCAGCGGCAAGAGCAGCAGCGGCCACAAGCGCGGATGGTGCACTACGGGTGTGGAGGACGCCACGCTCTGGTATGCGGGCGGCGGCGTCACCGGCGCTTGCGGCGCTATGGCAACGGCCGGCCCTTGCGCGGGCGGCGCTGCGGGCGCAGGGGGCGCCGTGGCCTCGGGTGCGACGGCAACCGGCATCGTGCGGCGGACGCGCGATGTTTTCGCGATACGTGGAATGCTGCGGCGCACGACCGAGAGATTGCCGCACCGCGCCGGTATGAACAGCGCGATTTGCGTATCGTGCTCCTGAACGTCTACCTCCCAGCCGTTGGTGCTGGCGGGGATGACGACGTCATGCAAAACGTAGACGTTGCCGCCGCTCGACCACGACATCGCGTCGAGACGGCGCGGTATCGTGACGTATGAGAGCTGCTTGGAGGCGATGCGCGATTGGAATTCCGCGTACTCTGCGGGCGTGAGACCCAATTTTGCACCGGCGCGGCGGAACAACGTTTGTTGGCGCGCGACATCCGCCTGTAATTGCGGCGTCGAAGCGATTTGTCCGATAAGCGGTGCTGTGCCCAGTTCGGCGATGACATGCGTTTGCGCGATCGAGGGTACGGGCATAGCGAGCATTAGGACTAGCGAGGTAAGAATGCGAGCAAGGCGTTTCATAGTATTGCAACCGTTCCCTTATATAGCAAGCGGGGCGTTAGCAATTATGGCACCTTCGCGCGTCCCGGCGTAACGTCGGAAGACCCCGGCGATGGTGCCAAACGTCCTATATTTACGGTTTTTCGAGCGTGCTACGGTGAAAACACTCAACAGGCTATCGATGAAACGTAACCCTGATGAGTCGTTATCCCGGCTTCGATATCGCCGCGAGCCGCCCGGCCTTCCCCCGGGACGTGCGGCGCGCCGAACTGGCAACGGCGAGGCTCGAGGCAGCGCGGTGATGACGTGCGGGCAGAGAGGCCGGCGGAGTTTTCCGCCGGTCTACTCGCGCGCTTTTTTGCGTTTCCTACAGGAAAAGCCCGATAAACACGATAGTTTAAGCGCGAGTCGGCGCGCAGCGCGCCGCAGTGCATTGAGGCATGAGAGGAGCCAATGAATAAAGTCGATTTGGTTCGTTCCGCTATAGAGCGGTTCGAAATGTCGCGTAAGGATGCGATCGCGCTGGTCGATGGCCTTTTCGAAGACATTCAGACCGCGGTTTGCTCCGGCGAAGCGGTCAAAATTCCGGGTTTCGGACAGTTCAAGGTGCGCGATCGCGCCGCGCGCATCGCCCGGAATCCGGCTACGGGTCAGCCCGTCAAAGTTCCCGCAAAACGCGTCTTCAAGTTTCTTCCCGCGAAAGCGCTCAAAGAAATGGTGATGTCGCGCAAGGGCAGCGGCGCGCGTAAGGCCGCAGCTAAAAAGAATGGAGCCCGCAAGGCGGCGCCCGCCCGGAATGTTGCAAACGTTTTACCCACCGCGGAAGCCGACTACGGGCTTCAAGAGCTTCCCGGGTCGCGGC
>JBHEMM010000070.1:3638-4738 GCA_046262595.1 Vulcanimicrobiaceae bacterium
CGCGCAAAAAACGTTAAAGAAAACCGTTCACTCATTTAGAGAAACTCTTAGGCCGGACGTATCGACGTCCGGCCTATTTATTTCTACTCCTCGCCCTCGAAGTAGTCCAAACCTTGCGCGCGCATGAGTTCGCGCTGCGGCAGATTCACGCCGATCTTTCCCGTATCGGGATAGTAATGCGATTCCCCGAACGGATTGTCGGCCACCACATAGAGTACGAGATCGTCCGGTCCGTCGTTGATCAGTTGATGTGCTTCGCGCGGCTTGAAAAGGAATGCATCGCCCGGCCGGATCGGCGTCATGCCGCCGTCGTGACGCACGCTGCCGTTGCCGGAGATCACGTGGTAAAATTCCCACTGCGCGCTGTGCGAATGGAACGGACACGCCTTTTTGCCCGCGGGAAGGCGTTGCACCTCGACGTCGAACGGATGCCGCTTCATCACGTCGGTCGAAGTTGCATCGCGCCCGAGCGCTTCGGATACTTGCCGCCCATACGCTTCGTACGTGCCTTTGGGCGACGACCATGAGAGCTCCGGCAGATCGTTGACGTTGACTTTTTCCATGCGGCGGTTCTTCGTTGAACGCTGGTAAAAGGCCCCGTATGCGTGCGTTGCGTGCGAGTCCGCGACAGCCGGTCTGCTGCTGCTGCCCGTCTTCGCGCTCAACGTCGTGTTGGCGCCCGTTGCGGGACGCTTGTCGGACCGCGTGGCGCCGCGGCGTCGCAGCGGGCGTTCTGGCAACGGCGCGCACGGTCGCCCAAGTCGCCGGCATTGCACTCGCAAGCGCGATCTCTTTTGCGCGCGTCGCGCACCTCGGCACCGCTGCGCCCACGTTCGCACCTGCGAAGGCGGTTTTTTTAACGGGTGCGCTCCTGATGATTGCAGCGGCGGCTATTTCGTTCGGCCGCGGGCCGGGGGACGCAGGTTCGTCGTTCGAAAGAAACCGCACAACGTACCGTTGACTGCCGTCGGTACCCGCATTGCGGCGCCGTGTTTGCCGCGGTTGCGCTATGCCGCATCCGTGCGCTCGCATTCGCCTGCGACCTGCGTCACGGCGTGCCGGCAGTTTGCCTGGAGCCGCCATCGGCGTCGCCCTCCAGG
>JBHEMM010000071.1:0-4633 GCA_046262595.1 Vulcanimicrobiaceae bacterium
GTCGTCGCCCCCGCCTTTTTCGTAGCGCGATTTGCGGTACATCGGCGTCTCGTCGATGGATTCCGCCGCAACGATCGGTGAAGCGGCATCGTAGTAGTGCAAACGCTTACCGACGATGGCGTCGATGCTTGCGAGCAAATCCTCGCCGGGCAACGGGCCGCAGGCGACGATCACCGTGCCCTCGGGCGGTATGGCACGCACCTCCTCGCGGCGCACGCGAATGCGCGGATGCGATTCGATACGGCCCTGCACGCGATCCGCGAAGCCCGCGCGATCGACCGCAAGCGCCCCGCCGGCCGGCACGGCCGCCCCGCGAGCTGCAGCGACGATCAGCGAGTCGAGCATCGCAAGCTCTTCTTTGAGCAGCCCGACAGCGTTCTCCAAGGCGGCGCCGCGAAGCGAGTTGCTGCAGACCAGTTCCGCCAGATCTCCGGTCTTGTGCGCCGGCCCGCTTTTGTGCGGGCGCATTTCATACAGTTCGACCTCAACGCCGCGTTCGGCGGCTTGCCATGCCGCCTCGCAGCCGGCAAGGCCGCCGCCGATGACGGTGAGGGAACTCAGGGGGAAACCAACTCCGGCTCGGCTTCGGCAGCGGGCGCAAGCGCGCTCACGTCGTGTTCTTTGCTCGCACTGCACTCCATGGCCGATGCGCCGCCGCGCCGGTTTTTCGCAACGACGTATGCTCCGCAAACCGGACACGGCTGCGGCACGACGCGATCCCATGAAACGAAATCGCATTTGGGGTAATTCGCGCAGCCGTAAAAGATCCGGCCCTTGCGCGATTTGCGTTCGGCGATCATGCCGCCGTCCTTGGGGCACTTGGCTCCGCTGTCTTTAAGAATCGGTCGCGTCGTCTTGCACTCCGGGTACCCCGTGCACGAAATAAACCGTCCGAAGCGGCCGGTTTTAATCACCATCGGTTTGCCGCAGTTCGGACAGATTTCGTCGGTGGGCTCGTCTTTAATCTCCAGGCGCGGCAGTTTCTTTTCAGCCGCTTCCAACTCGAGCACGAACGGCGTGTAAAAGCGTCCGAGCAGCGCAATCCAATCTTCGTCGCCGATTGCGACTTTGTCCAAGCCGCCTTCCATCAAAGCCGTGAACTTCAAGTCCACGATATCGGGAAAATGCTCGGCGAGCAGATCGTTTACCGCGAACCCGATGTCGGTGGGTGCGAAACGCCGTTCGACTTGCGTGACGTAGCCGCGCGCTTGAATGGTCTCGACGATCGTGCTGTACGTCGAGGGACGCCCGATGCGGTTCTCCTCGAGCGCCTTGACGAGCGTTGCTTCGGTATAGCGCGGGGGCGGCTCGGTGAAATGCTGCTTGGGCTCGAGCTTTTCCAGATCGAGGCGCTGGTCTTGCTGCAGATGCGGGAGGCGGATTTTGCCTTCTTTTGCGTCCGCAGCGCCCGCATCGTCATCCCGGCCCTCTTCGTAAATTTTCGTGAAGCCGGCAAACTTCAGAACACTGCCCGTCGCGCGGAACGTGTACGCATCCGCGGAAATATCCACCGCCGTCTGATCGAAGATCGCCGCCGACATCTGCGAGGCAACGAACCGGTTCCAGATCAGGGTGTAGACGCGCAGCTCGTCGCGCTTGAGAACGCGGGCCATCTTCTCAGGGGTGTTGTGCACCGATGTGGGGCGGATCGCTTCGTGAGCGTCCTGCGCGCCTTCGCGCAGTTTGTGCGTGCGGCCGCCGTGATACGCCTCGCCGTACGTTTCGACGACGTATTCTCGGGCTGCATCGCGCGCTTGGTCGGAGATGCGCGTGGAGTCGGTACGCATGTAGGTGATGAGACCCACGGTCCCTTCCGAACCGAGATCGACGCCCTCATAGAGCGCCTGCGCGATCTGCATCGTACGGCGCACGCGCAGCTTGAGTTTGCGTGATGCCTCTTGCTGCAGGGTCGAGGTCGTGAAGGGCGCCGCCGCATTGCGGCGCACCTCGCGCTGTTTAATGGAAGAAACCGCGTACGAAGCGCCGTCGAGGTCAGCCAGCACTTGGTCCGCCTGGGCCTGCGTTTCGATGGCGAACTTCTCGCCGCCGTGCATCGCCAAATCGGCGGGGAAGACCAGCGCGGGCTGGCCGGCCGCATGCAGATGCGCCGTGAGCGACCAGTATTCGCGCGTTTGGAAGGCCAGAATCTCGCGTTCGCGGTCGACGACGATCTTCACGGCGACCGACTGCACCCGTCCGGCAGAGAGGCCGCCGCGCACTTTCGCCCACAGAAGCGGCGATATCTTATAGCCGACGAGCCGATCCAGAATCCGGCGGGCCTGCTGGGCGTTCACGCGGTCGATGTCGATGCTATGCGGCGACTTGATCGCCGCCAGCGCCGCTTCCTTTGTAATCTCGTGGAGTTCGATGCGTTTGGCATCGGGCAATTTGAGCAGCTCCGCCAAATGCCAGGCTATCGCTTCGCCTTCGCGATCGGGGTCGGTGGCGAGATACACTTCGCTCGCGCTTTTCACCGCCGCCTTGAGTTCTTTGATGATGTCGCCCTTGCCCTTGATCGTCAGGTACTTCGGCGTGAAGCCGTTTTCCACGTCGACGCCCAGCGTGCTTTTGGGCAAATCGCGAACGTGTCCGACCGATGCTTTGACGATAAAGCGCGTAGGAAGAAACTTTTTTATCGTGCGAGCCTTGGTCGGCGACTCCACGATGATCAGGGGCTTTTTCACGGGCTTCAGTATAACGCTCGGGTCAAGCCCCCGGCAAATCGCGCCCAGATTTGCAATTCTCGCTCAAATTAATTAAGATGCACACAAAGCGCTAATTTGCGCTATCCACCATCTCAAGTTCGTCCCCGGGGACGAAGGGAGGAAGAATGGATTCCGACACGATGCAAAACGGCGGAACGATGGGCGAAGAAAGCACATCACGCCGTGGCGGACGCCGCAAAGGCGGACGTAAAAAGGCTGCCGGCCGTAAAGCGGCGGGCGGCCGCAAAAAAACGACGGGCGCGCGTAAAAAGGCGACCGGCGGACGCAAGAAATCCGCAGGCGGACGCAAAAAAGCGACCGGCGGACGCAAGAAAACCGGCGGACGCAAAAAGGCCGCGGGCGGACGCAAGAAAACCGGCGGACGTAAAAAAGCCGCAGGCGGACGCAAGAAAACGGCGGGGCGCAAGAAAGCCGGCGGACGTAAAAAGTCCGCAAACGGACGCAAGAAAACCGGCGGACGTAAAAAAGCCGCAGGCGGACGCAAGAAAGCAACGGGCGGCCGCAAGAAGTCTAGCGGCGCACGCAAGGGCGGCCGCAAAAAGGCCGGACGCCGCAAGAAAGCAGCGTAGACCCGGAGCGTGATCGAAAACGGCTCGTCGCAAGACGAGCCGTTTTTCTTTAGATGCTTGCGTTAGATGCTTGCGTTTTGCAGCGCGGACTGGCCGGCCGCGAGATTCGAAAAGCGCCGGAAGTGATCGAACGTGCCCGTGAACGTCCCCATTCCGCTGAAGAGAAACGCGTGGCCGCGGTAGATCTCATCGATGTGCACGACGTACCACAAGCCCGGCAGCGCTTGGCCGCCCAACTCGGTGATCGTGCCGGAGCTGGCGTGCGGCGGAAGCACATTCGGGGTGTAGGTGAGCTTGATGACGTGCGCTTTCGCGCGATCGATGTACACGGTGCCATTCCCATGCTGCGCGTCGTGCACCGCGCTGGTAAAGGGAACGCCCACGGTACCCGCCGGGCACGACGAACACGCCGGCTGGGGCGCTCCGAAAGAATAATCGCCGATGTATTGCGGATCGTAAGGCTCCTTGAAGAACACTTTGCCTTGAGCCCAATCCTTGTTCGTTTGCGTATTGCGGTCGGTGAGCTGCGTTGCGGAAAACGCCTTGCCGTCGCGCGCGATGCGGTAATACGCGATTTTGACAAAGCGGCCGTCTTGCATCAACTGCCCGCTGTCGCTCTGTTCTCCGTGTTGGACCGGTCCGCCACGGACCGAAGTGGTGAAGTGTCGCTGCATGCCGACGATGCCGCGCATCTGCGCAGCATACGCCTGCGATGCGCGCTGCACGATGGGGGGAGGCCCGGCCGGCGCCGCGCTCCCCATGACTGCAGCGCTGAGAAAGGCTAGTCCGGCGATCGCCGGCACGCCTGCGATAAAATGAAAGTTGCGCATGTTCAAGGCAACGTGCGCCGCGCGAGGAACGTTCCGGCGTCCGATTCGTCCACGCTTACCGCGCATAAAGAAGCAGCCGGGTGGTCGTTCCCGGACGATCGACGTTGGCGACCTGTGCGTCCGCGGCTTAGGTGCCAAAAACTGTTCTTTGATCCTTATCTCACGCGAGGGCGACGGACAAAAGGTATGACGAAGGCCGCGCACGGAGTCGCACAGTTTTTCTTACGATGAAGATACGTACGCGCTTGAACGAGCTGCTCGGCATTGAGGTGCCGCTGCTGAACGCCCCGATGACGCCGCAAGCCGGCGGAGCGCTCGCGCGAGCCGTCAGCGCGGCCGGCGGGCTGGGCATGCTCGGTCTCGACGAAGACGAGCCGCTCGAAGCGATCCGCGAACAAATTGCCATTCTGCACGAATCCGGCGCGAGCTTCGGAATCGGGTTGGTGGCTTGGGTTGTGGAACGCCGGCCCGAGTTGCTCGATGTCGCGATTGAATCGAAGCCGAAACT
>JBHEMM010000072.1:0-4090 GCA_046262595.1 Vulcanimicrobiaceae bacterium
GCCCCGGACATCGCCGGGAAGAACATTGCCAATCCGTATGCGATGATCATGTCGGGCCAGATGATGCTTGAGTCACTCGGTCACCGCCTCGGGCACGAACCGGCGATTCACGCCGCACGAGCGATTGCCGACGCTTGCGAGCATGTCATTCAAAACCGCACCGCACTGACTCCCGACCTCGGCGGCAAGGCGTCGACGCGTGAGATGGGCGACGCAATCGTCGCCCGGATTCACGCGAGCGGCGTTCGCGAAGGCGCCGCTTCCCGCTCCGTATTACGTACTTAGGAGAGTTCAAACATGGCGACGACCTCAACCGTTCAAATCCAACCCAGCGGCGCCGCGCTCGGCGCAGATATTTCCGCCGTCGATATCGGCCGTGATATCGATCGGCCGGCGATGGACGCAATTCTCGCCGCATGGAGCGATCATCTCGTGCTTCGTTTTCGCCGACAGACGCTGTCGGACAATCAGCTGGTCGCCTTTAGCCGGCGCTTTGGGACGCTGGATTTGGCCCCGATCACGACGACCGGAAAACCGTGGCTGCCGGAGTATCCGGAACTCAACGTCATATCGAACGTGATCGACGATAACGGCAGGCCGATCGGCGGGCTCGGGGCGGGCGAATCAGAGTGGCATACGGATATGTCATACAAAGCCGAGCCCCCGAGCGCGAGCATCTTGTACTCGCTCGAGGTGCCGGCGGCGGCAGGCAACACGGAGTTTTCGAACATGTACCTCGCAGCGGAGGAGCTCCCCGCGGATCTTCGCTCCGCCATCACCGGACGGCTATGCAAGCACGATTCCAGTATGAACAGCACGGGTCAACTGCGAAAGAATTTCGCGCCCGTAACCGATCCGCGCGATGCGCCGGGCGTCGCACATCCAATGCTCCGCACGCATCCGGTAACGAAGCGAACGGCGCTTTTTTTGGGACGGCGGAAGAACGCATACATCGTCGGCCTGCCGCTGACCGACAGTGAGGCCTTACTCGACCGGCTGTGGGCGCACGCGACCCAAACGCGATACGTGTGGCAGCAGAATTGGCGCGTAGGCGACCTGATCATCTGGGATAACCGCTGCGTCATGCACCGGCGCGACGCGTTCGACCCCAATCTGCGCCGCGTCTTGCACCGCGCGCAAGTCGCCGGCGACAAGCCGTTCTGAGCGGATCGGAGGCAGGCCATCGACCGAGTCCGCTTGCTTTGGCGTTGGCATTTGCGACGCTGGCGCTGCGCGGCTTCGGCGGGGTTGGGGGACAAGCACAACACTTTCTGACCCGCGAGAAAGGGTGGCTGAGCGACTCTGAATTTGGGGAAATGATTGCTATCTGTCAGGCGCTGCCGGGCCCGAATGTCGGAAACGTGGCCGTCCTGGTCGGCGACCGGTTCGGCGGCGTGCTCGGCGCGGTATGCGCGATGGCGGGATTTTGCGTCCCCTCGACGGCCGTTGCGATCGGGCTGGCGCTCCTGCTCGCGCGCGTCGCCGATTTGCCGCACGTCGCGGCGCTCGAGGCCGGCATCGTTGCAGGCGCGGCCGGATTGATCGTCGCGTCGGGCGTTCGCATTGCGCTGCACTATCGAACTTTTCCGCTAGTTCTGCTGGCGATCGCGGCCCTTATTGCGGCTATTCTCTTCGCGCGCCTTCCGCTTGCACTAGTCGTGATCCTAGCCGTTCCAACAGTTGTACTGGTGCAACGCGTCCGCACGACCGCCGTTTGAAAGACGATTTGGCGGCGCTCGTGCGGCACTTCGCGGCTTTGTCGTTCGTCGCGGTCGGCGGCGCAAATGCGATCCTGCCGCAAATCCATGCGGACGTGGTAACGCAGACGCATTGGCTGACGACCCGAGAGTTTACCGAGCTTGTCGCCGTGGCGCAAATGGCGCCGGGACCGAATTTTCTGATTGTACCGCTCATCGGCTGGCGCGTCGCCGGCTGGCTGGGCGCACTCGCCTCGCTCGTCGCGTTCGTCGTTCCGCCGGCCGTGCTGACGGTTGTCGTCGGCCGCGCCCTTGCGCGGCATTCCGAAACACGCATCATCTCCGCGCTTCGCTCGGGGTTACCTCCGGTCGCCGCCGGGTTGCTCATTGCTTCGGGCATCGTCCTTGCGCGAACGAACTCGACGCACGTCGCAGCAATCGTCATTTCCGGCGGAGTGGCAGTTCTAGCGAGCAGCCTGCACGTCAATCCGCTCTGGTGGATGTTGCTCGCCGCCGTGACCGGCGTTCTGTTCTTATAAAATATCGCAATCTGCAGCCGCAGACTAGGAGGTTGGCGGCAAGCGCTTTGAAGACGGCGACGGCTTCGACAAAGTCGAACGCAGGGAGCAACTCCCGATGCCCTTAGGCGTAGGGGCGCTCGGGTCGAAATCGGCGCAATGTGCCGGCGGCGCAAAGACGCGCGCTAGATACCAACAAACTCGGTGCCGTACGGCTTGCGCATTTCTGCCCAACGGCGGCACGAGGCGATACCTGAGTACGAACCGGCTATCCGCGAGGCGTTCCGAAGACGCGTCTGCGGCTTCACGCTGGTGCAAATCGGTGAATGGTTGCAGCGTAATGCGCCGCCGCACCGCTACAACAACGGCAATGAGCACCTAGTCCAGTGAACGACGGTGCGTGTTCACGGCCTACTGACGAGCCGGGCGTACATCGGTACGATCGTCGATGAGAAAACGTGGCTCCGATCTTCTAGGGCCCCGAGAACATGTGGCATGCGGCGCCCCGCAAAGTCAACACGCGTCTGGATACTGAACGATGATCGTCGGGATGGACCGCGCGCTGCCGCGTTAGCATGAATCGATGAGCTGCCGTTGCTGGAATGGAAACCGACTAGGAGTAAACCCGGAATGGGTAGACGCCGACCCGAAGAAAGAGGACGTGGCCGAGCGACGCCGTGGAGCGGAAGTCCGCTAGAGACTGGGGGTGGCTGTTTGCCGGGTAAAAGCAAGCCGATGAAGCGCACTCACAAAGCTTCGCTGCGGCCGATCACCACTGAGCCGACACTCTCGCCGGCGCAGCGCCTTGCCGCGGACGAGGCGCCGTACGAGGGCTCTTTCACCGACGAGGATCGGCGCGCTGCTGAAGTCCTCATCAAACATCTATTTGCTCCAGCGCACCACCGGATCGACAGGCTAGAATACGGGGCGACGTACCGACTTGCTGGAGGCGCTGTCGGCGGCGACATAGTGGACGTGTACCACTTCGATAACGGAAGCGTTGCTTTTTCGATCGCCGACATCTCCGGAAAGGGCGCTCAAGCTGCGATTCACGCGGCACTCGTGAAGTACGGCATTCGCTGTTTTTGTTCGAGTGGACTCACCCCTGAGAGCGCGTTACGCGCACTTGACCGCGTCTATCTCGAAAATATGTCGTTCGAGCGCGCTGACTCCTTCGCAAGCGTCTTCCTCGGCGTTGTTGACGAGAGTCGGCGATCATTGACGTATTCGTCCGCAGGGCACGAACCGGTCGTGCTTATGCAGCCGGGAACCGCACCGCGCGTGCTGGCGCCAACGGCGCCGCTGATCGGAGTTTTTGACGACCAGCACCACCTCTTCAAACAAGATTTCGTGGATGCGTATCCTGGCACGCTTGTAGTGGCGACCACTGACGGTGTCACGGAAGCTCGTTCGCGCGATGGCAGCTTCTTTGGTATGGAGCGGCTCGTTGAGGCAGTTGCGCGAAATGGTGAGCGGTCGGCCACAGCCCTGGTCGAAGACATTTTGAGCGAAGTTGAGGAATTTGCCGAGAATTCGCTCCATGACGACGTAGCGTTGGTGGCCGTCCGCATACTTTAACGACGTTAAGCCTGCATCTTCAAATCCATGAACCGGGCGCGCGCATGGCGCCGCGTTCTGGGCGACCGCTTTCGAGAAACGGTCGAAACGCGTGGCATTGCGCCGAAGTACAGGGGCGAAACGAAGATGCGTACATTTTCGACACACTAGCGGGCGGCCGTGGCATCCCGACGTTCTCATGGTGCGTGAACACGTTATGCGCATCGTGCCGGCATCCCACATGTCACGCTTCAAGCGTTGCGTCGTTCGTTCGGAACGTTCTTGCTGGAGGCCGGCGTCGATATGCGAACCGTTTCG
>JBHEMM010000073.1:0-4049 GCA_046262595.1 Vulcanimicrobiaceae bacterium
ATCGTGAATGGCATACAGGAGTCGGCTTTCTCAATAACTGGTTTATCGCCGACCTTCAATGCGACAACGTTGCAGCGCTTTTCATGTAATTTCACTGTGTCAGATCAGTTTTCATCGATTCCAGGAGAATCTGTAACAGTTACCGCCTTTGTCGAGCCGCATCCGGCGCCGAACTCGTTAACTTCAGTTTGCGCGCCTGACAGCCTGGGCCACTGCGTCGCGAGCAACGATACGTCGTCTCTTGCGTCGATCATTTGCTTTACGCAACCGATTGACGGCCAGGCATCGGCAAAAGTCCCCGAGCTGCTGGGCACGGCATCGTTGACGGTTTATAGCCTCGACGGCAGCGTCATAAGCTTCAACCGGCAAATAATAGACGACGGTACAGGCAACTGCACGACCTCCGCGATTTGGTCGCCAATGGAACCCTCCGTGTATTTCGGAGACCCGCAATTACCGTAGCACACGGTCTTCAATGTACGCTGCCCGTGACCGCGAAATCTCCACGTGCGCGACCTTCTGATGCGCAGAGATACACGCCGAGCGGTTGTGTCATCTGAAACACCAGGAAAAAATAATGGTGCAGAAACTAGATACTGCCGATGTTCCGGCAAACTGAGCGCTCATTGATTCATATTCTGAGCTCTGCCACGAGTCATTTACGAAAACAGCGCCATCCGTAAACGCAAACAGCCCTCCATTTAGCTTGTACTGATTGGACAACTTCGGTGGTAAGCAAATCGAATGCGGCGGGCATCTCGGATCGGGCGCGATGCCGGTGGTATCGGCGCCGACAGCGAATGTTCGTGCCATTTCTTGCGCGTGTTCGTCGACAACTGGATTCGTGGGCGGTGCGGACGCGCCGAGTAGGCGGTTGCGGTCCACCAATATTTGCTGGTACATGCACCACTCGTCTTGCGTGAGCGACGTCAGGTGTATCGTCGGAACGACGGTTGCGGCAGTTACCGCGATCTGGCCATGAACAATCGCGTAGTTGTGTGAGTCCGCGAAGCCGACGGCGGCTGATGCCGGCGTCGCGTTCAGGTCGTTCGATAGGGGCCTTCGGCACAGGGGTCGCCGGCCGGAACGTTCGCAAGAGCGAAGGTCCCGTCCGCCGCTGTCGTCACACTGGGCAGCGGACGTCCGGGGCTGCCGCCGGCAACGCCGCCGACATTTGCCGGCGGCATGCCGCCAATGACTACGGTGGCACCCGCCAGCCCCACGGCGCTCACACAGGGCGCGGCGGTTGGCTCGGGCGACGGCCCCGGCGGCGGGACCCCCAACCAGGTGCGGTCGCAGCCGACAACTTTGCCGGTCACCGCCTGCAGTCGCGCCGGCGCTGCGCTTGAAGTTACGGCTGGAACGAGAGCACTCGCTGTGGCGCCGGCACTTCCGCCGCCTCCGGAGCACGCGGCCAGCGCACTGAGCGCGGCAACGCTCGCTATGGCAAGTTTGAACGAGGTCCTCGTGAACATCTCCACCCGGCTGAGATACAAAAGCCGTATGCTCTAGTCGTCGGCAATCGCGCCTTGGTCCTGAGAACGGGCTCGAAACGCCGAACGCCGCGCCGACGGCTACCCCGGTGCACCCTCTTTGAACTGATGCAAGCCGACTTTGTTGCCCTCCGGATCCTCGAACGACGCCGTGCGGCAGTTCGGATAATCGGTGGGCTTGTCATCGGCCGTTTTCGCGCCGTTCCGCACGGCGGCCAGCGCTGCATCGATGTCGTCGACCTCGAATACGATGCCGGCTCCCGTGCCCGCCGATCGGCCGGCGAATTTTTCGGGCATCAACGAAAACCACTGATTGTTGCCGATATCGAATTCCACGAATTGCGCGTTCTCTTCATCCGGATGCACGCGGTCGACCCGTAGGCCGAGTGCGTCGCGGTAGAACGCTAACAGCTTCGCGACATTGTCTCCCGGATACGCCGTGTACGCAACCGCCTTTACCGCCATCTCAACTCCTAACATCACAGAACATCATGTCAACCCACCACGTTCGGGGCTTCGCGGCCCGAGAGCACCGCAAGCACGTTCTCCGCGGCGATCATCGCCATCTTCGTGCGAGTATCGACCGTCGCGGAGGCGATGTGCGGTGCGAGCGTCACGTTCTCGAGCCCGAGTAAATCGGCGTGCACCGCCGGCTCGCGTTCGAACACGTCGAGTCCCGCACCGCGGATTTCGCCGTTGCGCAGCGCCTTTGCGAGCGCGGCCTCATTCACCACCGGGCCACGCGACGTGTTGATGAGATAGGCCGTCTGCTTCATCGCCTTCAATTCCAGTTCGCCGATGTAGTGATGCGTGGCGGGCACGTACGGCACGTGCAACGAGAGATAATCGCTCTCGCCGAGCAACGTTTCCTTGTCGACGTAGCGTGCGTCGAACTCGTCCTCGATTACGCGGTGCGCACGCTCTTCGTCCGCGTAGATAACGTGCATTCCGAAAGCGCGCCCTCGGCGTGCGACGGCTTGCCCGATGCGGCCGAACCCGGCAATACCGAGGGTGCGTCCACCGAGGTCGCCGCCGAGGAAACCCATCATCTCCCACCCGTGAAACTTGCCCGCCCGGACGAACCGGTCCGCCTCGCACACCCGGCGTGCCGCGGCCAAGAGCACGCGAACGCGAGGTCGGCAGTCGCTTCGGTCAGCACGCCGGGGGTATTCGTCACCGACACGCCGCGCCGCCGCGCCGCTTCCAAGTCGATGTTATCGTAACCCACCGCAACGTTCGCGACGATCTTCAGGCGCGGGCACGCCGCGAGCAGCGCGTCGTCGATTTTATCCGTCAGCAACGTGACGAGTGCGTCCTTATCGGCAGCGCGCCGTGCAAGCTCCGTAGGCGAGTACGGTTCGTCCGCGGCGTTAACGTCCACGTCGAAGTGTGCGGCGAGCAAATCGAGGCCGTCCTGCGGGATGCGCCGCGTCACCAAAACCGTAGGTTTCCCCATTCACTCCTCCGAAAGCGATTACTGCTTATGCGCACCGAGTTCGACACGTCAATCTTCAAGAGCTACGACGTCCGCGGCATCGTTCCGGCGCAGCTCAACGATACAATCGCCTACGCGATCGGCCGTGCCTTCGTTGAAGTGCTCGGAAGCAAGAACATCTGCATCGGACGCGACATGCGTCCCTCCGGCGAATCGCTCATGCAGGCGCTCACCAACGGCGCGACCGACGCCGGCGCCGATGTCACCCAGATCGGCCTCATTTCGACGGACTGCATCTACTTCGCGGTCGGCCATTACGGCTTCGACGGCGGCATCATGATCACGGCCTCCCACAATCCGGCCGACTACAACGGTTTCAAGTTTTGCCGCGAACAGGCTATCGCGATTTCGCTCGACACGGGTTTGGCCGAGATCCGCGACAAAGCGGTCGCCGGCGACTTCGCCGCGGCGTCGCGCAAGGGCACGGTGTCGCAGCAAGACGTGCTCGACGACTTCGCGCAGCACTGCCTTACGTTCATCGACGACGCGAAGGCGATCAGACCGCTCAGGATTGCCATGGACGCCGGCAACGGTATGGCCGGCGAAACGATTCCGCGGGTCTTCAAGTACTTGCCGCAGATCACCGTGGTCCCGCTGTACTTCGAGCTCGACGGCACGTTCCCGAACCATCCCGCGAGCCCGATCGAACCCGAGAACATGGTCGACGTGCAGAAAGCGGTGCTCGACAATCACTGCGATCTCGGCGTCGCCTTTGACGGCGATGCAGACCGCATGTTCATCATCGATGAAAAGGCAGCTCTCATCGGCGGCGACATCGTTACCGCGCTGGTCGGCATCGACACGCTGCGCCATCATCCCGGCTGCAAGATCCTCTACAATCTCATCTGCAGCCGCAGCGTTCCGGAAGCGATCGAAGCGCATGGCGGCGTCCCGGTCCGTTCCAAAGTCGGGCACTCCATCATCAAAAAGGTGATGCGCGACGAAGACATCCCCTTCGGCGGCGAGCACTCCGGCCATTTCTATTTCCGCGACAACTGGTATGCGGATAGCGGCCTGATTGCCCTGCTCTCCGCCCTCGACGCACTCTCCATCGAGAACGT
>JBHEMM010000074.1:0-3957 GCA_046262595.1 Vulcanimicrobiaceae bacterium
GTACATCAACGCGAAGGGCGGCTCTACGGGCGGCGCGCAGAATTATACGCCGCAGCCTTCCTCCAATGCTTCGTTCAGTTTGACGAGCACGACGCCGGCACGCGGCGCGACCGTCAACACGACGCATCCTTCGCTGCACGCGACGTACAGTGAAGCGGTCAACCGCGATTCGCTCCATGTAGCCGTCGATGGCCGCGACGTCACCTCTGATGTTTACGCGAACCCGAACGGCTTCGACGTAACGCCCAGCTTCGAGCTGGCACCCGGCACGCATCACGTTACGGTGAGCGGAACGACTACTGCGGGAGCGACGTTCAGCACGGGCTTAAGCCCCTCGCCGGGTTCGCGCGTTGGCGGAAGCTTCACCCTGAACGGACACACGCTGGCCGGTTCGCGCGTGCATATCGTCGCCGCGGGCAGCGGCAGTGCGCTCGGCGGACTGCTGCAAATCGGTACGGGGACTTTCCAGACGGACGTTACGGCGGATTCGAGCGGCAACTTCAGCGCGCCGATTTCGCTCAACACCGTTCCGGGCGGGAATGTTACGGTGATCATAACCTCCACGTCGCCCAGCGGCGCGTCGATCGAACGCCGGGTCGTGTACTCGATGTAACGAAAAAGGCGGCGCCGGGAGACCGGCGCCGCCTTCACGAACGCGCGGCCTTCATGATCGCCGATGACGTCCATCGTCCGTTTGCACTGCCCGGTTCCCGCTTGCGTTACGGTCCGGACAAGACGGTGGATGTCGTCCACATTCATCTCGATCTCGAACCGGATCTCCAAAACGCCTGCATGCAGGGCATTTGCACGACGACCGTGTGCGCTCTCGACGAACCCGTCTCGGGCCTGTTGTTAGACGCGATCGATTTGGACGTGAGCGCGGTCACGCGCTCCGGTGCACCGATGCCGTTTAGGGCTGAAGAGCGCAAGCTGCGCGTACTCTTCGACCCGCCGCTGCAGGCCGGCGAGCAAACTTCTTTCGCAATCTCCTATACCGTGCGCCATCCGCGCCACGGGTTGTTTTTTATCGCGCCCACGCCCGACTATCCGGATCGGATGCGCCACGTCTGGTCGCAGAGCCAAGACGAAAATGCGCGATATTGGTTCCCGTGCGTGGACTATCCGCACGAGAAACAGACGACCTCGGCAAGGATCTCCGTGCCGCACGGCCTTTTCGCACTGTCGAACGGAGCGCTCGAAGAGCGCCGGGAGCAAGACGGCCGCACGATCTTCCATTACCGCCAAGACGTGCCGCATTCCACGTATCTGACGACGCTCGTGGTGGGGCCGTTTACCGAAACGGCGCAGGGAAACGGCATTTTCTATTACGTCCTTCCCGGTCGTGAGGCCGACGGCGAACGGGCCTTCGGTAAAACTCCCGCGATGATGCGGGTATTCCAGGAGCGCACGGGCATGCCGTATCCTTATGCGCGCTACTCGCAGATTGCGGTCAGCGATTTCATCTTCGGCGGCATGGAGAATACGTCGGCAACCACGCAAACCGATCGCACCCTTCACGATGCGCGCGCGCATCTCGATTTCTCGAGCGATCCGCTGGTGTCGCACGAACTCGCGCATCAATGGTTCGGCGATCTGCTCACGTGCCGCGATTGGGCGCAGGCCTGGCTCAACGAAGGCTTCGCGACGTTTTTCGAAGCGGTGTACCGCGAGGCGGACCTGGGATACGACGAGTATCTCTACGATGTCTTCGGCTGCGTGGAACGCTATCTGAACGAAGATTCGGGGCGTTACCGCAGGCCTATCGTTTACAATAAATTCCGCGACCCTATCGAGCTCTTCGACCGCCATCTGTACGAAAAAGGCGGTGCCGTGCTGCACATGCTTCGGGGCGAACTTGGTGAAGCGCGCTTTTGGCGCGCGCTGCGAAGGTATGTCGCCGACAATGCCGGCCGCAGTGTCGAAACGATCGATTTCGTCCGCGCTATCGAGGCGGCAACCGGCCGGAACATGCGCGCGTTCTTCGATCAATGGGTCTTTCGCGGCGGCCACCCCGAGCTGAAGGTCACCTTCGCTTACGACGCGGAGCGCAAAACGGCGAAGGTCACCATCGATCAGAACCAAGCGGTGGACGACGAGCATCCCCCTTATGCGTTTGAGGCCGCTCTGCAGATCGACGCGCAGATCGTGCGCGTACCGGTCGAGCGCGCGCACGAGACGGTCACGATTCCGCTCGCTGAAAAGCCCGCGCTGTTCGTGTTCGACCCCGGTGCCTTCGTGCTCGGCGACGTGAGGTATGCGTTGGGCACGCCGTTCGCCATTGCCGTGCTCGAAAGCGGCGCCGATGTGGTCGCGAAGATCCGCGCCGCGCGGGAATTGATCCAAGATGCCGGCGCTTGCGCACGGGCCGCGCTCGCGGGGTTATTCGAGCCGCGAACGTTTTGGGGGATCGCCGCGGAGGCTGCGCCCGCGATCGCGGCGACGCGCGCGCCGTGGGCGCGCAACCTGCTGCTGCGGCACGTGACGCATCCGCATCCGAAGGTGCGGCGCGCCGTCGTGGCGGCGCTCGGCACGTTTCGCGATGAGGAAACGGCCGCGGCCTTACTCGCGCCGGCGCAGGACGATGCGTCCTATTTCGTCCAAGCCGCGGCGCTGCACGCGCTGGGAAAAACGCGGGACGAGCGCGCCTTCGCGATTGTGAGCCAAGCCGTCGAACAGAAGTCTTGGAACGGTGTACTCGAGGCGGGCGCAGCAGCGGGCCTTGCTGAACTTGCGGATTCGCGCGCGCTCCCGCTGCTTGTCCGCGCATGCCGTGCCGGCGGCGATGAGGCGCTGCGCCGCGCCGCAATTACGGGCCTTGCTCGTCACGCGCAGCTCGTGGACGCCGATCGCACGAGCGCCGTCCACACGATCGTCGAACATGTGAGCGACCCGATGTTTATGGTTGCGCGCGCCGCGATCCGCGCCCTCGAGGAACTTGGCGACGCGCGCGCGCTGCCGGCACTACAGCGCGTTGTCCGCAACGCATTCGACGGACGAATCCGCCGCGATGCCGCCGAGGCGGCACTGCGCGTTCGCGAAGCGCAAAAAACACCTGCACAAGTGACGGGATTACGAACAGACCTCGATGCGTTACGTGAAGAACAGCGGCAGCTTCAAGAGAAGATCGAAGCGCTCTCGCGCGCGTAAGCGCGCGGGTGCGGCTGCACTCATTCTCGGCGCATGCGCCTTCCTGGCGGCGGTGATTACCCGTCCGCACGCTCCTGGAGCGGCGCCCGCGATGCTCGCGCCGGCGCTGCGGCCGGTTCGCACCGCGACGCCTGCTCCGCCGGCGTGGAGGCCAGCCCAACGAGCGCAGCTCCGGCACGCCGTAGAGGACGCGTTGGATCCGGCGATCGCCGGTGCGCGTGCGTGGAGCCTGGTTCTGCTCGCCCATGACGGCGACGTGCTGTACGCGAACGCCGCCGACCGTGCCGTCGCGCCGGCATCGACGCAAAAGCTGATCGTCGCCGACACGGCGCTGAGCCAACTTGGCCCGCAGTACCGGTACAGCACGCTTTTTGCCTCGAGTAAGCCTGCGGACGGCGGAGCGTTGGACGGCGATCTGTTTGCCGTCATGTCGGGCGATCCGTCGCTGCGCAGCGCGAACCTGCGCGCGGGCATCGGCGCGCTCTACGCGGACGGCATACGGCGCATCACCGGATCCGTTGTCGTCGATGACGCCAACGAGGACTTCATGGCAGCCACCAGCGGCGCCTCGATCGATGAAGATACGGTCGAGGTGCGCGTAAGCGGAACGCAAGACGGTTCGGCGGCTCGCGTGGAAATCGAGCCTCCGTCCGCGCCCGTGCACGTGATGGGCAGCATCGCGACCGGCGGCGGGGACGACGTTGCGGTTGGCGGAACGGATCGCCCCAACGAGTTTCGCCTAAGCGGTTCGATCCCGGCCGGCGCGCACGAGCGCTTCTGGGTTCCTGTGCACGGCATAGCAAGCTATGC
>JBHEMM010000075.1:0-436 GCA_046262595.1 Vulcanimicrobiaceae bacterium
GTTGTACCCACTCTATCAGCGGGCGCTGGGCATCTCCTCGCCCGTCATTACGATTATTTTTGCGGTGTACGCGCTCGCTGTGATCGCGGGCCTGCTGTTCTTCGGACACCAATCCGACCGAGTCGGGCGGCGGAAAGTCCTGCTCTTCGGCTTGCTGCTCTCGGCGATGAGTGCCGTAGCGTTTTGGTTCGCGCGCGACCTAACGCTGATCTACACCGGACGCGTACTTTCGGGTGTTTCCGCAGGCATTTTTACCGGCGCGGGCACGGCCGCGATGGTGGACTACGCTTCCGAGCAACGGCGGCGCGCCGTCACGCTGCTTGCCGTGGTCGTGAACGTCGGCGGCTTGGGCGTGGGCACGCTGATTTCGGGCCTGCTCGCGCAAGAGGCTCCGCTGCCGATGCAGCTGCCGTATGCCGCCGACTTCCTGCTCGTA
>JBHEMM010000075.1:446-3915 GCA_046262595.1 Vulcanimicrobiaceae bacterium
CGCTTCACCTTCTCGCTCCAGCGTCTGCGGGTCCCGTACGAAATACGCGGCGTGTTCGTGCGCGCGGCCGTTGCGGGCGTGTGCGCGTTTGCGGTCTCTGGGGTGTTCAGCGCCGTCGCACCGGAGTTTTTGAGCGCGCAGCTGCACGTGCACTCACCCGCCGTTTCGGGTGTGCTCGTTTTCCTGCTAATGGGATCGTCGGCGTTCGGCCAAACGCTGGTCGACCGTCTCGGCAAGGATCGCGCGTTCTTTACGGGCTGCGCGATCATGCTTGTCGGGCTCGCACTGCTCGCGGCGTGCATTCTGGCGCACTCGCTTACCGCAATCTTTTTGTCCGCCGCTGCGGCGGGCGTGGGCCAAGGCATCGTGATGGGCTTCGGCCTTGCGAACATCAACGAACGCATTACCGAGCGTCGCGGTGAAGTGACGTCGGCATACTTCGTGCTCATCTACGCGGGTCTCGCGCTTCCCGTCGTGGCTGTCGGCTTTGCCGCGGTACCGCTGGGTCTGCCCGTTGCGGGCTTGCTGTTCTGCGGCGTCGTCGGCCTAACGGTGGCATCGGTTATGACGGCGGATTTTCGCGGCGCCCGCGCGCAATGAAACTGCACGCGGCGGTCGTCCGTGCCGGTCATGCTGTTGGATCATGCGCGTCGTCGTTTGCATTACGGACCTGTTGCTGCGCGTGGTGGGCCTGTTCGCATCAGTCACGCGGCCTGGAAGTGTAACGGCTTGCGCCGCGACGAATCGCGTGCGCCGACGCGCGACACGATCCGCGGCCGCCGTTAGTCCATGCGCGCGAGCACGCGCTCCAGTGCCGCGATGAATCGCGGCCAACCGCCTTTTGCTCCCTCGTACGCCTGCTGTTGATCCGGCCGGAAGCCCGACTGTTCCATGCGCACGTGCGTGCCCGCTGTCGCCGGTGTGAGCGTCCACGTAACGACTGTTTCCAGCCCATACGCGGCCCACGTGTAAGCGAGCGTTTTATCCGGATCGACCGCCACCACCTCACCCTCGACCGCGCCCCAGTCCGCGCTGAAGCGAAAACGGTGCTGCACGACGGGCTTGAAGTCGTTGCGCATCAGCCACTCCTCGATGAGGTGCGGCTGCGTCAAAGCGCGCCAGACCTTTTCCGGCGCGTACGGCATCTCGCGTTCGAGCGTGATGCGGAGCGTCTTGCTCGCGTCTCCGTTCATTCGTTCATCCTTTGAAGCGTTACCCGACGAGTTTGGAAACCAGTTCGGTACGGTTGCGGGCTTGCATCTTTTGGAGCAAACGTTTGACGTGGAAGATTGCGGTGGATTCCGCGATGTGCAGGCACTGACCGATCTCCGCGTTCGTCGAACCTTCGAGCAGCAGCCCGAGCACTTCGACCTCGCGCGGCGAGAGGCTGTAGCGCGCTTCCGCGGCGTTGAGATAGTTGCGCATCTTCAAGCGTTCGACCAGCACCGCCATCGCATCGCCCTCGCCGTCGAGCCAGATGACGCGCACGACGAGCGAAGCGTTCGGCGCGCTCGACAACGCGTCCGGAACAGGCTGCATGCCGGATCGCGAATTCATCAACGAGCGCACGGTGTGCGCGACGATCGGCGGCAGATCGACGCCGTCCGGGCGGCATTCGCGCCGGCGCTCGGAAGGATCGACCCGCGAGTACAGCACGCGAAGCGCGGAGTCGACGACGTACACGGCGGGAATGGAACGGCGGTGAAGGTGCGCTCCCGCTTGTTCGAAAACGATGCGCCGCTGCTCTACACCCAATTGCATGTTTACGGCCTTAGCGGCCCAAGCACTCGCTTCCCCTCTCATTGCTGATAGTTTTCGGAGCTGAAGACTGCCCTCTTTGAGAGATTCAAACACCTACGTGTTTGGCTACCATAGAAGCAACGAACTCGTATTTTTCGGAGTGTTGGTATTTTAATGATCTCGTATCGCACGTTAGTATTCGGCGCCGTTGTTTTTGTTTGCGCCGCAGCTCCGGTGCTGGCAGACAGCGTTCCCGCCATGCCGAAGGCCAAAAGCATTGTTTCACGCCCCATGGACAGCGTTCCGGCCATGCCCAAGGCCATCGCCTCGACGCCCTTGCAATTGGGCGGCGCTTCGATCGTCCAGTTGATCGAAGACTTGATGTACTTCAGCATCGTCCGCTAAAACCGTCAATCCGGCCGCAGGACGACGTCGATCATATTGTCGACGACGGCCGGGTCGAACTGCGTCCCGCTTCCCCGTTTTAATTGATCGATTGCGATCATCGGGTTGAGCGGGTCGCGGTATGGACGCCGCGCGATCATTGCGTTGAAAGCGTCCGCAACGGCGACCATGCGTGCCGCAAACGGGATATCTTGCAGTGTAAGGCTGTCGGGATAGCCCGCGCCGTCATACCGCTCGTGATGCCAGCGCACCGCCGGTATCAGCATGCGCAGCTCGGAAACCGGCTCCAGCAAACGCACGCCGTCAAGCGTGTGGCGTTTCATCGTAATCCATTCCGCCGCATCGAGCGCGCGAGGCGCCTGCAGAATCTCCGGCGGCGTGAGCACTTTACCAATATCGTGAATCAGCCCGGAACGCATGACGAGCAGCGCATCGGCGCGCTGCAGATGCATGCGCTTGGCTAAGCGCGCGCACCACGCACCCACGCAGCGGGAATGTTCGAACGTCACCGCATCGCGCGCGGAGAGGCGGTTGAGCATCTCATCGATCTTCGCGTCCATCGCATCGACCGGCCGTATCTCATCCACGGTACGGCGCACCTGAAACGCGCTCACATGCGCCTCGAGCGTGTCGCGTAGGCGCGCGAGGCGCTCTTCCGTTTCGGCGTCGAGCACGCCATGACGGTACAGCGTTCTCGCCGCAGCGTCGACGGTTTTGCCGAAGAGCTGCGCGAGGCCATGCGCGCTATGCTGCTCTTCGAGCGTCTTTTCGGCCCAGCGCACGATGTCGTCGTCGCCTCCGCCCTTGACCCAAGCAGACAGTTTCTCGACGATTCCGCCGGCGATCAGGTCGGAAAGCAGCGTGCTTTCCGAATACGCCATCGCGTCGCGCAGCGCGTCGTCCACTATTTGCTCGCGCGCGTTTCCCAGCACGTCGAGCAGACGCTGCGGCGAAGACGTAATGTTCTTCGCGGGCGGCCGCAGATCGACGTTGAGCGGCAGCGAGGAGAGCACGGCGGCATAACCGCCTAATCCGCGCGAGTGCATCGATTGGAAACGCCCGTGCAGCATGGCGCGGTTGAGCGTGCCGCTCCAGCGCGTGCCGATCGCACCGGCCGCTTCGATAAAGGCGCGCGACCGCGCGCTCAGCGAGGGCAAGCGCATCAGCATATTTTCCAGCCCGGCATCGGCCGCCGCCGTATCGCGCAAGATGTATTGCGCCAGGATGACGTTCGTTTCCGTGCGCACGGTGCGCCGTGAGAGCGGGTCGAGCGACGTTTCGACGGCTTTAACGCGATCGATCGCCTCGCGCGCCGCATCTGGAC
>JBHEMM010000076.1:0-3799 GCA_046262595.1 Vulcanimicrobiaceae bacterium
GAACTTCGGCGGGCGGAACGCGACAACGGGGCGCCCGTGCGAGAGCGCCGGCAGCAGGACGTCGTACAGCCCGCCGATCCACGCCCAGTCCGCCGGTGTCCAGATCACGTCCGCGGCCTGCGGGAAGAAGTCGTGCGAGAGCTCGAAGCCCGGCAGGTGCCCGAGCAGTACGCGCTGGGCATGGAGCGCGCCCTTCGGTGGTCCTGTCGTCCCGGAGGTGTAGATAAGCAATGCCGGATCCGCCGCCAGGGTCCGCGCGGGTGCAAACGCGGGCGCGATTCTCAACGTGGACATTGCTTCCAACTCGGTAACGCGAGCAGTCGAAGGAACAGAAGACCGCTGGCCGGCTGCCGTCGCACTCGATCCGTCAAACGGTGCTTCCCCGGCGTCGGCAAATGACGGCGACGGCACGGTAACGGTGCGCGGCGCACAGGTTCGAGTTGGCGACCATCCGGCCGCCGTCGTTTTTTCTAAGAACGGCACGGAACTGTACGCAAGTGTGCGGCAAACCGACAGCGTTGCAGTCGTAGATACCGCAAGCGGCAAAGCGATCGCATCAATTCATGTCGGACGCCATCCGGGCGCACTCGCGCTAAGCGCCGATGGACGCAAGCTGTATGTCGCTGAGAGCGACGACGATTCGATCGGCATCATCGACACCGCCGCGCGCAAACGCATCGCCGGCATCGATGTCGGTTTGCATGCCGGAACGCTGCAAGGACCGGGCGCCTCGCCGAATGCGCTGCTCGTTCATGGTCCGGATATTTTCGTCTCGCTCGGTGCGCAAAACGCGGTTGCACGCATCGCGGGGGGACGCGTCGTGGAACGCATCCCGGCTGGATGGTATCCCACGGGAATCGCGATCGGATCGGACGGCACGCTGTACGTCAGCAACGGGTACGGCGAGCGTGCGCCGGCAAATCCGCAGTCTGATTTCACGAAACGCGATGCGCCCGGCTACGTCGCGGATATCACGGTCGGATCGATTCGCGCCATACCGCATGCGGTGTGGAGCAACTCCGCAGCGCAAACGCAAGCCGTGATCGCGAACGCGCAGCGCCAATGGACGGCGCCGCCGAAAACGATCGTTCGCGCGGGCGGCCCCGTCAAGCACGTGATCTACATCATCAAAGAAAACCGGACGTACGACCAGGTGCTCGGCGACATCGCCGGCGCAAACGGCGACCCGCGCTTGACGGCGTTCGGCGCGAACATCACACCGAACGAGCATGCGATCGCGACGCGGTTCGGCGTGTTCGACAATGCGTACGCCAACGCGCAGGTGAGCGCGAACGGACACAATTGGACCGATGCGGCGTTCTCCAACGATTTCGTAGAACGCCGCTGGCCGCCCAGCTACGGCGGACGGCTGAGAAACTACGACTTTCAGACCGGCGTCGCACCGGACGTTCCGCACAGCGGCTATCTCTGGGACGCAGCCGCCCGCTCGCATCTCACGTACCGTGACTACGGTGAAGACATCGACACCGCGCCGCACGGCCCCAAGATCGGAATCAGCACATTTCCCGGACTTGCCGGCCACTTCGATGCCGCTTACCGCGGATGGGATTTAGCGACGAGCGACATGGATCGCTACGGCGAGTGGGTTCGGGAGTTCACTGCATTTGAAGCAAACGGTGCGCTGCCGGCGCTTGAAATTGTGTATCTGCCCAACGATCACACCTCCGGGACGCGCGCGGGCTCGCTCACGCCCGACGCCTACGTTGCGATCAACGATCAGGCGGTGGGCAAAATCGTCGAACGCGTTTCCCACTCGCGCTATTGGTCTTCAAGCGCAATTTTTGTACTCGAAGATGACGCGCAGAACGGCCCGGATCACGTGAGCGACCAACGCTCGACATTTTATATCGCAAGTCCGTATGCCGCCGGAGGCATGCAGCACGCGCGCTATTCCACCGTATCGTTCATACGCACGATCGAACTCATGCTCGGAATGCGGGCACTTTCGATTTATGATGCGACCGCACGGCCGTTGTACGACGCGTTCGCGCTCTCGCCCATAAATGCAAAACCGTTCGATACGATCGCGCCGAAAACCGATATCAACGCCGTTAACGCGCGTACGGCGTACGGCGCCCAGATCAGCGCGCATCTGGATTTCACGCGTCCCGATGCCGCCGACGAAGCAGCCCTGAACGACATCCTCACACACACGCGCTGATGCACCCGCTCGCGGCAGCACTAACGGCCGGCCTCGCATCGGCACTCGAGTTCGTCGAGGCGGCGACAATCGTTCTTGCCGTCGCGTACACCGCGGGTTGGCGCATCGCATTGCGCGCAACGGGTGCCGCGCTTGCAATCCTAGCCGCCATTTGCGCGATCCTCGGGCCGGCGCTCGTGCATTACGTGCCGGTCGCAGTTCTCAAGGTCTGCATCGGAATTTTTCTGCTGCTGTTCGGTTACACGTGGCTGCGCAAAGCGATTTGGCGCTATTCGGGACGCAAAGCCATGCGCGACGAGGCCGCTGCATTCGAAACGGAACTTGCGGAGCTGCGCAAGCACGAAGACCGGTTCGCGTTTGCAACGGCATTCAACGGCGTGCTGCTCGAAGGTCTGGAAGTTGCTGTGATCGTTGTGACGTTCGCCGCATCGAACGCCGGGTCGTTCCTGTGGGCGGCGGGCGGCGCGCTTACCGCCGGCGTGATCGTGGCCGCCGCGGCTGCAGCGCTCCGGCGTCCCTTCTCACGCGTGCCGGAAAATGCGATGGGCTTTGTCGTCGGTATCATGCTGCTCTCGTTCGGAACGTTCTGGAGCGGCGAGGGATTCGGCATTGCTTGGCCCGGAAATGACATCGCGCTCGCAGCGCTTGCGGCGTGCTACCTTCTCGTATCGCTCGTGCTCATCGCCGCTTGGCGTCGGAAAGCGATCGCATGAAAGCCGTTTTAAAATTTATCACCGGCAATTCGGTCGTCACTCCAGCAGGCGTTGTCGCGGCGGTGCTTACCGCGTATTTCGGCCGCGGGGAGGCGTGGAGTATGTATGCGTTCTACGGCGTGCTGCTGGTAACGCTTATCGCTTGCACGTTCGAACGCCCGTAGCGATGGACGAGAGCGGCCGCCCGGGGCTCACTACAACGGCGCGCGTCGTCCGAGTTCGTGACGGCATGCAGCAAGCTGCAAGCGACGATCTGGCAACCGAAGAGCCGCTCGAAATCCGGCTGCTGGCCGGGCCGGAAATGCAGCGCGCCGCGCTGACGATGCGAACGCCGGGCGCGGATTTTGAATTGGCCGCTGGTTTCCTACTTGCCGAAGGCGTTATCGCCGGCCGCCAAGACATCGCCGGAATTTCGTACTGTATCGATCCGGAAATTGATGCGGCTCAGCGCTACAACATCGTCAACGTGGAGCTGGCCGGCGCCGCGGCGCCGGACCTGCGGTCGCTGGAACGACATTTCTTCACCAACAGCGCGTGTGGGGTGTGCGGCAAAGCGACGCATGCGCGCCTCGCAGCGCGTCTTCGCATCGACGGGCGGCTTGCACGCTGCCGCGCTTTTTGACGCGAAGGGCGCCATGCTCGTGCTCCGCGAGGACGTGGGACGGCATAACGCGCTCGATAAAGTCATCGGACGCGCGTTGCTGCACGGCGACATTCCACTGGAGCAATCAATCGCGGTTGTCAGCGGACGAGCGAGTTACGAGCTCGTGCAGAAATGCATCGTCGCACGCATCCCGGTGTTGTGCGCGGTATCGGCGCCGAGCAGCCTTGCGGTACAACTCGCGCAGGCGTTTGACGTAACACTGCTGGGTTTCGTGCGCGAAGGCCGGGCAAATATTTACGC
>JBHEMM010000077.1:0-3705 GCA_046262595.1 Vulcanimicrobiaceae bacterium
ACGCAAGGCGTCGTTTTTACGACTCAAGAGGAGATAGATAAAAAGCACGCCGCGATTGCCGGTTTCATACGCGGATATGCTAAGGCGTGCAGGCTGATCGCAAAAGGCCCGTCGCGAAGCCGCGACCTGCTCAAAGGTTTTTATCCCAACCTCGATCAGAAGGCGCTCGACGCCACGCTCGATGTCTATCGCGCGACGTCGGTTCCGTCGAATCCGATGCCTAGTGAAGTCGGTTTTCTGCGCGCCATCAAATTTCATCAATCCGTCGGCCTCGTCAGCGAGGCATACGCATATAACGATATCGTCGCAACGAAAGTCATTGCGGATGCCATCCGCGGGCGATAAAACCTGGTCCGACATCGTACTTCACACGCTCAAGGCGAACAACGTTCGTCTCGTCGTGTACGTGCCCGACAAGATCCTTATCCCGGTGCTCGACGGCGTGCGGTCCGACCCGTTTTTTACGGCTGTGGTCGCAACGCGGGAAGAAGAAGGAGTAGGCATTTGCGCGGGCGCTTGGATGGGTGGGACGCGCAGCGTTCTTCTGATGCAGACGAGCGGATTCGGCAATACGCCGAATGCGCTCGCGTCGCTCGGCGTCGCCTACCAGATTCCGATCGTGTTGCTGATCTCGGAGCGAGGTGCGCTCGGCGAATTCAATGCGGGCCAGGTCTGGTCCAGTCGCGTCGTCGCTCCGGTATGTGCTGCGCTCGGAATACCGCATCATGTAATCGAACGGCTGGAGGACGTCGAGTTCATGCTGGATCGATCGATTATACAAGCAATTGCGACTCAATCGCCCGCCGCCCTCGTGCTTTCGCCGCTGCTGACCGGCGGCAAGGTTTTCGCGGCATGAGCGAACGCATGAGCCGGCTCGAACTCATGCGTGCATTCGTCGCGATTCTGGACGATGAGGCGGTCGTTGGTGGAATTGGAAACACCAATTTCGATTTGTTCGCCGCGGGCCACCGGCCGCAGAACTTCTACATGCTCGGCAGCATGGGACTGGCGCTGCCGATCGCGTTGGGCGTGGCGCTCGCGCAACCGCAGCGACGCGCGGTCGGCATCGAGGGCGACGGATCGCTGTTCATGAACCTGGGTTGCCTCGCGACGATTGCAATGGTGGCACCGGCGAACCTGACCCTGATCGTGATGGATAATGCGTCGTATCAAATCACCGGCGGCCAGCCGACGGCAAGTGCCGGCAGCGCGGATTTTGTCGCCCTCGCTCGCGGAGCCGGGATCGCACGGAGCGATTGGGCGCAGAGTCCCGATGACTTCGCGCGCCTGGTGCGCAACGCGCTCAAGAGCGCCGGTCCTTCGTTTATCGGCGCACGGATCGACAACGCGCCGGCGGCGGCTCAGCCGCCGCGTGATCCCGCGCAAATCCGCGACCGGTTTATGCAAGCATTAGATGTGCGTAAGGACTTCGGCGCGGCTTAGCCGATGGAATGAACATTGTTGCTGATGTGATTGGACGAACAATGCAAACGGAAAATGAGACCACCGTAACGATCGCGGCCCGCGACGGCTCGTTTCAAGCGTATCGCGCGATGCCGGCGACGACGCCGGCGACCGGCGTGATCCTCATTGCACCTATCTTCGGCGTGACCGAGTCGATGCGCAACATTGGCGATCGGTACGCGCAGCGCGGCTTTCTCGCACTCGTGCCGGATCCGTTTTGGCGTCTGCACGCTGGTCCGCTCAGCCCGGAGGAACGCCCGGCTGCTCAAGCCCGCGGAAAGACCGTCGCCGAGGGTGACGTTATGGATGACATTGCGATGAGCATCCAGTCACTTCGCGCGATGCCCGAATGCAACGGCACGATTGCGCTCGCCGGGTACTGTTTCGGCGGCAAGTACGCGTTCTTGGCCGCCGCTCGCGGAATGGTGGGTGCCGCTGCGGCATTCCACGGCACCCAGATTGGCAAGGTGATCGGCGAAGCGGTCAATCTTACCGTTCCGCTGAGCTTGCATTTTGGCGATCAAGACACGATCGCGACCATGGACGAAGTTCGCGCAATTCAAGCTGCGCTCGCGGCGAAACCCGCAGCCGAGGTCTTCGTCTATAACGACGTGGGTCACGGGTTCACGCAAACAGACAGTCACGGATTTGACGCCGCGGCGACGGCAGCGTCCGAACGGCGCGTCGTCGACGTTTTCGCCGCATTGCCGTGAGTGAAACATCGGACCGGATTCTTCACCGTCGAGATGCTGGTCGCGAACGGTGGCAGCGGTGGTCGCGTCGAGCGGTCAGCGCTGCTGCGCACGGCGCGCTGGCTCATGTCCCGAGACGTTTACGTGCCGGCTGTTGTCTGGAACGCAAGCGCGCTCGACGCCGTCGGCGCCGGGACGCGCATACGATGGTCCCAAGAAATGCGCGTCTCGTTGACCCATGGTGTGCGGGCGCGTTCGAAAGGACGATATGCGCCTGAGTACGACCTTCACCATGGACGCGAACTATCTCCCGTACGATCCTAACCCGTCGAGGCCGGCATACGTCCCGCCGCCGGGCGCGGTCGACGCGCATTGCCACGTCGCCGCGTATTTTCGTACGCCGCTGAGCGCAAGTAGACGCCGTGCGACGCCCCAAGGAAAAGCTTTTCGAGCTGCGCGATTTTCTAAGGCTGGACCGCAATGTCATCGTTCAAGCAACGTGTCATGGCTACGACAATTCGGTAGTCGTCGACGCGATCAAAGCATCCAACGGCCGGTCGAAGGGTGTTGCGTCGGTACGGCGGGATGTCACGACCGACGAACTGAAAGAGCTCGGCGACGCCGGTTTCCGCGCCGTGCGGTTCAACTTTGTGAAGCGCCTAGCGGACGTTGAGCTGCGCGAGAATTATCTGCGTGTCGCCGACAAAATTGCGGCGTTGGGCTGGCATACGGTGGTCTACTTCGAAGCGCACCATCTTGCGTCACTGACGCCCTTTCTGAACTCGCTTCCAGGGCCGGTGCTCGTCGATCATATGGGACGTCCTGACATCGCGGAAGGAGTAGAGCACCCGGACTTTCAGCGCTTCCGTCAGCTCCTTACCGACAACGAGAACATCTGGGTGAAAGTAACCGGTCCGGAGCGGCTTACCGTCGCGGGGCCGCCCCATGACGACGTCATTCCGTTCAGCCGTGCGTTGGTCGAGCAGGTTCCCGACCGGGTTTTGTGGGGAACCGATTGGCCGCATCCCAACATGACGTGGATCGTCCCCGACGACGGCGAGCTCGTCGACGTCATCCCTCGCATTGCAACGACACAGGCGTCGCAGCAAGCGCTGCTGGTGGATAACCCCGAGCGGCTGTACTGGCCGGAGGAAACCGCCACGCGCTAAGACACCTGCCGAGGCGGACTGACCGACGATGTGATGCAGCCGCCGTCCGATTGCCAGGGAATGGGTTGACGTCGCGTCGCCGTTCGGCTTTTAAGATCAACCCGCTGCGCGAGAGTTCCATGCTGCGCGGCGATCAGGCGTGGCGGCCGAACGCGGCCCGCGTTACGCCGTGATGAGCGGCCGAAGGTCGCGGATATCGCGAAGGTTCCGAGGTTATTGATTTGCGCAATCAGGCGCAGCGTTTACTCCGCGCCGAGGGCGGGCGCTATCAAATCTTCGCCATTTTGTTCAATCAGCGGCGTTCAGCGGACTTCTTTGGTTGCGGGCGGAAATGTCGTGTGTTGCGCGCTGCGGCAAGATGTTGGATCGCGCATGAGCGC
>JBHEMM010000078.1:0-269 GCA_046262595.1 Vulcanimicrobiaceae bacterium
CGGCCGATCCATCTTGTTCACGAGAAACAGATGAGGGAGTTTGCGCGACTCCACATATTCGAGCAGCAGCTGCGTCTGTGAAACGCGCGAGGGATCCGCATCCAGAACGATCACTACGGCATCACAGCCGGCAATCGCGAGCTTCGTTTCTTCAAAAAAATCGACGAAGCCGGGGCAATCCACGAGCGTCATGTCGATGCCGTCTGCCTCGCAGTGTGCGAAGCCCACGCACGTCGATTGCGCGTGGCCCACGCATTCCGGCTCGTAAT
>JBHEMM010000078.1:347-3551 GCA_046262595.1 Vulcanimicrobiaceae bacterium
CGCTTTTCTTTACTGCGGCATTTTTCGCGGGTGCCGGCGTAGCTTTTTTCGGCGGAGCAGTGGCTTTCGTCACGGCCTTGACGGCACTCTTAACGGTCTTTGCGGCCGCGGCTTGGACGGTCTTTGCAACTTTAACCGCGGCTTTGGGCGCGTCTTTGACGGCCTTGACCGCTTTTGTGACCGGCGTCTTTGCTTTCGGCTCCGCCTTGGGCTTAAGTTCGACCTTAGGCTTGGGCTCTGCCTTAGGCTTGGGCTCCGCCTTCGGTTTCGGCTCTGCCTTCGGTTTAGGCGCAGCTTTGACTTTGGGTTGTTTGACTTTGGGCTCAGCCTTGGCTTTTGCGGCAGCTTTAACTTTTGCGCGCGCGCGTTTGGGCGACGCTGCGAGCGCGTGCTCGCGCTCTTCCACCTCGTTGCGCTCCGGCAATCCGAGTTCGGCGCGGCTAAAGCCGCTGATGCTGCTTCCCGGCGTTGGCGCGGGTTCTGCGGCTTTGACTTTTTGGAGATGTTCTTTTGTCGCGCGCAAGGCTACGCGCGCCAGGCGTCCTCCGACGGGGAAGACCACCTCGTTGACTTCCGCCTCGTCAAGCATCTGCAAGATAGTGGCAAAACCATTGCCCTGATCTTTGGGACTGTGCGCATCGGAAGCGATCGCGACGCCCACGCTTTTTGCTTTCGCCTTTTTCATGAGACGCAGCATCGCGGCGCGGTAACGTTCTTGCTCCTGCGGATCGTTCTCGCGGTATAAGAATCGCGTATTGAATTCGACGGCCATGCCGCGCTGAGCGCATGCATCGAGCAGGCGGTCTTCGTACGTCTCGAGCGCCTTGGGGTCGGGCCAGTGCCCGAACTGCGCCGGAACGTAAAAGTGCGCGACGATATTGCCGGGCAGTTTCTCTATGTCCTCGACCAGCTTGGCGACGTACAATTCCCACACGCGCTCGGTGCCGACCACGTCGTACAATTCTTGAAACTCCGGATTGTCAAACGCCCACTGATAGTCCGGGCCTTTTTCCGGGTGCTCGATCGTCAAAAAGTGCACGGCGCGAATCATGCCGTCCGGACGCATAGCGTCCACAATATTTTGCGCGTCGGGTCTCGCGCGCGGGTCGTTGTCGATCTCGGCGCCGATTGAGAAGCGCATGCCGCGTCGCAGACCTTGCGATACTACGGCGGCGTGGGCCACATCGACGCCTGCAGTCTCGGCGGCGCCGTACAAGTCGCCCGCTTCCGCGAGTTTCAGCGCGCGGCGTACCGTGTGAACAGCACCCGGATCTTCGAACGTCAAATAGTTGATGTGATCGCTCACCATCATGAAGCGCGGGGCGCCGCGGCGGCATGCGTGATAGAACCATAAAAACAGCATGCGCGGCGAATACGGGATGGGCCGCTCTTCGGCGAATGCTTTGTGTTCGCCCTTTGCGTGACCGTGCACGTCGGGAATCGCGGGGAGGCGCGCGTCGCTCAGCGTTCTACTTCCTTTACTCCACGTGGGATCCACACTTGCGGGCCCTTCGCGCTGCGAACTGAAGTGCGTTCCGGAGCGCGATGCTCCAGCCACGGCACGACGGTTTCGATCATGATTTCCATAGCACGCTTGAGGATGTCGAGCGACATGGAGGGCGTCGTTTCAGGCCCGGCCTGCGCGGCTTGCGCCGGCAGATAAGGGAGATGAACGAATCCCGTGACGATGGGCGGCGACTGCATTTCGGCGATGCCGACTGTTTCGTACAGCGCTTGATTGCAAATAAACGTCCCCGCGGAGTTGGAGACGTAACCCGGAATGCCGTTGTCGGTCCAGGCCGAGACGATCTCGGCGAAAGGCATAGGTGAGAAACGCGCGTCAGGACCGCCGCGCGTGATGACATCGTTGCGGCGCATGACGCCTACGTTGTCCGCCTGATTGAAGTCCAGGACGTTCACAGCAACGCGTTCTATCGCGATTGCAGTACGGCCGCCGGCCTGTCCCATGGCAATAATAATGTCCGGCGCGAATTCATCGACGGCGCGCTGGATGCGTTCTGCAAGCGTGCGCGTTTCAACGGGCAGCACGCGAACGGCCAATGGACGGCCTGCGATGAGGCGGCCTTCCAGGCTGCGGGCTACGAGTTCGCTCGGGTTGACTTTCTCGCCGCCGAAGGGCTCGAACCCGGTGATAAGGACGTGTTTAGCCACCTTGGCTTAAGATTAGGCGCGTTTACCTTTAGCCCTGTCCCGCTATAAAAACAGAGGTGCCGCGCTAACGCGCGGCACCTCCGATCATGTTACTACTATCTGTACTAACGACGACCACCTCCTCCGTCCGCTGTTTTCCCTCGTTTGTCTCTATCTGAGGGTGGCCGCGGACTAATATGTTGAACGACTTCTAACGCGTTCGTCGATACCCTTCCATAGTAAGCAGTCGCGCTTTCATTTCAATTCCGTAACCGTAGTTGTGCAACTCGCCGCTGGAATCGACCACGCGGTGACACGGGAAAAATAATGGAAGCGGATTGCGCGCCATCACTTGACCCACGGCACGCGCAGCTTTTGGTTTGCCGATCGCTTGCGCAACCCAAGCGTACGAGCGGACTTCACCCGGCGGGATCTGCGCAGCGGCTTTAAGCGCCGCTTGCTCGAACGGCGTGAGATCGCTGATGTCAACGGCGTCTTCGTTCACGCGCCACGTGTGGAAAAAATCATCGAAAAGTTGTGCGAGCCAGGCGGGTGCGTCGCCGGGCTCTACCGGGCGGTGCAGCCGGCGCCCGATGCGTTCGCTTTCCGTTTCGGCGGGCTCACCGCGGTCGAGACCGATATACGCGATGCGTTCGTCTTTGAATGCGACGTACACGCGGCCAACCGGCGTTACGAGCGACGTCAGCGTGAGCGGATCCATTCGCGTGCGAATTTTCATCGCAGCGATGTGCTCGACGACTTTCTTGGCAAGGTCGCACGAGGGCTCAGGCGGACGCAGGCACGAGAGACAATACGCTACGCCTTCAAGCTCTTCGTACATATCTTGGCACGGCGGACACGCACGCAAGTGCGCGTTAACCGCTTCGCAGAGGTTCGAATCACCATCGCGTATTACGTCCCAAAGCGCTTCGACTTCACGGCATCGCATGAACGGTTGCACCTCCGGCGGGGACGATTTTGCCGATTTGGGGTCCCAGAATACGGCGCAGAATGCGCACGGCTCGATGTACGTGGGACTTGACTGTACCGATC
>JBHEMM010000079.1:0-247 GCA_046262595.1 Vulcanimicrobiaceae bacterium
GCTTCGATCGGCGCGTCAGCGCGCTGACGGCCCAAGGCCGCGCCAGTTCGATCGTATTGGGGGCGCTTCCGCCCGGTGTGGCCGCATTGATTTGTACGACCCAGCCCGCGCTGCGTGACGCCGTGCTTCACACGGCCTTCGGCCACCTCGTGTTGGCCGTCGGTTTAGGGCTAGACGCTCTTGCAGTCATCGTTCTGCTCTCCATTACGAAAGTAGATGCATGAACGACAGCCAATCGTTCATCATC
>JBHEMM010000079.1:257-3506 GCA_046262595.1 Vulcanimicrobiaceae bacterium
CTGCTCCTGGTCCTGGGCATGACCTACTCGCGCGGGGGCATCCTCGCGCTCGTCGTCGCGCTAGTCGTGCTGACGGCGCTCGGGGACGCGCGGCTGCGCGGCCTGGCGGTGTTCGTTCTCGCCGTTGCCGCGTGCGTGACGCTGATGCGGTTGCTCTCGAATGTATCGCTCGGCATGATCGTCGCGGTGGTGCTGGCGCTGATCGCTTGGCGTCTGCCCAAAGTCTTTCTCGACCGCGCCATCAAAGCACGCAAGGCCGCGGTGGAGCGGTCGTTACCCAATTTTCTCGACATGCTTTCGACGACCGTGCGCGCCGGTCTCGCGCTGAACGCCGCCATGATTCAGGCGACGGACGTTGCCGTCGGCGCGCTGCAGGAAGAACTCCGTTCGGCCCTCGCTGAAATCCGCTTAGGCCGTTCGCGAGGTGACGCGCTTTCCTCGATGGCGAAGCGCGTGAACGAACCGCAGTTGACCACGATGGTCACCTCGATCCTCCAGGCGGAGAGTTTGGGATCGAACATCGCTCATGTTTTACACGAACTTGCAATTGAAACGCGTAACCACCGTTGGCATCGTGCCGAAGAGCGTGCCGCTCAGTTGCCGGTCAAGATGGTTTTCCCGATGGCGCTGCTGATGCTGCCTTCGCTATATGTGCTCATTTTCGGCCCCGTCGGAGCCAGTCTGTTGATACGATGATCACTTCGTTGGTGCTCGCCGCCGTGGGCTATGGCGCCGCGGGCTGGTTCGGCGCACAATTGGGCTCGACGATGTGCCGCGGCCGGGTTCCGTTCAGCGACGGGCCGGCACCCATTCGCTATCACCGATGGATGCTTGCGCTCGCCGCGGGGCTCATCGGCGTCGGCGTCGCCGCGCATGGAGCCGCGCCGGTGCACATGGCGACGATTGGCGTGGTACTCGTATTTCTCGCCGCTTGCACCGTCGCGGATTTTACGTGCGGAATTGTGCCCGATCTCTTCACGCTGGTGCCGCTGGGTGCGCTGGTGATCTCTGCGGCCGCGCAACGCGACTTCGGCCCAGCCATCTCGGCCGCCATCGTCGCGTTGCCGTTCGCAGGAGCCGCGACGTTGTCACGTGGTCACGGAATGGGCTGGGGCGACGTCAAGCTGGCGGCGGTCGGCGGCGCGCTCCTCGGCGCTCGCGACGCGACCCTCGCCTTTACGCTCGCCTGTGTGGCTTTGTTTGCCGTTTCGCTACTGCTCCGCGCGCGGGGCAAACCCGTCGCCTTTGCGCCCTACTTAGCGGCAGGCATCGGCGCCGAACTTATCATCGGATCGAGCATATAAGTGGCATTGCTTCGCAACGTGAACACCGGCAGCATCATCGCAACGCGCGTCGACCGCGCGGCAACCTTTCTGCAGCGCGCTGTCGGGCTGCTCGCGCGGCCGCGCATTCGTCCCGACGAGGGGCTGCTGATTGACAAGTGCACCGCAATACATACGGTGGGCATGCGCGCACCCATTGACGTCATCTTTTTGGACGCTGAAATGCGCGTCGTCCGGCTGTGCCCGAACGTGAGAACATTTCGTTTTGCCGTCTGGTGCCGCAAAGCGCGCTCGGTCGTCGAGCTCGGCCGCGGCGCACTACAGCACAACGACGTCTTACCCGGCGACGTTCTCGAACTCGTCTCCTAAGCGGCCGTCTACGGCTAGATAGCGGCCGAATCGGAGAGTCCGGGAAGCCGTGTTTCATCACACCTTGAATCCGTGAACGTGTAGTGCCACAGCACTCTGCGCCAGGAACAAGATCATAACGCAGCGGGAACCGGCGCGCCGTTGACGCATGTATCGCGCCGCTAACGACGCGCGAAGGCGATGACCCCATCGCGCATACCGGCAGTGCGCCAAGCCGGGGCGAGCAGCATCACTTGAGCGAGCGCAGTATCCGACGGAACGATCACAACGTCGATCTTGCGACGGTCGAGCACGTCTGCCCAATTGGGGCGCACGGCCTCGAGCGCGAGATGGTCGTCCCAGACATCACGCGGATAGGGATCGCCGTGCGCGTCGATTAGCAGCCGCAGCGGCAAATGTTGCCAATGCAAGTACGCCGCCCAAATGTACGTGGCATACGCGTTGCCGTGCAGCCGATGTTCGCGCGCGATGGCGGCCGCCGCCGTCCACGCCCCGCGGGGCTCTGCTGGGATCCGTAGCGTGGACGGTACGGCCCACGCGGCGTACACCACCAATGGAACCAGGGCCAGCACCGGTGCCGACGGCCGCCGCTGCGCGAGCGCGCCGAGGGGCGTTCGCTCGTCGAGCGTCCGCGCCAACAGCGGCGCCCATCCCACAACTAAAAACGTCGCATATCGCGCGTGCGTCAGCGTCAAACCTAAACACAGTGCAGCGATGAGCGCTTCAGCGCAGGTGCGCCGGCGCAGCACCGGACCGAGAACCAGCAAGAGCAGCAAACCGGGAAGCACGGCCGTGACCGATCCGGCAAAACCAAAAGACAGCGGCCGCCACGCATCGAGATGTTCGCGCGCGGGATTCGGAGCCACGGCAAGCGCAAAAGCGTACGACCACAATCGGATTCCGCTCGGCGTCAAGAGGGTCGCGACGACGGCCAGTGCTCCGGCCAGCGCCGCATGCCGCGCTCGGTCGTCGAAGCGGTTCTGTGTGAAAGCCGTCCCGATTGCGAAAGCACACGCCGCAACCGGTGCGAGCACGACGCTGGCGTGAACGTTGGCCCACAGCACGACTACCGGTACGATAGTCCAAACGCTTCGATACCCGGCAAGGATCAGCAGTTCGAGTGCAAACGCATCGACGGCAAATGTTTCCGGCCGCACTGCGCTGCCGGCAAATCGGCCGCCGATCGTGAGAAATGCGGCGATCCCGGCGCCGACGTCGGCAGCCAGCCGCTTGAGAAACGCCCAGTCGGTGAGATTGCCCTGCGAGAACTGCTTGTGCACCGCGGTCGTCGGGTCGATCTGACCGACCTGCAGGCCTGCGTTCTTGGCGACCTTGCGGACCACGTCGGACACCGCGGCTGCGGCCCATGCCAAACTTTGACCGACCAACAATCGCGGCAACGCTGTGAGCGTTCGGGCTACTGCCGGAAGATCCTTACTGGCCGAACCAGCGCTTCTTCCGACGACGATTGCGACGACGATGTGCAAACGAGATAGTACGTCACGATCATCGACGATTTGGGCGCCTGCAATGAGACGCTGGTCACGCCTTCCGTCACGCTGCGCTCGTCCAGCGTCGTGCCGATCTCATCCTGCAG
>JBHEMM010000080.1:0-3050 GCA_046262595.1 Vulcanimicrobiaceae bacterium
GCTGGTACTCGCCGAACTCTTCCATCATCTTGAGCCGCGCGTCGAGATCCCACAGCACCGGAATGTGCAGCCAACGTTTTATGGCGCCTTTGTCGGGCGCGACTTCAAGCATCCGATCGAAAAACGACTTCGGAAAAATGTGCGGAAAAATATCAATTTTCAAGCGCGAATCTCCGGGCGGTGGTGCTCGGCGCATTATGCTCATTCCCACTTCGCACTGTAAATTCGCACTGTCAATTGAAGGCCCTCGCATGCATGACGGTTTGCGCTCCACGGTGAATTTGAAGAGTCGCCGTCTGCCGCAGGAGCGATACAGTGACGCCCGAAGCGCCTGGAACTTTGTCTCACAGAAAACGCGGTGATGTGGTGTGGATTCGCCCGACGGTCTGTCGCCTGCTTGTGATGCTCGGCGCTTTCGTTCTGCTCGCTGCGCGCTTATGCGCTCCGGCCGGCGCGCAAGCACCGCCGGTCAGCCTGAAAGTTGCCACAACGCCCATCGATATCGGCGCGGAGGCGCTTTGGGCCAAAGACCAGGGGTTCTTCAAAAAGGCAGGCGTCGACGTCGAAGTGACGCTGATCAGCAACGGCGCGGCGATCGCTGCCGCCGTTGCGTCGAATGCCGTCGATATCGGTCAAGCCAATATCGTCTCACTTGCGACGGCGCACGAGCGCGGTCTGCCCTTCGTGGTCGTCGCGCCGGGCGGATATTACGCCGCGGCCGAACCAACCACCGCGATGGTCGTCGCAAAGAATTCGCCCTTCAAATCTGCGAAGGACCTCAACGGCAAAACGATTGCCGTCAGCGGCATCAAGAATATCACGCAAGTCGGCGCGTCGGCGTGGCTTAGTCAGAACGGCGGCGACTATGGTTCCGTACACTTCATCGAATTGCCGTTTTCGCAGATGGCGCCGGCTCTTGCAGCGGGGCGTGTGGGCGCGGCCGTGGTTGCGGAGCCCGAGCTCTCACAAACGCTCGACGGCAACGGCCGCCTCATGGGCAACGTGTACGACGCCGTTGCCAAGGAATTCGTGATCGGCGCATGGTTCACCACAAGCGAGTGGGCCAAGCAACATCCTGATGTCGTGAAACGTTTTGCGGCAGTGATGCTTGAAACGGCGACTTGGGCGAACGCTCATCACGCCGAGTCGGCGAAGATTCTCGAGAAGTATACGAAACAGACGATCCAGCCCCGCATGCGGCGCGTCCACTTCGCGACGAAGTTCACGCCCTCCGAAGTGCAGCCGTTGATCGATGCAGCGGCGAAGTACGGCGTGACCAAAACCGCGTTTCCCGCCTTGGAACTCATCGCCCAATAATGCAGCGCGACCTCGATCGCGCGGTCGTGCAGGGCATACGCGAGAAAATTGCTCTCGGCAGCCGCGTTCTCGCAAAGCTCGAACTCGTCGACTACCTCGGCCACATCAGCGCGCGCGTTCCCGGGAGCGAGCTTGTATTGATACGCGCTCGCGGCGACAAGCAGGGCAGTCAACTGCATCTGCGGGCCGAGCAAGTCACGCTTGTCGATCTCGAGGCCGAGCATGTTGAAGGTCAGTTCCGTCAGCCGGACGAGACGAAGCTGCACACGGAAATTTACAAAGCGCGGCCCGACGTGACGTCCATCGTTCACACGCATCAGCCGCTCGCGACGATTTTCGGCGACCTGGAGCGGCCGATCTTGCCGATGCAAGGCGTGATGGCGTCGGTCGTGCGGGATGACATCCCGGTGTATCACTCCGCGCGCAAAGTGTCCACCACGGCGCAGGGTGCCGAGCTCGCGCGCGTTCTCGGTGATAAGAAAATCGTGCATCTGCAGAACCATGGTGTCGCCATCGCGGGGCAAAGCGTCGAGGAGGTCGTGATCAACGCGATTTGGCTCGAACATCAGGCGAAACTTACGTTGTGGGCATCGATGATCGGTCAGCCGCGCGGTATGTCGCGCCAGGACCTTGAGGCGCAAGCCAAGGACGCCTTCGGACTGGAAGGCCGGTGGCAGTACTACATCGGACTGCTCGATGACTGATCAGCCGGCGCACTTGCGCACGCAGGTCGTCATCGTCGGCGCGGGGCCCGTGGGCCTGACGCTCGCCCTCGACCTCGGCAAGCGCGGCGTCCGCTGCGTGCTGATCGACCGCGGCGCACTCGCCGGTAGACTTCCGAAAATGGAGCGGTGCAACCATCGTACGATGGAAATCTTCCGCCGGCTGGGCGTGGCGGACGCCGTTCGCGCGGCAGGTTTGCCGGGCGACGTGCCGATGGACGTTTTCCTCGCAAAATCAATGGCGCATCGCGCCGCCGTCCATCTCGCATATCCATCGGTCAATGACGCCAAAGCGGAGATCGCTGCGAACAACGACGGCCGGCCGCTCGAACCGTATCAGCTCATCTCGCAATACACGATCGAGCCGCTGCTGCGCGAAGTCGTTGCGGGTCTGCCGTCGGTTACGGTGCGCTTCGGTTACGAGTTCACGGGCTTCACGCAAGATGCGACCGGCGTCGACGCAACGATCGTCGGTCCGCGCGGAACTCCCGAAACCGTTCGGGGCGAATACATCGTGGGCTGCGACGGCGGGTCGAGCACGGTTCGCAAGGCACTCGGAATCGCGCTTGCGGGCGAGGGCAACATTCGCAAGTTGCGACAGGCTCTCTTTTATTGTCCGGAACTCTTCAGTAACATTAGGATGGGCCCCGGGCGCCACTATCACCTCATGCAGCCGCTCTTTCCGTTCGTCATCATCCAAGACAGCACGAGCCATTGGACTCTGCATGCTCAGGCGAAGAGCGATGAAGAGATGCTGGAAATTTTCAAGCGCGCCGTCGGTTTCGACACGCCGATTACGATGCTGTCCGTAAATCAATGGACGCAGCATCTCTTGTGCGCAGATCGTTACCGGGACGGGCGGGCGTTCATCGCGGGCGACGCCGCGCACCTCGTCATTCCGACGGGCGGCCTCGGCATGAACACGGGCGTCGGTGACGCGATCGACCTGGGTTGGAAACTTGCCGCGACCCTACAGGGCATCGCGAACGACGGTATCCTCGATTCGTACGA
>JBHEMM010000080.1:3114-3401 GCA_046262595.1 Vulcanimicrobiaceae bacterium
CATTGAGGCCGGCTATCGCTATACGGATTCGCCCGCAATTTGCCGCGAGCCGGGCGTCGGGCCGGATCCGGATAGCAGCGTGTACGTTCCAACGACGTGGCCCGGCGCGCGGTTGCCGCACGTCTGGCTGGACGACGGAACCGCACTGGCGGATCGACTGGGCCTGGGATATTCGATCTTGCGCCTAGGCGATGCGCCGGCGCCGGTTGACGCGCTGGTGCAGGCCATGCGGGCCGGAGGTACGCCCGTTGACGTTATCGCGCTGCCCGGCACTGCAGCACGACGCC
>JBHEMM010000081.1:0-3304 GCA_046262595.1 Vulcanimicrobiaceae bacterium
CGGTTTTATTGCGCCGCGCGGCGAGCAGCGCCGCCTCGTTCAGCAAATTCTCCAAGTCCGCGCCGGAGAAACCCGGCGTGCGTTTGGCGAGCGTTTCAAGCCGCACTTCTTTGCTGAGCGGTTTGTTGCGCGCATGCACTTCGAGAATTTTTTGCCGGCCTTTGAAATCGGCGCGGTCTACGACGATCTGGCGATCGAAACGTCCCGGGCGCAGCAGCGCCGGGTCGAGTACGTCGGGGCGGTTCGTCGCGGCGATTAGAATGACGCCAGTATTCTGGTCGAATCCGTCCATCTCAACGAGCAACTGATTGAGTGTCTGTTCGCGCTCGTCGTGTCCGCCGCCCAGACCCGCACCGCGCTGACGGCCGACCGCATCGATTTCGTCGATGAAAATAATGCACGGCGCGGACTTCTTCGCCTGATCGAACAAATCGCGAACGCGCGACGCGCCGACGCCGACAAACATTTCGACAAAGTCGGAACCGGAGATCGAAAAGAACGGAACGCCCGCTTCGCCGGCGATCGCTCGCGCGAGCAGTGTTTTACCGGAACCCGGTGGGCCAAGTAGCAGCACACCTTTGGGAATGCGCGCGCCGAGCGCTTGAAACTTTTTGGGATATTTTAAAAATTCGACGATTTCGCCGAGCTCTTCTTTTGCTTCATCTACACCGGCAACGTCGGCGAACGTCACCTTCGGACGATTTTCGGAAAGCATCTTCGCGCGCGAACGGCCGAACGACAATGCCTGGCTGCCGCCGCTCTGCGCTTGGCGCAAGATGAAAAAGAACAGCAGACCCAGCAGAAGGAACGGCAAGATGCTCAGCAGAGACGTGAGCAGCGTGCCGCTTGAGGGCGGATCCCACGTTGACGACTTCACATGCTGGCGGACGAACTCGGAAAATTGATAATCGCGCGACGGAATCGTCGTCGTGTACGCCTGGTGATTCGTCAGGGTTCCGGTAACGTCGTAACCCACTGCGCGGAAATCTTCAACTTGATTATGCTCGAGTTTTTGATAGAACGCGCTGTAATCCAATTTTACCGCGGGCGTGGTAGACCGCAGCAAATACTGCACGAAGCCCAGCACCGCCAGACACGCGAGTAGGATGAGAAGAATGCCCCGAAGATGCTTTGTCACGCCTGCTTACCTTACTAAGAAAAGACTGCCGCGCGCAGTTGCGCCAAGTACGGCAGATTCCGGTAGCTTTCCCGATAATCCAAACCGTAACCTACGACGAACTCGTCCGGAGCGGTTAAGCCTATATACTCAACCGGAACGTCGACCCGCCGGTGATACGGCTTATCGAAGAGCACGGCGGAGCACACTTTTGCCGGTTCCCGGCCTCCCAGCAACGCGCGCAGGTAGTGCAACGTGAGTCCGTTGTCGATGATGTCCTCGACAAGCAGCACGTTCTTGCCCGCGACGTTCAAGGATGTGTCTTTCAATAAACGGACTTCGCCGCTGGAACGTGTCGCGTTGCCGTAGCTGGAAACGACCAGGAAATCCAGCTCCAGTTCCGGGCCGTCCGGAACGGCAGAAATTGCCCGAACCAGATCAGCCGTCACGTACAGCGCTCCTTTTAACACGCCAAGCACCAACAACGGTTGCCGGCTGAAGTCGCGGGCAATCGCCTGCGCCATTCGCGCAAGAGCGTCCGAGATGGCCCGCTCGTCGAAAAGCACCCGCTCGATTCCCTCGTCTTTCATCGTCCCTCCCGGTGTACCGTCAACCGGCCGCCGTCAATCGATAACGCTACGCCCGGAGCCATATGAAACCGCCCAGACCGGCCGCGCTCCATCGCCCGGACGGCCTGCGCGACGTGTCCGAAGTCGACACCTTCGAGCGCTCCGTGCTCGCTCAAAGCGGCGCGTATTTGCTCGCGGCGTGCGGCAGCGCTACCCGTGCGGCCTTCCTCGCCCGCTAAAAATGCCGCGCGAGCTACGGCTTCATCCAGGCCCGGGAAGAGCGGGCGCAGGCCGTCGAGCGCTTCGCGCAGCGCATTGCGCCGGTACTTAAGATTTGCATTCGACGGATCGACGGCGTACGGCAATGCCGCAAATTGCACGTACGATACGACATCCGCACGCGTACATCGCAGCAGCGGACGTACCAGATCGACGCCTTCCTCTAACGAACGTCGCGCGGGCATGCCTGCGACCCCCCGCGGGCCCGTTCCGCGAAAGAGCGCGAGCAGCACCGTCTCCGTTTGGTCCTCTGCGGTGTGTCCCACCGCAACGGTTGAAGCCTCGCATTCGCGCGCCATCGCTGCAAGGGCGTCGTAGCGCGCATCGCGCATGGCCGCCTCGCCATCGCCCGCGACCGGCGGAGCGGTGACGCGCACCGGAATGCCGAGCGCCGCGCCCGTACGCAGGACGATCGCCTCGTCTTGCCAGGCCGATGCGCGACGTCCGTGATTCACGTGTGCGATCGTCAGCGATAGGTTGAGCGGTTTTGCGATCGCCCCAAGGATTGCCGCAAGGCCGACGCTGTCTGCCCCGCCGCTGCACGCGATCAGAATACGCTCGCCGTGCCGTAGGGCGCCTTCGCGCTCGATACTCTGTTCCAGAGCTCGCTCGGGATGCGTTCCGCGCACTAGCGGTGACGCGCCATTTCGCGCTCGACGTCGCGTTTAGCGATGCTCTCGCGCTTGTCCCAAATCTTTTTGCCTTTCGCCAGGCCGACTTCAATCTTCACTTTGCCCCGCGTGAAATAGAGGCGCAGCGGGACTAGCGTTAGGCCTTTTTCGGCCGCGCGGCTGCCTAAGCGCTCGATCTGTTCTTTGTGCAGCAACAGCTTGCGCGGGCGGTTCGGTTCGACGTTCGAAAAACTGCCTTCCCTGTACGGCGGTACGTGCATGCCGAGCAGCCATAGCTCGCCTTCACGCATGCGCGCGTACGCTTCGTTCAGGCTTACGCCGCCCGCGCGAATCGACTTGATTTCCGTACCCGTGAGGGCGATGCCGGCTTCGAGCGATTCCAGAATGTGATATTCATGGCGCGCACGGCGGTTGTCTATGCTCGGTGAAAGGTTTCTGGTCGCGGCTTTTTGCGCCGCATCCACCGGACGCGTGCGCGAACGTCGAGTTCTTCCTGCAACGGAACGGGTCTACGAAACCGCGCATTGATGCTCGCCGTCAAACCGCGGTAACCCGCGGCTCCGGCTGCGTGCGCCATCGCTTCATCGAGCAATGCAAGGCCGATACCGCCGTGCGCGATTCCTTGCCAGCCTTGAAATTCTGCGCGCAGGTGGGTTCTCGCCCGCACTGCCTGGTCGCCGTCGCGTTCGAAATGCAGTTGCATGCCC
>JBHEMM010000082.1:0-3290 GCA_046262595.1 Vulcanimicrobiaceae bacterium
CGGGCGGACGCAAGAAAGCAACGGGCGGACGCAAAAAAGCAACGGGCGGACGCAAGAAAGCAACGGGCGGACGCAAGAAAGCAACGGGCGGACGCAAGTATGGTCCGAAAGCCGGCAAAAAAGTGGAACGTTCGATGCGCGAGATGAACGAGGGCAAGCTGAAATCGGGCCGCAGCGGAAAGAAAGTCACGAGCCGTAAACAGGCGATCGCAATCGGTCTTTCGGAAGCACGGCGCAGCGGCGGCAAAGTTCCGCCCAGTCCGAAGCGGCGTAAATCGTCGCGCAAGAAAAGCTGATGTGCAGTGAATGACAATGCGGTCGAGCGCGTGCGCGCGCAGGACATCGACACCGCGACGATGCCCACGCTCGACGTCCGCTCGCATGCCGGCGGTGAACAGATCCGCGGGGCGTTACGCTACGATGCGAAGGCGCTTCTAAGCCAAGAGCCTTTGGCGCTGCCGTTGCCGCACGAAGGCACCGTCGTGGTCTACGGTGACAACGATGAATCGGCGCTGCGGGTCGCAACGCATTTAATCGAGCAGGGCTACGAAAAGGCGGCTATCCTGGATGGCGGCTTCGATGCATACAAAGCGCTCGACTTGCCCGTCGAACCCGTGACGCAAGAACAGCCCGTTCCGGGTAAAGAATCGAGCGGAATCCCGCGCGGCTAGTCGCTTAAGCGCGGCGGAGAGATCTGCAGCAGATTCAAGATGTGCGAGATGCGGCTCGCGAATGTTTCCTGGCCGCTTCGCAGCAGCTCGTCACGTAAGCCGCGCAATTCGTCCACGGCGCGGCTTACGTTGGGGCGGTTCATTTCGCGGAACATCTCACGTGCGCGGTTGAAGCGCGTTTCTTCGTCTTCGTGCGCTGGCCGGCGCTCGAACGAGGGGAGCTCCTCGGAGTGGCCCAAGACGATGTCGCCGACAATTTCAATGATGGCATCGGAGTGAACGCGGGCGTTCGTTGCTGCGAGGTCGACGTACCGGTCCTCGCGGTCGCGCGCGGAGATGGCGATAAGATTCGCTTCGACGCAAAGTTCCAGCAAGCCGCCCACGAGCGGCACCGCGTCCGAGGCTGCTTCTAAATACGCCTCGTATACCTCGTCTTCGTCGTCGTCCGTCGCGTCCAAATAGTCGTTCCAGGCGCGGCGAGCGTCGAGGACGGCGCGGTACACTTCACCATCAGTCATTCCGAACGCATTCGGTGTCCGCCAGCAACGTTCCCAGCAGCAAGTCGTTGCTCGAAACTTGCGCCTGCTCATGATCCGTGAGCGCGAACACTTCGTCGAGTATCAGCAGGCCGGCGGGAAGTATATCGGCACGTTGGGGATTGATCCCCGCCGTGTTTTTGCGCTGCTCGAGCGGGTCGCGCAACAGCAAGGACAGCGCCGCATCAACCTCCGCAGGGGTAATATCGGCGTAGGAAAACAACTCGCGCGAACCGCGCATCATTCCGACCACGCTGCTGGCCGTTCCGCCCACGAAGACCAAGCGTTCGACGCGCGCAAACGTCCGCAGCGGCGCGATCGCTTCGCGAGCGATGTGTCGCGCACGCTGCACGTCTTCATCGCTCACGGCGCCGTGTGTTCCGTCGAGCGCCGGAACGAGCTGCGTCAGACGTACGGCACCCATCTCGCACGATGCAACGCGCTGCGCGGAACGTCGGCTTCCCACAGCGTATTCCGTGCTGCCGCCCCCGATATCCACAACGCCGAAACGTTGCGCCGCGCATTCCTGCAGGCCGCTCACTGCTCCCATGAAGGACCGGCGCGCCTCTTCTTCGCCGGAGATGATCTGCAGCGGCGCTCCAACCAGCGATTCAACCTGCGCCGCAAACGTCGCGCCGTTTTCGGCGCGCCGTAGAGCGCTGGTCGCAATGGCCGTGATGCGGCTTGTGTGTTCGCGCAGCGCGCTCACATGCGCATCGAGCGCGTCGAGCGTGCGCTGTATGGCGCGCTCGTTAAGCGCACCGCGTCCGCTCAGGCCCTCGCCGATACGCGTGCCCGTGGAGCGCGCAAGCACGATACGCGGCGGATGGGCGATCTCCGCTGCAAGCGCGCGCGTGGAATTCGTCCCGATTGAAACAACGCCCGAGATCAAACGTCGCTGTGGCGTGATTCAAAGAGCGCAGCGCGCTTTTTCTTACGCAGAAAATGCCGCTCGTGCGCGGGCGCCGCGTCGGGGTTCTCCCACTCGGCCGTGCTCTTGAGATAACCGGCGATCTGCTCTTCGAAAGCCTCGTCGTGAATGTGCGGCGCGAGCATCACGAGCAGATGGCGCGAACCACTTTTCACGACGAACTCGAGCGTCTTGCGGCCGGTCAGGGCACGTTCGTAGGCGGCGCGATTCTTGTCTAAATCCAGCAGCGGCACGCTGGCAAGGCGCCCGTCATTCAGACGCACGGCCGCACCGTACGCATTGATGTTGATGACGATTCCCGGTTCCGGCCCGTTCACTCGGGCGGGCGCGCAGGACCGCGCTTGAGATAGATGAGCGCTTCGTTGGGACGCGTGAGCCGCAAGCGATCGTGGATTTCCGGAATTGCACCCTGCGGATCGTTCAGGCGGCGGATTTGCCGCTCTTCTTGCCGGCGGCGCTCCCGCAGTTGCGAGATGTCTTGCTGCACCGATGAGAGCGAACGCGCCATGGCGATGTTTTCGTTGACGATATGCGCGAATTGAAGAGACACTAAAGTGAACACCGCAATGGCGACGATGAGGAATATCAGCCGCCGGACCAGCTTCACGACAACCCTTGACCTATTCGACGGTACTTCAGATAACGTGCCTCCCGCAGCCGCTCGGGCGCCAGAGCGGCGAGCTCGCCGAGCGCCAACTCAATATCATTCAGCGCGCGAGCGATCGTTCCCGCTGCATCGCGATGAGCGCCGCCCAGCGGTTCGGATACGATCCGATCGACAATGCCGAAGTTTTGCAGATCTTGGGCGGTGAGCTTAAGCCGGTCCGCAGCCTCGTCCGCCTTCGACGCGTCGCTCCAGAGGATGGCCGCACAGCCCTCCGGGCTGGCAACCGAGTAGTAACTATTCTCCAGCATGATGATGCGGTCGGCAATGCCGAGCGCGAGCGCGCCGCCGCTTCCGCCTTCGCCGATGATCGTCGTGACGATCGGCACCGGAGCGATTGTAAACTCGTACAGGCACGCCGCGATCGCTTCGGATTGCGCGCGCTCTTCCGATGCCGCCGACGGATCGGCGCCCTTCGTGTCGACGAACGTCACGATGGGCAGTCCCAAGCGCCCCGCCAGCTTTGCCAGACGCTGCACCTTGCGATA
>JBHEMM010000083.1:0-3273 GCA_046262595.1 Vulcanimicrobiaceae bacterium
CTGCTGCCCGATCGCGCGCTCGAACTTGCAGCACCGCCGCTGCCGCCGTTCGTGCGCACGCTCATCGAAACCGGCGGATTGCTGCCGTACATCAAGGCTCACCCGCACTGGCTGTGACCGCACGGCCTAGGCCGGGACGGGTTCCGCCATTGCGCGCACGTCGCGCGCCAAACGGTCCGCTTTCGCGCCGGCGCACGTGCGCAGCTTCGCTTCCCAGCGGTCGGGCGGCATCGGATTGCGCGGATCGCCCGTCGCCACATCGACGCGCACCGGTGCTGCGCCATCGATCTCGACCTCGCACGGCCAGTCTTCCGGGTAACGCGCGTCGATGGCCGGATCGACCGTCCATGATACCTCGCGCTCTGCCGCGCTAAGCGCCGCAACGCGTTCGGGCGTGAAGGTTTCGAGATCGATGCGGCCGTCCGCAAAGGCCGCCGCGACAACGTAGGGCAGACTAAACGGCGCGCGCGCCGCGCTGCCCGCCGCATAGAAGCCGTTCTGCTCGACGCAGATCGCAAAGGTGCGCACGCGCACTGAGCCGCCGTGATAGAGCGGCCGCAGCGAGAACGCAGCATCGATCGCGCCCTGAACCGTGCGACAACACGGGTACGGTTTGAACGCGACTTCGCGAATATGGAAGGCGTCGAAATCCGCAACCGCCGCAGCCGGATCGCCGCCGAACAGCTTGAAGAATCCGCCATCTTCCGTTTCCAGCGCCGAGCGCGAACCGCGCATGCCCTCGGCCGCCATGAGCGCGGCTAACAAGCCCACGCGGGCGGCGTTCCCAACCTGCACGGGCTTATCGATCGCGCCCTCCTGGTAGAAGGCGAAGTTTCCGGCCATGAGTGCGACCGCGTGTCCGATGGCCTCCGCAGTGATCTCCGCATCGAGGCCGAGGGCGCGCGATGCACCGGTGGCGGCGCCGATCGCACCCGTCGTGCAGGTTGCGTGCCAGCCCGCGCGCCGGTGCGCCGACGCGCCGACGGCCGCTCCGAGCCGCAGCATCGTCTCATAGCCTGCGACGACCGCCGCCAGCGTCGCCGGGCCGCTCGCGCCTGCGAGATGCGCCGCCTCGCGGACCGCGGGAATGATGGGCGCCGCCGGATGCGTCTTGCTCCGCTTATGCGCGTCATCGAACTCGATCGCGTGAATCGCGGCCCCTGCCAGAAACGCGCGCGTGCTCGCGCCGGCGTCTTGCGCCCGCTCCGTGACGGCGACCAGCCGGCGATGGCCCACGCTGCGCCGCCCAGCGGCCTCGCACGCCAGCGCATCAAGCAGTACATCCTGCACGCGGTCCCGGACGTCGGCCGGCAGCGTCGCCCAGCGCAGGTCCGCCGCATGGCGCGCAAGTGCCAGTGATATCACTTAGAGATTCCGGCAGCGATCTGCTGGGCAATCGAGCTCATGTCGCTGGTTACGAGCTTTTCGCTGCGTTGATGGTCGTTGTAGAACGGCAGCAAGCCGCTGGTGCGCACGTACTGTACGAATTCCGGGTCGCTCGCGACTTGGCGCAGAAAGGTATTGAGTTTTGCTTCGACCACCGGCGGCAGACCGGATCGGGCCATCACGCCGCGCCAGTGCGTGCCCTCGAGCGTCTTATAGCCCAGCGACGCGAATGTCGGCGTGCCCGGAAGTTGCGGATTGCTTTCGGTACCGGAAACCGCGAGCACGCGCATTTGTCCGCTTTTGACGAGCGATGAAACGCCGCTGACGTTCGTGCACACCGCATCGACGTGTCCGCCGAGGCCGGCAGTCACGGCCGAAGAACCGCCGTTGAACGGCACCCAGTTGAACTTCATCTTCGCAACGTTACCCATTTGGTGTGCGAAGAACGACTCGGCTGACTCGGCGAAGGGTCCGCCGATTGTGATGTTTGGTTGCGTCTTTGCCGCATTGACGAGATCGGCGAATGTCTTGAACGGACTTTCGGTCCGGACGGCAATGACATACGGATCAGTTTCGACCGTTCCGAGAAAGCTGAACTGACTTTGTTTGAATTTGTCTTTTAGCGACGTATTGAGGGTGACCGTCAGGGAACTCGTCAACGCCAAAAGCGCGTAACCGTCGGCGGGCTGGCCGGAAATAAAGCTGAGCGCGATCCCGCCGTCCGCGCCGGTCTTATCTTCAACCACCATCGGCACGTTCATATATTTTTGAGAAAGCTTCGCAATTTCGCGAGCCATCACGTCGACGGGCGAGCCGGCCGCCGACCACGATACGAGCACGATCGGTTTCGTCGGATAGGTGTCTGCGGCACCGGCCGCGGCGAACGTGCTCGACGAGAGCAGCGCGCCCAGGACAATCGCAAGTGATCGTTTCATATTTCGCCTTTCTTACAATTCGCCAGCTAAACGGGCTGGTCGCCTTTGACTTGCGTGCGGTGCATGATGCGCCGCGCGGTCGATTCGAATGCATCACGCCGATGCATCGTACAACGGTTATCCCAGACGATGAGATCGCCGACGTTCCACACCGCCGTCCAAGCGAACTGCGGCTGCGTCGCGTGTGTCCACAGCGCATCGAGGATGCCTTCGCTCTCATCCGGCGGCAGATCCGGAATGCACGCGTTGATACGCCGGCCGAGATACAGCGCTTTGCGCCCCGTCTGCGGATGCGCTCGCACCAGCGGATGCAGCGGACCGGGCGCGTCGCGGGGGTCGTCGCTTTCCTCAAAGCCGCCGCGCAGAAGGCCCGCGCTATCGTGTGACGCATCGTGCTTGCAGCGCAGCCCCGCAATGGCTGATTTGAGCCTCGCGTCAAGCGTGTCGTAGGCCAGATACATGTTCGCAAAAGACGTATCGCCGCCAGACTCCGGAATCTCGAGCGAATACAGCAGGCTCGCCTTCGGAGGAGATTCGACGTACGAAATGTCGGTGTGCCATTCCGCCTCTGCCGCGCCGAGCTTTCCGATCGGCGCGCCGTCCACGATAACGTTCGAGATGACCATGATTTCGGGATGCTCGCCGACAAACGGCTTGTACGTGTCAAGCCGCGCGTGATCGAGCTCGCCGAACCAGCGGCTAAACGCGATCAGCTGCGCATCGCTTAATTTCTGATCGCGAAAGCGAACGACGCAGCGCTCCAACCAAACCGATTCGATCGCCCGAAATGACGGCTCGTCGATCGGCTGCGAAAGATCGATTCCATGAACGTCGGCGCCCAACGCGGCGCCGCTCGGCGTGATGTGCACTTCGCGCGGCGAAGCAGACGTAGACATAGCTAAAACCCCCATGGGCCGGCCGGTAAGCCGACTCTCATCACATGCTCGAAGAC
>JBHEMM010000084.1:0-2908 GCA_046262595.1 Vulcanimicrobiaceae bacterium
ACGACGATCGCGAGCGCGACGATCACGTATAAGTCGATTGCCGAGATGCCGAGGATGTAGCCGAAAAGGTAGCTTTGCAGATCGACGGTGGAACGCGTGGAGCGGCTCATCAAAAAGATGCCGAGCGCGAATGCGCCGGTGAAGAGCACGCCGATGGCGGTATCCAAAGCGATGCGCCCGCGCCGGTGCACGAACCCGATGCCCAGCGCCGTCAGAACCGCGACGGCGCCCGCGCCGGCGTAGTAATCGATGCCGCGCAGATAAGCGATGACGATGCCCGCGAACGACGCGTGCGCGATGCCGTCGCCGATGAACGAGAGTTTGCGCAGCACGACGTAGGTGCCGATTGTCGGGCAAAGGATGCCCACGAGCAGCGCGGTTGCAAAAGCGCGCTGCATGAAGCTGTATTGAAACGGTTCAAGCAGGTGCGTCATGCGTCCACGCGCATGTGTCCGTGTGTATGCGTGTGTTCGCGAATTCCGGCGTACGCGCCGGATTCCAAGACTTCTTCGGGCTTGCCGATGCCCAGCACCCGCCGGTCCAGCACCATCAAGCGGTCGAACCAGTCGGCGGCGCGATCGAGATCGTGCGTCGTCATGACGATCGGCAAACCGCCTTTCGCCAGTTCGCGCACCACCTCGCGCAGCGATTCTTCGGTTTGCGCGTCGACGCCCGTCGTCGGCTCGTCCAACAGTAAGAGCTTCGGCTCTTGGGCGATCGCGCGCGCAACGAACACGCGCTGCTGCTGCCCTCCGGACAAGGCTGCGATGTGGCGCTTCGCAAACGGCATCATGTGCAGCAGCTCGAGAGCGCGGCTGACCGCGCTGCGATCGGCGGCGCCGAAACGCTGCAGCATGCCCAGCCGCGGAAACCGCCCCATCGAGACGACGTCGCGCACGGTCGCCGGGAACGTCCAATCGACGTCTTCGATCTGCGGAACGTAGGCGATCGATCCGGCGGGAAGCGCGCCCGGTGCGCGCCCGAACACCCGCACCGTGCCGGACGCCGGCTGCAAAAGGCCGGCGATTGTTTTGAGCAGCGTCGATTTGCCCGAACCGTTCGGTCCGACGATGCCGAGCGCTTCACCCGCCGCAACGCTCATGCTCGCGCCGTCCAGCGCCGTGACCCGGCCGTACCGCACAACGAGGTCCGAGACGACGACCGCATCGCTCATTTCAGCGCCTGAACGATGGTCTGCGTGTCGTAGCGCAGCATGCTCACGTAATCGTGCACGCGGGCGTCGCTGCCGATGGAGTCGTCGTATAAATCGCTCACGATGCGAATTCCGGCGCTTCGCGCCAATGTCTGCGCGAGTTTGGGACTGTACTCCGGTTCGGAGAACACTGCGCGCACGCCGTGTTCGTGCGCCAGCTCCACGAGGTGTCCCACGTACGCCGGATTTGGATCCTGTCCGGGCGAGAGTTCGATGACGCCGATCGTCTGCAGCCCGAACCTGCGGTTGTAATAGTCGAACGCGTTGTGAAAGATGATCATCGTGCGGTGCTGCGCCGGCAGCATCGCGAGGCGCTGAGAAATCCAACGCTGCAGATCGGTGAGTTGAGATTCGTACTGCTCGGCGTTGTGCGCGTACTCGCGCGCATGCGGCGGATCGAGCGAGGCCAGCGCGACTCGGATTTTCTCAACGTACACGTGCGCGTTGACCGGATCCATCCAAAGATGCGGGTTACTGCCAATATGCGGCAGCCCGTCGCTGAGCACGATGCGCGGCGCACTCGTGTTACCGGCATTCTGCAGCGTATGCTGCAGCCACGCCTCAATGCGGCTGCCGTTTTCGACGATCAGCTGCGCGCGCGAGAGCGTTGCAACGTCCTGGGGCGCCGGCTGGTACGTCTCGGGCGACGCGCCGACCGGCACCAGATTGCGCACGGTCACATACCGCCCGCCGACGCCCTGGACAAAACTATTCAACGTCGAAAACGTCGTAACGACCTGAATGGCTTTGTCATGATGAGCCTGTCGAAGCGCCGCTGAGTGCGACGAAGCGACACACCCTGCAACCGAAGTCAGCAACAGCAGCGCCAAAACTATCCGCGGCATAACGCGCACCGACCGTAAAACTCCATCGCATGATCGTCCAGCGCAAAATGGTGGTGCGCGAACAAATCGTCCGCCAGATGCTCGATCGCTTCACACGCGATGTCCTCGACGCGCCCGCACTGCTTACAAATCGCGTGGTGGTGATGTGTCGGCTCGCAGATGACGTAGCTCGCCTCGCCGCGCTCATCCGTCCGCGCGCTTGCCTCGCCCTTCGCCTGCATGAAGTCCAAGGTCCGGTACACGGTCGAAAGCGACACCTTCGCCCGCGCCTTTTTCAGCAGTTCGAAGACCTCGGCCGCCGACAAGTAGCGCCGCTGATCCCGCAAAACGCCGGTGATCTGCTCCCTGGGCCGCGTAGAATACTGCGCACGCATAGGCGCCTAATTTGCAAATCATTATCAAATCCCCCTTCGTGCTGCGGATCGCGCCCCTTTCGTGCTGCCTCGCTCCGTTCAGCGAGCAGCAACGAACCACAACTTTTGACAGGCCCCACCGCCCTGACGTAAAATAGCCCGCGTTCGCCTCGCGAATCGTTGTACTCGCGAATCGAACTCTTTTGGGGATGTAGCTCAGCTGGTAGAGCACTTGCTTCGCATGTAAGGGGTCAGGAGTTCGAGTCTCCTCATCTCCACCAATTGAAAACCCGCGTCCCGTAAGGGATTGCGGGTTTTTTCATCTCATCGCGAGGTTACTTCTCCGATTATTTTCCCCCCATTTTTCCCCCTGTGCTTAAACATTTGCCCGATTTGCTCCGTGGCCAGGCGTTGGTCTCCAGGCTGCAAATGCGTGTATATGTCGAGCACTGTTCTAGCGGTGGCATGACCTAACCGGCCCTGGAGTACTTTGTGAC
>JBHEMM010000085.1:0-383 GCA_046262595.1 Vulcanimicrobiaceae bacterium
CCTCGAAGGCGGATGACTCCGAGCGGTTCGTCCGCTGGATGCGCACAGGGGCCCTCGGCCCGTTCGAGCCGATCCAGAACGAGGTTCGCCTCCGGGGTGGCGCCGTGGACCGGGCGCCACACGAGCCCGAGCCGGTGCCCGCGGACGACCCGATCCCCAGGACTTCCCTCCCGCGCTGACGCGGCGGCCCGTGCCGCGTTCCGCCGCCTTCGCGATCGCGCTCGCGGTGCTGGCCGCGACCGTGAGCGCGTGCGCGTCCCCGCCGCCCGCGCGGCGGGACGTCGTGCTCGGCATCGTGGGCGAGCCGACATCGGTGTTCTCGGATGAGCCCGGCGCGCGGATCCTCGAGGCGGCGGTCACCGAGACGCTGGTCCGCCGCGACG
>JBHEMM010000085.1:393-886 GCA_046262595.1 Vulcanimicrobiaceae bacterium
GTCGTCCTTCAGTGCATCGACGCCCTTTCGCCCAAGCACCGCCTCGTGGTCGTGCTCCACTATCTGAACGACCTGAACCTCGCCGAGATCGCGGAGATCGCCGATTGCCCGGTCGGGACCGTCAAGTCGCGGCTGCACTACGCGCTCCTGCGGCTGCGGGGGCATCTTTCGGCACACCCGGGCCTCGAGCGCGAACCGGCGGCCGCCTTCCGGGCTACTGGTGTACGGATGCCCAGCCGATTGTTCGAGGCGATGCCATGAACGCGGGCCTGCGCCGCCGCGCCGAACCGGACCTCGCGCGCGAGGAGCGGGCGCTCGAGCGCTCGTTCGCGCCGCTGCGGGCCGCGAGGACCACGCTGTCGCCGGCACGCGTCCGCGCAGCGGTCCTCTGGTCCGAGCGGGAAGAGGAAAGGCGCCGCGCCGCGTCTTCGCGCTGGAGCCACATCGCCGGAGTGGGGCGCCTCGCGGAGGCCTCTCTCGCGCTCGGCGTCAC
>JBHEMM010000085.1:1114-1474 GCA_046262595.1 Vulcanimicrobiaceae bacterium
GCTGTCTCCGTCCCGACGATCGAGAACGGCGGCGCGAGCGTCCTCGCCGACCCCGATGAGGGATCGGTGGGACAGCTCGTGGCCACCTTCCAGCTGCGTCCGCGGCTGCGGTGGCAGGACGGCACGCCGCTCACCGCGAGCGACGTTCAGTTCGCGTGGCAGCACGACCGCGCGCTGCCCCCTGGGACACCGGCGCGCTACGCCGCCGACCGGGTCGAGCGGGTCGAGGTACTCGACGACGACCTGGCGCGCTTCTGGTTCCTTCCTGGCGAGCGGTGGGACGACTACCCGCTCGCCGCGAGGGTCCTGCCGCGGCACATCCTCGCCGGCGCGGACGCGAAGCGGCTCGCGGCGTTCGAT
>JBHEMM010000085.1:1484-1979 GCA_046262595.1 Vulcanimicrobiaceae bacterium
CGCGAGCCCGTGCACGCGGGTCCCTTCTCGGTGGCTGCGTGGCTGCCTGGATTCGGCGCGACCCTGTCCGCGTTCCCGGACTACGTCGGCGGGAAGCCGGCGCTGGGCCGCATCGAGGTGCGGTTCCTCGCCTCCGGCGCAGCCGCGATCGCCGCTCTGCGGTCGGGGGAGGTCGACGTCGAGCCGTCCCCCGGGTTCGAGGCCGACCTGGCGAAGACGCTCGACCGCTTCGCCGACGGTACGACCCTCCAGACGTACTACACCGCGGCTGAAGGCCTCGATGTTCTGCGGTTCTCGCACGACCCAGCGCGCTTCGGGGATCAGCGCCTGCGCCGCGCGGTCGAGCTCGCCGTGGACCGACAGCAGATCGTCGACTCCGTCTTCGCCGGGCGCGCGCGCGTGCCCACGAGCTACCTCGTCCCCCCGCTGTGGGCAGCCGCCGACCGGGGACCCCCTGCGCGCCCGGACCGGGTCGCCTCGCGGGTGCTCCTGACC
>JBHEMM010000086.1:0-1544 GCA_046262595.1 Vulcanimicrobiaceae bacterium
ACGTACACGTCGTCGATCTGGGCGCTGCCGGTCAGCGCGGTGAAGCGCAGCCCGACGGCCGTCCCGCCGTTGGCCAGGGCTCCGGACACGACCGACCCGGTGACCATCGGGACGGTCGGGGTCCAGCTGCTGCCGAGGACGGCCTGGCCGACCGGGAGGACGACCTGGCCGAGCAGGGTCTGGTAGACGACCGCGACGGAGAGCACCGAGCCGGGGGCGTCGGACCGGGCGAAGAAGCGGAAGCTCGGGTAGGCGGCGTTGACGCAGGTCCCGGGCGACTGGGCCGAGGCTCCGGAGCCGAGCCCGAGCGACGAGGACCCGACCGATCCGGTGACCCCGGCCGGTTCGCTCCCGCGGACGAGTCCGGCGGGGCCGGTGGTCGACCACCCGGTGAGCGACCGCTCGAAGTCCCCGCCCGGCGCGAGCTTGTAGGAGTTGGGGTCCACCCAGCGGAGGAACGGCTGGCTGAGCAGGGAGTTGTCGCAGGCGCTCAGGCTGACGACATCGGCCTGGGCGGACGCGGCCGAGAAGGCGCCGAGCGCGAGGGCACTGACGGCAACCGAGGCGGCGAGACCACGGAGGCGATGACGAACGGACACGCTCATTTGCGAGCTCCTTGACAGGTGGGAGGGATCCAACGCCGGGCGCGCCGGCTCGGGTCCGGCCCAGCCCGGTCCCGGGGCCTCCCCGTTCGATCCGGGAGGCGCAGCGGGTACCCCTCCCATCGTCAGCTTGGCGGCCCAACTGAACTCGCCGCGAGCCACCTCGGACGGATGTTCGAAGAAGAGGACCGCAGGCGCGCCGGGGCCCGGTCTTCCTGGCCGTTTGTTGTGGAGCGGGACCGCCCTCCCGAACCGCAGCGCGACGGTCGGCCGATCCCTCGTTCGGCCGCGGCGGCGGCGGCGGCGGCGTCGGCGTCGGCCTATGGGCCGGGGGACAGCGGCGCGACGGCCGCCCGGGCCCGTCGTTCGGCCGTGGCGGTGGCGGTGTCGGGGTCGGCGACGGCCTACGAGCCGTGGACTCCCTGGTCGAGGGCGGCGGCGAACGCCGCGTAGTCGTAGATCGACTCGGTAGCCGTCGGGATCGCCGACGAAGCAGATCCTGATCTCGGGGCGGCCGCCCGGATGGTAGGGCGGCTTCTCGGGCTGGATTCCGGCGGCGGCGAGGTCGGCCACCGTGGCGTCGAGGTCGTCGACCGTGAGCGCGATGTGGCCGTAGGCGTCACCGAGGTCGTAGGGCTCGGCTCGGCCGTCGTTGACCGTCAGCTCGACGGTGTCGCCCTGGCCGGGGAGCCCGAGGTAGACGTTGTAGGCGCCGTCGAACTGGAGGCGGCCGCGCGGCTCGAAGCCGAGCGCCGCGTAGAAGCGCAGGGAGGCGTCGATGTCGCGGACGCGGAGGTTGGTGTGGACGAACCGGGCGGGCATGTCGGGTCAGCCCGTGCAGGGTATCGGACCGCTCGGCCTGATCGGACGGCCCGGCTCCGGGCCGGGCTGGACCTGGGGGGCGGGGGGACGGGTTGGGGCCGACGAGCGTCAGCTCGAGGC
>JBHEMM010000086.1:1554-1836 GCA_046262595.1 Vulcanimicrobiaceae bacterium
ATCGGAGGCCGCCCAGGGCCGCGTCGAGGTCCTCGGCCGAGGGAAGGTCGATCACGGCGAGGACGACCCGCTGGCCGGCCACCTTCCAGAGGTGCTTGACCGCCCCGGCGTCGATCGCCGCGAGGGCGGCGGCCGCCTCGCGCCTCCAGGTCGCGACCAGCTCGGCGTTAGACACCGAATCAGGCTGGGTGACGTCGAAGCGGACGAAGAACAGCACGAGGCCTCCTGTTCAGGTAGGTGGATCCTGCGGGGTGTCGAACTCGCCGTCGATCAGCTCGACTC
>JBHEMM010000087.1:0-246 GCA_046262595.1 Vulcanimicrobiaceae bacterium
GTCCAGACCCGGCCTGAGCCCGGCCGACGACCCCCCGCCACACTGCACGTGTCTGCGCCCAACCGGCTCCTACCCTGCTTCTCGCCACAAGCAGGGGCTGACGGGAGGCGCGCACTTCCTCGGCCCTTTCGCGCCGATGATGGCGCTATCCGTCCCTGCCGCGGCGCGCCATAAACGCCGGCGCTAACCCGGTTTTCCGCACGAAACTTCTCGCCACCCCAGACGAGCGGCGGTCACTGGCGGTCT
>JBHEMM010000087.1:256-1718 GCA_046262595.1 Vulcanimicrobiaceae bacterium
CTGTGACGCCTGAGACAGGCCATCCGAGCACGCTCGCCCTGTCTTGGAGTGGGGGCAAGGACTCGGCTCTCGCGCTGTGGACGTTGCGCCGGGACCACGGGCTGTGGCCTCGTGTGCTGATCACGACGATGACCGACGCCTACGCGCGGGTGTCGATGCACGGCGTGCGTCGCGAACTCGTCGTGCGCCAAGCCGAAGCCGCGGGTGTTGCCCTCGTCGAGGTCGCAATTCCCGTCGGCTGCACGAATGACATCTACGAGCAGCAGATGGCTGCGGCGTTTGCGTCTGAGAGTCTGCGCGGCATCGAAGGGGTCGCCTTCGGCGACCTCTTTCTGGCGGACGTTCGCGCGTACCGCGAGACGCGAATGCGTGCTGCCGGCTTGCGGGCGCTGTTCCCGCTCTGGCAGCGCGACACCGACCGACTCGCCCGCGAGTTCATCGCCGCCGGCTTCGAAGCCATCCTGGTTTGCGTCGACCCCGCGCAACTCGATCCGTCCTTCGCTGGCCGTGCGTTCGACGCGAAACTACTCGATGACCTGCCGCCGACCGTCGATCCGTGCGGCGAGAACGGCGAGTTTCACACCTTCGTTCATGCTGGGCCCATCCTGGCGCACGAGATCCCCTGCCAAGTCGGCGAAACGGTTGAGCGCGGAGGGTTCGTCTTCTGCGACCTCGCCTAGCTTCCGTCTTGGTCGGGTGACCTCTCCGAAGCGTCATCGAACAGCCCGACGGGCAGCCCGACGGCCCGAATCCGCTCCAGCTTGGCGAGCTCCCGCAGAAGCGTGTCGAGCCCGAGCTGACCAGGATCGGCCTTCAACTCGGCATAGCCCCCGCGGCCCGCGGGCGTGTCCACGCCGGCCGGGTCGTCTTCTGCCACGAGGTCCTCGAGCCGCTCGATCGCCACTGGCGATAGCCGGGTGATGGTGCGCTCGCAGAATCGCTGCTCGAACATTGCGCGAGCCGCGGCGATCAGGCGGGAGGGTCGTCCGGGAGGCTCGATCCGCTCTGCACCGAAAGCGGAGAGCCATGAGCACGGCCGGGCCCAGTGACGACATGCACGCCTTTCGCGCAGAGCTGGCGGCAGCTACAGAACGGGTGCTCGCCGAGTTCGCTCGTCGGATTCCCCCGGATCATCCGACGCGAGGATCCGCCGAACGAGGCTTACGTGCTGGCGATCACCTTCGAATGGGGCCGCCCCGACTGGTCGCGCTGGGTACCGCTGCCGATAGCGGGGGAGACCGCCAAGCTCAACCACGCTCGCAAGGTCGGCACACATCTCCGGCGCGCCTACCGGGATCCCTGGGATCCGCCGTCGATGGACTGGGCCGACATGAACCTCTTCAAGTGGCCTTCGGGCGCCGCCGGGGAATACACCTTCGTCGCCGCGAATCTCTTCGACAGCGAGATCGTGCGGGATCTGATCCGGGTGATGCACGAGCTCCTGCTTGACCCGTCGCTCGAA
>JBHEMM010000088.1:0-234 GCA_046262595.1 Vulcanimicrobiaceae bacterium
GAGCTCGGTCGCTATGAGCAGGCGCGCAGATCGCTGCAGCGGATGATCGACATGCGTCCCAACCTCGCCTCCTACGCACGCGTCTCCTACTACCGCGAACTGCACGGCGACCTTGACGGCGCGCTGCAGGCGATGTCGCTGGCCGTCTCCGCCGGCGGGCAGGTGCCCGAGAACGTCGCGTACGTCCAGACGCTGCTCGGCGATCTGCAGGCCACCCGTGGGCATCGCGCCGCC
>JBHEMM010000088.1:244-607 GCA_046262595.1 Vulcanimicrobiaceae bacterium
ATGATCTGAATATCTCGGCAGCGCTCGGAGTTTTGTTCGACCGAATTCGAGAGACGAATCGTGCACTCGATGCCGGGACGCTGGACGCAACTGCGGCGCGCTCATGTCTTGCCTGGTGGGAAGAAATCGATCGCGTGCTCGCGGTTGGCGGAACGGAAACGAGTCTGCCAGCGGAGATCGTCGCCCTCGGCGAGGCGCAGCAGGCGGCGGGCCAGCCTGCGAAGGCTCGCGAGACGTTCGCGCTCGTCGACGCCGAGCGGCGGCTGCTGGCGGCCAACGGCATCAATACCGACGTCGAGATCGCGCTCTTCGAGGCTGACCACGGCGACCGCAGGCGCGCGGTCGCCCTCGGCCGCCGCGCCT
>JBHEMM010000088.1:631-1375 GCA_046262595.1 Vulcanimicrobiaceae bacterium
CGGGTGGGCACTGACGCGCGCCGGGCGCCCCATGCAGGGCCTGGTCTGGGAGCGGCGCGCGCTGGCGCTCGGGTGGCGCGACCCGATCGTCCTCACCCGCGCCGGACTGAGCGCCCGCGCCGCCGGCCGGCTGGCGACCGCGCGGCGTTACCTGCGCCGCGCGCTGCGGGCCAACCCGCGCTTCTCGCTGATCTGGGCGCCGCGCGCGCGACGCGCGCTGAAGCAGCTGTGATGCGGCGCGTCGTGCTCGCGACACTCGCCGCGGGCGTTGTTGCACTGCTCGTCACGGCGGCGAGCGCGCAGGCGCATCCGCTGGGCAACTTCACGATCAACCACCTCACGCAGGTCCGCGTCGACGACGACGCGATCGCGCTGCGCTACATCCTCGACATGGCGGAGATCCCGACGTTCCAGGCGCGCAACCTCCCGCGTGCACAGATGCTCGCCCGGGCGCAGAAGCAGGTCGCCGACGGCCTGCAGCTGCGCGTCGACGGACGCTCGGTCGCCGTGCACCCTGCCGGCACGCCGCGCCTTTCGTTCCCCCCGGGCCAGGGCGGGCTGAAGCTCACGCGCATTGAGCTGCCGCTGCGGGCGGCCGTCAGGTCACCGCGGCGTGTCGATATCCGCGACGGCACCTACGCCGGGCGCATCGGCTATACCGCCGTCGTCGCCCAGCCCGGCCGCGGCACGGCCGTGCGCTCCAGCACGACCGCCGAGGATCCGACCGGCGGACTGCGCCACTAC
>JBHEMM010000088.1:1385-1654 GCA_046262595.1 Vulcanimicrobiaceae bacterium
CTACCCCGCCAAGACCATTCAACGCCCGCTGGCGCAGCGTTCGGCGACCCTGACCATTCAGGCTGGCTCGGGCACACTCGTCGCGCCGCGCTACGAAGGCGGTGACCAGGTGACGACCCGCAACCGCGCCGGAGACGGGTTCGCGGGCGTCTTCGAGGACGCCGCGGCAGGCAAGACAACGTTGCTGCTGCTGCTCCTCGCAGCGTTGGGTTGGGGTGCGGTCCACGCGCTGTCGCCAGGCCACGGCAAGGCGATGGTCGCTGCCTACC
>JBHEMM010000089.1:0-606 GCA_046262595.1 Vulcanimicrobiaceae bacterium
AGCGGGGACCGAGGGGCGGAGTCTGGCTGACGTCGGTGAGGCCGCCTGGCGGGCCGCGCGCATCCGCGAGGCGATGGTCGCCGACCGGTGATGTAACGAAAAGAGCCCTGGCAGGCAGCCAGGGAACGGTAGACTGAACGTATGCAGAGCCCTCTCGCCCTCGACATGAACCTCGCGGCGGACCGCACGGGTCCCCGCACGCGGCGGGCGAGCAAGCGTGTGTGGGTCGGTGGCGTGGCCATCGGCGACGGCGCACCGATCGCCGTGCAGTCGATGTGCACGACGCTGACGCACGACGTCGACGCCACGATCCGCCAGATCGAGCAGCTCCAAGAGGCGGGCTGCGAGATCGTGCGGGTGGCGGTCCCGGACAAGCGAGCCGGGGAGGCGCTCAAGGAAGTGGTCCGGCGCAGCATCCTGCCGGTCGTTGCCGACATCCACTTCGACTACCGGCTGGCACTCATGGCGCTCGACGCGCGGGTCCACAAGCTGCGCCTCAACCCCGGCAACCTCCACAACAAGGACGGCATCCGCGAGGTGACCAAGCGCGCGAGGGAGCAGCAGACACCGATCCGCATCGGCGTGAACCACGGATCCATCGGCGAC
>JBHEMM010000089.1:616-1336 GCA_046262595.1 Vulcanimicrobiaceae bacterium
TACCGGCGGCTCGCGAAGGCCGTGCCGTATCCGCTGCACCTCGGTGTGACCGAATCCGGCACGCTGCTCTCCGGCTCGGTGCGCTCGGCGGCGGGCATGAGCGTGCTCCTCTACGAGGGCATCGGCGACACGATCCGCGTCTCGCTGTCGGAGGACCCGGTGGCCGAGGTGCGCGCGGCGTTCGACATCCTGAAGTCGCTCGAGCTGCGCGACCAGGGACTGACGCTCGTCGCATGTCCGTCGTGCGGCCGCGCCGATATCGACCTCATCCCGCTCGCCAAGGTCGCCGAGGAGCGGCTGCGCGCGCTGCCGGTGCCGATGAAGGTCGCGGTGCTCCTGGAGATCGACAAGATCCTCATCGAGAACGGCAAGGAGCCGTACTCCGACAAGGCGCCGAAGGCCTCCCACGAGGGGCAGCTCACGCCGGGGCGCTCGGTGCCGGCGGGAACGGCGACCTAAAGGGCCACCAGGGTTGGAGGCTTCGCGCCGCGACGGAGGAGACGCGGACCCACCTTCCGCGGTGATCGGACGCGGATCCGCCTTCGACGGCACGCTCCGCCTCGAAGGGGCGGTGCGCATCGACGGCACGTTCACCGGCGAGATCGCGGCACAGGACACCCTTGTTGTCGGCGAGGGCGCGCGCATCACCGGCACGATCACCTGCCGCAGCGTGATCGTGAACGGGGAGGTCAAGGGCGACATCTACGCGCAGGACAGCGT
>JBHEMM010000090.1:0-316 GCA_046262595.1 Vulcanimicrobiaceae bacterium
GCAATGCGAACAACGCGGTGAAAATCCCCAACTCCGCATTGCGATTTAAGCCAGACCTCAAGCCGGAAGAGATCCGCGCGCTTTATCAGAAATACAACATCCAGATGGGCGGGCGTGGGGGCGACCAAGAAGCTGCCGGACCGGCCGCAGGCCAGAGTGCAGGCCAGGGTTCTGGGCAGGGTGCATCCGGTCAGACTGCTCCTGCTACTGCTGCGCCCGCACAAGGCAACGGCGGTGCCAGACGTGGCGCCGGAGGCGGTACGGATGCGGGAGCCCGCGGTGCGGCAAGTACTGACGCTGCAGCAGGCGTCGGCGG
>JBHEMM010000090.1:428-1245 GCA_046262595.1 Vulcanimicrobiaceae bacterium
TTCATGAACATCCTGGGATGTTTGGATAAGCCGACCAGTGGGCGATACCTGCTGGATGGCACTGACGTTTCCTCGCTGACCAAGAAGGACCTGGCGGTGATCCGAAACCGGCAGATCGGTTTCGTCTTCCAGGGATTCAACCTGCTCGCACGCACGACTGCGCTTGAGAACACGGAATTGCCGACGCTGTATGCGCGCATCAACAAGATGGAACGCGAGAAGCGCGCGAAGGAAGCACTTGCGATGGTTGGGCTGGCGGAACGCGAAGACCACTTCCCTTCGCAGCTCTCCGGAGGACAACAACAGCGCGTGGCGATCGCGCGAGCATTGGTCAACAAGCCTTCAATCCTGCTGGCTGATGAGCCGACCGGGAACTTGGACAGTCGCACTTCAGTGGAAGTGTTGGGAATCTTCCAGCGACTGAATCAAGAGCAGGGACTCACCATCGTTCTGGTAACGCACGAACCCGACATTGCGCAGTTCACCAAACGCAACATCGTGTTCCGCGACGGTTTGGTGAAGAAAGATGAATTGGTAAAGGATCGGCTGGACGCCGGCGAGGCGTTGCGCGAAATGCCGACCCTGGAAGATTAGGTGGCAGTATGGATTTCATAGCGACTCTTCGACTGGCGCTTCGCGCGCTGGCGCGCAACAAGATGCGTTCTGCTCTTACCATGCTCGGCATCATCATCGGCGTGGGTGCAGTGATCAACGTGGTGGGGATCGGCCAGGGTGCCGACAAACAAATCCAAGACCAGATCGCCTCCCTGGGATCGAACATGTTGTTTGTCGGTTCGGGGTCAGTGAACCGCGGAGG
>JBHEMM010000091.1:0-229 GCA_046262595.1 Vulcanimicrobiaceae bacterium
CGGTCCAGCCGTCCTCGAACAGGGTGGTGCGGGCCGTGCCCAGGTTCACCATGGGCTCCACGGCCAGGACATGGCCCACCTTGAGCTTGAGGCCCTTGCCCGGCGTGCCGTAGTTGGGCACCTGCGGCTCCTCGTGCATGGCCGTGCCGATCCCGTGGCCGACGTACTCGCGCACGACGTTGAAACCCTCACCCTCGGCCACGGTCTGCACGGCATGACCGATGTCGGA
>JBHEMM010000091.1:429-758 GCA_046262595.1 Vulcanimicrobiaceae bacterium
TCGATCGAGAGGATGTCGCCCTCCTCCAGGACGTAGGACCCGGGGATGCCGTGCACAATCACGTTGTTGGGCGACGTGCAGATCACCGCCGGAAAGCCGTGGTAGTTCAAGAAGTTGGAGGCGGCGTTGCGGCGATCGAGCACCTCCCGGGCGACGAGGTCGAGCTCGGCCGTGGTCATCCCCGGCTTGGCCGCCTTCTCGCACTCGTCGAGCATCTCGGCCACCACCCGGCCCGCCCGGCGCATCTTGGCCACCTCGGCCTTGGTCTTGAGCATCTCCAACGTCCCCGTTCTCGCGATCTACACCGTGTTGGCAAGGCGCCCGTCGAT
>JBHEMM010000091.1:768-1065 GCA_046262595.1 Vulcanimicrobiaceae bacterium
CGATGCCGGCGGCCAGGCTCTCGCGGGTGGCCTTGATCAGGCGCTCGGCCTCGTTGCTCACCGATCCGATGGGGATGGTCCGGGCGGCGTCGCCGTGATAACCCTCGATGACGGCGCCGCAGTCGATCGACAGGATGTCGCCCTCCTGGAGGACGTAGTCGCCGGGGATGCCGTGCACGATCACGTTGTTGGGTGACGTGCAGATCACCGCCGGGAACCCGTGGTAGTTCAAGAAGTTCGACTGGGCGTTGCGGCGGTCGAGCACGCCGCGGGCCACGAGGTCGAGCTGGGCGGTGG
>JBHEMM010000092.1:0-318 GCA_046262595.1 Vulcanimicrobiaceae bacterium
ATCGACAGGAGGACGCCGACCGCAACGACGAGGCTGACCAGCCAGACCTTCCAGCGGGGAAATTCAAGCATCGGTAGAGCGCCTCAATCGTTCGCCGGCTTGGCGCTGGCCGTCAGCACCTGGGTGAGGGTCGACTTGACCACGCGCACCTTGACGCCCTGCGCGATCTCCACCTCCGCCTCGTCCTCGCTGACCTTCGTCACCCGCCCGCGGATTCCACCGCCGGTGACCACTTCGTCGCCCTTCTTGACCGCGGCGATCTCGGCCTGGTGCTCCTTCACGCGCCGCTGCTGCGGTCGGATCATCAGCATGTAGAAG
>JBHEMM010000092.1:350-627 GCA_046262595.1 Vulcanimicrobiaceae bacterium
CGCCCGACGAGCCTACTGGAGCGGCCTGCATCATCATCAACATCGGTTGGCTGGACATCTGTAGATAGCGACTTTCGAGCTGAAAAATTGATCATTGCGAATAACAGCAGTCCCAGGGGACTGCCGACCGCAATGATGGTCGGGGCGACTGGATTCGAACCAGCGACCTCCACACCCCCAGTGTGATGCGCTACCAGGCTGCGCTACGCCCCGACTGGTCGCCGCCGTAGGACATCCGGGGGATGTCCGTCTAGGAGGCGGCGACGCATCTAGGCAG
>JBHEMM010000092.1:723-1044 GCA_046262595.1 Vulcanimicrobiaceae bacterium
TGCGCGCACTGACGCGCGGCCGCCGCGTAGTCCACGTCGAGTGGGTCGCAGACCCGCGCTATGCCTCCCGCGAAATCCGGCTCCGTCCCGAAGAATATCGGCGCCTCTGGGCCTCGGTCCGGGCCAGCTTCCGCGATGCCAGGCCGGCGCTGATTGCCGGCAAAGGCTATGGCACCGCGGACGCCTTCTATGAAGGGATCGGTCATGCGAGCGCGTTCGACACGTGCAACCAGTGGGTCGCCAGCAGGCTGCGGCTCGCCGGGGTAAAGACCAGCCTGTGGTCCCCCTTCTCGCAAGGCATCGTGTGGCGTTACCGTCGCC
>JBHEMM010000093.1:0-964 GCA_046262595.1 Vulcanimicrobiaceae bacterium
CCTCGAGACCATCGGCAATACCCCGCACGTGCGGGTGAACCGATTATTTGGCGAGGGTGCTGAAGTCTGGATCAAGCAGGAACGGGCAAACCCTGGAGGCTCGATCAAGGACCGCATCGCTGTTGCCATGGTCGAGGACGCGGAGCGCACCGGCAAGTTGAGGCCCGGCGGCGTGATCGTCGAGCCGACCTCCGGCAATACCGGAATCGGCCTGGCCATGGTCGCGGCGGTCAAGGGCTACAAGCTCATCCTCGTCATGCCGGAGAGCATGAGCATCGAGCGGCGCCGTTTGATGCTGGCCTATGGAGCCCAGTTCGACCTCACCCCACGGGAAGGCGGCATGAAGGCGGCGATTGCCCGCGCGCACGAGATCGCCGGTTCGACCGAGGGAGCATGGATTCCGCAGCAGTTCGAGAATCCGGCCAACCTCGAAGTCCACCGCCGCACCCGATCCAGGGCATCGGCGCCGGGTTCATCCCAGCCATCATGGACACGAGCCTGCTGGATGGCGTGATTCAGGTCGACCCGAACGACGCCAAGGAGATGGCGCGGCGGGCGGCGCGCGAGGAAGGCATGCTGGTCGGCGTTTCGTCCGGCGCAACGCTCGCCGCGATCGCGCAGAAGCTCCCGGAGCTCGGCGAGCGGCCGCGCGTCCTCGGCTTCAACTACGACACCGGCGAGCGTCGGCGAAGGAAGCGTTGCAGTTCGACGTCCGCGATCATTCGGGTACCACCGACCTGACGCTTGCCGAGCGGCGCGTTGCAGGATGGGTTTTCGCGCCCTGGCTGCTGTTTTCGGGCCATTTGGTCCTGACACTGAGCCTGCTCTTCCAGCCGCGGCCGCCGGCCAGCTGGTCGGCCCTCTCCAGCGCTCTTGCGCCGAGCTCTCTTTCTCTCGGCCTGGATGCCGCGGCGGGGGTCATCATGCTGCTGCGGCCACGGCTGCGGTTGGCGCCGCACACGAT
>JBHEMM010000094.1:0-623 GCA_046262595.1 Vulcanimicrobiaceae bacterium
ACTTGACCGAGACGATCGTCGTGATCGACCAGAAGACGAGCGAGATCACCCCGTAGACCTCGCCCGGTGTCGCGTGCACCGCCTGGTTGTCCGCGGTGAACACCGTTTGCATCGCGTAGAGCGGGCTCGTGCCGATGTCGCCGAAGACGACGCCGAGCGCGCCCAGCGTCAGCGCCGCCATGCCCGTCCTGGCGGCCGCCCGCCGTCGCGGGGGCGGCGCCTGCTCGGGCTGCGCCTGCTCGCCTCGCTGCGTCGCCTCCACGCGCAGACCCTATGGCTCGCGCCGGCGCTCCGCCCTCCGCGACGCGCGTCTCAGGCCTCGGCGGGGGCCTCCGCGGCCTTGACCGCCGCGCACCGGGGGCACAACCCGACGATCGGGAAATGCGCGAAGCGCACCTCGAAGCCCGACAGCTCGCGGACCTGGGCGCGAACCCCGTCGAGTGCCGCCGGCTCGACCGACTCGAGCGCCCCGCACGACTCGCACGCCAGGTACTCGCGATCGCCGACCCCCTCGAGCACGTAGCGCCCCGGGCCGTGCCCGGCGTGGAAGTGGCGCACCAGGCCGAGGCTGCCGAGCGTCTCCAGGTTGCGGTAGACCGACGCGATGTCCGACTGCGTCATCC
>JBHEMM010000094.1:633-933 GCA_046262595.1 Vulcanimicrobiaceae bacterium
GGCCACCGCCGCGAACGACCGCCATGGCCTCGTCGAGGTCCGTAACGACGACGGGACTTCGCTCGGGTGAGACGGTCACGCGGCTCCTTCTGATCGACCGGTCAAGCCAAGCTCAAAGGTAGCGACGCGCGCAGACGTCTTGCAACAACGCGCCCCACGCCGGATTTGCCACATAAACAGGTCTATCGTCCGACCCGTGCCCCCCACCTTCGCCGAGCTCGTCGACGACTTCCTCGACTCCCTGCGGGCCGCCAAGCGCTCGGAGCACACGCTGGCCGGCTACCGCAGCGATCTCTACGG
>JBHEMM010000095.1:0-837 GCA_046262595.1 Vulcanimicrobiaceae bacterium
ATCCGGGACGGGGCGCGTTGTTGCACAACGTCTGCGTGCGGCGCTACCGTTGCGTCGGCGTCTGCGGATCGATCAGGAAGGACTTGCGTGACCGTCTCACCCGAGCGGAGACCCGTCGTCGTGGCGGACCTCGACGAGGCCATGGCGGCCGTGCGGCGGGGTGGGCTGCGCCTGACCTCGGCGCGCCGGCTGGTGCTCGAGGCGCTGCTGGCGGCGCGCGAGCCGATCTCGGCGGAGGAGATCGCCGACGGCCTCGGCGGGCGGATGACGCAGTCCGACATCGCCTCGGTGTACCGCAACCTGGAGACGCTGGGAACCCTCGGTCTGGTGCGTCACTTCCACGCCGGCCACGGGCCGGGGCGCTACGTGCTCGAGGGGTTCGGCGATCGCGAGTACCTGGCCTGCGAGTCATGCGGGGCGCTCGAGTCGGTGGAGCCGGCGGCCCTCGACGGGGTCCGCGCGCAGGTGCGCGACCTGTCGGGGTTCGAGGTTCGCTTCTCGCACTTCCCGATCGTCGGGCTGTGCCCGCGCTGCGCGGCCAAGGCCGGCGAGGCCGCCGCCTCCTCGGCCTGAGGCCCGCGTCGCGGACGGCGGGCCGCCGGGCGTAAGGTCCGCGCGTGGAAGCGACCCAGGAAGGCCGGCCGCCTTCGCCCCGGGGCCATTACGCCGTCACCGGGACGGGCATGGCGGCGTTGACGCTGGGCGCGCTCGGCGTCGTCTTCGGCGATATCGGCACGAGCCCGCTGTACGCGATGCAGACGGTGTTCACCGCGGACAACCACGCGGTGCACGCTACGCCGGCCGACGTGTACGGGGTGATCTCGCTCGTCTTCTGGT
>JBHEMM010000096.1:0-830 GCA_046262595.1 Vulcanimicrobiaceae bacterium
GGCTGCAACCATGGCAGGCGCGGCATTTCTCGGCATTGACGTGGACGCAGAGCGCATCAAGAAACGGCTGAAGACTGGCTACTGCGATTTCATGGTCAACAATCTTGATGAAGCGTTGCGCATTCTCAAGAACTCTATTCGCAAGAAGGAGGCCATTTCCGTCGGCCTCGTAGGCAATTGCGCTGAGATCATTCCCGAGCTCGCCGAACGCGGCGTTGTTCCGGATCTGCTCACCGATCAAACCTCCGCGCATGATCCGCTGAACGGATACATTTCCGGCAAAGCCAGTGACATCGCTGTTACCGACGATCTCGTCCTTGAAATGTTTCCCCAAAATCGCAGCCTTACCCGCTGGATCGACCTCGCGCGAAAGCGTATCCGCTTCCAAGGACTGCCGGCGCGCATCTGCTGGCTCGGCTACGGAGAGCGCGCAGAGTTTGGTTTGGCAATGAACGACCTGGTGAAAAAGGGAAAACTCAAAGCGCCGATTGTCATTGGCCGCGACCATCTCGACTGCGGTTCCGTTGCCTCTCCATTCACAACGGAGGCGGCGTCGGCATTGGCTACTCACTTCATGCCGGCCAAGTCACCGTTGCCGATGGCACAGAGATGATGGCAAAGCGTATCGAGCGAGTGCTAACCACTGATCCGGGAATGGGCATCATCCGCCACGTAGACGCGGGCTACGAAGAGGCCCAACAATTCGCGGAAAAGTCAGGCGTGCAGATCCCGCGCTGAATGCTTCTGCTAACCAATATCGCGCAACTTCTTACCCTTCGCGGCGACTCCGCCATCCGACGCGGGGGCGCTATGCGCGACCTCGGCATCAT
>JBHEMM010000097.1:0-305 GCA_046262595.1 Vulcanimicrobiaceae bacterium
CCCACATCATCAAGGCCGTCGTGGCGCGATCCGGCATCGACCCCGCATTGATCGAGGATGTCTACTTCGGCGCTACCAACCAGGCCGGCGAGGACAACCGCAACGTCGCGCGCATGGCCGCGCTGCTGGCGGGCCTCCCCGCGTCCGTGCCGGGTTCGACGGTGAATCGCCTCTGTGCGTCGGGGCTGGAAGCCGTCAACATCGCGGCGCGCATGATCGAGGCGAGTCACGGCGATGTGTTCATCGCGGGCGGCGTCGAGTCGATGAGCCGTGCACCTTATGTGCTGAGCAAGGCGGAATCCGCG
>JBHEMM010000097.1:466-800 GCA_046262595.1 Vulcanimicrobiaceae bacterium
AATGTCGCCCGCAAGCACAAGATCAGCCGGGCGGATCAGGATCAGTTCGCGCTGCAGAGCCAGCAACGGTGGTCGGCGGCGCACCAACGCGGGCTGTTCGCCCAGGAGATCGTGCCCGTCGAGATTCCGCAGCGCAAGGGCGCTCCGATCCTCGTCAGCGTGGACGAGCACCCGAGGCCGGACACGACGCTGGAGAATCTCGCCAAGCTGAAACCCGCATTCTCCAAAGACGACGGAGGCACGGTGACCGCGGGCAATTCTTCGGGTATAAACGACGGCGCGGCGGCATTGCTGATCGTTGAAGCCGGGCTGGCCAAATCGCTGCGTCTTCAGC
>JBHEMM010000098.1:0-299 GCA_046262595.1 Vulcanimicrobiaceae bacterium
GCTCTAGGGCGGGCATTGGCCTTGTCCCGATCGTGACGATCCTACTCGATCACCGGCAGCGTCGAATATTGGTGAAAGGGCGGCGGGCTCGGCAGCGTCCATTCCAGCGTCGTCGCGCCTTCGCCCCACGGGTTGTCCGGCGCCTTGCGTCCAGCCGCGAGTGACCAGAAGAGGTTCACGAAGAACACCGCGACGCCGACGGCCGTGATCATGTAGCCGACCGTCGAGACATAGTTCCAATGCGCGAAGGCCGGCGTGTAGTCGGGGATCCGGCGCGGCATGCCGTCGAGCCCGAGGAA
>JBHEMM010000098.1:447-780 GCA_046262595.1 Vulcanimicrobiaceae bacterium
GGCGAGGATGACGCCGGTCAGTCCGCCGAACACGAAGGTGATCAGGAACCCGAGAGTCCACACCATCGGCGTCTCGAAGGTGACCGAGCCCTGCCACATGGTGAAGGTCCAGCTGAAGATCTTCACGCCGGTCGGCACCGCGATGACCATCGTCGCGGCGGTGAAGTACATCTTCTCGTCGACGCTCATGCCGGTGGTGAACATGTGATGCGCCCACACGACGAAGCCGATCACGCCGATCGCGACCATCGCATAGGCCATGCCGAGATAGCCGAACACCGGCTTGCGGCTGAACGTCGCGACGACCTGGCTGATCATGCCGAAGCCGGGCAG
>JBHEMM010000099.1:0-776 GCA_046262595.1 Vulcanimicrobiaceae bacterium
GGATCAGGCCACGTTCCGACAACGTTGCATGCATCGTGTGGTCCACCAAGAATTCTTCACCGCCCTTCGCCAAGAAGTCTATGAATCGAATGGCGAGGGGCGACGTCGCGTTGATCTCGTGCAGAAAACGCAAGTCATCCAGATTGTTGCGGCCCCATACTGAAGCATCGCGAACGACCGCAGAATCGCGTCCCGGCCCACGATTGTTTTTAGGCCGACATCTTCATAAATCGCATCGGGCTCCATGCATTCTGAGGCAACGTCGTAATCGTCGTTGTCCAATGCGGTGGCGAAACGCCGCACAAGCTCTGCGTCGTTATTCACGACAATCGCGGCTCGATTTGCTGGTTTAAGTGCATATTACGCATGAACTCATCAGTTTTTTGCGCTCGGCTGCGCGCGAACGCTGACCAGCGCCTTATCATTGGTTGGCGGATGCGCTGTCTAAAGAATTCGTGTAGTCCTTGATTCCGTCAGCGATCGCGACTGCCATGCGTTGCTGCCAGTCCGGCGATGTCAGGACCGCGCGATCCGCGGGATTCGTCAGGAACCCGGCTTCGATCAGCGCGGCCGGCATGCTTGCGTGATGGATAACATAATATTTTCCTTTGCGGACGCCGTCGTTTTGGAGCGCGGTCACCTCCGAGGCGATTCTTCTATTTATCGCTTCCGAGAGCGCCAGGTCTTGCGGCTTGAAGTAATAGATTGTTGCGCCGTGCGGCTCCGAATCAGTGAATGCGTTCACGTGGATGCTAACGAACAGCGCGGCGTTGCGC
>JBHEMM010000100.1:0-238 GCA_046262595.1 Vulcanimicrobiaceae bacterium
GCCTCGACCTTTCCTACCTGGCCCTGGCCGACGCCGTGCCCCTCCTGGCGCTCGTCGAGCTGGCCGCCGAGACTGACCTGGTGGCTCTGGTCAAGCCCATGTTCGAGCTCCGCCTGGCCACGGCCCCCGCCGACCAAGCCACCCTCGACGAGGCCTTGGCCCGGGCGACGGCGGCCGTCGAGGCGTCCGGCTGGCGGATGCGGGGAACGATGGCGTCCCCCGTCACCGGCGCCCACGG
>JBHEMM010000100.1:378-765 GCA_046262595.1 Vulcanimicrobiaceae bacterium
CCGTAGCCACGCTCCAGCCGTCGTCCAGGGTCTGAGTGCGGGGGCTGCCGGCGTTCAGCATCGGCTCCACCGCGAACACCATCCCGGTGCGCATCTTCGGTCCCGGAGAGCCGGGCCAGTAGTTGGGCACCTGCGGCTCCTCGTGCATGGAGGTGCCGATGGCATGCCCGACGTACTCGCGGACGACCGAGAACCCGGCCGCCTCCGCCACGTCCTGCACGGCCTTGCCGATCTCGTGGAGCCTGGTGCCGTCCTCCATCCTGGCAATTCCAGCCCACATGGCGCGCTCGGTGACCTCGATGAGCCGGTTGGCCTCGGCGCTCACATGGCCGATCGCCATCGTGTAGGCGGCGTCGCCGTGGTATCCCTCCACGATGGCCCCGCAGT
>JBHEMM010000101.1:0-411 GCA_046262595.1 Vulcanimicrobiaceae bacterium
CCGCGACATCATGCCGGCTTGCGCGGCTTCGTATCGCTGGAACGCGATCGTCTCTCCTTGCAGGCGGCGCGCGATGTCCTTGAATGCGCTGCCCGCTGGTGAACGGCTGTCATACACGGCGACCTCGCCCCGGTTCGTACTGGTAATGATTGCCTGATCCTCCGGCACGACGCCGAGCAGGTCAATCGCGAGGATTTCTTCGACATCCGACACGTCCATCATGTCGCCGCGCTTGACCATATCGGCGCGGAAGCGATTGAGGACCAACCGTGGTGGCGGCAACTCGGCAGCCTCCACCAGCCCGATAATCCGGTCCGCATCGCGCACGGCGGAGACTTCGGGCGTCGTCACGACCACAACGTGTGTCGCCCCGGCAATCGCGTTACGGAAGCCCTGCTCGATACCGGCGGG
>JBHEMM010000101.1:474-728 GCA_046262595.1 Vulcanimicrobiaceae bacterium
TAGACGATACGATTTTCCAGACCCATGACGATATCGAGATTGCGGAGTCCGATATCCGCGTCAATCAAAACGACTGTGCGGCCCTGCATCGCGAGCGCGGTACCGATGTTGGCGGTCGTCGTCGTTTTGCCGACGCCGCCCTTGCCGGAAGTGATTGTCACGATCTGTCCGGCCATCTGCCCCCCTGGCAGTAGATCGTAGACAGTAGTCAGTCGTCAGAAAGGTCTGATTCCGCTCTGTCTACTGTCTACTGT
>JBHEMM010000102.1:0-250 GCA_046262595.1 Vulcanimicrobiaceae bacterium
GCGTCGAAGCGCTCGAGGTCTTCATCGAGCAGGGCGATTGCCACGTTGCATTTGTTGCAAAGCAAGCCGCGCACTTGCCCCGTCGAGTGGCAGTGATCTACGAACAGTCGCGCGAGAAATATTTCTTGCGTCCGGCAGTGACGCGATGCCACGCAAGCCGTCCAGTGGACGTTGCAAATCGCGCAGCACTCCCGCTGTTTTTCTAAGAGCGCCTGCAAAAACTCGAGTGTCACGCCATACTTTCGCTTCA
>JBHEMM010000102.1:452-723 GCA_046262595.1 Vulcanimicrobiaceae bacterium
GCATAAGATCATCGTAAAAGATATTCGTGCCACCAGTGTGTCACAAAAAAACAAACCGCCGATCGAATGCGGCGGTTTGCTGCGATATTTGCCAAGACCGAGAGTCGAACTCGGGACACCGCACTTTTCAGGCGCGTGCTCTACCAACTGAGCTATCTTGGCGGGATGGGCCTATGAGCGACCGCGCTTCGTTCGCTACGGCGCGTTCTTACCCTCCCGACAACTTTTCCCGCAGCCACGTGAGGCGATCTGCGCGCACCACGGTCGGTTT
>JBHEMM010000103.1:0-257 GCA_046262595.1 Vulcanimicrobiaceae bacterium
CCTCACCCGCTCGATCGCGGTTGAAGCATCGGGTGAAATGGCCGCGCTCAAGGACACGATCAACGAGATGATCGCGAACTTGAAGGAGCAGACGCTCAAAAATGCCGAGCAGGACTGGCTCAAGACCAACCTCGCCCGCTTCAGCCGCATGCTCCAGGGCGAGCGCGATCTTGCGACCGTCTCGAACCTCATTATGTCCGAGCTCGCGCCGCTGGTGAACGCGCAATATGGCGTGTTCTACGTGGCCCGGCGCGAGG
>JBHEMM010000103.1:398-718 GCA_046262595.1 Vulcanimicrobiaceae bacterium
TCAAGCAGGAGTTCCGCCTTCGCGAAGGCCTCATCGGGCAGGCGGCGGCCGACAGGCGGCCGATCCTTTTGGAGGATGTGCCGCCCGATTTCATCCGCATCGGCTCCGGTCTCGGCCACGCGACGCCGGCGAACGTCAACATCCTTCCGGCCTTGTTCGAGGATGAAGTCAAGGCGGTGATCGAGCTCGCCTCGTTTAACGAGTTCAACGAGACCCACCAGAACTTCCTCGATCAGTTGATGGAATCGGTCGGCATCGTCTTGAACACGATTGCGGCGACGATGCGCACCGAAGGCTCGCTCAAGCAGTCGCAGCTGCTC
>JBHEMM010000104.1:0-270 GCA_046262595.1 Vulcanimicrobiaceae bacterium
CCCCGGACCTGCATGATACGAATGGCGTGCGCGACCTCCTTGTGGTTCGTCAGCTTTAGATAGACGCACTCGTGCGGCAGCCTGGTCTGGTCAATAAGCACTGCCTGGCCGTTCACCCAGTCCACGGTCTTAATCACGCCGGGATCCTCCTTTTAACCTCGCGTACAAAAACCGGCGTGAATCCTCGTAAAAGGCCGTCCCGTTCTTGAGGGATCGTCGGGCTCGGGGGCCAACACCCGGCTTCCCCACGGGGCCTGCTCCGACTGAGTT
>JBHEMM010000104.1:481-718 GCA_046262595.1 Vulcanimicrobiaceae bacterium
CACCTCCTCGATGCTCACCGATCCGGCTTCGGGGTCGTCAGCGATGCCGGCGTCATAATCGGTGACCAGCGAGATGTTAGCGTAGCAGAGGCCTAACTCCCGAGCGAGCGCCACTTCAGGATACTGGGTCATGTTGATCACTTCCCACCCCATCGACGTGAACCACCGGCTTTCGGCCCGGGTGGAAAATCGCGGGCCATTGATGACGACCGCAGTGCCGGCGGGGTGGAGTGGGAT
>JBHEMM010000105.1:0-305 GCA_046262595.1 Vulcanimicrobiaceae bacterium
ATGCCCCAAGCGCACGGTCGCCGACGTGTCCGCCGACGCCGATCCGAACACGGGTGTCGCCGTCTACGACACCTACCGCGCCGGCGGCTGGCCCGTCTTCGGCGGCACGAGCGTCGCCTCGCCGATCATCGCCGGCATCTACGCGTTGGCCGGCAACGAGAACTCGCTGAACTACGGCAGCTTCCCCTACAGCCACACGAGTTCGCTGTTCGACATCGCGACCGGCTCAAACGGATCATGCGGCGGCTCCTACCTCTGCGCCGCCGCCCCCGCCTACGACGGCCCAACCGGACTCGGCACACCCA
>JBHEMM010000105.1:472-712 GCA_046262595.1 Vulcanimicrobiaceae bacterium
TCAGCCGACGCAGTCGACGTGCGAGTAGTTGACGACTGTCGGGAGGTTGTCGGTCATCCGCACGACTACGCTCCAACGGCAGACCGAGTTGGTCTGGGCGGGCCGGAGCCGAAGGTCACAGCTGTAGCCTGGGCCGGCGACGGAGCTGCACCCCGTCACGCTCACCTGGTCGTCACCCTCGAGGATCAGCGGGTCGGCCGACTTGAGGGCAGCCGCCTCGGCCGCGGCCTGGGTCAGCGG
>JBHEMM010000106.1:0-299 GCA_046262595.1 Vulcanimicrobiaceae bacterium
GTACCACCCTGCCTTCCAGGCCCTCGAGGCGATGGTGGCCGACGGGGTGCTGGGCCGGTTGCAGTACGTCTACTCGAACCGGCTCAACTTCGGTCGCATCCGTCGGGAGGAGAACATCCTCTGGAGCTTCGCTCCCCACGACATCTCGATGATGCTCCGACTGGCCCGATGCGAGCCCGACAGCGTCTCCGCAGTGGGATCGCCGTTCCTGCACCGGGACATCGCCGACGTCACCACCACACATCTGTCCTTTCCCAACGGGATCGAGGGCCACGTCTTCGTCTCCTGGCTCCACCCGT
>JBHEMM010000106.1:477-707 GCA_046262595.1 Vulcanimicrobiaceae bacterium
AACCCCCCGCGCCGCCGAAGGACCGCCTTCCCCCGTCGACGCCTCCTTCGTCCACGAGAGCGCCTTCGTCGATGAGCCATCCGAGATCGGCTCCGGCACGAAGATCTGGCATTTCAGCCACGTGCTGGCCGGCTCGAAGATCGGACGGGACTGTGTGCTCGGCCAAAATGTGATGGTCGGGCCCGATGTCGTCATCGGTGACGGGTGCCGGATTCAGAACAACGTCAGCG
>JBHEMM010000107.1:0-277 GCA_046262595.1 Vulcanimicrobiaceae bacterium
TACCGACCCAGCTTCGGAGCCTTACGGACGGGTCTAGCGAGGTCGAGGCCAGCGGAGAGACGATCTCCGCGGTGATAGAGGACCTCGAGCGCAATCACCCCGGGATCAAAGAGCGGATCCTCGATGGATCGGGAAGCCTGCGCAGATTCGTGAACGTCTACGTGGGGGACGAGGATGTGAGGTTCTTGCAGGGCATCGACTCCCCAGTAGCCGAAGGGACCAGTGTCTCGATAATCCCCGCCGTGGCGGGGGGGGCTGACTACGTTTCTCCGGCAAT
>JBHEMM010000107.1:447-706 GCA_046262595.1 Vulcanimicrobiaceae bacterium
CGTGATCTATACCCTCGTGGATGAGGGCCATGAGGTGTCCACTGCCAAGAACGGGCAAGAGGCGGTCGAGCAGGTTGCTGCGGCCCCACCGGAGCTGATGGTGCTGGACATCATGATGCCGGAGATGGATGGCTACGACGTCCTCCGCGCACTCCAGGAACGCGACATCAAAGGAACCACGAAGGTGTTGGTCCTGACCGCCAAGGGCTCGGACCATGACTGGAAACAGGGTTATGACCTCGGTGCGGACCGCTACATG
>JBHEMM010000108.1:0-237 GCA_046262595.1 Vulcanimicrobiaceae bacterium
GCGTACGGCGGAATGCCGCCGTAATGCGCAATAGCCTTCGGTCCCGCGTTGTACGCGGCGAAAGCCAGCGAGTATTGATGCGGGCTGTTGCGGTACCGGTGAATGAGGCCGCCTAAGTATTTTGCTGCACCTTGCAAATTTTGGTAAGGGTCGTGCGGATCGACGTGCAGTTGGGCGGCGGTTCCCGGCATCAGTTGGCCGAGCCCGATCGCGCCGACCCACGAGCGCGCTCCGGTG
>JBHEMM010000108.1:247-699 GCA_046262595.1 Vulcanimicrobiaceae bacterium
GCGCCAGGCCGATTCAACGGAAACGAGCGCCACTAGGACATTAGCATCGACTTTCCAGCGCTTGGAGCTGATGAGCAAATGCCGTGCAAGTTCGCGGCTCTGCCAGCCCGGCATATGCGGGTTGATTTTATGCAACAGGCCGGCGTACGCGCGGATTGCCGCGGGACTGCCGGGTGCGGCGTTCGCAGCTGCCGATGCAGGCTGCGGCCAAAGGCAAGAAATAGCGATTCCAAGTCCCGTCATAAACGGGCCGATGAAGCGGCGCATGGACCCTGCATACGCCTATGGGCGGAAGGTCCCTTGTGGAAATCGCCGGAAGCCGCGGGCAGTGAGCCGCTACTCGGGCATGTCGCCTCGTGCCAGGCGCAATTGGGCCATCGGTCTTGTCGTCTTCTTTACAGTCATGTGCGGTTCGATCGCTTTTGCACAGTGGTGGGCCTACAACAAGAATG
>JBHEMM010000109.1:0-336 GCA_046262595.1 Vulcanimicrobiaceae bacterium
GCGCAGCCCCGACGATGAGCGTCAGCACAACCCCGTTGACGAAGTACGGGAAGAGCATCAGCAGCACGCCGCAGACGAGGAACGACGCGCTGTACGTCCGCTTCGCGTAGACCGCGTAGACGCCGCCGATGGCGCCGAAGACGATGCCGAAGAAGATGGTCAACGCTGCTGTGCGAACTCCAGTGCGTGGTAGGTGATGATGAGATCGGCGCCGGCGCGCTTGATCGCGATCAGCGATTCGAGCACGGCGCGGTCACGGTCGAGCCAGCCGTTTCGACCGGCGGCTTCGAGCATCGCGTATTCGCCGCTGACCTGGTACGCGACGACGGGCACAGG
>JBHEMM010000109.1:454-685 GCA_046262595.1 Vulcanimicrobiaceae bacterium
CTTGACCATGATCATGTCGGCGCCTTCTTCGACGTCGATGGCCATCTCGCGCACCGCTTCGCGCGCGTTCGCCGGGTCCATCTGATACGTGCGGCGGTCGCCGAACTGCGGCGCCGACTCGGCTGCCTCGCGGAATGGGCCGTAGAAGCCGGACGCGAACTTCGCCGAATACGCCATGATGCCGACGTCGGTGAGCCCGCGATCGTCGAGCGCCGCGCGGATGGCGCCGAT
>JBHEMM010000110.1:0-258 GCA_046262595.1 Vulcanimicrobiaceae bacterium
GTCTTGGAGTGGGGGCAAGGACTCGGCTCTCGCGCTTTGGACCCTGCGCCGGGACCACGGGCTGTGGCCTCGTGCGTTGATCACGACGATGACCGATACCTATGCGCGGGTGTCGATGCACGGCGTGCGTCGCGAACTCGTCGTGCGCCAAGCCGAAGCCGCGGGTGTCGCCCTCGTCGAGGTCGCAATTCCCGTGGGCTGCACGAACGACATCTACGAGCAGCAGATGGCCGCGGCGTTCGCGTCTGAGAGCCTGCG
>JBHEMM010000110.1:436-674 GCA_046262595.1 Vulcanimicrobiaceae bacterium
CCGGCTTCGAAGCGATCCTGGTTTGCGTCGACCCCGCGCAGCTCGATCCGTCCTTCGCTGGCCGTGCGTTCGACGCGAAACTACTCGATGACCTGCCGCCGGCCGTCGATCCGTGCGGCGAGAACGGCGAGTTTCACACCTTCGTTCATGCTGGGCCCATCCTCGCGCACGAGATCCCCTGCCAGGTCGGCGAAACCGTTGAGCGCGGCGGGTTCGTCTTCTGCGACCTGGCCTAGCT
>JBHEMM010000111.1:0-273 GCA_046262595.1 Vulcanimicrobiaceae bacterium
CAGGAAAGAGCGCGCCGCACGCGCAGACTCCTGCATCACCTCGCCGATTTGTCCGGTGATGGCGAGGCCGGAGCCGCCCGGCAGAAGCGACGCTTCGATGAAGAGGAGTTGTCCGCCCATCTCCGTCCAGGCCATGCCGGTCGAGACGCCGACCGGCGACTCTTTGCGCGCCTCTTCCGGGTAGAAGCGCGGCGCGCCGAGCAGTTCCTTGAGATCGCCCTCCGCGACGTGCACCTTCTCCGCCTTTCCACGCGCGACTCTCAGCGCGGCCTT
>JBHEMM010000111.1:345-674 GCA_046262595.1 Vulcanimicrobiaceae bacterium
ATTCTCCGCTCCAGCTCGCGCACCCCCGCTTCACGCGTATACCCGCGCATGATCGCCGGAATGACATCGGGCTCGAATGAGATCTCATTCTTCCCGAGACCGTTCGCTTCGATCTGTCGTGGCACGAGATACTGCCGCGCGATGTGCAGCTTCTCCTGATCGCTGTAGCCCGCGAGGTAGATGATCTCCATGCGGTCGCGCAGCGGCATCGGAATCGGCGAGAGCTGGTTCGCCGTCGCGATGAAGAAGACGTTCGAGAGGTCGAAGGGCAGATCGAGGTAGTGATCCGTGAACGTGTGGTTCTGCTGCGGGTCGAGAATTTCCAGCAG
>JBHEMM010000112.1:0-249 GCA_046262595.1 Vulcanimicrobiaceae bacterium
CGGCAGAACGCCGCCGACCTGCTGGGCCGGGAGGACGTCAAGCTGCTGGTCGAGATGGTCCGGCGGACGCACCCGATCGTGGTCGAGGAGCTCACCCCGACCCTGCTCACGCTCGGCGAGATCCAGCGCGTGCTGCACGGGCTGCTCGCGGAGAACGTCTCCATCCGCGACCTCGTGCGCATCTTCGAGGCGCTGTCGGTGCGGGCCAAGACCTCCACCGACGTCGACGCCCTCGTCGAGGCGGCCCGC
>JBHEMM010000112.1:395-668 GCA_046262595.1 Vulcanimicrobiaceae bacterium
GTCCTCCCGCGGCTCCCGGTCATCTCCTACGGAGAGGTCTCCCGGACCGCGCAGATCGAGTCGCTGGGGGTGGTGAGCGGTGCCGTTGCGATCCGTTGAGGCCGCGACCCGCGACGACGCCATCGCTGCGGCGCGGGAGCAGTTCGGCCCGACCGCGCGCGTCGTCGGGGTCCGCCGGGTGCGTTCCGGCGGCGTCCTGGGCTTCTTCGCGACCGAGCGCTACGTGGCCGAGGTCGACCAGGAGCAGACCCCCCGCGGCGGCCGCGAGGAGAG
>JBHEMM010000113.1:0-266 GCA_046262595.1 Vulcanimicrobiaceae bacterium
AGTCAGAGCTGTACGCCGCTCCTGCAGCGCTCGCCGGGCGAGCTTTTGACTTCGTGTTCACCGGGATCGGCGCGTTGTGCTGGCTTCCGTCGGTCCGCCGCTGGGCCGATCACCCACGAGTGGAACCACGGTCTCGGCGAGATCGTGAGCGCCGTGCTGGAGGCCGGCCTGCAGGTGACGATGCTCGTCGAGCACGACAGCGTTCCCTGGAACGCCATGCCCGGGATGATGGAGCAGATCGGGCCAGGCGAATGGCGCCTGATCGA
>JBHEMM010000113.1:412-664 GCA_046262595.1 Vulcanimicrobiaceae bacterium
CCGGCGACGAAGCCGTCGAGCGACACCGAGATCTGGCACTTGACTCTGCTCATCTCAGATCCTCGGCCATACGCGGCTCAGCGGCCGAGCGCTCGGCCGATCGCCGCGATGTGATCGGGCGTCGAACCGCAACAGCCGCCAACGATGCGCGCGCCCCGTGACGCGAAGTCCCGCAGGTGCTCGGCCAGCATCTCCGGGTCCGCCTCATACACCACTGCATCCCCAACCACTCGCGGCACGCCGGCGTTGGGC
>JBHEMM010000114.1:0-646 GCA_046262595.1 Vulcanimicrobiaceae bacterium
GGACTCGGCACTCGCGCTGTGGACGTTGCGTCGAGACGGGCTGTGGCCACGTGCGCTGATCACGACGATCACCGCCGCCTACGACCGCGTGTCGATGCACGGGGTGCGCCGCGGACTCGTCGTCCGCCAGGCCCAGGCCGCCGGTGTCGCCCTCGTGGAGGTCGCGATCCCGCTCGGCGCCACCAACGACGTGTACGAGCAGCAGATGGCCGCGGCCTTCGCGTCGGCGAGCCTGCGCGGCATCGAAGCCGTCGCGTTCGGCGACCTCTTTCTGGCGGACATCCGCGCCTACCGGGAGACCCGGATGCGGGCGGCCGGACACCGGCCTGCTCGCGCGCGAGTTCGTGGCCGCCGGCTTCCGAGCGATCCTGGTCTGCGTCGACCCGGCCCAGCTCGACCCGTCCTTCGCCGGCCGGGAGTTCGACGCGAAGCTCTTGGAGGATCTTCCGGGCTCGGTCGACCCGTGCGGGGAGAACGGCGAGTTTCACACCTTCGTGTACGCCGGTCCCATCCTCGCGCAGCAGATCGTGTGCGAGGTCGGCGAAACCGTCGAACGCGACGGGTTCGTCTTCTGCGACCTCGCCTAGCGGCCATCGCACCGCTGGGCGTGACACCCAGGCCTCCGACGCGAGACCCGGTCTAGGGA
>JBHEMM010000115.1:0-271 GCA_046262595.1 Vulcanimicrobiaceae bacterium
GATCGAGCCATCCAGGATCGGTAGTCCGTTCGCGCCCAGCCGGTGCGGGATCTCTCGCCAGCCACCGTCCACCGCCGGCGCCCTGCCCGCGAACCGCTCGGCGAAGAACTCCTGGCTCCTTCCCAGCACGCTGATGTTGAAGGCGCCGGTCTGCTCCACAGCGGTGCGGGTCGCGGAGAACCGGTCCAGGCACACCAGCACCAGCGGGGGCTGCCCCGAGACGGTGGTGAAGCTGCTGGCGGTCAGGCCTCGAAAGCCGGTGTCCAGCCGG
>JBHEMM010000115.1:385-644 GCA_046262595.1 Vulcanimicrobiaceae bacterium
CCCCCACCGCCGAGGCAACCCGCGCGAGGGCGTCCCGCAACTCCTGCTGCATGGGCCAACAATGCACCACCGGCCTGAGCGCCGCCCCCGAAAAGTTATCCTTGGTCCTTGGCGAGGCGACGTAGCCAAGTGGTAAGGCAGAGCTCTGCAAAAGCTCCATCACCAGTTCGATTCTGGTCGTCGCCTCCATCCCGCTCGCGCCCAGTTCAAGTGAGGAGGGTCCCCGAATGGGCGTAGCCCCAATCAAAATGCCCCAGCT
>JBHEMM010000116.1:0-639 GCA_046262595.1 Vulcanimicrobiaceae bacterium
GACCGGGGACGAGCTTGCGAAACTTTTGAGTTTCTCCCGGCCGGGCCATTCTCTCCGATGCCGCGTTACCGTGTCAACCCCCAACCGGGATTTCGAGTAATTGACAGGTGCGGCGTTAGCCGTACCGGCTAGCGAAGATCCCGCAGGACCCGGTGGAGGATGCCGCCGTTTTGGAAGTAGAGGACCTCGTTCGGCGTATCGAGCCGGACGCGCGCCTCGAACTCGACCGGATCGGCTCCTTCGCGCGTCGCGGTGAGCTTCACCGATTTGGCGTCGCCATTTTCGAGGTCGGTTACCTCGAAGGTCTCCTCGCCGTTGAGGCCGAGGGACTCGACCGACTCCCCGTCCGCGAACTGCAGCGGGGCGACACCCATCCCGATCATCACCTCGTGGTTGCCCCGGCGCGACCCGTATGAGTTGAAGTCGCGGACCTCGACGCCCTGCTCGATGAGCCACCGTCCCGCCGGGCTGTCGCGCTTGATCGCGCCCGCGGGGGAGATGTGATCGGTCGTGACGCTGTCGCCCAGGACGGCCAACACGCGGGCACCGGAGATCGGCTGGACCGGGGCGGGCTCGGGATCCATCCCCTCGAAGAACGGCGGCTTGCGCACGTAGGTCGAGTCGGGCCAGTCGTAGCGG
>JBHEMM010000117.1:0-635 GCA_046262595.1 Vulcanimicrobiaceae bacterium
ATCCCGATGCGTTCATCAACGCCTACGCCGCGATTCCGTTCGATATCACGCACGATGTGGTACTGGCGCCGCCGAGCCCGCCGATACCGGCGCTGACCATTCTCACGTCGATGTTTTTGCACGGCAGCATCCTGCATCTCGCGTTCAACATGCTCTTTCTGTTCGTCTTCGGACCAGACATCGAGTACCTATGCGGCCACGTCCGCTTTTTCGCGTTCTACGTGCTCTGCGGAATCGCGGGCGGTATCGCGCAAGTCGCCGTTGGTCCGGGCAGCCATCTGCCTGCCATTGGTGCCTCCGGCGCCATCGCCGGCGTACTCGGCGCATATCTCATCAATTTCCCGACGGCCCGCGTCAACACGATCGTGCCGATCGGATGTTTTCCGCTGTTCCTGCGGCTTCCGGCGATCCTCGTGATCGGCGTGTGGGCAGTGACGCAGTTCCTCCATGGGTTCGGGGCACTGACGGATAAAGTGGCAAGCGAACAGGGCGGGACCGCATATTTCGCCCACATCGGCGGCTTCTGCGCGGGCGTCCTCGGAATCGCGCTTTTCCGGATTCGCTCGGGAACGCCGCGAACATACCGGTACTACTGGTAGGAGGCTGCGTGCGCATCGGAATCGTCGGGGCGGGGG
>JBHEMM010000118.1:0-576 GCA_046262595.1 Vulcanimicrobiaceae bacterium
ATCCTGAGCGGCTCGGAGTCACCGGTTGGAGTTACGGCGGATTCATGACGATGTGGACTGTTACACAAACCAACCGCTTCCGTGCTGCCGTCGCTGGCGCCGGCATCGCAAATTGGCAGAGTTACTATGGTCAAAATCTCATCGACCAATGGATGATCCCGTTCTTCGGAGCATCCGTTTACGACGACCCGGCTGTGTATGAGAAAAGCTCGCCGATCCACTTCATCAAAAACCCTCGCATGGTTTGATAAGTATCTCGGCAAGTAGCGAGCGAGGCGTTTGAAAGTCGGCCGCCCCTGCGGTTACATTGCGCATTCTGAAGCGACTCTTTTTTATTCTCGTCTTGCTGGTGCTCGCCGCTGCCACCGGTCTCTACGTTGATTGGAACTGGAAACGGCCGCTTGTACCGCGCGGCGGACGCTACTTCTTTCATCGGGTTGAACTGCCTGTGCCCTCATTCCAGCAAGGTGACGAGAAGTGGGATGAGGATGCGATCGGAGGAGTGCCGGAGAATGGCACGATGGGTAGCGTCGGGTGCGCGGTGGCCGCCGTCGCGATGGTGTTCGAGTCCTATGG
>JBHEMM010000119.1:0-557 GCA_046262595.1 Vulcanimicrobiaceae bacterium
GGGAAGCTGAACAGTTTGCCCCGTGTCTCGACCGCCAGGGAGTGACCTTTCGGGTGCACCGAGAAGCCACCCAGGTATTGGGCCGGGTTCACAAATTTGCGGTTGCGCTGGGTGCGTGGGCTGGGGAAGTCAAAGTCGACGCGCCGCGCCCTGTCGCTGGCCACGTCCAGCGCCCAGATGTCGGCGGCGTGCTGGTAAACGATGGAGCGCCCGTCGGCCGAGGCGAAGCGGGCGTAGTACTCACCGTGGTCGGTGTGGCGGCGCACGTCGGCACCGTCCGGGCGGCAGGAGTAGATGTTGCCGATGCCCTGGTGGTCGGAGATGAAGTAGATGCGCTTGTCCACCCACATCGGTGAGGCGAAGTTGCCCTTGAGCTGATCGAGGATGCGGCGGTAAGTACCGTTGCCGCGAGCGTCGACCCAGAGGTGACCCGCGGTGCCGCCGCGGTACCGCTTCCAGCGCGCCGGGTCACCGGTGTGCCGCCCCAGCACGTTGGCCTTGCCGTCGGGCGCCCAGCTCAGGGCATTGCAGGGACCGAGTCCGAGCCAGTCCAGCTC
>JBHEMM010000120.1:0-545 GCA_046262595.1 Vulcanimicrobiaceae bacterium
ACTGCCGCGCGAGCCATGGGCGGAACTTTGTCGCGGCGTCCGGTGCCGTGCGAGGGATCGCCGGCGACAGGCAGGTGCGAAAGTTTCTTGATGATGGGAATGGCGCTGATGTCCATGGTGTTGCGGGTGTAGGTCTCAAAGGTGCGGATGCCGCGCTCGCACATCAGCACGTCATAATTTCCACCGGCATAGATATACTCGGCGGAGAGCAGCCACTCTTCAAACGTTGCGGCGATGCCACGTTTGAGCATGACGGGCTTGCGGACCTTTCCCAGCTCGCGCAGCAGGTTGAAGTTCTGCATGTTGCGCGCGCCCACCTGCAGGATGTCCACGTACGGCAGCATGACTTCAATCTGCGAGATCTCCATGACCTCACTGATGACGAGCAGGTTGTATTTGTCGCCGGCTTCGCGCAGGATCTTCAGGCCTTCGAGTCCCATGCCTTGAAATGAATACGGCGAGCTGCGCGGCTTGAATGCGCCGCCGCGAAGAACTTTTGCACCCGCGCTTGAAACCTGTTGCGCGACGGTCATCAACTGTTCGTG
>JBHEMM010000121.1:0-527 GCA_046262595.1 Vulcanimicrobiaceae bacterium
CTCTATGCCTACCTGCACACCGACCTGCTCTTCTTCAAGGACAAGGAGCAGCACCCCAAGGCGCTCGCGCGGATCGTGCAGACCTGGCAAGAGCTCAAGCGTCCCGACCGCGCCGACGAGGCCTTCGAGCGGCTCAAGCAGGAATACCCCAAGAGCCCCTACGTCGCGAGCGTCTCGCCGGCGAAGGCCGGCGGCTGACCATCCCCCCGCCCCGACCCGTCCGAATTGACCCGGACGGGTCGGGCCGACTACGATGAAGCCGGCCCGGTCGTGCCCCGCTCCGCCGGTCGTCCCTGAGGTGCTCGGTGTTCGCCGGGATCACCATCCGCCCCCGCGACACCTCGTCCCGCACAAGCTCGGGCTCCAGCCGATGGGGATCGGCATCAAGGCCGTCTGCAAGATCAACGCGAACATCGGCAACTCGGCCGTCACCTCGGACGTCGACAACGAGCTCTCGAAGCTCAACATGGCCATCAACCTCGGTGCCGACACCGTGATGGACCTCTCGACCGGCGGCAATATCGACG
>JBHEMM010000122.1:0-504 GCA_046262595.1 Vulcanimicrobiaceae bacterium
GCTGAAGAAGGTGCCGACGTCGTCTGCCTACCGGACCGATCTCGCCAAAGCCGCGGACGCGATGGTCAAGAAGGCTCACTTGGACGTCTACGGTCGCAAGTGGAAAAAGGCGAAAGTCGCAATCACAGAGGGTGGTAAGTAAGCACGATGTCCGTGCTGATCAAGGGTGGCCGCATTGTCACGGCAGCAGATGACTACGCCGGCGACGTGTTCATCGACGGCGAGCGGATCTCCCTGATCGGCGAATCGCTCGACCTCCAAGCGGACAAGGTGATCGATGCAGCCGGGAAGTACGTGCTTCCCGGCTGCATCGACCCGCACACGCATCTCGACATGCCCTTCGGCGGGACCGTGACGATCGACGACGTGGAGTCGGGACAGACCGCCGCGGCGTTCGGCGGCACGACCTGCCACGTCGACTTCATCATCCAGCCGCCGGGCTCGACGTTCGCCGACGCGATCGAGGAATGGCGCGCCAAGGCGAATGGCAAGCAGGTGATCGAC